>DAHVAL010000020.1:243-31238 GCA_027314645.1 Nitrospirota bacterium
AGCTCTGGTTGCCCGGCTTCTCGAACATCATGTCGAGACCGTTGCCCTTTCCGGTGGTGCTCATCATGAACCCGCGGTCCTTGAAGAAGTGCCCGGTGTCTGCAAGTCTCGGCCACTGGATGTGGCAGAAGGAGCAGGGGAAATTGTACTTTCGCGCAAAGCCCGGAAAGGCATGGGCCGAAGTCGGCTGGAAGAACACCGCGACGGATGCCAGGGCAAAGAGCGAGACGAACATCAGAAGAGTTCTTCTCATTCCTCGGTCCTTTCGTTAAGGGAATCTGATAATATGCAACCCTGAAAAACCGAACGATAATGAAGACAAAACTAATTAATCAGCACAGAGAAGTCCCACCCTTTTGTTCCTCAACATCTCAAAAAACAGAGATCCCCGAAGAATTATAATTGGAGCGAGAGCAGGTCTATGATGAATGTCCAAAATGTTACTTCCGCATTACAGGATTGTCAAGCCAGATTTTTTGTTTAAAAGTCACGTCCTAACGTTGCTGTAAATTTTATTCCCGAGACATGGGATCGATAAATCATTCGACAACCGACAGGAGGGAAGGCGCTTTGAGAGGTTCCTGTTTCTTCCACTCCTGGTATTCGGTCCTGTCGAAGTATTTCTTCCCCGTGCGCCATTGCTCGTGGAACTCCGCCAGGAGAGCTCCGGTGAAACGTATGGCGGAGTCTTCATCGGGAACGATGCGGATCATGCGCTCCCGTCTCCGGATCTCTTCTGAAAGGCCGTCATGCCGTTGCCCTCCTTCGAAAAAAATTCTATTTGCTTCTTAGGGTGACAAAAGTGTGACAAATTCGGGCTTTATTTCGGGGATTTTACTTGACAATGGCTTGGAATATGGTGCGCCTGGCAGGAATCGAACCTGCGACCTGCGGATTCGAAGTCCGACGCTCTATCCTACTGAGCTACAGGCGCATAATGAGGGAGGCTCGTTGATTGATCTTATCAGGAAGGGGGGCATTTTTCCACGGCTTCCTGATATGAGGTTCTTCCCTCATCAAGGGGCGATCATCCCGTTATCGAGATAAGAGCGGGAGTAGGGGAAGACGGTCGTGGAATCCGGTAGGACGACAGATTCCTTCTTTCCCTTATAGGTTACCCGGGACAGGAAGTCCCGGATCACGTGAACCCGGGCATGGTCTTTGTTATCGGCCCGGACGATGACCCAGGGGGCCAAGGCCGAATGGGTTCTGGCGAACATCTGGTTCCGTGCAAGGCTATAATCCGCCCAGTGCTTTTGGGCGGCCATGTCGATGGGACTGATTTTCCATTGCTTCAGGGGGTCCTCCGTGCGGCTGGAGAGCCGCCGTTTCTGCTCCTCCTTGTCGATGTCGAGGTAATATTTGAATAAGTGGATGCCCGATCGTATGAGCATCTGTTCGAACATCGGAACGGTCTCCATGAACTCTTCGTACTGATCGTCGGTGCAGAATCCCATCACTCGCTCCACCCCAGCCCTGTTGTACCAACTCCGGTTCATGAACACGATCTCCTGGGCCGCCGGAAGATGAGCCACATGTCGTTGGAAGTACCATTGCGTCTGTTCACGGTCGGAGGGTTTGCCAAGGGCTACGATCCTTGTCTCACGGGGAGACAGGTGTTCGGTGAAGTGTTTGATGGTTCCATCTTTTCCAGCGGCGTCGCGTCCCTCGAAAATCAGGAGGACCTTTTCATTGTCCCGGATCAGTTGTTTCTGGAACTTGACCAGTTCGATCTGGACATCGTGAAGATCCTGATGATACTGCACGGATTGGGTTGATTCCTCGGAAGTTCCGCTCGGACCTGATTTCTTTGGTTTTTTTGCGCTCATCCTTCCCTCCTTCCGCCCATGAGAACTTTATTTTTCAAAGTACCAGAAATCCGGAAAAGAAACGACCTGAACCCTCTTGGTGTGATCGATTTGCGATCCCTCCTTGATCTCGCCGTCGCATTGGGGTGGCAGGATTCGCACCGAAGTCTGAGAAGGGAGGAAATCATCGAAAAATCCAGTGCTCCCTCCGAGCGGCGACATAAGGTCCTGATCCTGGGGGTTTCGGTCGGAAGCGGACATATGCGGGCCGCAGAAGCTGTGGCTCGGGCTCTCTCCCGTGAGTCGAGCCACCTCGATGTCCGGATCGAAGATCTTCTGGATCACGGAGATCGCCTGTATCGCTTTGTCTACCGAAATACCTATCTTTTTCTGGCACGTCGTCTGCCGGAGGTGCTCGATCGTCTCTATGATTGGACGGACAGGATGCCCTCATGGCTTTCACGGATCTTGCCATGGATGGACAGGCTCGTATTTCGAGGCTTTTTGTCCTCTCTCGGGCAGGATTCTCCCGACCTCATCCTTTGCACTCATTTTCTCCCTCTGGAGATCCTCTCCCCCCTGCGAAGAAATGACAGGTTACCGGCCCCCCTCTGGGGAGTCGTGACGGACATTCATCCCCATGGGATCTGGATCTGGCCCGGGGTGGACGAATACATCGTGTGCAGCCCAAAAGCGCGGGAACGCATTCAGGGCGACACCCCGGACGCCGCGGTCAGGGACTGGGGAATCCCCGTCCTCCCGGAATTCTCGAGGGGGGAGAAGCGGGAGGATCTTCTTGAAAAACTGCAACTCCCCGACCGAAAAACCGTTCTCGTCCTGTCGGGGGGGGAGGGGGTCGAAGACCTCCCTTCCCTCCTCGAGTCGTTCCGGAAGGGAAAAACACCCGTCACCCTCGTCGCCATTGCGGGAAAGAACAGGAGTCTTCTCAAGCGTTGCCGGAACTGGGCAAGCGCCTATGGGTCCGACACGCTTGGGGTCAAGGCTCTGGAGTACGTCCACAATATGCATGAATGGATGGCGGTGGCAGACGTCATCGTGAGCAAACCCGGAGGATTGACGCTCTTTGAGGCCTTGGCCTCCGGCAAGCCCCTGGCTCTTCTTCCGGCTCGGGGAGGGCAGGAGCGGATCAACCGGGAGTGGGCAATCGCGTCCGGGTCCGCCATCGGAATTATCGATCCACGGGAGACGGGGGCGGCGGTCCTGTCCCTTTGTGAGGACACCGCACGTCTTGAAAAAATGACCGCCAATTCAACGTTCGCCGGCCGCCCCGACGCGGCGTGCCGCCTCGCCCGTGCGATTCTTCAACACCTGGAGGAACAGGATCAACCCTTGATAAGGAGGCAGTAATGAAAAGATATCGCTCGATCTTCATTTCGGATGTTCACTTGGGAACAAGGGATTGCCAGGTGGATCTTCTCCTGGGATTTCTTCGGGAAACGGAGTGTGACACGCTCTACCTCGTGGGAGACATTCTGGATTTTTGGCAAATGAAGCGCACGTGGTTCTGGCCAGAATCCCACAGCACGGTCATCCAGAAACTCCTGCGAAAGTCCCGCCATGGGACAAAGGTGGTCTATATCGAGGGGAACCACGATCCTGTGCACGCCTTCCTGGACAAGGTGCTGGACCGTCGCTCGATCCATTTCGGGGATCTTGAAATTTCCAAGGAATGGATTCACAAGGGAGTGGACGGACGGCAATACCTGGTCATTCACGGAGATGCCTATGATCTTTGCCTTCAAACCCTTCCGTGGCTGACGAAGTTCGGGGACTGGGGGTATTCCGTTCTTCTGAGGATCAATCTTCTTCTTTGTTTCATCAACCGTCTTTTGGGGAGAACCAGCCGATGGTCCCTGTCCCGGGCGGTCAAAAATCGGGTCAAAAAGGTAACCAGGTTCATCGGAGAATATGAGGGCATCCTGGCGCAGGCCGCCAAAACCCGGGGGATGGACGGGGTCATTTGTGGGCATATTCACTTTCCTGCGAACCTTGAGCGGGAGGGGGTGTCCTACCTGAATACGGGGGACTGGGTGGAACACGGGTCGGCGTTGGTGGAGGATTATTCCGGCCGATTCGAGGTGGTGTTCTGGGGCGATGAGGAACGGGTCGTCGCCCCTCAAGAGATCGCCAACCCGAGCGCCATTGGTCCGCAAACAGTCTAAAAAGGAGCGCACACGGGATCCTCTTATCTTCTTTGTAAGATGTGTACCGGTCGCGAGGAGCCTCTGTCCATGATATGATCGGCCTCTGAGACGATGGCGGACCAGACCCCCCGGGAAGGACTCCTGATGCGTGTTCTTGCAATAAATCCAGGCTCATCCTCGCTCAAGGCGACTCTCTTGGACCGGGAGGCCATTCTTTCCGACCACGAAATTCCCCTTGGGGACTCGGTCGAAGCTCTGAAGGGGGCCCTCTCCACCTTGTCGTTTTGGACCCAGGAACACCCTCCTGAAGCGATCGGAGTCCGCGTGGTGCATGGGGGGCGGACCTTCGAAAAAAGTGTCCTCGTCGACGGTCCGGTTCTTTCCGCCCTCCGGGATCTCACGCCTCTCGCACCCCTGCATCTTCCCATCGCCATCCGCGTTCTGACAGCCTTGTCCTCCATGGAACATTCCCTTCCCATCGTTGCCGTGTTCGACACCCAGTTCCACCGGACTCTTCCGGAGAGTGCTCGAAGGTATCCGCTTCCCGAGGAGTGGCGGGTGAAGGATGGAGTCGAGAAATACGGATTCCACGGGCTTTCCTACGATGATGTCGTGCATCGGCTTCCATCTTTGTCACACAGGCCTCTCCCGGAACGGCTCGTCGTGGTCCATTGGGGGAATGGGGCATCCGCTTGCGCCATCCGCGCGGGTCAATCCGTCGAAACCTCAATGGGGTTGACCCCCTTAGACGGTCTGGTCATGGGGACGCGGCCGGGATCGATCGATCCGGGGATCCTTCCTATGCTCTTAAGGAAAGGATATTCTCTGGAAGAGGTGGATTTTGCGCTAAACCGAAAATCCGGGCTCTTCGCCTTGTCGGGAGGGATCTCGGATTTTCGGACGATCGAAGCACGGAGGGCTGCGGGCGATCCTTTGGCGGCACTTGCCTTCGACAAGGCCGTCACCTCGGTCGTCATGACGGTGGGAGCCTATGCCGCGGTGCTCGAGGGGCTCGAGGCCCTTGTGGTGACGGGGGGGGTGGGAGAGCATTCCGCCGGGGCCCGGGAAGCCGTGATGAAACGACTGAGGTACCTTGGCGTCGAGGAAGATCCCGAAGCAAACCGTCATGGCTCCGGGGACCGGTGCGTGTCTTCCGCCTCTTCGCGGGTCGCTGTCTGGTCGCTTCACGCCCGTGAGGACAGGACCATTGTCCGGGAAACAGAAGACCTCATCAACGCCGAATTTTCCCCTTAATTCATCCGGGAGACGCCTATGCTTGAGCGGTACAGGACAAGAGATCTGCCCCAGGGATTGGAACCATTGTCGGAAATGGCCCTCGACTTCCGATGGACATGGAACCACCGGGCTGACGAGCTTTGGAACCAGCTCGATCCCGTCCTATGGAAATTGACCCGAAATCCGTGGCTGATTCTTCAAACAGTGTCGGTGGCCCATCTGAACGCCTTGGCGCAAAACGGGGATTTTCTGGCCCGGGTTGCCGAGATGCATAACCTCTGGAACCAGGAAGATCATGCTCCGAACTGGTATAACCAGCATTTTGCCCGGTCCGCTCTCCGGAAGGTCGCCTATTTCAGCATGGAATTCGGGTTGAGCGAAGCCCTTCCGATTTATGCGGGAGGATTGGGGATTCTTGCCGGGGACCACCTCAAAAGCGCGGAGGATCTCGGGGTTCCGGTGGTTGGAGTGGGGCTTCTGTTTCAGAAAGGCTATTTCCGCCAAGTCGTGAATGCTCAGGGGGAACAGATCGAAAGCTACCCCTATAACGACCCCGATTCTCTTCCGATCAGTCCCCTTCGCGGCGCAACCGGGCAATGGGTCCGTATTCCCATCCCCCTGCCGGGCCGGACCCTGATCCTTCGGGTCTGGCAGGTTCGTCTCGGAACGACGACCCTCTATCTTCTCGATTCCAACGATCCTGTGAACACCCCGATTGACCGGGGCATCACCGGGGAGCTATACGAAGGCGGGCGAGAGATGCGCCTGGTGCAAGAAATCGTTTTGGGAATTGGCGGTTATCGCGTCCTTCATGCCCTTGGCGTCGACGCAAACGTCCTTCACATCAACGAAGGACATCCGGCCTTCGCGATCCTTGAACGGGCGCACAACTGGATGGTGCGCGAAAAGATTCCGGATTTTCACCATGCCCTCCACGTGACCCGGGCCGGCAATATCTTTACCACTCATACGCCCGTCCCTGCCGGGTTTGATTCCTTTGACCCGGCGCTTTTTCACCAGTATTTCACCGTGTATCAAAAAGAGTGGAACCTGACGGACAAGGAGCTTCTCGCCCTGGGACGGAAGAATCCGGACGACATGACGGAACCGTTCAACATGGCGCTTCTGGCGATTTCAGGAAGCGGATTCGTCAATGGCGTCAGCCGTATTCATGGAGAGGTGAGCCGGAAGATCTTCTCTCCCCAGTTCGAGCGGTGGCCCATCGATGAAGTGCCAGTGACCCATATCACGAACGGGATTCATACACTCTCGTGGGACTCGCTCCTGTCCGATGTGTTCTGGACGGACAAGGTCCCCAAGAGGAGAATGCACAGGGATGGGTCGTCCGAGCCGGTTCGTGAGGTGCTTGAGACATCGGATGAAGCTCTGTGGGATCTTCGCATGAAGAATCGGATCGTGATGTTGGAGGGAGTTCAAAGGCATCTGCTCCGTCAGAAATCCGTGAGGGGAGAGGGCACTCCTCTTCCATTCCTCGATCCTAACGCCCTTTATATCGGATTGGCCCGGCGGTTCACCTCTTACAAGCGTCCCAACCTTCTCCTTTTCGACCACGAACGTCTTCTTTCCATCCTCTCTCATGCCGACCGTCCGGTTCGGATTTTTGTCGCGGGAAAGGCCCATCCTCAGGATACTGAGGGCAAGAACTTCATTCAGGAATGGGTCCATTTTGCCTCCGACCCCCGGAGCCATGGAACGGTGTTCTTCTTGAGCGATTACGATATGAATGTGGCGCGGACCCTGGTCGGAGGAATCGATCTCTGGGTCAATTGCCCCCGGAGGCCCTGGGAAGCCTCGGGGACGAGCGGGATGAAGGTTCTGGTCAATGGAGGGCTGAATTGCTCGGTCAGGGATGGGTGGTGGGAAGAAGGCTACCGGCCGCAGGTGGGCTGGGCGATCGGGGACGGGGTCCCTTTCGAAAACTCGACCCGCGATCGCCTGGATGCGGAGGATCTCTACCGGATCCTGGAGCAGGAAGTGATTCCGGACTTTTATAAAAGGGACGATCGGGGGATTCCCGGGCGCTGGATCAGTCGGGTGCGGGAGAGCATGGCGACGCTGACCCCTGTCTTCAGCACCGACAGGATGGTCCGCGAATATCTTGAACGCGCCTATCTTCCTGCGGCCGAATTATTCGAGGCGCGTCAGGCCAATGGAGGAGCGCTGGCCCGGTCGATCGACTCCTGGAAGGAACATCTCGACAGAAACTGGGAAGGGATACGGTTCGGCGCGGAAACGGTTTTGGAAGGGCCGGAAGGGATTCGGATCGAATGCCCCGTCTGGCTGGGCGAAATCGCCCCGGAGGAGGTTCGCGTCGAGGTTTTTGCGGCCCCCCTTGAGGGAGAGGCTCCCTTCCGGAAAGCCATGGATCTTGTCAAGAACCTTGCTGGCGCAAGGAACGGGTTCATTTTCGGGGTGACGGTTCCCGGAAAACGCCCGGCCGGGCACTATACATTGCGTGTCGTTCCCTTTCACGAAATGGTCAAGGTCCCCCTCGAATACGGCCGGATTCTCTGGCAACGGTAGGAACGGCCGGTTTAGCGGGATCGGGAGGATTTCCCCTCTTTTCCCGATAATCCGGCCTGGACCCGCTCTTTCATTCGGCAGAAGCTGCACAGGGGGGTCCAGGAGATCTCCCCGCAGCGTTCGCACCGGGCCGAAACGGAAGAAGGAGCGTACTCGGGGGGCCCTTCCTGGCTCTCCACCGGAGGATACCACCGGTCGATTCGTTCAAGAAAGCCAAACAAAAATGCGTGCTTCGTCCCCGGGGAGGCGCCTTCGATCTCGTTCAAAAGCTTCTTGTAGAGAAGCTGCTTGGCGTCTTTGGAGTGAGGGCATTCCTGGAGGACATAAGGAATCTTCCTGAGGAACGCGTAAGAGGCCATCTCCTTTTCCGAAAGACGGACGAGAGGCTTGACCTTCTTGGAGAGTCCGTCGATTTCCGGAAGGTCGGGCCGATTTTTCCCGAGATATTCGTCATGCCAGTGAAGAATGTTTCCAAAAAGACGGGAGGCCTCGTCATCGAGATTGTGTCCGGTGGCCAGAACCGTGGCGTTTGTTCGGAGTGCCGTCCGGTTGAAAAAGTACCTCTTTGAGAGTCCGCACCCCGAACAGGCCGGGCGCCCCGTGGCCCGGGCAATATCCGACACCGATCCCTCCACCTCCTCCGGAAGGGATTCGGTGACGAGCGGAAGTTCGAACCGGCGGGAGAAGGACTCGACATGCCCCCGGCTTTCCTGCGAATATTCTCCGATCCCGAGGTCGAGATGAAACCCTGTCGTTCGATAGCCCAGCCTCATGAGGATTTCCCAGAGGGCGAGAGAATCCTTTCCCCCCGAGACGGCCACGAGCACATGGTCGTCTTTTGTGATCATCCCAAAATCTTCTATGGCACGCGTTACTTGTGAGAGAACAAAACGGTCAAAGCAGGAGGGGCAGAAGGCGCTGTTGTGGCTGGGCAGCCGGATGACCGCCTTTTCTGAGCACGAACGGCACTTCATGACGATGTCCCTCCCGAAATAACCGGCCGGATTTCGACAGGGCTCCCCGGATCGATCGGGTCGTCGTCGCAAAGAAGGGTGTCGTCCTGGATGACGAGGACGGTGTCCGGGGAAAGATTAAGCGCCCTAAGAAGGGCCTGGACGGTTTTGACCGGTTTCAGATGAAGCGTCGATCGAGTCTGGTGGTTGACGACGGTCAAAGTCCGTTCCGGATGGGGAAGGGAAAAATGAATCTCTTGCTCCATAAATGTCGGTACCTGCCGCTAGAGGAATAGAAATGGGATAAATTTAATCCTACCATGCTCTCCCGGGAGGGACAATCAGGGGGGTGGATTTCCGGATGGACCGTCCCGACGTGACGAGCGCAGCCCCATTCCGTTTATGAGTTGGTAGGCGACAAAGCGGCGTGCTTTTTCACGCATCGGTTCGGGAAGGTGGGCCGAAATTTCCCCCGCCCGGGACCAGATCCTTTCGAGGATTTCTTCGGGGATCTCCCCCTGATCCTCCTTGTCCTTGAGGGGCAAAGAGAAGGGACGGACCACGCGGAAGGTGAAGGAAAGACCCGAAAGTGAAGGGCAGGAGGGGAGGAGTCTCGTCTGAATCTCGGGGAGGAGAAATGTCAGCTCCCGCTTCCAGAGTTCCGAAGCGCAGGCGATTACCAGTTCCTTGTCGAGGAGGGCCGAAGGATAGGACATTCGGGCGATCGGGTCCCCAAGGATGTCCTTCCAGAGCCGGATGACCTTCCATAGTCTGGCTTCCCGTTCCCATCCCATTTTGGATGCCATGGCTTGGGACAGGCTCCCCAAAGAAATGAATGACATTGGATGATCGAGGTTATCCATTACTAATGCCTTATGGGTGGATTGATAAAATTTGCTACCTTTTTGATTCCTGTGGCATAATAGCCCGCGATTCCCATGAGTGGCAAGAGGATGTTCCATCTGTTAGGGCGGGTCGAGCGATGGACCGGTGTCATATAGCCTGTGACGCAAAGCCATCAGCTCTCCGGTTTGTTGGAACTAAGATTCGTCGAGCACATTGACCCCTAGGGAGGACAAAAGGTTATGGCAGCGGATGACGCGAAAGACCAGGAAGGTGCCGGAATTCCCTGGACGGAAGACGCCCAGGCCCTTTTGAAAAAGGTTCCCTTTTTCATCCGCAAGAACGTCGAAAAGGAGGCCGAGGAATACGCCCGCTCCCACGGGATGTCCCGCGTTGAGGCGAGCGTGATCGTGAAGATCAAGGCTTCCAAGTCCGGCGAAAATGCGGAGGCCCCTGCCGCACCGGCGGAACCTACCGTGGCATCGGCAGCCCCGGAGACCGCTCCCACGGCCCCTCCCGTCCAGGAAACTCCTGAAAAGACCCAGGAAATCCCAGTAAAGAAAGAGAGTGTAAAATCACCCGAGCCCCAGGCCCAACAACGAGGAGGCGCCAATTCCATGCGGGAATATGCGAGTTTCGTGGTCCTTCGGATCAATCCTGAATGGAGAAAGGTACACCCTGCGGAGGTCGGCCATGGCAAGAAGGAATTCGCCGACGTCGTTCGCAACTTCGAGAGTCAGGTGGCCAGCAGCTCCTATAGTCTCGTTGGCCTCACCGGGATGGGTGATATACTTCTCTGGAGAGTCGGAACCAACATCAGCCTTCTTCAAGAGATGACCGGAAAACTCCTTTCCTCTTATCTCGGCCGATATCTGACCGTGGAACGATCCTTCCTCGGATTTCTTGGGGACTCCGGGTCGCGAACCCCGTTCGTTCCTAGAAATTCAAGATTCATCCACGTCCGTCCCTTAGTCCGCTCCTCCGATTGGCACGAACTCGCGGAATTTGTCAGGGAAGGCGCCGAAAAGGAACGGAAATCCGTCGTGGATCGATACCCGGGGGTCCGGGTGACAATCGTGTCGAGCTACGGGTTTGACGAATCCGACCTTCTCATGATCATGGAATCCGACTCGGCGGAAACGGTTGTCGATTTGAATCAGGCGCTCCAAATGACCCAGGAAAACCGTTACCTTGTCTCGGCTTGCAGGGGACTTACGGGCATTTCCCGTCCGCTTGGAGAGGTTCTAGATATGTTGGGCGGTGTGTAACCCCGTCGTTGACGGGGTCGAAGGAGAGGGGGCATGGAACGAACCTTGCTTCTCAATGCGACCTATGAACCGCTCAAGATCGTTCCCTGGCAGAAGGCTGTCCATCTCTTTTTCCAGGGGAAGGTCGAGGTCGTTGAGACCTATTCCCGGGACGTTCGTTCCGCACGCCTTTCCATGAAGGTTCCTGCCGTCGTTCGGCTCTATCGCATGGTTCTTTTTCATCATACCCGCCGGCTCGTGAAGTTTTCCCGAGAGACCATTTTCGCCCGTGACCGCAATTGTTGCCAGTATTGCGGTAAGTCGTTTCCTCCCGGAGACCTGACCTTCGACCACATCGTTCCCGTCGCGCAAGGGGGAATGAAAACGTGGGAGAATATCGTCACCGCTTGCAGGTCCTGCAACCACAAAAAATCTGGAAAGACCCCAGAGCAGGCCGGAATGGCGCTTCTGGCACGCGTTCAGAGACCCCATTGGGCCCCCGCCATCATGGTCATGATGACCATGGCCGGCGAGCCTCCCAAGGTCTGGGAAAACTACCTCTTTTTCCGCTGACTCCTCCCCGCGATCTTTTCAAAAAGCAGCCGGCTTTCCGTGACCCCCGCCAGGTAAGTGAGAAGGCCGTAGCACACCACCCCAAGTGCGATCATTCCCGTCACGGCGCCCAGGAGGGAAAGCGTACCCGAGGAGAGAAGCGGCTTTAGGCGGCTCCAGAGACTTCCGAGCGTCAGGAGCATCAGAATGGATCCGGCAAGGACCAGCGGGGCGTTTCCGAAGAGTGACCAAGGAAGCCTTCCGAGGAGGATTTTGAGGCGCATAAAGAGAACCGCCTGATTGACCAGGGAGCCGATGGAGATCCCCAGGGAAAGGGCCAGGACTCCAAATTTGGAGGCAAGGAGGGCGCTGATTCCCAGATTCGTCAATAGGCCGGCCAGGGCGGCATAGACAGGGGTTTTCATGTCTCCGGAGGCATAGAACGCCCGGACGATGATCCGGACACCGGAAAAAGACCAGAGACCGACGGCGTAGCCGATGAGCGCCTCGGACGTCTGGGCGGCGCTTAAGGCCCCGAAATGTCCATGTTGGAAGAGAAGCCGGATCAGGGGGTCCCGGAGCGCCACGAGCCCGGCCGAAGCGGGCAGCATCAGGTAAAACGAGGCCCGGTATCCGTGAACCAGTGTCTCGATCATGTTTTCTTGGGGTTGTCCGTCGTCCCGGGCGTGAAGCGCCAGCAGGGGAAGAATCACGGTGGCTACCGCCGCGCCGATCAGTCCGAGAGGGAACTGAATGAGTCTCATCGCATAGTACAAGGCGGCGATCGTGCCGGTGGCGAGATAGGATCCGAACAAGGTGGCGATCAGAAGGTTCCCCTGCGTCACCCAGAGGCCTCCGATCGCCGGAAGAATCCGGGAAAGGACCCCGCGGACCCGGGGATTTCCCCAGGAGGTTCCAATCGTATTTTCGCGGTTCAGCAGGAGCCGGTTCTTTCCGAGAAGGACCCATTGAAGTCCCCACTGGGCGATGCCTCCCAGAAGGACGCCTGCGGCAAGCCGGAGAATGGGGGGGCCGGGAACGGCCCAATCCGGCAGGAGTGCGGCGACGATCAACGCCGAAGAAAAGGCGATGGGGCTGACTGCAGGGAGGAAGAACCGTTTTTGGGCATTGAAGACTCCCATGAGAAGCGCCGAGAGGGATATGAAATAAAGGAAGGGAAACATGATCCGGATCATCAAGGCCCCCAGCGCCTTCCTCGCGGGGTCGATCGCCCATCCGGGGGCCAGAAGGGAGAGGATTTCGGGGGCAAAGACCATTCCCGCCGCAATGACCGGAATGAGAATCAGGGAGAGAAGGACCAGAACCCCCGAATAAAGGTTCTCGGCCTCCCCGCGGCCTTCCTTGTCCAATGTACGGGTGAGCGTCGGGATGAAGGCCGAAGAAAGGGCTCCCTCCGCAAAGAGCTCTCGCAGCATGTTGGGGATTCGATACGCGACATAAAACAGGTCCGCCATGGCCCCGGTTCCGAACCTTTCGGCGATCAGCACGTCTCTTAGGAACCCGAAAACCCTCGAGAGGAGAATGGCAAGGGAAACCCGGGCACCCTGGCGTCCGATGGTCTTGAGGGTGTCATGGCGGTCTTGGGGGGAAGAATCCTGAGCGGTCACGTGGAAACGGATTCCGGGCGGGGGGAAGATGGCGTCGATGTGAGTCTTATAGGCACGGCTGTCTCCGGAATCCGGGTGAACACGTCTTGAAACATGGATTTGGGGTCATCCTACCATCGGATCTTTTGAAGAACAAGAGAGAAGGGCCGCCCAGAAGTCTGGAAAGGGCCCTTCTCCTCCGGGAAAGAAAATGCGCACCCTCAAAATCCGTTGACGAAAGGAGACGATTCCGATAAGATCTCTGATTCGAGATTATTTCGAAAATCGCTTCTCGGGAGGCGGGAAGCGCCTCGGACATCTCGATCAAGAGCCGATTTCAGCGTGTTCACTGTGTTCATAAGGAGGATCGTTGGCCAATCACGAGTCAACCAAGAAAGATATCCGTCGGAATGCCCGGCGCCGGGAACGGAATCGTCAAGCCATCACGACGATGCGGACCCTCGCCCGGAAGGTCGAGGAAGCCGTTTCTGCGGGAAAATCCGCTGAGGCACGGGAAGCCCTCATGCGCGCGGTTCCCTTCATCGACCATGCGGTCAATCGCGGTATTCTCCACCGGAATACGGCATCCCGGAAAATCTCCCGCCTCACCCTGAAGGTCAACGGGGTCCGTTAAGGTCCATTCTGAGGGTGGGCGGGTCTGGCCTTCGAGACCGGCTTCCCCTCCGCCTCCCTCGTGTTCGTATCCGAGGGGTCAAGCGCGTAGGGGGTCCCCCACCCGCAATTCAGGAATGTTGCGGTGTCTGACGGCTCCAAGAGTTCTTTGTCCAGCCTTTTTCTTCTTTCCCGGACCGGGAGAGAGAAAAGAGGGTGGCCGCCAGCTGATCCATGACGAGCGTCGAAGAGACTCCCGACTTTAAAAGCAGGTCGGCCTGCCAAAGCGCCTCCGTTCCCTTTCGAATCCCTTCCAGGGAGAGTCTCCCGGCGACCCTGACCACGCCTGGGGCGACAAATGCCGGCACCCCCCCGAGGGTGATCACCATCCGTTCCGCCTCACTCCGTCCCGTGTTTTTTCCCAGCGCGTTTGCCGCGATTCTGTAAAGCCTCCATTGGCGGTGCAACAGGGAGATCAGTCCAAAGGGTGACTGCCCTCCTTCAAGAAATCGCTCCCACTCCCGGAAAAATTTGGTGTCGCTGTTTTCGAAGCCCCGGATCAGATCGAACACGGTCTTGTAATGGTCGGTCACACCATGGCGAAAAAGGGCGTCTGCCGTGACCTTTCGGACGCCCTCTCGGGCGAGGTCCTGGAAGAGACGCTCCATCGGGCCCAGGGAGCCTTCGAATGTGGTCAAAAGAGGTTGAAGGGCGCTCTTTTCGAGCGAGATCCCGCTTTTTCCTGCGAGGAACTGAGCCCACGCCTCCCGGTCGGAAGGTTTGGTCGGAGCGGCCAAGCTGAAGGCGGGAAGGATCTTCGACCAGGATGCCAGCACCTTCTCGGGCGCTTCCAGAATCAGGGTCGTGACCGATTTCTGATTTCTTTCGAGCAGGTCCTTCGGATCGATGTCGGGACACTGGTCGGAGCGGCTGATCCAGAGGATGCGTCGTCCTCCGAAGAGGGGGCGTTCCCTGAGGCGCGTAAGAATCCGGGAGTGGGGCATTTCATCTCCCGAACGGGTATCGATGACCGCCGATCCCTCATTGGGATCGATTCCGGACAAGGCGAGCACATGGCGCCGGACCCATAAAGAGAGAAGCGGGTCCCCCGGGACAAGGCCGATGACGGAGGAAGGGAGGGCGTCCAGGCGAAAAAGATCAAGAGCCGGCCGGATCAAGGAGCCGCTCCGGGAGGGGCTGGAACGGCCGATCCGTTCGGGACAGACATTCCGGGAGTGGGTCCACCTATCTGGTTCTGCAGGGAGAGAACGTTGAAGGACGCGCTTGAGATATTATGGGCCATGAAGTTTATCACCCTGACCGTGGCATTCATGGCGGCGGTGTTCATGGCATATTGCTGCGTGGTGTTAAAAAGGGACAGGTTCAGGCTCACATACATGGGGGCGGTGCCGGCGATCGCCCCTCCGTGCCAGAGTTCCTTCCCGTTATACCCGGTCGCATGGGCGTCCAGAATCACCTCGACCTGGTATTCTTCGATGCCATTGATGCTGGACAGGGCCAGCGGCATTTGGACGACGGCGACGACGTTGCCCCACAAAACGATGTCTGCCCGCTTTGGATCGTTGATGAGGATGACCCCCGAAGTTCGGAGAAGGGCGTTTTTGAGCGATTGAGTCACCGTCGCTTCGATCAGCGGAAAGACAGTCATATTGTGAAAGGTCTTGACGGCGATCCGGACCGTTTTCCCGAAGCTCAGGTCTTTTGCCGCAGGGGCCTGGGCAAGCTGGTTGAGGTTGAAGAAATGGTAGCCGCATCCGGAAAGCGTCAGGAAGAGAAGGGCGGCGAAGGAAAGCCCCCATCTGGAAGCATTCTGAAAGGGCCGGCTCCGGGAGATCATTGGGCGATGGATCTTGTGACGAAGTTTAAAATCTTCCCCGGAACGAACACGGTTTTGACGATCGATTGCCCCGACAGGGCCCGGGCCACCCGTTCATCCAGGGCCGCTTCCCGGGACACGGTCTCTTCTGGGGCGTCGGGAGGGAGATCAACGGTGGCCCTGAGCTTCCCATTCACCTGAACGACGTAGGGAACGAGCGTCCGCGCCAGAGCCCGCTCGTCAGCAACGGGCCAGGGAAGGTGCCCGATATTTTTGAGGCCCAGCTTCTCTCCGAGGTGTTCCGCGAGATGCGGAGCGAAGGGTGACAGCAGAAGGAGGAGGGTTCGGTACCCCATCACGAGGATGGAGCGCCGGATATCGGGAGAATCCGCGAGACCCTGGTTTTGGTAGCTGCTCAAGGTGTTCAGGAGCTCCATGAGCCCGGCGATGGCGGTGTTCATCTGGGCATTGTTTTCGAGGTCGTTCGTCACTTTTCGGATGGTTTCGTGAATTTTGCTTCTCACGTGGGCCGCATCGCCCGAGAGGGATTCGATCCAGAGGCTGTGATCGACGGTGCCGACGCCGGAAAACTCGTCTTCCAGGGCCAGGACGCGGCCGTAGAGACGCCCCAGGAAGCGATAGGCGCCCTCCACCGCCTTGTCGTCCCATGAAAGGTCTTTGTCGGGCGGGGCGGAAAAGAGTGTGAACAGGCGAACCGTATCCGCCCCATAATCGGAAATGAGGAGATCGGGATCGACCACATTGCCCTTGGATTTGGACATCTTGGAGCCGTCCTTTAACACCATTCCCTGGGTCAGGAGGGCGTAAAACGGTTCCTTGACGGGGGAGAGCCCCATGTCGAACAAGACCCGCGTGAAGAATCGGGCATAGAGAAGATGAAGGATCGCGTGTTCCACCCCGCCGATGTACTGGTCGACCGGAAGCCAATAGGCGAGGGATTCCGGAGAGAAGGGGCGATCCTTGGGAGAATTCTCGATGCCGGCGAAGCGAAGGAAATACCAGGAGGAGTCGATAAAGGTATCCATCGTGTCGGAGTCCCGACGGGCTGGGCCGTTGCAGGCCGGGCAGGTCACGCTCCGGAAATCCGGGTGGTCCAGGAGAGGAGATCCTCCCTTGCCGGTGAAATGGATGTCCCGGGGAAGGAGGACCGGCAGGTCGTCATCGGGGACAGGAACGATGCCGCACGCGGAGCAATGGATCACGGGAATCGGGGTTCCCCAGTACCGTTGCCGGGATATCCCCCAATCCCGGAGACGATAGGTTTTCTTGCGGCACCCTCGCCCTTCTTTTTCGAGATGCGTGGTGATCGCCTCCCGCGCCTCTTCTCCGGACATCCCCGAAAAAGGGCCGGAGTCAAGGAGAATGCCGTCTTCGGGGATCGCCTCGGAGAGGGATTCCGAACGGTCTCGTCCAGGAGGGAGGATGACTTGCCGGATCGGAAGTCCGTATTTGCGTGCGAATTCGAAGTCCCGTTGGTCGTGGGCCGGGACCCCCATGACCGCTCCCGTCCCGTAGGAGGCGACGACAAAGTTGCCGATCCACAGCGGAATACGGTGACCTGTCAAGGGATGGGTCAGATGGATTCCGGAAAAAATCCCTTCTTTCTCCGGCTCCTCCCGGTGGTGGTGGGTGCGGGCCCGGAGTGTCGTGTCGATGAAGTCCCTGGCGGCATCCCGTTGGTCGGAGTGTTCGAGAAGCCGCTCCATGAGGGGATGTTCCGGGGCGATGGTCACGAAGGTCACCCCATAGAGCGTATCGGGGCGGGTGGTGAAGACAGTGAGGACGGAGAGCGAAGGATCGAGGGTCTTCGGAAGGTCCACAGGAAAATCGATTTCCGCTCCCGTCGATGGGGCGATCCAATTCGCCTGCATCGTCCGGACCCGTTCAGGCCAACCGGTCAGACCGTCAAGGCTTTTCGAAAGATCTTCCGCGTAATCGGTGATCCGGAGAAACCATTGTTCCATGGTCCGGAGGGTGACGGGATTCCCGCACCGCCAACACAATCCTTCCTCGACCTGCTCGTTGGCGAGGACGGTCTCGCAGGAGCTGCACCAGTTGAGAAGAGCTTCTTTCCGGTACGCCAGCCCCTTCTCCAGGAGCTTCAAAAAGAACCACTGGTTCCAGCGGTAGTAGTCCGGGTGGCAGGTGGCCACTTCCCGATCCCAGTCGTAGGAGAGGCCAAGCTTTTCCAGCTGATCCTTCATATGCAGGATGTTGCTCTCCGTCCAGTCGGCGGGATGAACCCCGCGAACGATCGCCGCATTTTCCGCGGGAAGCCCGAAAGCATCCCAGCCCATGGGATGGAGGACGTTGTACCCTCGCATCCGCTTGTAGCGGGCGATCGCATCTCCGATCGAATAATTTCGGACATGGCCCATATGGATGCGGCCGGATGGGTAGGGAAACATCTCGAGACAATAGTATTTCTGCCGAGAGTCCGATCGGACCGCCTTGAAGGAGCGTTCGCTCTTCCAGCGGGACTGCGTGGCTTGTTCGATGTCGGAAAACGGGTAAAGAGGGTCGCTCACCAGGGCTCCTTGGGACAGGATTGAGTCTTTTCAGGCATTTTAACACAGGATAAACGACGATGGATACGAAATGATCTCAACTGAAACGGGGGTCTTGATCGGGGACGCTTTGCAAATGCATTTATCTTGGGTAAAATAATCAGGTTGTTCGGCAATTTCCCCCTCATGCGCCCGTAGCTCAGCCCGGATAGAGCAACAGACTACGAATCTGAAGGTCGGGGGTTCAACTCCCTCCGGGCGCACCAATCCCAAAGTCCTCCTCCCGCTCTCTTGCCCGAATGTGTTCTTCCGGCGAACACGTGGAATTTTCATGATCCGTTCCGAGTAAGATCATTGTTCCGGCGTTGGATGCCCTATCTGAACGCGGGTCCCTTGGAATTGGTCATTGCGCGGAGTCTTTTGGGGATGGTTGGATCGAAAGAAGATAAGGAAAGAGCTAGGCGAGAGGATCTGGGGACAACTCTTCAAGGCCATCCATGCGGGTCTAGAGGAGGGGCTTCAATTTTTTGGTGATCGGAACGACGATGACCGATGTTCCGTGGAAGTCCAGGGCGGCCTTGTAGGCCTTCGCGAGGTCTTCAAGGGAGTCCGCCAGGATGCTTTTGGCTCCGTATCCCTTCCCCAGCGCCACGAAGTCGAGCCCCGGAAGGTCCAGACCCGGCAGGTTCGGCGTTTTCTCGAGAATGGCGAACTGCTTGAGGATTCCGTACTCGTGGTTCTGGAACACCACATAAATGACATGGGCCTTCTGCCGCACCGCCGTGTAGAGTCCCTGGACCGAATACTGGAACGACCCGTCCCCCATCAGGGCCACCACCGGTCGGTTCCGTCCCGAAGTCCGCTCTCCCAAAGAAAGCCCCACCGCCGCCGGAAGATTCCAGCCCAGGCCGCCGGAGGCGAAGGTGTAGAAGGTGTCGGGAGTGTTGACGCGAAACACGTCCTGCATCATGGGGACGATGGAGGGGCATTCCTCGACAAGAACGATCGCCCGGTCGGTTGCCTCCTGAAGGACTTCAAGGATGGCGTGCGGGCGCAACGGATGGGCCGATCGGTCTTCCCGCTCCATGGGGGCCCTCTTTTTAGTGTCATTTTTCGCCCTTTTCCGGAGATGGCCGAGGATTCTCTCGAGGAAAAGTTTGGCGTCGCTCACGAGGCTGTCCCCGACCACCGCCTTTGAGGAGACGTCCGGGTCGTCGGTGACATGGAGGAGGGTCGTGCCATTGGGGAGAAAGCGGCCGGGAATCCAGGGGTAATAACGAAAAACTGGGGCCCCGACCACGATCACGAGATCGTGGCCTTCAAGCCGTGTGGAAAGGGAGCCAATCCCGGAGGGAAGGGCCCCTTGGAAAAGGGGATGATCTTCGGGAAAGGCATTTCGTTCCGCGAACGGGGCCATCCACACGGGAGACTCGAGATGCTCCGCAAATCGAATGGCCTCCTCCCACGCTTGGCTCCGAGCCACCTCCCCTCCATAGACAATGACAGGGCTATGGCTTTTATTGATCCGGTCAGAAAACTCGAGCAAACGGAAGGGATCGGGTGCCTGGCGGGTCCCCACGGTTCGGAAGACGTCCACCTCTGGAATTCTTTTTTGCCAGTCGTCGAGCGGAAGGGAAAGGAAGACAGGGCCTTGGGGAGGCTGCGTGGCGACTGCATACGCGCGCATGAACGCCCCCGGCACATCCTCGGGACGGGAAGGCTCATAGCTCCATTTGACGAAGGGCCTCGGCAGGTTGATCGCATCGATATTGGTCAGTAAAGGTTCGGAGAGGAGCATCTCGCGGGTTTGCTGGCCTGCGGTGACAATGAGCGGGGTCTTGTTCTGGAAGGCCGTCATCAGGCAGCCCATCGCGTTTCCGAGACCGGCGGCGGTATGGATATTCACGATCACGGGACGTCTGAGGCTCTGGGAGAGGCCGTCGGCGATCGCCATGACGCTTGCCTCCTGCAGAGCCAGGATATACTCGAAGTCCCCGGGAAAATCCTGAAGAAACGTTTCCTCGGTGGATCCCGGATTGCCGACGACGACTGTCAGGTTCAGCCGACGAAGAAGATCGAATGTGATTTCCTTGACTGTTCTCACCTGTCTCCTCCTTAATGTGTCCGGGCGAATCGCCTTCCAGGGCCTTTCTGAAATTCCTTATACGCCATTATTCAGTAAGATACGGGGAAAGTCCAAGTCTGAAGGATGATTCATTCCGGGAAAAGTTCACATTCTCATACCTCAAGAACATTGGGCATCCCCCCAAATGAGTGGGGAAAATGCGCCTGTGCGACCTGAAGGATGCAGGGCATCTCGGATTCCGGAAAATATTGGCCAAGAAATGTTTGATCACCTGGAGCACGCTGGAAGGAAGGGTCTTTATTCGAGCGGAGCCCTGTAAAGGGGACTCTTGGGTTCGGATCAGGACTCTTTTTAAGGGTCAATGATCAAGAAGAGTCAGTGCGAATGGCCGTTGGTTTTTCAAAATATCCGGAACGAAGTGTTTGTGCGGCCTCCCAAGAGCCCTCGGATCCTTGGGGGATGACTTCACTCACTCATACCGTGGCGGCCCCTTGAGGGGAGCGTTCGACCGCATTTTCGCGGGAATCCTCCGAGCCCCGAGGATGACGTCGCGGAGGCGATGCCGGACGGCTCCCGGCATCGGCAAACCCATCGCAGGCGAAGGTCGGTGGCGTCCCTTTGGTGTCAGAAATCCTTGGAGAGATATCCGTCCTTGCCTTCGGTCCCGAGCAGAATGATCTCGAGCTCCTCAGTGATTTCCTCCTGACGGAGGATATTTTGTTCCCCCCGGAGTCGGACAAGATTTTTCTCCAGGGAGTCGAGCGCGCCCTCCATGTGCCGCAGCCGTTCATGGTTCTCCTCCAGGAACGAAAAATAGAACGCGCGGTACAGGATTGAAAAGAGGTATTGCTCAAAGAGCTTTGGGTAAAGCTCTTCGGGGGCGAGGTTCAACAGGGGGGGATAGGGGGTGGGGTTCTTCCCCCGCCCTCCCAGCTTTTTTTTGAATGGATCGATGACCACGGTTTTCCCGGTCGACTCGTCGCCCATGCGGTGGATGAGAGCCCACTCGTGTTCCGGGAAATTCTCAAGCTGTCCGGCCAAGCGCGTGATG
Organism: Nitrospirota bacterium; assembly: GCA_027314645.1. GTDB lineage: Bacteria > Nitrospirota > Leptospirillia > Leptospirillales > Leptospirillaceae > UBA4572. The sequence goes on from DAHVAL010000020.1 coordinate 21,313, forward strand.
ATCCCGGGGATCTCCTCCGTCGTGCTTGGACCGTCGACTATGCCGATCAGGCGCGGGTCCCCTTCGAGCTTCGCGCCGATTTTGCGGCCCACGGCAAGAATTTTCGGTTGGTCGGGGTTTTGGGCCGTTTCCTGTTCGAAACGGGCGATGACCGCTTCATTGAACCCTCCGCAGAAGCCGCGTTCCGATCCGAGGAGAATATAGAGCGGCTCCTTTCCGGGAAGGCGCCGGAGGAGGGGGAGTTCGAAAGACCCTTCGAACACTTCTAAGGCCTCCTCGGTCAATCCCGCCATTTCGCCCAGGGAATTCTGCAGATGGGAGACTTTGTTCAGTTCGACGATCGACAGGTTTTTCATCGCGCTGATGATGCTCCGGATTTCATCGAAGGCATGGATCCGGGCCTTGAGGTCGGAAATCTTGCTCACGGCCGCCCCGCGAGGAAAGCCTTCCAGCTGTCCCTGGGATCGGAAAGGGAGAGTGCCCTTTCCCGGACCCGCTGGAAGAGCCGCTCCGTCTCCCCCTTCACCCGGGCAAGGTCCATCCCGTCGAAGCTCCCTTCGTTGAAGGCGATGAGCCAGGCCAATTGAGCCTCGATGGGGATCGGACTGAGCCGGTCCTGCTTCAATATTTCCCGCAACACCTTTCCGCGCGAAATCTTCGTTTGAATGGACGCTTCGAGCTTCGCTCCGAACCGTGTAAACACTTCGAGCTCGAGGAACTGAAGATAGTCGAGCTTCATCCTTCCCGCTTCCTCCTTGATCGCCTCGGGTTGGGCCCTTCCCCCCACCCGGGAGACGGACCGGGTGATGTCGATCGCCGGAAGAAACCCCGACGAGAAGAGACCGGCATCGAAATAGACCTGCCCGTCGGTGATGGAAATGAGATTCGTCGGAATATACGAGGCGATCTCGCCTTCCTTTGTCTCGATGATCGGGAGGGCGGTCATGCTTCCCCCGCCGAACTCCGGAGAAAGACAGGTCGAACGTTCGAGAAGGCGCGAATGAAGGAAGAAAATGTCCGCGGGGAAGGCCTCCCGTCCGGGGGGGCGTCTTAAAAGGAGGGAGAGTTCACGATAGCTGTTCGCATGAGCGGTCAGGTCGTCGTAGACGACGAGCGTGTCTTGTCCTCTTCGCATCCAATATTCGGCGATCGCGCACCCTGCGAAGGGGGCAAGATACCGGAGCCCGGGAAGGGCCGTCGCCTCCGCCACCACGAACACGACATGGGAGAGCGCGTCGTTCTCCTTGAGCATCTGAATCGTGTTGAGGACGCTTGACCTTTTTTGCCCGACCAGGACATACACGCAACGGACGCCTTTGTCCTTCTGGTTGATGACGATATCGACGGCGACCGAACTCTTTCCCAGGCCATTGTCTCCGATCAGAAGCTGACGTTGTCCCTTTCCGATCGGGATGAGCGTGTCGATGATCTTGTTGCCGGTCAGGAGCGGTTTATTGACGAAATTCCGGGCGATGATCGGGGGAGAGGGAACGTCGAGATTGTTCCGATCGGTGCATTTGGGGGCGGGATCTCCGTCCAGCGGGACTCCCAGTGGATCGACGACTCGTCCGAGAAGAGTGTCTCCCACTCCGGTGCTGAGCCGGGCTCCGGAATGCCGGACAATCGCTCCAGCGGAGAGTTCCTCCGTCTGCTCAAGCATGATCGCGCCTGCCAGGGTTTCGGACAACTGAAACACCATCGCCCGGCTCCCGTCCTCGCATCGCAGGATTTCGTCGATCTCGGCCGAGGGCAACCCCTCGATCCAGATGATCCCGTCTCCCAGAGAGACGACTTTTCCCTTTTCCAGAGATTCTGGTTCGAACCGGTAGGTCGTGAGCCACCGGAGTTGAGTCGCGAGGGGGGACCGTGAAGGAACGGAGGAGCGGTCGTTTTTCATCCCTCCCCCGATTCGGAAAAGAGCTTGAGTTCGTCTCTGATGTTGGCTTTTAAGTCGGCGACGCCCAGGTCGATCTCGAGGCCGGCGACGAGGGCGGGGTCCACGGAAAATACGGGCTCCATCGGGACCCCCAGATTCTTTGCCAGGGCCTTCGCGAGGGTTGAGGATTGATCGGGGCGAAGCGGGAAGGCCGACCGAACGGAAATTTTCGCCCCATTTCTAAGGCCCTCGGGAGGAAACTGGGCGAGAGGGGCCCCGGAGGATTCGATGCGCTTCGTGACGAGGTCGATAATCCGGGACTCGAGCTCCGGCGAAGCGAAGGAGGACAGGAAGCGGCAGGAAAAATCCATCGCCTGGCGCATCGCCTGTCTTTCGATGGCGGCCCGTATCTCCCCGGCCGCCTGTTCGTCCCGGGCCCGGGCCTTGGCTCGTTCCTGCTCGAGCTGCTCATAAAAAGTCTTCATCTGGCGGGTTTTTTCCGTCTCGAGATCCTTTTGGAACTCCGCCCGGCTCCGGTCTTTCTCCTGGTTCCAGTCCTTCAGACGGTTCTCATATTGGGTCCGGATGGCGGCGGCTTCGGTCCGGGCCTTTTCCGAATCCTCGATCATGCGCTCGACGGAAGCCCGCCGCGCCTCGATGGCCCGCTTGACGGGGGCGAAAAGGAAGCGCCGGAGGATCCAGACGAGCACGAGAAAGTTGACGATCTCGATGATGAAGGTGGTGAGGCTTAGATGCACCGCGGTCCCCCGATCTTTCCGTCAATGCTTCAGGATGTACTGAAGCAGCGGGTTTCTGAAAAGAATGATGAGGACGATCACCAGGCAATAGATCGCCAGGGATTCGATCATCGCAAGACCGACGAAGAGGGTCCGGGAAATGGATTTTTCCGCTTCCGGCTGGCGGGCCAAGGCATCGAGAGCCTGCCCGATCGCCCGGCCCATCGCCATTCCCGGCCCGATCGTTCCGATCGCGATCGAGAGAGCCGCTGCCGCTGTGGACACGATGGTGAACCAGCTGAGATCCGTCATGATGTTCTGCCCCTTTCTTTTTCTTGTCTGAGTTCTTGGGACTGGATTCCTCCGGCGATGTAGATGAGGGCCAGCATTCCGAATAAATAGGCCTGGATCACCCCTTCGATGATGTGAAGCATGAGGATCGGAATTGGCACGAGGGGCCCGGCGACCACGAGAACCAGAATCGCGGTGAGTTCAAGACTCATCATGTTTCCGAAAAGCCGGACGGCAAGCGCGAGCGTGCGCGATAATTCGCTCACAAGGTTGAACGGGAGCATGAGGGGCGTGGGCGCGAGGTAGTGGCGAAGGTAGTTTTTCACGCCTTCCGATCGCACTCCGAACCAATGGACCGAAAAAAACACGAGAATCGCCAGGGCCGAGGTCACCGAAAGGTCGGAGGTGGGGGAGCTGAGACCCGGGATCAGGCCGAGCATGTTGGCCACGAACACGAAAATCCAGAGGGTTGCGATGAAGGGGAACACCAGCGCCGTCTTTCCCGGAATCACCGCATCGATGGCGTCCTCCATGACGAGAACGAGGCCTTCAAGAACTGTCTGCAGGCTTTTGGGCTTGTGCGAGAGGGTCCGGGAGGAGAGAAAGGAGAACAGGAAAAGGCCGGCCATAATCACCCAGGTCATGACCACGCTTCCGGAGATTTGAAGTCCCCCGATCGAGACGAACGTGCGTTCGAAGGCGCCTGCGGACAACATCGTCATTCCTTTAGGAAGAAGTACACGTTGACGGCTCCCACCGCGAGTCCCGCGAATATGAGCGTGATCGTCCAGCTGAAGGAATAGCCCGCAATTTTCTCATCGAGCCATTCTCCGAGGTATGCGCCCGCGACGGTCGGGAGGACGATCATGAACCCCAGCGTTCCGAGGTAAATCGTTTGGGCGAGAAGGGTCGTCCGCTCCTTTTTCGCCTTCAGGAGCCGATTTGCGTCCCGGACCGCATGGGATTTCAGCTTCTCATGCTCATCCCTGCCCGTCATTGGAAAGGGCTCCGTCCCATCCGGGCCACCCGCTTCAGCATCTCCTCGTCGAGATTGTGGAGGCTCTCCTTGATCTCCTGGATGTCCTCCTCCTCGCGTTTGAGCCGCGAATCCAGAATTTCCGGAATTTCCTGGAAATCGCGTGTCCGGATATAGTTCGTCGTGGCGATCCGCAGCTCGTTGTCGGCGAAAATGAACACTCCTCCGGCCGCCGCCACATATTCAACCGTCGTGTCGGCCATCCGGATCGTCATCAGTCCATAGGACAGGGCGGTCAGGCGCCGGCAGGCGGTGGCCAGAACCCCGAAGCTCCCCGAAGGGTCCCGGGCCGTCACGCTCGCGACGTCGCTGATCCGCTCGGACATTCGGGGGCTCGCGAGAACAATGGAAAAGGTTTTCATGCCCCCTCCCCTCCCAGTGTCCCCCTCATATAGAACCAATCCTCCGGCCTCTCGTCGTAGGCGCCCTGACAGATCTTCTCGCAGTCGGACAGCGTCGATTCCAAGGGTACGGAGACCCCCTCGATGCCGGAGTGTTCCACGGTGGTGTGAAAGGGCTGGGTGAGGTACTGCTGGAGTTTGCGCGCCCTCAGGACGATGGCCCGATCCTGCAAAGACAGTTCCTCGATGCCCAGCATCTTGATGATATCCTCGAGTTCCTTGTACCGGGCGATGTGTTCCCGGACCGTCCAGGCGATGGAATAGTGGCGATTGCCCAAAAAGTAGCGGTCCATGAAATTGCTCTTGGAGGCCAGGGGATCGATGGCGGGGTAGATGCCCTTTCCGGCCTGGGATCTTGACAGGATGACCGTCGTGTCGAGGTGGCTCAAGATCCCGCTCACGGCCGGATCGGTCATGTCGTCCGCGGGAACGTAGACCGCCTGCACCGAGGTGATGCCCCCCGAAGCGGTCGACAGAATTCTCTCCTGGAGTTCCGCGATTTCGGACATCAAGGTCGGCTGGTACCCCACCGCCGCCGGCATGCGTCCAAGCAACCCCGAGATCTCGCTTCCGGCCTGAATGAAACGGTAGACGTTGTCCATCAGGAACAGGACCTCCCCCCCGGACCGGTCCCGCAGGTATTCGGCATAGGTGAGGGCGGTCGAGCCGACGCGAAACCGGACCCCGGGCGATTCGTCCATCTGCCCGAAGACGAGCAACGTGTTGGCCATGACCTTCGCCGCCTGCATTTCGTGCCATAGTTCGTGGGCCTCGCGGATCCGTTCCCCGACTCCGGAGAAGACCGATACCCCCTTGTGAAGGGTGGCGATGGCATGCATGAATTCCATGATCAGGACTGTTTTCCCGACGCCGGCCCCGCCAAAGAGTCCCGTCTTCCCGCCCCGGATGAACGGAAGAAGAAGATCGATCGCCTTGATGCCCGTTTCAAGAATGCCTTTGGTGGAGACGGACTTTTCCAGAGGGGGAGGCTTTCCGAAAATGCTGCGGAACTCGTCTTTGGGAAGAGGGGGAGCCCCGTCGAGGGGCTCCCCAAAGACATCGAGCAGTCTCCCGAGACAGGAAGGGGTGACGGGAACCTGGATGGGTCCCCCGGAGTCGACGACATCGAGGCCGCAGCGAAGACCGCTGGCATTGTGAAGGACGATGGCCCGGAGATGGTTCTCGTCGGTATGCTGGTGAACCTCGAGGACGTACCTGTCTTTCTCTGTGGAAACTGTCAGGGCGCGGCGCAGGGGGGGAAGGCGTCGACAGGCGATCGTGACGACGGGGCCATGGACTTCGGTGATCCGACCGATGATCGATGAGGTCCCGCTTTCCATGACACCCTCCGGAGATGGGGGAAGACCTGGAGGCCCCCCTAAAGAAGATCTCCCTTCGGATTTTGCCGGATTGGGGGGCGTCTCCGAGGGAGATCGGCTTTCGTTCCCTCGTCTTGAACCATACCTCCGAACGGGAAGGGATTCAAGGGGCTAAAAACGGGAACGTGTTTCGGAGAAGGCAGGGCCCGAAATTTCTCCTACCGGCCCCACCACTGGCGCACCCGGCCGGTATCGACATGGACGAAATCCAGATGGGGATAGTAGCCGACTCCTCCACCTCCCAGCGAAAGCGCCACATTCCTGAGGGTGTCGAGGCGCATCCCGGGAATTCGGATGTCGGCCGCCTGCCCTTCTATGTGAAGGCTATGGCGTGCGACGCCGCGGGATCGCCGTCGAAGCATGGCGTTGGTTTCTGGCGAGCGGTACCCGGAGATCAGTTGGATGGGCTCGGAGCTTTCGAGGTGGCGGCGGACAATGAAGAGGAGTTCGAGCAGGCGGGGGTCGATCCCCCGGACCGCTCCGGTACGGAAGTCCCTCATGAGAAAATCGATGTCCGACAGGCCGGAAGGGAGGTATCTTCCGTCCGCCCAGAAGGTGGTCTTAAGGTGCTCACCGGTGTGGAGGTTGTAGAAGGACAAGGAGCGTTCCCGGTCTGCGGGAACGGGACGGGAGCGGACAATTCCGGGAAAGGAGAGCACCAGGGCGGCAGACAAGGTGGCTTTTAGAAACCGCCTCCGGGAGATTCCCGCCGAATGCAAGGAAGAAGTCATGGGCGAATCCTTCATTTCTCAGTAGTTCGGGATCAGGCTGACTTCGACGGGCCGTCCCTCCTGACGTCCGAGGGCCTGACGGGCCTTCTTGCGGTCAAGCCTGATTTTCGGATGGCGGAGGACCCAGCGAGCGAAAATCTTATCAAAATCCTGAACCTTATGATATACGTCCCGATGGACCTCGAGAAAGACGCGTCCGCCCTTCGTACGGTAGACAAGGATGGGCTCATACAGGACCTCCACCGGATCCCCGATCCGAATCTTCGCATAGAGGGTTTTGACGGTGTCTGGGAAGAGCCGGATGCAGCCGTGGGTGGTGAAGTGAAAAATGCTGGAAGGCGCGTTCGTCCCGTGGATCCCCAAATCGGGAATGTTGAGCCCTATCCAGTATTTTCCAAGGGGATTGCCGGGCCCCGGAGGAACTTTTGTCACCACTGTTTTTCCGCGTTGGCGCATCTCCTCCTGGATCGAGGAGGGCACAAACCATTCTGGATCGACGGATTTATTGATAACCCGGAAGGAGCCGACGGGAGTCTGATCTGTGGGCATCCCCAACGCCACCGGCGCCATCATCAGAAGTCTTTTTCCCGAATAGAGAAACAGCATCTTCTGGGGGATGTTGACCAGGATCGCCCCTCTAAAGGAAGGGGGAACGATATGGCGGTTGTCCACGAGGACCGTTTGGCCGGGATAGATGCGGGCGGGATTGGGAATCCTGTTCACCTGGAGGAGCCTTGCAAGGCGTTCGCCGAACCTCCCCCCGATCTCGGAAAGCGTGTCCCCCTTGACGACGGTGTATCGAAAGGGTCCTCCCTCCATCCTGTGGGACAGGGCGACCGATCCGGCAGCCGGCCGGGCCGGGGCGGTTTCCGGCCATGCGAAGGTGAGTAAGAGCGCCAATGCAAGAAGCACCCCCGCTCTCCATGGGAGGGAAGGGCTGAGGTTGCTCAAGGTCCGCATCGCTGACTCGCCTGTTCTTGTTGAGGGTCGCCGGAATGACGAGGGCCTTTTTTCAAAGCCGCGCTGTTTTCCAAGGGGAGTCGCCGTAAAATCCCCCGGATCAACGCGTCTTAGGTCAATACTCTGTCAACGGTTCAGAATGGGAGATCGGCTCTCAGGAATGGGAGACGTTCCCTTCGAGCGCTCTGAGGTCGCCGATCACCTGGGCGGAGTGGCGGTCCGGGTCCACATCAAGGTAGCGCTTGACGATTCGGCCCTCGGGATTGATCAGGAAGGTGTATCGGTGGTCGAACCCCAGGAAGCCCCCTGCCGCTCCGTACGCTTTGGCAATGGTTCCGGAATCGTCGGCCAGGAGCGGAAAGGGGATATGGAATTTCTTGGCAAAATGTTCCTGCGCCCCCCGGTGATCCATGCTGACTCCCACCACGCGAGCCCCGAGCGCCTTCAGATCACGAATTCCGTCCCTGAAGGAGCAAGCCTCCTTCGTGCATCCGGGGGTATCGGCCTTTGGGAAAAAATAGAGCACGAGCCACGTTCCTTTGAAGTCCTGCAGCGAGTGCGGGGTCCCATGCTGATCGGTCCCCGTAAAATTGGGCGCCGGTTGTCCGGAAATCGGCATCTGAGCCGCATCGATGCGTGCCGGATGGAGGATGGTGGCAATCTTCCACATCCCCGCCGACGCGATCACGATCAATCCCATTAAGAGGAGGAGGCGTCTGTTCATCGAATTCTCCATTTCGAAGGGGCCCGGTGATGGGCATATTCTGTTTTGTTCCATTTTAGGCCGGAAAGAATCCGGAATCCACTTTTGCCGATGGTGGGTGTGTGTTCTTGGTCTTCCTGCCGTCCGTTTTGTTGGACAGTCTTTCGGGGAGACGGCGAAAGCAGAGTGCGTGGATGTCTGATAATCTTGGAGACAAGGGAATGCGTGAGGCGCGTTCCTCCAATTGGGGATGCATAAGTCGGGTCGAGCGTGTGGGTGTTCGGGACAGTCCTTTTTTTTAGGGGGAGATGATTCTCATGGACATCAAGATTTCCAGGATTCTCGAAAAAATTGCGGAACTCGAGAAGGATCTTGAACATGCCCTTCTGGGGGACAACGAAGAGAAGCAGAAAGAGTTCAAATATCGGATTGAAAAGGAAAAGATTTTATTTGAAGAAGAGATGCGGCGTCTTCAAGGCCAGATGAAAAAGGGGGTGATTTCGTTTCTTCTCGACACCCCGCTTATGAGCCTCCTTGTGGCCCCGGTGATCTACTCCCTTTATCTTCCGCTTCTTCTTCTCGATCTTTGGATTTATGTCTACCAGGCGGTTTGTTTCTGGGCCTATGGAATTTCCAGGGTCAAACGCTCGGATTTCGTGGTGCTCGATCGGGGGAAGTTGCCGTATTTAAATGCGATCGAGCAATTCAATTGCAACTATTGCGGCTATGCCAATGGACTTGTGGCGTACGCCCGGGAGGTGGCCTCGAAGACGGAGCTGTACTTTTGTCCGATCAAGCATGCCCGGAAGGTCCTCGGGGTACATCCCCGCTACTGGAGGTACCAGGAGTTCGGCGACGGGGAAGGGTACCGAAACGAGGTCGATCACCTGAGGGAAGAGGTCAAGAAGTCTCCTCCCCAGGCTTAATTTGTAAAGAGGCCGAATTCGAATTCCATCAGGAAATAAGTTGTCGGCTGAGGCCCGAAGCTTCCATAGACCGTGAGCCCTTCCCCAATTTCGTTGAGCCAGAGATCTCCGTAGGGCATATAGGCGATCTCAGGAAGAAACGTCAACATGGGAGACACCTGGCCATTCGAGATTGGAACAGCCCCGTAGACGTCCGTCTCGAGCTGGAGCGCGATTGTTTGTTCGAAGGTGCGGCCCACGCTGACTCTGAAGAAAGGGTCGGCGATCGCTCCAAGCCCCATCGGTGCCGTATATCCCGTTATTCCCTGAAAATACACCCGATGGTACCGGAAAGCCCACAGGAGTTCAGGCGTGACCGAATTTCCTTCCCCCGGAAAATTCTCCACTTGGGGAGTCGGCCAGTAGTCTCCTTCGACTTCGAACGAGACGATCCCCGCCGTTCTCGACACTTCGGTTCCGAATTGAAAAGGAACGACACGAAGGCCGAACGTGAGCGGTCCGAGCGCTGAAGGACCCTGTCCAATCGGATAGGTCATCAAAAGGACCGGGAAGTCGAACTCCCCCCCGAACCAGGAATTGAAGGCAAAATCCAATTCCCCGGAAACGGTCCAGCCATTTCCTTTTGAAAAATTATTGTCATTGATCGAGTGGAGATAGAAGGCATTTTCGACCCAGGACTCCTCGATGTGGAGACTTCGGACAATGCCCCGGTCGAGGTCCAAGTTAAAAAGACTCGTCGAGGAGTCAGGAGGGAAGGTTTGGGAGATGTCCTGGGTCGAGTCCTGTTGGGGGGAGGCGGCATATCCGGTTGCGGGAGGGAGGAGGCAGGCGGCAACAAGCGACCATATCTTAACAATCCTGAAGAATTTTAATTTAAACAGAGGGG
>DAHVAL010000021.1 GCA_027314645.1 Nitrospirota bacterium
GAACTCGCCTGCAATCCCGGACACCGCCAAAAGGTCGACGATGTCGAGCGTGGGGTTGGAGGGGGTTTCCAGGAACACCCCGGACACTCCGTCCTGGACAAGCGTCGAGAGGCGCGTCCGGAAGTCCGTCCCTTCCCTGAAGTCCACCCATCGGATCTCCGCCCCGAGAGGAATCAGCATCGATTCGACGAAATGGCGGGTGCCGCTGTAGAGATGTTTGGAGAAAACCAGGGGTTTCTTTTTTTTGAGCCAAGAGAGAAGGACGGCGGAGATCGCCCCCATCCCGGAGGCGAACGCGACGGCCTCCTCTCCCTCTTCGAGCCGGGCCATGGTCCGCTCGAATATCCAGACCGTCGGGTTCCCCGCACGGGAGTAGACATACCCTGGCGCCTCCCCCCGAAGGACCCGGTCCACCTCCTCCATCGAGGGAAAGGTGTAGGTCGAGGTCATATAGATCGGAGGCGTGAGGGCCCGGTAGGGATCCTCCCCCTCCTCCCCATGAATGGCGTCCGTTTCAAACCCCTTGGGCTCCTCCCGCGCGTTCTCCTGCATCGATCCTCCCTCTCTCATTCGCAACCGCCGTCCCGAATCCGATTGTCCCCCAGTTTTGCTCGCCTTGACAAGAGCGCACGCCCACAGGGCTCGGGAACATTTTTTCAGTTTCGCCTCCCCGTCCCGCGAGGCTCTCCACCTCCCTTCCTCCGAGGCGCAAGTCTAGGTGGGACCCATAGGTCTCCTCGTCCGTCGGACTTTGTCCCAAAAGAGCGGGAGGGCGTTGGACTCCCCCGGAATTCCCATCCGGGGGAGATCCTAAGGCCTTTTCCTTAAGGGAAAGCTTTGAGTGGACCCCCTCGCGCCGGGAGAGGGAGCCCCCAGGATACGGTTCAACCGTTGTAAAAGGATGATAACTTGCTCGTGATGTGTTATGCTTTGGAAAAAACGATCGATTGGGACAACCCTCCTTCCGGAAGGGGAATGCATGAAGAAGACATTACCGGCCCATAACCATGGATCGATTCAACAGGAACTTCTTCGCGCCCTGCGGTATCACCGCCCCTTGTCTCTCCTGGCAGTGACCGCGGAATACTCCACGACGCCCTCCTTGATGGCGGCAGGCACCCGCTTTCCCGACCTCATCAAAAAACATCTCCGAAACACCGACATCGTCGCCGAAGATTTCGACACCCGGTTTTTTCTCCTTCTCCCGGAGACCTCCATCGAAGGCTGCTACGTCCTGGCCAATCGCCTGGTCAAGGATATTCTCACCCCCGACGGAATCCTGAAGACCCTTCACATCGGGATCAGCGCCATCGATGAAGGGGTCTACCGCGCAGACGACCTCATCAACATGGCCATCCTCTCCAATATGGCGGCCAGGACCGCGGGAATGACGATCTTCTCCATCTCCAACTTCCATGACAAATCCCTGTCCCTGCCCTCAATGGTGGCGGTCATCCTCAACATGTCCTCCGAGGAAATCGAGGACCTTTCCGCCTTCTTCGAGCGGACGCGCCATGAACCGGAAGGAATCCGCAGATCGTCGTCGGAGCTCGTGATCAAGCTGTCGAAAAAGCTCAAGATCGAAGAAGACGTCCAGGAGATCCTCCGGTTTTGGATTCTCATGCACGACCTCTCCCGGAACACGACCTCGGCGCGGGAGCCTGAACAGAACCTGCCCCACCTTTCCCGTCGGAAGAAGGCCTTCCACACCAGCCTGATGCATTACGCCTATCCCGACACCCATCAGGGGAAGATCGATTCCAAGGGCCAGGCGCTTCTCGAAATCTTCCAGGGGGTCCTCAAGGACATCGGGGCCTACCACAATCCCACCGAGGAAATTTTTTCGGAAATTCTCCGGAAGGTTCTCACCACCTCCGAGAACGCGGGGACGGACAAGCAGGTGATCGCCCTCGTCCGGAAGACCACCCCCTCCGAATGGTTTTCCTATCCCACCTGAGCCCCGTCACTTCCGGCCGTGTTTACAGGGATCGGACCCGCGGATCCGCCGATTCCTGTAACAGGTCTCCAATGATGATCGCCACCGTCAGAAACAGGGTGTAGACGAGCGTCGTCCCCATGATCAGGGGGTAGTCCCGATTCATGACCGACAGGACGAACACCCGGCCCATCCCCGGAATGGCGAACACCGTTTCGACCACGAAAGAGCCTGTCAGGAAGGCGGCCGCCAGGGGGCCGACCAACGCCAGAACGGCATTGAGGGAGGGGAGGACCAGATGAAAAAGGATCCTTCGCAGGGGGGTGATTCCCTTGGCCACGGCTGTGCGATAGAAGGGGCTTTCCTTCGTCTCCTCCATCGAGGCGGCGAAGACCCGGGCCAGGTATCCGGCGGGCGCGATGGACAGGGCCAGCACCGGAAGAACCGTCGACTGCCACCCTTCCCAGAGGGCCACGGGAAAGATCCCTAACCGGAGCCCGAGGAGGTCGATCAGCACGGCGGCCAACAGAAAGGACGGGAGGCCGACAAGAAGCGTCGTGGCGTAACGGAACGCCGGGGCGATCCGGCGCGGCCCGATGCCGATGAGAAGCCCGGTGACCATTCCAAGGACGAGCGAGGCTCCGAACGCCAGAATCCCCAGGGTCAACGAAACGGGAAGGGTCTGCCGGATGATTTCCGAGACCGGAATGCCGGTCGCCTTGTAGGAGGTTCCCCAATCCCCTGCCAGGGTCTGGCGAAGCGTCAACGCATACTGGACCCACAGCGGCCGGTCCAGGTGATAGACCTTGAGAAGGTTGGCCATCACGTCGGGAGGGAGATGCCGTCCCTGGGCGAAGGGATTCCCGGGGGCGAACCGGGTCAGAAGAAAGGTCAGGGTAAAGACCGCCCACAGCAACACGACCGAGGAAAAAAGCCGTCGGACGAGGCGGGTCACCGGGAGACCCCCAGATGTTTCGCGAGGCGGTCCGCCAGGACCTGGAAGCTGACCAGGGACAGGACGATGAACCCCGCGGGCCAGAGCAGCATGAAGGCCGACACGGGAAGCGCTTTCCAGCCCTCATTGACGAGGACCCCCCAGCTGGCCGCAGGGGGCGCCAATCCCAATCCCAAGAAGGACAGCGTCGACTCTCCGAGAATGCCGCCCGGGATCCTAAACAGGAACATGACCAGGATCACGGGAAGGACGTTCGGGAGAAAATGCCGGATCACCAGGCGCACGGGGCTCACCCCCAAGGCCCGGGCGGCATCCATAAACACCGCGTCCCGGAGCCTCAGGGTCTCGGAGCGAAGGACCCGGGCCACCCCCATCCACCCCCCGATCGAGAGGGCGATGATGACCGCCATGAGGCCATGACCCAGGACCAGCATCAGGATCGTGGCGATCAGAATCTCGGGAAGGGCGTACCAGATCTCGAGGGTCCGCATCATGACCGGATCCCAGGGATGGCCGAGAAACCCGGACACGATCCCCCAGAGGCACCCGATCGTCGTGGACAGGATCCCCACCGACACGCCCACCGTCAGGGAAATCAGGCTTCCGGTGACAAGCCTCGACCAAAGGTCTCGTCCCAGAAAATCACACCCGAGCACATGGCCAGGGGTCAGCGGAGGGGCCAATACGAGCTTTGCGTGCTGGGTGATGGGGTCGATGCCGGTGAGGCTCATCGGCAACAGCGCAAGGGAAAAAAGAAAAAATAAAATCAGGAAAGAAAGGACCGGACCGGCGGCCCGTCCGGAAAACCGGGAATCGGAAAGCGCCGAAAGAAAGGGACGGGTCCCCCTCTTTGCCCGGGATTCGGGGGCGGCGGTCAAAAGGTGAGGACCTTTTGCGCCGTCAGAAGTTTCTGGACACATTGCTCATCCGTCACACATTGGGAAAAAGGCGCCCGGCCCCGGCCTTCGACATCCTGGAGCAGATAAAAGAAGTGCCGTTCGCCCGACCAGGGATTGTTCACCCCTTCGCCGTAGAAGATGACCCCCGCCCCAGAGGAAACGAGCTCTTCGACCAGAGGGGGAAGCGGACAGGTGCCGACGAAAAGAAGGATGTGGGGAGCCTGACCGGCCGAGGGATCCATGGCTACTCCACCCTTCGGAAAAAGGGAACCACGAGGTCCGCAGAAGACACGATCTCCAGGATCTCCCTGTCGGAGGCGGTCCGGACGAAGTCCGGAAGGGAACGATCCAAAAAATACCGGTCAAGATCGGAATCCCGGACGACGACTTGCGCCCCCAGTTCTTTGAGGAGGGGAATCACTTCAGTGATCTCCGGAGGCAGGCCCAGAAGCTTCGGGGCGATCGGAAAAAGAATCCGGACCCCTTCCCCCTTCAAGACAAGCGTCAGCGGGCGATGGGAGACCGAAAATCCCAAGGCCATCCGAAGCCCTTCAAAGAACCGGAGATGGGCCGTCGGAGACGCTTCCAGGATGAAGACGACATTTTTATGGGTGCTCATCGCATCGAATCGCTCTAGGCCGTGAACGGAAGAAACAGGTCCGCAGATCCGGCCAACTGTCCCAACTGGACCTGTGTCTCAAATCGAACCCCCCGCGGAAGGTCCTCCGTTCCCAGTCCCCGGATTTCCGCGGTCGATTGGCAGACCACGATCTCCCCGCCCGCCTTGAGAACAGGACAGAGGGAGTAGCTGTCGGGTCCTCTTCCCTGCACCGGAACGAGGCCCAGAACCGCATCGTCCATGACGAAGACCGTCACGCGCGCGCCGGCAGACAGGAAGGAAAGGCAGAGCCGTATCACGGTCGAATACGGGGTCCACTCGGGGCTTCGCAGAAGAAGGACGAGAACCCGAGGGGAAGGCGGGGAACCCATCAGGCGGTCCGGGCCCCCGCTCCAGAGGCTTCTCCATGGCCCGCCTCGAATCGTTTGGCCAGGGAAAGGATCCGGGACAAGGTCGCCTTCATCGCATCCGGAAGAGTTTCCGCCACACCTTCGAACTGCTTGCTTGCAAGCAGGGACCCGTCCCACACGAGAATCTGGTTATAGGGGGTCATGGCCGACACTTCACGGGCCACCTCCGGGAACTTGAGCAGGACTGCGGCGCGCCCGCCTTCGGGGGAGCGGACGTCGAACGGGATGCCGTCCACGGAGACGATCGGCCCGACCTCCTCCTCCAGCCTGGCCTTCTGCTCAGGCTTCGGCTCCCTGAATCCGGCCTTCTGAAGCAGCAGGAGCCGGTCGCGGGAGGTCATCCCCATCTCCACGACGAGATTCAGGACGCTGACCGTATGGTTTTCGGAGGTATGGAAAAAAATCTTGACGGGACGGTCTTCATAGGTCCCGGAAAGGTAGGGATAGGCCCACACGGCAGACCGCCCGGCGGCTCCGTTTAATTGGGCCGCGATCTCATTGAAGGCGGCAAAGATTTTCTGACGATTGGCGAAGCCGTGCACAAAAAACGCGAGCCCCACGGCCCCGATGATTCCAAAAAATGTCAAGGGAATATAGCTGATCATAGGGGAAGCCTCAAATCATGAACCGAAGGGGACAGGAGGTCCCCTTCGATCCGAGTGGGTGACAGGAAAGACTCAGGAATGGAGGATCATGCCTCCGACGCCGACCACCCATCCGTGGCTGCCGTCGGGGAAGTCCATCCCATAGAGATCCAGATGGGTTCCGCTCTTGACGAGCGCCCAGTGGGCTCCGCCGTCCACGGTTTTCAGAAGCGTACCCAGGACTCCAACCACATAACCGGTCTTGTCATTCAAGAAGACCACCGAATGCAGGTCGTTCGATTGCCGCTCCATTCCGGCCACGCCCCACGCGAGAGGAGGCTGCCCCGGTCCGTTCTGGAGCGTCCAGGATTGTCCTCCATTCGTCGTATACTCGATCACGCCATGGGTTCCGACGACCCAGCCCCGGTTGGCATCCACAAAGTTGACGCCGTACAGGTCCTTTCCCACTGGGTTGTTCTGCTTCTTCCAGGTCGCGCCCCCATCGGTCGTCGCCAGGATCAGACCTTCCTGACCCACGGCCCATCCATGGCTCGGGTCTCCCTTCAAGAAGAACACACGCATGATCCATTGGGCGGTATCCGTGTCCACCTTCGTCCAATGCTTTCCGCCATCCGTCGTGTGCAGGAGAGTCCCGGCAAAGCCTGACACCCATCCGCTCTCGGGATCGGTGAAGGTCACGGAATAGAGGTCGAACGGGATCCCGGCATTCTGCGTGTCCCAGGACTTTCCACCGTCCTTGGTCGCAAGGATCAGCCCGTTGTTCGCGGCGGCCCACCCGTGGGTGGAGTCGACAAAATGGATCCCGTGGATCCAGTGGGTCGTGCCCGTGTTCTGAGGTTTCCAAGTCTTGCCGGCATCGGTCGTATGGATGATCACGCCGGACGAACCGGACACCCACCCTTCGTTGGGACTGATGAAGTCGACGCCGTCAAAAGGGATGCCCACCCCCAAGGTATCCGCAAAGCTCCAATTGTCCTGGGCACTGGCCACGGATAGCTTTTCCGCACCTGGGAAAAGACCGGTCCCGAGAAGAATTCCTGCCACGGCACCCGTCAGGATACCCGACAACATCCGTCGCCGAATCTTTCCGCTCCATCGTGATGAACCGCTATTTCCAAACCCATATTCTTCCATGCAACCCCTCCGGATCCGAGATGTTTGTAATATGAACGCGCTAAGACATGGAAGGAAGGCGCCGCCTTCCCCAAACAGCAGGGCAAATCGCCCGTCGAAAAAGGAAAGTGTTCCTCCGGAAAGGAGAAACCGAATGATCTAAATTGGCAAAATCGGAAAATGACCTTGATTGTAACTGCAAACAGGAGATATTGCAAATGGATTCCTCAGGTCTTCTCTCCCCTCTTCTCCGCCGTGTCCCGGCCCGGGGGACTCTCCGTTCCCGTCCCTTGCTCTGATCCCAAGACCGCCGCTTCCGGGAAAGGCTCCCCCTGTCCGGATCGTTGCCTCAGGATCCGGCCATGAGGCGATAAAGGTGGGACTTTCCGAAGAGGATCAAGTCCGAGCCAAAGGCGGAGAGGGTGTCTTTCCTGGGATGGGCCCCTTCCGGGAGGAAGACGAGTTCTCCCTTGTCCCGGATCAGGGAGGACAGGTCGAGGGGGGTCCGGGCCGATTTCTCCAAAACGGAGGCATAAATTTCGGCCGGATTGATGGAGGCGATGGTCCATCGGGAGCCATGGGCTGTGTCCAGCGTTCCCGGAGGAAAAAGATAGACCAGGCGATTGCCCCACCACACCGCGGCGACCGGTAGAGCGGCCCCGATGAGACGGCGGCACCCGCTGATTCCGGAAGGTGACCCCACCTCCGGGATTCTGCACAAGAAAGAGCGGCGGTCGAGAAAGATCCCCATCCCCTGGCCGGCCGGCAGGATTCCCATGGAACTTCCGACCGTTCGGGGGGACCGGACCGGCAGATTGTCGATCTCCCCGCCGGAAGGACGGAGCCGGCCGGTCAAGTAAAATCGGCAGGAAAAACAGGAGCGGCCCCCGGAAAGGCTGGCCCGGGGCAAAAGAAGCGGGGGGGGTCCGGCGGCGAGGTCGGTTTCCGAGGGAAAGGGGATGTACCCGGAGGGATCGGACCACAAGATCCGGTCGTGGAGAGCCACGAACGGCAGACCCGATTCGACCCGCCCGCTGTCGTATCCGAGCCAGAGGATCCGGGCCTTCCTGTCCAGGAACAGGAGACGGATGGACACATCGGCGGCATCAGGGAAAAAATCCACGAGCCCGGTCAGCGTCATCGACGCCTTTCCCCCTCGGTCATCAAGCCCGATCTGGAAGGATCGGACCACCGCCCCTCCACGCTTTCGCTCCCCCCCGAGGAAAAGATGCCCAAGGCCGATGGCGGCGGAACGAACCCTGAAATCCGTCATGGGCGGAAGAGTGACGGTCGACCAGGATTCCCGCCAAAGATCCTTCGCCCCCATGGGATGCTCGACCGAGAGTCTGGCGAGGCGGTCCGGGTGGGAGGGGGAGAGGAAATAATAGGCCCCGGAGGCTCCTTGGCCAAAGGCGGTATCCCGTGCGATTTCGGCGTTTTTGGGAAGAGAGAGGACGGAAAGAAGCGGGTGGCCGGGGCCAGCAACCGGGGTGAGGGTCGCAGGCAAGACGACCGATGACAACATAAGCCGGGAAAAACCTCTCCGGAAGGTCGAGAAAAACCGATCGATCCTCTTCAAATGCGTCCTCCTCATTTCCGCCTGGATGAAAGACTCCGAAGACACGTGTCTCTCCCCGGCCGTCCGATGGGATATGCCCCTGCCGTTCGGGACAAGACCTCTTCTCCGCCCCGGGAAAGGTGCGGCATCCCCTGGTCTTTTCGGCGATTTTCTGCCGCCCACTATAGCACGATTCCCCTCTCATGTCCCTTTGGAACACCTGCGGACACAGGGGGACATGCAAAAAAATGCGGCGCCAGCTCTAGGCTCACATCGAAGACTCCGTCACGGAGTCCGGAATTTTTGGCACCGGGGGGATTGATGAGGCGCCTTCCAGGAGGGGACGGTGCGGGAATCCGGAGGAGCTGCGATCAGGGGGATCCGGGTCTTCGCAGGACAAATCCGGCGGGTCGGCAAAAGTTTTTCGGAGCCCCTCGACTTTTCACCTCGGCCCGCAGGACCCCAAGAGGATCGTCCCCGGAGGTCCGTGCCCGGAGTGTCGGAATTCTTCCGACAGGCCGCGAAAATTGATGGAATCGGCCCCCGGCCATCATCAACGCTTGAGAGACGTTCCAGGAACCCCTCGCGCCCCGTTTCATGAACGCGGCATCCCTCCGTGCTCTCAGGCTCCGGGCTTGGCCCGTTGATAGCGGACCGGCCACGCCACATCCTGCCCCAGACGGTTGGCCGCATGGAGGGGCCAGTAGGGATCTCGAAGCATTTCCCGGGCCAGGGACACCGCATCGGCCTGACCCGTGGCAAGAATATGCTCCGCCTGGACGGGATCGGTGATCATTCCGACCGCCACCACCGGGATCCCGGCCTCCCGGCGGATCCGGGCGGCCATTCCCGTCTGGTATCCCGGACCGACGGGAATTTTGGCGGCCGGATCGACTCCGCCCGACGAACAATCGATGACATCGATCCCCTCTTTTAACAGCCGTCCCGAAAATTCGACCGACTGGGCGGGATCCCATCCGCCGTCGATCCAGTCGGTGGCCGAAATCCTGACCCAGAGCGGATACTCCTCCGGCCACACCGACCGGACGGCACGGGCGACCTCCAGAGGAAATCGCATCCGGTTGTCCAGGGACCCTCCGTACCTGTCGGTCCGTTGGTTGGAGAGGGGCGAGAGGAAGCTGTGGAGCAGATACCCGTGGGCCATGTGAATTTCGAGAATCTTAAACCCCGCGTGCCGGGCCCGTTCGGCGGCCGCGACGAAATCCTCCCGGATCCGGCCAAGGTCGGCAGGGTCCAGGGGACGGGGGGGAGGGAGAGTTCCGAAGGGAAGGGCACTCGGGGCCTCGGTCGTCCACCCTCCCTCTCCGGGAAAAAGAGGTCCCCCTCCCTCAAACGGGGGGGCGGTCGACGCCTTGCGTCCGGCATGGGCGATCTGGATGGCGGGGACCGCTCCGTTCCCGGCCACAAAAGCCGCGACCGGGGACAGCGCCTCGGCCTGGGAGTCGGTCCATATTCCAAGATCCATGAGGGTGATGCGCCCTTCCGGGGACACCGCCGACGCTTCCACCATCACCACCCCGGCCCCTCCCACGGCACGGCTTCCAAGATGAACCATGTGCCAGGCCCCGGCCACGCCGTCGGGGGTGGCGTACTGACACATCGGGGACATGCAGATCCTGTTCTTAGCCTTCACCCCCTTGACCGTCCAGGGTTCAAACAGCTTCGCCATCGCTCTCCCTTCCCTGCCCGGCTAGATCAAGGGCTCTATTTTTCAAAACCGGACATTGCCCGGTTCGAAGTTTTACGTTTATTTTCCCCATGAAGAATAAGGCCTTCGGCCAAGCCGCATCCTGCATTCATTCAGATTCAAGACCGGTTTTTTCTCTTTTATTCCGCGAGACTTTTCGAATTTTTGGCACCGTTCGCTTCATGAAATCGCCAAACAGCGGCACAGTATAGTCCACCAGACCGTGCGAGGGGCTGTAAATCATCCTTTTTTTCAACAGACTATCCCTCACCGGTCCCCTGCCGGAGCTGCTGGTGCCAACTAGGGCCGCCACTTCTCCGGTACGAGACGGTGACTCCTTCAACTCCGCCATTGCGCGCAAATAATTCTTTTCTGCCTCAGTTAACCGATCGAATCGAACCTTGAAAAAACTTTCGTCAAGTTTTTCGATCACTTGTTCTGTGGAGTCGAGAATGTCCTGTTTTGTAATGATTGTCGGACTTTGGGCCGTGTTCCAAGACTGCTGGCCCCATTCCTGAATGAAGTATGGATAGCCACGAGTATTTTCATAAATGATATCAACCGCGCCTTTCTCGAAGCTGACTCCAAGTTTCCCAACGGGCTGCTCGAGGGCCGACGCGGTATCCTGCTTGGAGAGAGGGCCCACTGTTTTGAATATAAACAAGCGCTCCGCGTAGGACTTAGCATCGTCTGCCATTCCTCGAAGAGTTGGAAGGCCCGCGCCGACAAGATACAGGGGGAGTTGAAGCGGCTGAATCCTGTGAATGGAAACGATCAGAGCGCTTAGTTCGGCTTTAGGCAGATACTGTAATTCATCGAATAATAAAACGATGCTTTTACTCTTTTCTTTGGCTGCCTTTCCCAAAGCCTCTAAAAGATCAGGAAGGTCCGCTTCCAGATTTCCGCTGTCGGCCGTTCCCGGCTTTGGACCAATATCAAACCCAAATTCTACGTCGGAAACCTTGACCTTGGCTCCCTGGATAAAGCTCAGCAGAACTCGCAAACTTTCCCTCACTCCGTCCTTGACACCTTCGATCCGATCCAGAGACAGCAAGGCTCTTCGAACAACGGGTATCAGAAGGCCCAGCATTGTTTTTCCTTCTGACGCTTCCACGAATAGCGTCAGGCCATCTTTTTTTTCCACTTCGTTTTTTATGGTATGCAACAGAACGGTTTTTCCGACTCCCCGCAACCCCGTCAGAATCATGCTCTGGCTTGACATAAAACGCGCCGAACGGCCCACACCTAAAAGCGCCTGGGAGATGATGTCGTTACGCCCGACAAGTTCCGGCGGCAATGCCCCAGCTCCTGGGGAAAACGGATTTTTATACGGGTCCATGCGCCTCCCCTCTATATCAACATATACCAACATATACTAAAAACAATATATATCATTATAAATAGGTATAGGCATGGAGTCAACGAGGACGTTTCAAGGAAACGGAGTGGAGAGCATCTCATTCGCTCTCTGTATCGAAACAGAGCCCGAAAAAGGCCCTGCCACCGTCTGGCGTGGAGAATATCCGGCCTCGGCATCGGTCCCAAGCCGTGGCCCGGATCGAGAAGGAAACGACTTCGGCTGCGACTCAGAATATGATTCCAGACAGATCGGTCAGGCTCCCCCCCGGGAATCTCCTCTCCCGGCCGGGGGCCCGCTCCATCGGCGAAGATCCGGCCATCACTCTTCCCCCGACCCTTCCTGAAACGTCCGGGGAATGCTATCCTTGACTCTCCGGGTCCATTCTCACAAGACCCTGAATCCTCCCACATACCGAACGGACAAGGACTGACGCGATGCTCGACGCCCTTCTGACCAAGTCTCCCATCCCCTATCTCGTGGCCGGAACTTGGAAGGACGCCTCCGCCACTCCGGGGCCTCATTCCCTGTCCTCCTTTACCGGTTCCCTGTCCACCTTTCCCGGGCCCCGGCCCTTCTGGGAGGTCGCCCGCCCAGGGACGGACGCGGTCCTTCGGGCCGCCGATTCCCTTCCCGAGGGTCAGAGAATCCTGTCCTCCCTTCCCCGGCACCGCTTAAGGGAGATCCTCGAGAGAACCGCCGGGCTCCTTGAAACCCACCGTCCCCTGATGGCGGGACTGATCACCGCGGAGGTGGGGAAACCCCTCTCCGCCTCCCTGTTCGAGGTGGACCGCGCCATTACGACCTTCCGGCTTGCCGCCACCCTCACCTCCACGGAAGGGTTTTCCCTCCTTCCGGGGGAGATGGTTCCCCAAGGAACAGGAATGATGGGACTCGTTGACCGCGCTTCCCTTGGCCCCGTGCTGGCGATCACCCCCTACAACTTTCCCTTGAATCTCCTGGCGCACAAGGTGGCCCCGGCGATCGCCACGGGAAGCGCCGTCATCGTCAAGCCGGCCCCCTTGGGAATGACGTCGGCGATCGCGCTGGGAATGCTGCTGCTCGAAGCGGGGCTTCCCCCCGAGTGCCTCTCGATCCTTCCGTGCGATCTTCCCGACGTCGAACGATTGATCCGGCATCCCGCCGTTCCCGTGATTTCCTTCACGGGATCCGCCAAGGTGGGATGGACCATCCGAGACAGGGTCCCGCGCAAGAAAGTGCTGCTCGAACTTGGGGGAACGGCGGCGGTCATGGTGGCCGAGGACGGGGAGACTCCCGAGCTCTTAGACCGTCTGATCGCGGGATCCTTCGCGTACTCCGGCCAGATCTGCATCTCCATTCAACGCATCCTTGTCGCGCGGCCCCTGTATGACCGGATTCTCACTGGCCTCGAAAAAAAGATCCGGGACCTTGAAAAGGATGGGCGGATCGGAGACCCCGGCAGCCCCAAGACCCTGATGGGGCCGCTGATCCGCAAGAGCCACGCGGACAATGTCCGGACACAGATCGAGGACACGGTCCACAAGGGAGGTCGGCTTGTGGTCCCCCTTCGCCAGGAGGGGGCTCTTCTTCATCCGAACCTCCTGACGGACACGTCCGCAGACTGGCCGATCGAACAAGAGGAGATTTTCGGCCCGGTGGCCACCCTCAATCCCTTCGACACGCCGGATGAGGCGATCGATCGGATCAACCGGTCCAGGTTCGGAATCCAGGCCGGAATCTTCACCCGATCCATCGACCGGGCGATCGGATGGGCTGGAAAAATCGAGGCGGGAGGCGTTCTGGTCAATGAAATTCCCACCTTTCGGCTCGACCATTGGCCCTACGGAGGAATCAAGGAGTCGGGGGCGGGATTCGAAGGGGTCCGCTTTGCGATGGAGGAGATGACCCGGCCGCGTCTTTTGGCGATCCGGATTCCGCCGTCCTAAACCGGTTCCGGGGCCCCTGCCAAATGGCAATATTCCAGGACTCTCTCCCGTGATCCCACCACCAGAGCCACCCTCTGGTGGATATGGGTGGCGGGGATGTCAAGGATCGGCGTCTTTCCGTTCGTCGCAAGCCCCCCCGCCGCGCGGGCGATGAAGGCCATGGGAATCGCTTCAAAGAGGAGCCGCAGCTTCCCTTCGGGATGCCCTTTGCCGTCTTTCGGGAGATCCCCCGGATAGAGAAACACGCCCCCCTTGAGAAGATTCCGGTGAAAGTCCATGACCAGAGCCCCCACGTATCGACCGCTCCAGGACGATCGGGAGTGCAGCGCGTCCACATACCTGCGCACCCCCGCATCCCACCGCGTATAGTTGGCACTGTTGATGCTTACGATCTGGCCCCCTCCGTCGGGAAACCGCACCTTTCCGGGAAGAGGGGCAAACCCCTCCGCCACGGGATCGAGGGCATACATCCGGACTTCGTTTCGGAAGGCGATGACCAGCAAGGTGGCGACGCTGTAGAGGACGTAGACTGCGCAGACGACATCGGAGGCGGAGTCGAGCACCGCTTTCGCAGGATCCCGGAGGGACTCCCCCGCTCCCCGGAAAATCGCAAAGATCGACCCGACAGGACCGGAGACGGCCAGATTCGAGGATCCGTCCAGGGGATCCATCGCCACATAAAAGGAGGGCCCGGGACAGGGGAAGGTTTCCGGGTGCTCCCGTTCTTCCGACACCAGGACGGCCACCCGGCCCGAGGCTCCCAAAAGGCCCGAGAAGGTGTCCTGCGCGATTTCATCGAACGCCTGGACCTCTTCGCCCTGAACATTGAGATGGCCCGAACTTCCCGTCAGTCCGTGAAGGGGCCCCATCGCAAGACGCCTTGCCACATCCCTGGCCCCTTCGGAGATCTTGTCGAGGATCTCCAGGATCGCCTGCCGTTCCGCTCCTGTCATCTCGGGGGCCCGGTCGACAAGCTCGGAAAGAGTGAGGCACCCCTCATTTTTTGCATGAGACGCCGTCTTGGACGGTTCCCCCCTGGTCACCCTTGCTCCTTCCCCTTTGGGCCTCATTCTAGCCGATCCATCCGTGTTCCTCGGCCCATGAGTCGAGGTCCATCAGAAGGAGGGCCACGTCTCGCGGGGAGAGAATGACATGGGGGCTCCGCCCCTTCTTGACCTGATGGTCGATTTCCAGGACCCGGTTCCGGGCCCGGAGAAAGGTCGCCTGATCCCCCATCACCGACTCCTCTCCGGACTTGAGGCGCAAGAATTCTTCACGGATGGCCCGCACATCCCGCTGATAGTCCTTTTCCCGGGAGCATTCCTCGCAGTACCACCGCGGGGTCTGGTCGTCCACGGCCGAGAGCCTGGTATAGGACCGGTCGAAGAAGTCATGCCCGAGGGAGACCTTGAGGAGCACATGGCTGATACGGCAGCAGGAGTCGCATCGACCCGGTCGGTTCGATTGTTCCATGGTCACCGTCCTTCCGGCGATTGTGAAGAAGGGACGTCGGGTCCGTCTTGCCGGGATGCGGAGTCCCAGATTCCCTGAAAATGATCGATCGTCCGGACGAAGGTCGCCACATAAAAATCACGCCCCGCGGACGGCTCGGCCCCCTCCCGGAGGTAGCCCATGAAATGGCGGTTTGTCTTGTTCAAGGCGATCTTCGTCCGGACGATCCGGAGAAGCTCGACGATTTCCTGGGTCCGGGCCGGAAGACGTCGGAGGAGGGAGTCTTTCTCCCGGGTCTCCCATTCCTCCCAAAGGGCCAGCAGCCGGGACACTTCTTCTCCCTCGGCCTCCCCCGGAGCGAACCGCCATTCCTTCCCGCCGTCCTCCGTCTCCATCGGCTTGATCGGAACGGTCTGAACGAGCCTTTCGACCCCTTTTTTGATCTCTTCGAACGGATGCTCCACCGCGCTCCTCTTTCGGGTCATCGCTCACACATTCCGGGAAAAGGTCCCGGCCTCCCGTTCATTCTACCCCCGATTCCACCCGGAGAGAAAGGCATCCACCGACGCGGAGAGCGCCGGAAGACTGTATCCGCCTTCGAGGAAACCGGCTGTCAGTCCGTTCTCCCGCCCACGGAGAGCCTCTCCGATGCGGCGGTAGGTCAGTTCCGTCAGGGCCATGTCCCCCAACGGATCGGCGACGTGCCCGTCGAATCCCGCGCTGACAAGGACCGAATCCGGCCCAAACCGGTCCCACCGGGGGAGGATCATCTCCTCGAGCACGATCCGGTAGTCCTCGTCATCCGTCCCGGACGGGAGCGGAATGTCGAGGATGCCTTCTCCCCGCTCTCCCTCCACATTGTCCCGCCCGGAGCCCGTCCCGGGATAAAACGGATAGCGGTGGGTGCTGATGAAAAGGGTGCGCTCCGAAGGAAGCAGGCGCCTGATGATATCGATGGTCCCGTTTCCATGGTGAACATCAAAGTCCAATACGAGAATCCGTTCTTCCGGGCTGATCCTGGCCCGTTCCACGCAGAGCAGGGCCAGATGGTTCACCGCGCAGAAGCCCATCCCCCCGAAATAATGGGCATGATGGCCCGGAGGACGGACGGCGCAAAACACCTTTCGGGGAGAGTTGGGGGGAGTCTTCGACACATTTCTCACCACGCCGGCAATTTCCTTGAGGGCCCCGACGGTCGCATGACCCACCCGGGTATCTCCGTCAAGGTTCACGGGAGGCTCGGAAGGGGACAGTTGTTCGAGAAAATCGATATGGGAGGACTCGTGAGCCGCCCGATACAAAGACAAGTCCGGATCTGCGGGACTGTCGAGAAAGCGGGCTCTCCCTCCCTCCACCCAGGAGGTGAAGACCGGAAGAAGAACGGAAAGGCGGGCGGAGGACTCCGGATGATCGGGGCCGGTGTCGTGAGCGAGGCCCCCGTATCCGAAAAACACCTCGAGAAGAGGAGGGCTCAAGGAAAAACCTGAACCGGGAACGGCAAGAAGGACGCTTCGTCCGCCCATGCGCGAAGGCGCTCCTCAGGCACCCGCCGAACGGCGGAGATGGACGGCGGACGGGCCACGCTGTAAAGATGCCAGGCCCGTATGTCCGCCCCGCTTCGGACCCATTGGTCCATTTTCGCGAGGAGAGGCTCCCACAGAGTCCGGTCGGCCGAAAATCCCCCGGGATCCCCCTTTGCCCCATAATCGAGGATCATGGTCTGGATCGTCACCGGAAGATCCCGCACCACGTGATCCAGTCCTCCCATCATGCGGTCAAAGGGAATCGGCGAGCGGTCGATCCGGGCAAAGTGGACCGGATCGGCGCAGTCGAGCTTGAGCCAGACCTCCCCAGGCCCGTCCTCCAGAAAGGACTTTCGGACGAACAGGCGGGTCGACCGGGGGAAGAGGCCGCTCCCGTTTGTGATGAGGCGAAGCATGGGGGGGCCGTCCGGTCCCCAGTCCCGCTCCGAGACAAACGCCCGGACCGCTCCGGCCACCTCCCGAAACGAAGGGGCCAGCGTCGGCTCGCCATCCCCGGAAAAGGCGATGTCCCTCACCCTCCGAGCGGCCTCCGGAAGATCCGCGAACGGGGAGCGGCCGAAATACGAGTCCGCCCCGAAGGCGTCGAAAAGGAGGCGCAGTTCCTCGAGGACGAGAGAGACCTCCGAGGAGTGCCCGGGGGGGAGAACGGGAGACGGGAGGGTCCGGTCCACCTGGCAATAGATGCAGTCGAAGTTGCAGGCCTTGTCGAGGTTGAGATTGATGCCGACCGAAATCCCCCCGGCGCGGCGGGAAAGAACCGGATACACCATGTAGAACGGGCGATCTTCCAGGCGGAAAAGACGGGTGTGGTCCGCGTGAAGAGCCTTTATCGTCGCCATCGCGGAATCCATGTCTCCTTTTTCATGAGATGCGATTGATCCGGCGAGAGGGCCGGCAATTGATGCCGCCGCTCTCCTGTGGCCGAGAGCAGGGTGACGGAGAGATCCCCGGAGGGCACCTTCCCCCCTCCAAACGCATGCAAGGCGCCGGACGCCAATGCCTCCATGCGCCAAGAGGGCTCCTGTTCAAGGGTCACGAAACACACGAGGGGACCGTCGAAGCCTTCGGGCCGGAATCCCACACCCGCCCCCCGGATGTGGGACTCAAGATGCCGATTGTCCGAATCGTCCCGGCCGACAATGACCCACTCCCCCTCCTCGAATTTAAAATGGCGGCCGAACCTCAGCATGGAGGCGGCCGGGAGCCGGCGTTCTCCCATGGCCGGTCGGGCGTCCCAGTCGATCTGCACAAAATCTTCGACCCGTTCCGTGAAGTGGGAATCGGTCAGAAGACATCCTCCCGCGGGGGAGGGAATCACCGAAAGGTGAAGGCGCTTGGCAAGAGCGAGTTGGGGTTTTCTCGACCGGCCTGCCCAGCCGAACAGTCGGCGCCTGTCGACGATCCCCTCCTTCTCCGGAATCGTCTCGGGAAGAAGCTTGGCCGAAAGAGGCCGGAGCACACGCCCCTCCATCCCGGAATCCCCATCGATGGAGAAGATGGCACGCTTGGTCTGGGACATGGGACGTTGTCCGACCACTTCCCCGGTCACGAGAAACGAGGCGCCCACTTCTTCCATGACCGTCCGTCCCATGTTAAACATGTGGATCCGGCAGTCGATGCACGGATTCATCGCCTTTCCGTATCCATATTTGGGACGGGCCAAAAGATCGAGGAAGGGCTCTCCCTTGGAGCGCACGATCAGGGGGATGCCGATCTCCCGGGCCATCTGCTCCGCCATGGAGTCGCATCCGAAGGGGCTTTCAAGGTGGAGGGCGACCAGATCGACCCCCATGGTCCCAAGGATCATTCCGGCAAGGGAGGAATCGAGCCCGCCCGACAGAAGAAGGACGCCTTTACTCACGGTGGTCCGTATCCATGACGACTTCGTGGATCTCCAGAACGTTCGGGCCGGAGAACATCTCCTTGGGAGGCCTCTGGGAATGGGCGTTCTTAAACGAGTCCGAATGCGTCCAGGATTCAAAGGCCTCCATGGATTCCCAGAATGTCATGACGGAATAGAACTCCGACTCGATGGGGCGGAGAATCAGATTTCTGATGAATCCGGGGAAGCCGTCGATCAACCCCTTCCGGTTCCGGAAACGTTCTTCAAATTCCTTCTCATGTCCGGCGGCAACCCGGATCCTGTTCGCGACAACGACCATCGGCATGTCCTTTCTTGTTGTGAGGGTCCCTGTGGCTCCATTATACCAGAGGGGCTTCGCCTTAAAAACCCGGGGGCCTTTTCAGGGACGGGCCGGCCGGCCCGGAAGAGTCGGGAGGTAGCTGACCGATGGGCTCATCTGCTTCGGCTGGGGGAACAGGCGCATGAACAGGTAGATCTCCTCGGGAACCGCCGTCGAGATGGGGATATCGAAACGCCTCAATTCCTCGACGGTCAGGGGATAATCGTGGGTGAAATGTCCGGACGCCAGAAGATCGGCGAGCCTCCTGGCCTTTTCGGTGTCCATCCGCTTCGACAGAAGGGTGGTCACACCGTCCGTCAATTGCCGGATGGCCTTTTCCGCCACATCGGCCATGATCATGGTCTTGTCCTCGATCTCGTTGTGGGCTTTGCGCTCGAGAACGCGCAGGACGGAGACCGCGGGAAATTCCCCGATCTGGGGATCGATCGGACCAAGGACCGCATTTTCATCCATCACGATCTGCGAGGCCGCAAGGGCGATCAGGGTTCCTCCGCTCATGGCGAAGTGCGGAACGAACACGGTGACCGGAGCCTTCCGGTTCGCCAGGGCGTGGGCGATCTGCATGGACGCCAGCACCAGCCCCCCCGGCGAGTGGATGATCAGGTCGATCGGGGTGTCGGGATCGGTCGTCTTGATCGCGCGGAGGATCTCCTCCGAATCCTCCACATTGATGTACCGGAGGATGGGGAATCCCAGGAGGTTCATCGTTTCCTGGCGATGGACGAGGGCGATGGCGCGCGACCCCCGGGACCGTTCAAGGTTCCGAAGGGCCTGCGCCCGGGAATACTCCAGCACCCGCCGGGACATGATCGGCTGGAGCATCATGAGAATGAAAAAAATCCAGATCAGATTTCCCATTTGCACGTTATACCTCGACTCCTCCCCCCGGGTTTGACTTTCACGCCGTCCGGGGGTGACAATGGCCGCATGAACCATCTCTTCCGATCATACGGACGCCTTGTGTCCGCGACCCTCTTGATGGTCCTCTCCCTTCTTGCCACTCTCCCCGGCCAATCCCATGCCGCCAGTCCATTCGATTGGCAGAGCGTCTCGTTTGACGGCGGCATCGATCCCATTCTCGCGGGAAGCATCAATGGGGTGATCGACGGGGTGAACGTCCCGTCCTCCCAAATGAGCGCCCTCGAAAATACGGGGATGGATTTTCACATTCGCTGGAATTCCCAGGTCCTCACGCATTTGGGGCTCCGGTTTTCCGTGGGGTACACCGCATTTTCCCCCAGCATGGGATTTCACGGCCTCTCGGCGATGCCCCTGACCGTCGGGCTTACGGTCCCGTATTATGACCCGCGCATTGCCGAAAATACCTTCATCCCTTACCTGGCCTTCGACCTCGGCCCCTCGTTCAACAGCCTCCCGGCCAATCAGGGAAACGTGGGCTCGGTGTCCTTCACCGCAGATTTCGGCGTCGGGGTCCTCTACACCTTCTCGGACCGACTGTCCTTCTATGGAGAGGTCCTCCCCACATTGATTCAGGACCCGATCTCCTCGACGGACCCCCAAACCCACACCAACGTCAATACAAGCGTGATGTGGACCCTCCCGGTTCTCCTCGGGATCACCTACAATTTTCTGCTTCCCCAACACTCCTGACGCCCATCGGGAAATCCCCCTTCAAAGAATGAGCGACTCGGAGATTCTCTTCTGCCCCGCCTCGGTGAGCCGCCGTCCCGAAGGGGTTCGCGCGAGCAGTCCTTCCTTCAGCAGATAGGGTTCCACCACATCGATGATGGTGTCGGTCTCGATCTGGAGCGTGGCGGCCAGTGCTTCAACCCCGACCGGACCGCCTCCGTACACCGCCCAGATCGTGTGAAGGACCTTGCGGTCGACCCGGTTTAACCCCATGTCGTCGACGCCTTCCACCGCAAGGGCCTCGCACACGAGGTCCCGCGTCACCACGCCGCCGCCCTTGACCTGGGCAAAATCCCTGACCCGGCGGAGAAGACGGTTCGCGATCCGCGGAGTCCCCCGGGACCGGCCGCCGATTTCGAGCGCCGCCTCCTCGGGGATGGAGAGCCCCAGCACCCCCGCAGACCGGATCAGAATCTTCACCAATTCGTCGGGCCGGTAGAAATCGAGATCCTGGAAGATCCCGAAACGGTCCCGGAGGGGAGCGGACAAAAGACCCGCACGGGTCGTGGCTCCCACCAGGGTAAAGGGCGGAAGGACATGACGAAAGGTCCGCGCCGCCGGACCGCGATCGAAGATGACATCGATGGCGTAATCCTCCATCGCTCCATAGAGGATTTCCTCGACGGAGCGGGGAAGACGGTGAATTTCGTCAATAAAGAGCACCGTTCGGGGAGAGAGCCGGGACAGGATGCCGACCAAGTCGCCTCCCTTTTCGAGGACGGGACCTGACGTGGTCAGGAGGGGAACCTCCATGGCACCGGCGATCAATCCGGCGAGGGTCGTCTTTCCGAGACCGGGGGGACCGTGGAGGAGCACATGATCGAGACATTCCCCGCGAAGGAGGGCGGCCTCGATGCTGATGCGAAGGCCGGCGAGGACCGCTTCCTGGCCCACATATTCCTCAAAAGACCGGGGACGGATCCCCGGCCCCTGGTCCGCGGCTTCGGGAGAGGGAAGATCCGGAATGTCCATTGGGCCGGCCTGTGGATCAGTCCACTCCATGCCTGTAGACTTCATCGAAAAGCTCCTCCACAGAAGTGACGGCCGGTTTGCGGGAAAGCGCCCGGCGGATCATTCTCTCCGCTTCCGCCGGAGAGTGTCCGAACTGCTGAGTCAGGATTTCGTGCACGGTTCCGGAAACTCCCGTAGAGTTTACACCGACCGGGGTCTGGGGGAAGGGGATCGAAGAAGAGTCCGCCGCCCCTGGAAGGTTGAGTGCCGAAGGAACACGGTCGCGAAGTTCGGAGACAAGCTTTTTCGCCGTGGTCTCTCCCACTCCCTTGAGAGACTTGAGCCGGGGAATGTCCCCCCCGGAAATGGCCTGCCAGATTTCCTGGGGAGAAAGCGAAATCATCCGGATGGCCTTGGTTGCGCCCAATCCTCCGATACGGCGGATTTCGTGAAACAGCTCCTCTTCGGCGGCATCGAGAAAGCCGACCAGAAGGGGGGTTTCCTGGTGCTCGCTCCAGAGGAGAAATGTCCGGAGGGCCATCGCTCCCTCGGAGCCGGAAAGTGTGCCCAGGGCATACGGAGAAAGCAGGACTCTGTACCCGACAGAACCGGAACGGAAGATCACCGATTCGGGTCCCGTCTCCTCGATCACTCCCCACAAACGGGCAATCACGGCCGAAAGAGCCTCCCATAACCGAGAAACGCCAGTCCCAACGCATCGCCTTCGTGTGTGGTCCTGATCGAAAGGCCCGGACCGAACCAAAAAGACAGGGACCGGATCAGGTCTTCCTTTCTGGAACTCCCGGTTCCCGTGACGCGATGCTTCAATTCCCTGGGAGGAATCGACAGAAAGGAGAGGCCGTGACGGTAGGCCAAATAGGCCACGGCCCCGATCACGGGCCCAAGAAGATGGCCCACTCCCGGCGCGTTCTTTCTCGAAAAATGATCCTCCAGGCAGAGCGCGGAGACCCCATGAATTCGGATCTGGTCCTCAAGGGCTTCGCAGATGGCGCCAATCCTGTCTGGAAGAGGAGTCCCGGGAAGGGTCTTGACCGTTCCCCCTCCTCGAAAGGACAGCTTCTGGAATGATTCTCCCGTCACGACCGCCCATCCTGTCCGGGCGAGTCCGGGATCGACCCCCATCACGGCATAAGGACCTTTGACGGGTCCGGTCATGGGGGAAGAGGGAACCGTGTCCCCTCTAGGGGGACACGGAGACATAGCTGTGCCGTCCGTTATGAAGGATGGTCAGGAGAACCTCTGCGTCTTGGGGAATTCTTCGCGAGATCCTGACGAAATCGGCGACCGAGCGAACGGTTTTCCGGTCGATTTCCACAATGACATCCCCCCTCCGGAGACCGGCGGACTCCACAGCGGACCCTGGCTTCACCGCTTGAATCACGACCCCGTGCACCTGGGAGGACAAATTGAGCGCCTGCCGGATTTCATCGGTGATATCCATGATCCGGAGCCCCCTCAGGACATTCTTGAAGTTGCCCGTCCCTTCTTCGGGGGAACGGCCGTTCATGGCAAGCGTCTTGGGAAGCTCGCCGACATTCACATCGACCGTCCGAACGTGCCCGGTCCGGATAATCGTCAATGTGGCCACCTTCCCGGGGGGAATCTGGGCCACATGCATCCGAAGATCGTTGGCGTCCTCCACGGGGGTTCCGTTCAAAGCGGTGATGATGTCTCCCCTCATGAGCTGTGCGGCTTCGGCGGGGCTTCCGGGGAGAACGTCACTGACGAGCACTCCCGAGGTTTTCTTGAGTCCAAACTGCTTCGCGATGACCGGAGTGACATTCTGGATGGAGATTCCAAGCCACCCACGAACGACTTTCCCCTTGGTGATCAGGTCCTGGACGACCTGGCGGACCATCGAGGCGGGGATGGCAAAGCCGATCCCTTCATAGCCCCCATTGGTCGTGTAGATGGCCGTGTTCATTCCCACCACCTGCCCTCGCAGGTTGACGAGGGGGCCTCCGGAGTTCCCCGGATTGATGGCCGCATCGGTCTGGATAAAGTTTTCGTACTGTTCGATCCCCATGTTGCTCCGCTTGAGGGCCGACACGATTCCCATGGTGACCGACTGGGACAGGCCGAAGGGAGATCCCATGGCCATGACGATGGTCCCCACCACCACCTTTTTCGATTCTCCCCATGTCACGACCGGCAAGGGACTCGCGGGATTGATCTTGATCACCGCGATATCCGTCATCGGATCGGTCCCCATCACCTTTGCCTGGTAGGACTTATTGTTGCTTAAAAGGACGGTCACCTTGGTCGCGTTCTTCACCACATGGTTGTTGGTCACAATCAGCCCGTCCGAGCTGATGACGAACCCCGATCCGAGGCTTCGCTCCACGTGCTTCTGGGGCTTTTGCCCTCCCCCTGGGCCGAAGGGACTTCCAAAAAACCGCTTGAAAAAGGGATCGTCAAACATCGGCGGAAGGTGGGGAGAGCTCGACACGAGCGAGGTCGTCGAAATATTCACCACGGCCGGAAGAACCGCACGGGAGACCGATTCAAAGGTTTTCTGGAGCGCAAGTCCCGGAGCGATATCTTTTTCGGAAACGACCGGATCCCCGTCTCCGGCCGATCCGGCGATCGCCATCTCCTGAGGGGAGGGCCCTCCCAAGAAGACTCCCAAAGAGAGGGAAAAAAGAACCAGCATTTTTTTCCCGAACACACCTATCGTATTTGCTTGCATAATTCTGATCACCCCTCAGCCACACGGTTATCGTTGGAAGCGATGTCATGCTCCGCGATCGGACAAGGTCCGGTTGATGACATCAATGATTTCCTGCTTTTTGAACGGCTTGGGTATCAGGTCGACCGCTCCGGACGACAGGGCTTCAACCCAAAGATGCTCATCTCCGAATGCAGACAACAGGACGACAGGGAGATCGGGATGATGGTCTCTGAGATACCGAAGAAGATCCATCCCTCCTCGGTCAGGCATGCGGATATCGGACAGGACAAGATCGACAGCCGTTCGTTCAAGGACACTGAGGGCGGCCTCCATGGAAGAGGCGACCCAGACGCGAAAGTGATTCCTCCGGAGAATTTCCGCCAACAGATCCAAGGCGACGGCATCGTCCTCAACAACAAGAATCGACTTTCCGGACTCATTGTCCCCGGAAATCAGTTGAATATTCGAACTTTTTTTACGGCTCGAGTACATGGCTCACACTATCAGAACAGAGGCCCCTTGTTCAAGTCCGGGACGCGGCCTCATGGTCCGGATCCGAAGAACGAAAAGGTTTTGCCTCCGAGTCGACGGGAGGGAAAACGACGATCACCTCCCCTCCGGGTCCGTCTCCGAGCCGTATCGTCCCCCCGAGGTCCTCGACGATTTTCCGGCATACGGCCAACCCCAAGCCTGTCCCGGACGATTTGGTCGTGAAGAAGGGATCGAACACCTTCGGCCGGATCGATGCGGCGATCCCTGGCCCCGAATCAAGGACCGTGATGGTCGTCCCCCGGAAGTCGTGCTCCATCGTGATGAGGATGAGGCCCTTCCCATTGATGGCATCCAAGGCATTCTCAAGGAGGTTGATGAAGAGGCCCTGAAGCGCGTCGGACTCCCCCATCACACGGATGGGGGTGTGGGTCGGGGGGGCCTCGAGACGGACCTCCACGCCCGCCGCCCGAAGACGCGGTTCGACAAGCCCCACGAGATCGTGAAGCATCGGAAGGAGGTCGAGAAACTCCCGGGTGGGCTCGGCCCTCCGGGTGAGGGAGAGAAGCTTCCGGATCGCCTTGACCATTCGATCCGCCTGACCGGAAATGATGCGCAGGGGCTTTTCGACCGAAGGGGGAAGTTTCGGCTCCTCGAGAAGCAGTTCGAGGTGACCGGCGATGGAATGGAGCGGATTGCCGAGTTCGTGAGCCACGACCGCCATTCCCTCCCCGACGGCCGCCCGCCGCTCAAGCTCAGAAAGCCTCCT
Source organism: Nitrospirota bacterium (assembly GCA_027314645.1). Taxonomy (GTDB): domain Bacteria; phylum Nitrospirota; class Leptospirillia; order Leptospirillales; family Leptospirillaceae; genus UBA4572. Next base: position 24,840 of record DAHVAL010000021.1, read on the forward strand.
CTGGAGAAAATACATGGCCTCATTGGTTTGGGCCAGGGTCCGATTCTTTTCCCGGAGTTCGCGCGTCTTTTCGAGGATCCGGTCGTGAAGCCCTGAATTGAGCCCCCTGACCTCCTCCAACAGCGTCTCCTTTTCCCGGGTCCGCGTCCGGAGCATCTCCACCATCCGGTTGAAGGATTCCCCGGTGCGATGAATCTCGGAAGAGCCCTCGAGGGAAAATTCCCGGGAAAGATCTCCTTCTCCCACCTCCCTCATGTCCTTATCCAGCCGGCGGATCGGATCGATGAGCCATTTCTTGAGAACAAAGCTCAGACCCCCCATCAGGAACAGGAATCCCGCCAGCAGGATGAAGGCCATCCGGACCTTTTCCTTGCGGACCAGGGCATTCACCTCGTAATAGGAAAGGCGGACGCCGACCGTTCCGATGGTCTTTCTGGCATGGGTGAAGGGAACAACCACATAAATGGCATCCCCTCCCGAATGTTCCCGCACCCACATCCAGGACTTCGACCCCAGGGCAACGGCCTCATGGGCGCCCCGCTCTTCCGGCGTCATGGAGACCCCCGACGTCGACACGATATGGGGAAGCCCGGTCTGGTGGGACAGAAGATCCACACGCGTCACATTGTGGCGGATGGCAAGGACCGCGGACATCTCACGGCGAATCGCCACAAGTTCGCGGACCTGGACCAACGGTTCCTTTTCGGAGGCTTCTTCCAGAGAGAGAAACTGGTCCGCCTCATGGCGCATGTCCACTCCGAAGGCGAACTGCTGGGCCACAAGCCGGCCTTCTCTCGAGAGGATCTTGTCGGCATTGTGCCGGACAAGAATCTCGTCGACCGCGCCTAGGATGCCGACCAGGCCCACCACCATGACCGCCACCACAAGGGCCAGGATCGTCCGGATGCCGAAGGTCCGTGAAGGGGGCGACTCTTTCGGGTTCATTGGGGCTCCAGAACCGGAGAGGCGGCGTGGTCCAGCCGATAAAGGGCATAATGACGGGCCGACTCCCTGATCCACGCCCGCTCCTCGATCGTCAGCTCCCGGCGCACACGGCAGGGCGATCCGAAGGCCAAATGCCCCGAAGGGATGGCCATCCCTTCCGTCACCAGGGACCCGGCTCCAATGATCACATCCTCACCGATCAGAGCCCCGTCCATGACGATCGCCCCCATTCCCACAAGGATCCGGCTTTCCAGGGTCGCCCCATGAAGGATGACCCGGTGACCGACGGTGACATCGTCTCCCAGCGTCAGGGAGAACCTGTCCCGGGTGACATGGAGGACGGACAAGTCCTGGACATTGGTCCGGGCCCCGATCCGGATCCGGTGAATATCCCCTCGAACGACCGCCCCATACCAGATTCCCGATTCGGCTCCGATCTCCACATCCCCGACCACGACGGCGTTTTCAGCAATCCAGGCCGTGGGGTCGATGGTCGGCCACATTCCTTTCCAGGACTTGATCATAGAGGGAGGCTCCTTCTTGAGGCCCCGTTCATATCGCTCCGATTGAATCGAGAGCCGGGACATCCTCAAGTGTAACTCAAATTTCCGCGTTCGTCCCGGTCCACCGGCAATGGGAGCCGGACATGATTGCCTCGCCGTTCGGGACATGCCACAATACCTGGGGCCGATCGTCTTAGGCTACGATCTTCACTATGACCATCCTCTCAACGCATCCGAGGGTCACGTTCAATGTCCACGCGTCGTTCGCTTCTTCTCTCGATTCCCGTTCTTCTTCTTGCCGCAGCCTGCAGCCTCAATGCCACCTCCGGACGGGACAACCGCCAGGGGAATTACCTGATCGACACAAAATCGCTTCCGAACTACGTCACGACCATTCCGATGCCTTCCGACCCGCAGGAGCTGGTCGTCGTCAAGGATGTGCAGCTTGAAACAAAACACCGGCTCTCCCCCTTCGACTTCATTTACCAGTCGAAGCCCCGTCCCTATCATACCCCGCTCTACCTGATGGACTTTGCGCGCAAGAGGCATTATGCCGAAGGGACTCCCGACCATCCCTACCGTTGGATCCGCCCTATCGGAGGGCGTCCCTACCGGTATCTCTACACCGGGAAGTTCGTCGCCTTCCAAAAAGATTGGAAGGCGGAGCAGGAATGGGAGGCTCGGAAAAATATCAGGCGCGAACAGGAAAAGGCCCAGAAGAGCGCCCGGGGACACATCGTCGCCCCTCCTCCCTCAAAGGCGAAGGGTCTTCTTGGAGGCACGATCATCCAGCAGGACCAGAATTCGATGACGGAGATGCTCCCCTCCGGAGCCTATGTCTTCCATCCACGCGAGGAACTTGAAGCGGCGGGATACCATTACAACCCCTCCACCGGGTGGGTTCTCACCCACTAAATCCCATGACAGGGAGGGAGAGCCGGTTTCCGTTTCTCCCTCCCTTTTTCAAGCAATCGTCACAATTTCTTGAAAAGACTGTAACAAGGCCGCTTCATCCTTCGAAACATGGCGTGCCGACGCCGGTCGATAGAAAACCCGCCCATCACGATGGCGTTCATGATTGAAGGTGCCCCTTGCCCCCGTCTTCCGAAGAAGAACTTCATCGAAAAAAAGGCTTTCAAGAGCTCTCCTCCTGGCTTGCCCCGCTCCGGCTCAAGGCGGTTTCGGGGGTCTCGCGCTACCAGACGGCCCGCCCACGAACGGCCTCTCCGTCGTATCCAGGGAATTCTCCGTCCGGGATCCCGTCGTCTCCCTAGTCGACTCCGGAGAGGTCCTGTCGTATAATGAAACCGCGTGCCAGAACACTCCTGTCCGGGCCGCATGAATCCTCGAAAAAAGCGCCGGAACCTTAATCAACCACCCAAACGATCATTCCCATGATCTTCGGAGGAACGATACCCATGTCCGTTCTTGTTGGAAAAACCGCACCCGATTTCACCGCCACCGCCGTCATGGGGGACAACTCCTTCAACGACAAATTCACCCTGTCCCACGCCCTGAAAGGCAAATACGGGGTCCTGTTCTTTTACCCCCTCGATTTCACCTTCGTGTGCCCCTCGGAAATCCTCGCGTTCGAACACCGGCTGAAGGAATTCCATTCCCGTGGCGTCGAAGTGATCTCTGTCAGCGTCGACTCTCAATTCACCCACCTGGCCTGGAAGAACACCCCCGTCGACAAGGGTGGGCTGGGTCAGGTGAGCTTTCCCATGGTCGCCGACCTCAACAAGAGCATCAGCCGCGACTACGATGTCCTCCTCGGAGAAAAAATCGCCCTTCGGGGGTCGTTCCTCATCGACAAAAACGGCGTCGTCCGCCATCAAGTCGTCAACGATCTCCCCCTGGGCCGGAATGTGGACGAAATGCTCCGTATGGTGGATGCCCTGCAGTACAACGAACAGCATGGCGAAGTGTGCCCGGCGGGATGGCAGAAGGGAAAGCCCGCAATGAAGGCGTCCCCGGCCGGCGTCGCCGATTATCTTGCCCATCATGCCAAGGAACTCTGATCTGAGGCATGATTTGAGAAGACGCACTGCGGAGCGCGAGGGTCCCCCGGTCATTGCGGGGGACCTTTTTTTTGGAGCTCCCCTCCCCCCTCGGGCGGACATCAACGTAAGGGGCCAATCATGATCCGATCGGTGCTCTTTGATTTCAACGGCATCATCCTAGACGATGAAACGGTCCACCGGGACCTCTTTGCCGAGGTGCTGGCGCCCCACGGGGTCCCTCTCCCGGCGGAGGACTACGAACACCTCTATCTCGGCATGGACGACCGGGGATGCCTTGCCGCCGCGTGGAGGGCGGCGAAAGGGGGGCCCATCTCCGAGGAGACCCTCCGCCTCCTGATCCGGGAAAAGGCCCGCCTCTATGAAAAGCGGATGGACCTTGGACTGCCTCTCTACGAAGGAGCGGCCTCCCTGATCCAGGACCTCGCCCCCAAGGTGCCCCTCGGGATCGTCTCCGGCGCGCTTCGCCCCGAAATTCTCCATGCCCTCACCCGTCACGGGCTTGCGAAGGCCTTTGCGTTCGTCATCAGCGCGGAAGACGCTCCCTTGGGAAAACCCGACCCTTCCGGCTATCTTTTGGCGTTCCAGACCCTTGCCGATCGCGGGCTCCACACAGGCGGGCCGGGAGAAATCGCCGTGATCGAGGACTCCATCCAGGGGATCGAAGCCGCAAAGGCCGCCGGCATGAAAACCGTGGGCGTGGGACACACCTACCCGCTTTCTCAGCTGGCCCATGCCGACCGCACCGTCTCTCATATCCGCGACTTGACCGCCTCGATGGTTCTCTCTCTGTGACCGAAATCACGGGATAACGCGACAACAGTCATCATTTTTCAGCCATTCCTCTGGTAGAATGGGTCAACATTCGAACCCGGACCACCGATTCCGGACACCCGACACAATCCATCAAAGGACATGGGGAGCGTCATGCAGTCGCCAGCCAGACCAAACATCATCCGCCAACTCAAGATCGACCGGGCCCTTTTCCTCCTCACGGGCATCGCCCTCCTCCTCTCTCCCCTCACCCCGTCCAGGGCGTATGCGAGTGACGCGGCCGCCCAAGCCGTGTCCTCCCCGTCCTCCGGCACCTCCTACGACGATCTCCACCATCTCGGGGTGGGTCTGGCGTGGGCCCCGATGGACATGGTCCAGCAGAATGGAAGCGAGGTGTTCTCCAATGTCGGATTCGTGGACGCACGGTACTGGTTCAACGACCGGTTCGGCCTTGACGGGGGAGTCGGATTCGGCTTTCCGCAGGTCTCTCCAAGTTCAAGTTTTCTGGCGACCTTAAATGTCGAACCGATGCTGGCCCTGATCACCCGGAAACACTCGATTTTATATGCCAACATCGACTTCATCCCCGCCCTCAATACGGGTGCCGGGCTTCCGTCGGCCGTCACGATTTCGGCCGGACTCGGATTCGAGAGCGAAATCACCGACATTCCCCGATTGTCCTGGTTCGCCCAATGGAATCCGGTCTCGGTCAACTGGAATTTCCCCCATGACGGGCCCACGGGCACCGGGGTCATCGTTTTCGGATCCCTCATGAACATCATGGTGGGATTTCATTACTACCTTTGAGGTCCGCCCGGCTCGCCCATGGCAAGTCTTATTTTTGAATGAGGACATTTTTGTCCTTCCGGAGGACAATCGTGTCAACAATTCGGACAAATTTTCCGAACCCGTTCTCGCACGAATGGCCCAAGGTCTTACTGATAAATGATTATGAATTTTGGCACGATTGTTGCTTAAATACATGTCGCATACAATGACCATCCTCATATCGGAGACAAGAATGAAGGACACACTGAGAGCCAATGCCAATAAGATTCTGATGGGCCTCGGAATGGTCCTGGCAGCCCTCTTTCAAACAGGGGAAGCTCAAGCGGCCATGATCGAGGACGAAGGAACGGGAGAGCGGCACCTGGCAAAGAAAGTCATGGCCGGGATCGTCATGAAGGTCCGCCAAAAGCCAGGAACCAACAATATTTCACTCAAGATTTCGGAAACACGCGTCGACCGGAAAGGGCATCCTGTCTGTCACGCTCCCACCGGACGGACCCTTTTGGTCGAATCGGTCGGAGGCATCTACCTGGCAAAACCGTCACGCCTGAAAAGCACCCTGATCGTGATGGAATCTCCCGGCGATCTGACCCCCCGCGATCTGAAGGCGGGAGATTGCGTCTCCATCGCGCCCGACGATATCGATCGTGTCGACAACACTCTTCGATCCTCCATCAAAATCGAGGAGACTCCTGAGATTGCGAAAAAGACCGATAAGCTCAAGGACGGCCTTGTCACACTTTGGGCCAACATCTTTCCCACCAAAGGCGCGGTCGCCCATCACTGGAGAGGACAGGACCGACCCCGGAGAATGAAGACGGAACACGCCTCCATTCCGGCTAAGGTCCACCCCCTCGGCCAGCCCGCCTGAGTACCATCCGCTTGTGTCCCTCCTTCCGTCCCGGCTCTTCCGATCCGACCGCTCCCTCCCGACCGGGGAGGGAAGATCCGGAAGACCGGGGCGGAGCTCCTCCCCCCGGACCTCCTTGTCCGGGCCTTTCCTCATGAGATCCCCCTTCATTGGGCCCTTCCCATTCTTGAGACTCTGATCCTCCTCCTGACACAAGTCTCCTCCGA
>DAHVAL010000022.1:0-2789 GCA_027314645.1 Nitrospirota bacterium
GGTCAATGGATCTTTCTCTACAACCTCTACCGGACGGCGACAGCTCCGGCAGCCAAGGCTGTTCCCTACGAAGCCAAAGCGCCTGCGTCCTAAAAGAGGCAGAAGTTCAGCTCTAACAGAGCGCTTTCTTTTTGAGGAAGCGTGACAATCGGGTGAGGGGTTTCCCCTCACCCTTATTTTTTTATGAAGTTTTTTCCAAAGGAGAGCGTTCATTCAAGGTTCAAAAGAGGATGACCGTGAATTCTTCCCCTGTTCAAGGGAGCCGGCGGTCGGATTCTTTCCCATCGGCCTTAGAGAAATCGCCCGTAGGAAAATGGAGGGATTGCGGTCCGCCAAATAGGACCCGGAGAACCTTTTTATCCGTCTGTCTCTGCCGCTTCTGAATCCGTTTCAGAAATTTCTTCCGTTCCGATTTGTTCCCAGACAGGCGCGAACGGAGACCCCTCATCATGAGAAGGTCGCTCATTCTTCCAAGGAGCATTAAAATAAGCTCAAGCGACCTTTTCTCGCGTTCTCCCAGAGCAGGTCCAAATGCTGGGAGATTGCCGAATACGCTCTGGCGTCCTGAAATCATTTTCAATCGGATCCGCAATTCATGGATGTGCCCGAAATCCCGCTCGGCTCCCTCGGACCAGAGCCGGTAGACGTCCTTGAGAGATCTCATGACCGTTTCAAATTCTTCCTTGGGAGAAGTGTGAGAGGCACGGTCGGTCGATCGAATTTCCAGGGAGATCGATAAAACGCACATCTCCGGTGAAAGGGACGGATTTTTCCAATATTTCCTCAGGCGCCTCCTGAAAGCAGCGTTGTATATTTTTCGGGGGAATCTATCCGTGAGGCCGATCCGTTCATTTTTGAGAAACTTTCCAAGAACATCGGCGTTTCTGATATTTCTCGACGCCCGTAGGGTGCGCTTCAAGACCCGTGAAAGTTCGGTGCAGGAGGAGAGCGTTGTCCCTCCAGGAAGATCCAGTAAGGACTGCCCCACTCGGCATGACCGTCTCAGGTTGTGGATATTTTTACGGGAAGGGTTGTTCAGGAGGCTTGCGAGACGGCCCCGAAGGGTCACCGCCCATTGTTGCATGAGCCTTTCCGGTGAATCGGCCTCCCTGACCCCGGAGGGCTGCTTCGATTCATGAGTGATCGTTATTCTCATAGGACTCTTTGTCCCATCGCGATTTTCCCTTCTCTTTTTCTCTGCGGGAAAGTCGCGATCTCATCGGAAACCCCGGAGGAATGGATTTTCTTCGTTCCGAAGGTCGAATGATGGGCATGGCCTTTTTCCGACTGTGCTTGCGTCGTCCGGATTTTCCAGACACTCTCTCCCTTTCCTCCCTCTTTGTTTGACTATACCAGAAGGCCGGAGGATGGAAAGGCCTGCTTCTTCATTCGATTGTTTTAAGCGGGCATAGAGAAAGGCAAGGCCGAGAGGTCTTTTGGCGGAGAAAGGAGAGTCCTATGGACTCCCTTCCCGTACCAGCCGGAGCAGGTGGCATTCTTCATGGAATCGTCTTCCCTTCGCATCGTGGGGATCGGTGATACGATCGATCCCGGATGCGAGTTTTTGCAGGGAATGACCACCCAAGCATCCCGCCTCATTATGGATGCCCAAAATGGAAGGGGGATCGCGGGGAGGAACGGACGGATTGCCAGGAGCCCCGTCGCATCTTCCGGTCGAAGGACACCAGGTCGAGAATGGGCGAAACCGGAAAACCAGGACGGAATCCCCCGTCGACCAATGCAAGGCCGGGGAAAGATTTTTGAATTTCTTCGATGGTTTGCAGCGGCCTCAAGCCCGAGCGATTGAGACTCGTCCCGGAGAGAGGCTCTCCAAGGTAGACAAGAAAATTCCGAAGGTTCGGATCGGTCGGGATTCTGAAGGCCACCTTTCCGTCGTAGGACATTCCCAGAGCAATCGCCAATGATCGCGCTGGGAGAAGAACTGTGACGAAGCGCTGCGGATCGGCCAGGCACCGGGCCCGGGCCATATCATCCGGAATTTTTGCAAAGCGGCGGACGATGTCGAGCGATCCCGCAAGATAAAGAATCGGTTTTTTTTCGGGTCTATCCTTGATCCGGTGAAGACGAAATTTCTCTCCAAAAGGTCGTCTTGTGGGAACTTCGGAAAGGGCGTAGGAATATTCGACGGGGAATCCTGCAACGTTTCCGGAAAGAAACCAGGCCTTGATGTCTCTCCAAGAGGAGCGATCAGTCAGGACAAAGATCGGAGGCTCCCCCACCTCCCTACCCTCCTCCAGCGTCCCGAAGGGCGATGTCGCTTCTGTATTGTCCTCCCGAAAGCCGGAGGGATTTGATCAATCGATAGGAGGCCTCACGGGCCGCCAGCAACGATTCTCCCCTCCCCACGGCAGTCAGCACTCTCCCGCCCGACGTTACAAGGGCTCCCCCTTTCCGCGCAACCCCCGCGAAGTAAATCGTGGAATCCGAAGACCTGTCCTCCATCTTGGGCAGCCCTTCCACCGGATCCCCGAGAACGGGATTTTCCGGATATCCCGCCGAGGCCAGGACGACACCGACGCGAGGAATGGAAGAAAGGCTCCGGCCAGCTTCCATGGTCCCCCCTGCGATTTCCTCAAAGAGGGCCAGCGCCTGATCCCCCAACGTCTCGAGAAGGACTTGCGCCTCAGGATCCCCCATGCGGGCATTGAACTCGAGCACCGACGGTCCCTCTTCTGTCATCATCAGACCGGCATAGAGAAACCCTGAAAAGGGGGTTCCATTTTTAGAAAGCCCCCAAAGACATCGTTCAATGATGTCGCAGGCTCGTT
>DAHVAL010000022.1:3150-30031 GCA_027314645.1 Nitrospirota bacterium
CGCCCATTCAGCGGTCGGAATTCCAACACGCTGCATGAGCCCTTTTGCAAAGGATTTGGATCCTTCGATCCGGGCGGCTCCCGCTCCCGGCCCGACCACGGGAATCCCCTTTTCGCGAAGAGCATCGGACAACCCGTCCATCAGGCTTTTTTCTGGACCGATCACTACAAGCGTCGCTCCAAAATCGGACAGAACCTTCGCTGCACCCTGTGGATCTTGAGGCAGAATCCCTCCGCGGGTCACTCCTTCCATTCCGTCATTGCCCGGCCAGACCGAAATCTCGCATTTTCCGGAGGAACGTTGAAGGGCCGCCACAAGAGCATGCTCCCGGGCTCCCGATCCGATCACAGCAATTTTCTTGACCATAATGCCGGAGATCCTTCCCGTCTTGTCACTTCAATGCTTGAAATGCCGCATTCCCGTCAGAATCATGAACATTCCGTACTCATCCGCCGCTTCGAAGACCTCCTTGTCCCGGATTGATCCCCCTGGCTGGATGATCCCCGACACTCCCAGCTTTGCCGCTTCGTCGATTCCGTCCCGGAACGGGAAAAAAGCATCCGAGGCCAACACTGTTCCCCGGGTTGAACGATTTGCCTTCATTCCGGAGAGCCGAACCGAATCGACACGGCTCATCTGGCCCGCTCCGATTCCAACGGTCACCTGGTCCTTCACAAGAATGATGGCATTCGACCGAACATGCTTCCCTACAGTAAAGGCAAAGACGGCATCGTTCCATTCGGCCTCGGTGGGGATCCGCTTTGTGGCAAAGGTCACCTTGTCACGGGCGGGCATGACGGCAAGGTCCGGAGTCTGAACGAGAAGTCCGCCAGAGACCGAACGAAGCTCGAGGAGACCCTCCAACGACCCGTTTCGTTCCCTAAAGGCCTCAGGGGCTTCAAGGAGGCGGATATCCTTTTTTTTCATCAGAAGGGTCAGGGCGTCCGGGAAAAATCCAGGGGCAATGACAACCTCAAGAAAAATTTTTGCCATTTCTTCTGCCGTCGCCAGATCCACCGTTCGGTTGAGGGCAACAACTCCCCCAAAGGAAGACACGGGATCCGTATCCCGTGCTTGCTTGTAGGTTTCAAGCAACGAGGCCTGTGCCGAAACTCCACAGGGATTGTTGTGCTTCACGATCACCGTCGCGGGACCAGAAAACTCCCGGACCAAGGACAGAGCCGAATGGGCATCCAGCACATTGTTGTAGGAAAGCTCTTTCCCCCATCGCTTCAACGCCGAGCCCACACCCACATCCCGCGGATCGGTCGAACGATAGAAGGCCCCCTTCTGGTGCGGATTTTCTCCGTATCGAAGACTCTGGGAAAGTGAGTAGGAAAGAGACAGCGTTTCAGGAAAGAGGTCTTCTTTCTTTTCCCCTCCCTCGAGATAGGACGCGATGGCCCTATCGTACGCGCTTGTCATCCGGAAGGCCTTGAAGGCGAGTTCCTTTCGAAGGTGGAGATCGATCGGGTTTCCTCCCTCGAGGTTGACCAACACTCTTTCATAATCAGAGGGATCGGTCAGGATGACCACGTCGCGGAAATTTTTTGCGGAGGCGCGGATCATGGCGGGCCCGCCGATATCGATCTGCTCGCAGGCCTCGTCAAGGGTGGTCCCGTCCTTGGCGATCGTCTGCACGAAAGGATAGAGGTTGATGCACACGAGATCGATAGGAGTGATGCCATGGGTGTCCATGTCCTCGAGGTGAGTCGTGTCGGAGCGCTTGCCAAGGATTCCTCCATGAATCTTCGGATGGAGGGTCTTGACGCGTCCCCCCAGAATTTCCGGGAACCCCGTCTCGGAAGAGACGTCCTTGACAGGAATCCCTTCTCCCCGGAGAGCTTTCGCTGTTCCCCCCGTCGACAGGATTTCCACCCCCAAGCCTGAGAGACGGCGTGCAAAACTCTCGATATTCGTTTTATCCGACACACTGATCAGCGCTCTCTTGATCCCCATTTTACTTCGATCCATCACAGGCTCCTTCATAAGTCATGATTGACGCATACAACCAAAATCCCACTGAACCGGGGGGGTGTTGAGGAACAGGTCTCCCGCGCTTAAAAAGCCCTGATATTCGGAGGAGGTTCCTCGGAAAGGCCATTTTTGAAGGAAGGAATGAGATACACATCCTGGACAAGGATAGGAATCTTGTCCTTCGATCCTTTGCGCAGGATTCGAATCGTTCCAAGAAACCTTGGATGGCCGTAACGATCGTCAAGACCCCGGAAAAAGCCTCCACTGGGCCCATTTTGAATCAGAAAAACCGGCTTTCCCACCAGCGAGTTGGCCTGCTCCTCCGTGATGGTGGTCGTCCGGAATTGTCGTTTCGGATGAATCTCATACACCGGCATCCGGCCATATTCCCTGATTTTTAGGAGAGAGGTGTTCGAGTATCCGTCCACAAGCCACGCCTTGGGACGCAGATTTTGGGGAATGGAGGCTTCCAAGGCTTGAATTTCATGGGTTTCCGTCCCAAATCCCGCCATCCGTCCCGTTGGGTCCACATCCGACGCGATGGGAAGGACCGGCCAGAAGATCTGAAGTCCGACCAATAAATTTGCGAAGAATCCCAAGCCCACTCCCGCATAAGCCGTCCGGCGGATCCAGGCTCGTTCTTCCCATTCCACAAGAAGGGCCCCCGTGACGAGAAATGCGCCCAGATACCCTTCGACCGGCCAGTTTGCTTCCACTTTGGCTTTAAGGCTCGAATATGCAAAGAACAAGAGGATCGGGTAAGAGGTTATCCAGAAATAAAGCATCGGGCGGGAGGGATTTCGCAGGAGGCGAACCCCCGCAACAATCCCGGCCCCGAGGATGAACAGGTCGATGATGGGGGTTACGACGCCGATCTGTCCTCCGAAATAGTCCGACAACCCGCTTAAGGGGGCCATCTGGTGAGACTGCATTCCATGATGCCATTGGAACCGGAACGAGGCCCAGTTATGCTGGCTATTCCAGTAAATCACCGGGGTAAAAAGGAGGAAGGCGATCATTCCTGCACCCCACAGCGAAGGGCGGGAAAACCACCGCCTCCCTCGATCGTCGATCAGGAGAAAGAGAACGAGGAGCGGGCCCAGAAGCACCATCGTGTATTTGGACAAGAGCCCCATCCCAAACCAGGCCCCGGAAAGAAGCATCAGGCGGTCAGAGTCGAACTCGATCGCCCGATAAAATGAGAACAGGGTCAGAATGAAAAAGAGGATCACAATGGAATCGGGCGTCATCAGGAAAGCGCCCGCGGAGAACAAGAGGGTTGCTGTCACCAGGAACACAGCCCATAAACCCGCCCAGCGGTCTTTCAGTATCTCTTTTCCCATGAGGTAGAGGAAAAAGCCGATCACTACCGAGATGACCAAGGAAGGGAACCGGATTCCAAAATGAGTCGCTCCAAAAAGATGCGTCGAAAGCCACAGCATCCAGGCGATCATGGGGGGATGATCGAAGTAGGACAGAGAAGGTTGGAGCGTCCACGTCCAGTAATAGGCTTCATCCGGCACAAACCCCGCGTTCAAGGCGAGGAAAAGATGGAAAAGAAAGGCGATGGAAAGGACCCAAAACGCAACCTTTCCCGGAAAGCGGAAACGGCTCATGCCACACTCCGTGTTCGTCTATTCCGGCCATAGCGTTTCCGGAATTCGAGAATGATCCGGAGGCTGTTCAACAATATCCGATGATTCAGGGTTGAGGCCCCCAGGACCCTCTCACGAAACACGATCGGGGACTCGATCAGCGACCATCCCCCACGGTGGATGATCACGAGCATTTCTTGCAGAATTGAAGGCCCACGGCTGACCAAGTCGTTCCATCGAATCGTTTCCAGAACCTCCCGCCGGAAGATCCGGTACCCCGAGGTTGCATCCCGATAAGGAAGCCCCAGGATGAGCCGGATATAAAGATTGGCCGCCCGGGTCAAAAGAACACGGGCCAGGGAGCGCCCTTCCTCCCTTCCTCCGGGAACAAGGCGGGATCCGATGACGCCGGACACCTCCTCCCTGAGAGAATGGACCATTCTGGCAAGATCCTCCGGCGCATGGGATCCGTCGGCGTCCATTTCCCCGATCACCGGAACCTTCATGCAGAGCGCCTGAAGGTACCCGTCGATCCCCGCCTGGCCGCGTCCTCGGTTGGTTCGCCGCAACAGAAGGTAGACATGTGCGGCATGCGTCGCCTGATACCTCCGGACAAGCTCGGCGGTGCCATCCGGAGAGTGATCATCCACGACCAGAACGCCAAATTCGGGGCCGAGCGCAATGATGCGGTCGATCAGTCCGGCAATGTTTTCCGACTCGTTATAGGTCGGGATGATCATCAGGAGAGAGAGAGGGCTCTCGGACGGGACGGGCGGATTAAAAAACTCGGCCTCCGTCTCCGGAAACGACACCATCGAAAAGGGCTTACGAACCACTTCCGGGCTCATCGTCCCCCGTCTCCTTCCGGATACGCCGCAAGAGAGCCCGTGTGCCGGAGGACCGCTTCCAGGACATTTTTGTGATCGATCAGTTCCATGCAGGATGGATGGATGTCGCAAGAGCGCCTGTAGCAAGGAGCGCACGTCGCCGGAGTCACGATTTTCTCTCCTCGTCCAAAAAGCTCGATCTCATGGGGCTGGGTGGAACCGAACAGCGCCACAACCGGCCTCTTCATCGCAAGCGCGATATGCATTCCCAGCGTGTCGCCACTGACAACCACCCGGCACTGGCTGATGACCCCGGAAAACACGCCGAGAGACAGGGAGGATCCGACCTCCCGGACATATGGGCTTGCAATACGTCTCGCAATTTCAGAGTTTCGGCTCGATTCCTTGTCTCCTCCCAAAAGAAGGACAGGAAGCCTGTTTCGCTCGAGTTCTCGTATGAGTTCAAGGTAGCCCAGGACGGTCCAGTCCTTATTGACAAAAACGCCCCCCGCTCCAGTATTCAGTCCAACGATGGGATCGGCCGGGGAAAGACCCAACCCTGCGAGCAGACGGCGACCGGCCTCCATGTCTTCCGCCCGGACATCCAGATGATAGTCGTCGATCAACGGATCGTAGGGTAGACTGACCGCTTCGGCAAGAAGGTCGGGATAGGTCCGCGTATTCCCAAAAAACTTCAGAGGATTGTCGAGCCCAAGACGATAATAGGTGGCCATTTGGGGGTTTAGGGGATACACCGCCCCATTTTTGTCGAGCCCCATCCCTCGCTTGTCTTTGGACCTGGCGACCATGGCGAGTGCCGTCACTTCAGGCTCCTTGTCTAAGGACAAGACAAGATCGAACTCTTCGACATGGAGCCGGAAAAGGGTTTGGGGGGAAAGGGTCCATATCCTGTCCACCAGACTTGGCGGGACAAGGGGGGTTGCGGCGGGGGCGGTGATCCACGTGATGTGGCACTGGGGATAGAATCTTCGGATCCCCCCCAAAAGAATCGTCGTTCGGAGGACATCCCCCAAGGCGCCGGTCTTCAGGATCAGGATCCGAAATCCCTGAGGGGAATACTCGGGGCATCCTTCACAAGGACGTGCAAATCGGCAGGGACGGTCCCCGATATAATGCCTGCAATCAAGAGCGACCGGAAAAGGGTCGATGCCGGCCTCCCTGGAAAAATCGCGCCAGCCTTCAGGCAGTTTTTGATTTCGAGAATTTGCCTCGTTCAAGGCCTATCCTTCTTTTTGCTGTCTGAATGGAACCTGACGGAATCCGATCAGCCAATAAAGATAAAAGATCCGTGCCGGCGTCCCTCTCCGGAGAATGACAATGGGACGGAGAGGGATCACCTGATCGAAGGTTCCCGTTGGATAATAGGTGGAAGGATCCACATTGTATTTATCTGTCGTGATAAATAGACCGTTCTTCCCGATCATCTGGTGAGGATCGGTCCAAAAATCGAATTGGGTCATGCGATGGGACAAACATATTGTATGGTAAGGACGATCCAGATAAAAGGCCACTTCGTCCGCAGTATTGAAATGTTCGGCGGCAAAGAAGAAAGGCGTCGACATTTTTTCCGGATGGGCGGCGATTTCCAGCTGTATTTTTTGTGCCATGGTTCGGAAGCCAAAAAGGTCATTGGTGATATCGACCCAAAGAGGAACGCTGGCCGGAAGGACCAAGGGGCGAAAAAACAGCTGGAGGGTGACAAGCGCCGACATGGAAAGTCCCAGCACGGCTCCCCGATCGATCCAAGGGAGGGCGCGCGATTTTATCCCTTCCTGACGGAGGATTCCCATCAAAGGAATGGCCGTCAGATAGCCCATGGCCGGCCAATGGGGAAGAATCGGATGTATCACCCCGATCAGGTTGAAAAAAATCAGGGGAAGAAAGGAAAACCAAAGGAGAATGGCAAGGGGCCGGGATCGGGGGGGAAACGGAGCCTTCCCCCTTAAGAATCCCCACAGAATTCCCAAAATGACGAAAAAAAGGATGGGCGACACGTATCCGATCTGTCCAAACACCATTTGATAAAAGGAAACCCAACCGAAATGAAACCCCAATCCCAATCCATGGGCCATCTGGAAGGAAAAGGAGGCTCCCCCATTTTGGAGATTCCATAAAAACAAGGGAGCGGCCACGACAAATCCGATAAAAAGAGCGAGGTAAGGCATGAAAGATTTGAGGAGACTGCGAAGGTTGGGAGAGAAATAAAGAAAAAGGAAGGTCGCCGGCGCAAGAAGAACCCCGTTGTATTTCGAGAGGAGGGACAGGCCAAAAAGGACTCCCAGCAAGACCCATCCCTGATTCCGGACCCCCCGGGAAAGCTGCTCGTATCTTCCGAACAACACAAGGGACACAAGAATATAGAGGAGCCAGAACACCGAAAGAGGGGCATCCGGGAGCATCAACATCGACCCAAGATAGCCGAAAAGAGGAATGGCGTTTACAAGAACGAGGGTCCATAGGACGACCTTGCGGCGCGGCAGAAGGGTCACGGCAATCATGGTCAGAAGGATGGAGGAGACGAAAAAGAGGGTTGGAGCGAAGAATCGGACACCGAAGGAGGTGGTCCCGAAAAGACTGATCCCAGTCCGGATCAGAAGGGCCACCATCAGGGGGTGGTCGAAATAGCTGAGGGCCGGATGCAAGGAATACATATAATAGTGGGCTTCATCATTTCCGAGGTCGAACCGCCCAATCACCCCGTAGCGGAAGAAGGTCGGGAGGAGAAGAATTCCCAACACCCACAAAAGAAAGTGTCGCCCCTTTTTCGAAAGCGGTCCTTCCATCCCGTTCACCTTGTCGGCCTTTCCTGCCTCATTCTCCCCAGGACAGGGAGACGTCCAAGGACGGAAACGACCGCCCATCCCACCGCCACGCCTATCAACGCCCCTCCCAGAACGTCGAAGGGATAGTGAACACCCAAATAGATTCTGGAGTAGCCCACGAATCCGGCGAAGAGGGTCGCATAGGGGGCGGCTTTCGGATAAAGAAGAGAGATGATCGTCGCCTCACAGAAGATGTTCACGGAATGGCTGGATGGAAAAGACCAGGAATCGGAGCAGCCCAGTGGAAGATGCGCCGCAACTTCTCCATGGCAGGGTCGCGGACGCCGAACGAGGGATTTGATCGCGATGCTCGCAAGAGGATCGGAAATCGCGACCCCGATTCCCGCCGAAAGAACCAGGAAGCGCCCCCGTCCTCCCCCCCATAGAACCAGAAAAAATGCGGCGACGCCAATCGACAGAAAAAAATTCTCCGGACGGGTGACAAAAATCATGAGGCGGTTGAGCCATTCGGGATGGGGAGCATAAAGAATGTGGTGATAGAGGGAAAGATCGACGGACTGAAGGGCGGTCATGCCGAAGATGAGCCTTCTTGAGAGCTTTCTTTCAATCGCGCAACTTCTTTCGTCAGGTCCGCGACAGCCCTCTCCAGTTGGTCGAGACGCTCCTGCGTCGGATCAGGCATATCCTGGTGGTTGAGGGTCCATTCGGGGTACCCGCTCTCCTTCGTGCGAACCACTCGCCCGGGAATGCCCACCACAGTGGAATGGGGAGGGATCGACCGCAGGACGACGGCGTTGGAACCTATTCGGACTCCCTCCCCAATCGTCACGTTCCCGAGAATTTTGGCTCCTGCGCCGACAAGAACATGGTTCCCGAGAGTGGGATGGCGCTTCTGCCCGCGTTCTTTCCCGGTCCCCCCTAGGCTGACCCCCTGATAGAGCGTGACATCGGTTCCGATGACGGTCGTTTCCCCGATCACCACCCCCATTCCATGGTCGATGAAGAACCCTGGTCCGATCTGGGCGGCGGGATGAATCTCGACACCCGTCATAAACCTTGAGAAAAGGGCGATCAGACGGGCCGTAAAGGGAAAATGGGACTGGTAAAGGAGATGGGCCACTCGGTGAAGGACCACCGCATGGAATCCCGGATAGGTAACAAGAACGGAGAACGTTGTCCGGGCGGCCGGATCGCGTTCGAACACCACCTTGAAATCCCGGACCAGAATTTGCCGAAAGGAATATCCACGGCCTTCCGCGACCTTATCCGCTCTTGCATCCACGAGACTCATGCCTTCTCCGATTTTCGGACTGTTGCAACCGCCCAAACCGCGATCCCCTCTTCCCGACCGGTGAACCCCATGCGCTCCGTCGTGGTGGCCTTGATCGAAATGTCGGACGGGTCGATCTCCATGCAGGATGCCAGCTCTTTGACCATCGCCGGAACATGGGGGGAGATTTTTGGCCGCTCGGCCAGAATGGTGACATCCACCTGATGAGGACGGTAGCCATGCGATCGTATGAGGGCGGTGACCTCCCGAAGAAAAAACCGGCTGTCCTTTCCTTTGTACCTGGGATCGGAAGGGGGAAAGTGCCGTCCGATATCCCCCAAAGCCAAGGTTCCGAGCAGCGCGTCACAGAGCGCATGAATCACGGCATCCGCATCGGAATGGCCTTCCAAGCCCCGGTCATGGGGAATGGGGACCCCTCCCAGCACGAGGTCACGCCCTTCCTTGAAGGGATGGACATCCACTCCCTGTCCGACCCTTATCGTCATCGTCTACCCTTCATGTCGGCTGTCAGATCGGTCTTCCGGATTCATGTCTTCCGGGCGGGTGATTTTGCGGTTCCAGCTTGACCCTTCCACCAGGATGAATGGGACGCCGGCCCACAGGAACAAACTCGCCTCGTCGGTAAATTCTCGTTCTTCCCGCTGGGCCCGGTCAAGTGCCGACATAAAAAGAGCGACGGGTGCCCCTTGGGGTGTCTGGGCGGCCACCATCGATTCGCGGGAGACGATTTCCCGGACGACGGGGGCATGAGGTCCCATCGAGACCCGCCAAAGAGTGTCCGACACAGGAACACCCACCCCGACCGCCTGACCTTGGGAAAGGGCCCGGATCACCCGATCGAGCACCTCGGCGGAGAGAAATGGACGGGCCGCATCGTGAACCAGAACCCCCGAGATCTTTTCAGCCTGGGAGAGCTGGCGGATTCCCTTTTCTACGGTATCCTGCCGTCTTTTTCCGCCTGGAAAGACCTCCAGGCGGCCCGAGAAGACCTCCCCCGGAAATTGTTCCAGAAGAACCCGGCGCACTTCAGTCACATACTCCTCCGGCATTCCCACCCGGATGGCGGCGACCTCGGGATGATGGAGAAAAGGGCGAAGGGCACGGATATAGATGGGAAGCCCGTCAATTTCCAAAAACTGTTTCGGAACGGCCCCCCCCATGCGGACTCCCCGGCCACCGGCTGCAAGGACGACTCCGATACTCATTCGGCCTTCTCGCCTTTGATCTGCGTGTCCCCCCCCTCCGGCTCTTTCAGCTTGCCGAAAATCATTCGGCCTGCCGAGGTTTGCAGGACGCTCGTCACGATCACCTCAATATTTTTTCCAATAAAGCGGCGGCTGTTGTCAACAACGATCATCGTTCCGTCCTCGAGGTAGGCGACCGCTTGACCCGCCTCTTTTCCTTCCTTGATGAGATAGACACGCATGAGTTCGCCCGGAAGCACCACCGGTTTCACCGCATTGGCAAGATCGTTGATGTTGAGGACCCTTACCTCCTGAAGCTCGGCCACTTTGTTGAGATTAAGGTCGTTTGTAACAATGACGGCCTTCATCCGGCGGGCCAGGGCCACAAGCTTGGCATCGACCTCGCGGATATGGGGGAAGTCGTCGTCGGTGATTTGGACCTTGATCCCGGACATCGTCCTCATCCGCTGGAGGACGTCGAGGCCCCGGCGTCCCCTCCCCCTCTTCAGACTGTCGGGAGAATCGGCGATGTATTGAAGTTCGTGGATCACAAACTGCGGAATGATGAACGCCCCTTCCGCAAAACCCGTGGCCGCAATATCCGCGATTCTTCCATCAATGATCACACTGGTGTCGAGAAGTTTCGGGGGAACGGCCCGGTATCCTTCGAGCCAGAACGTGAGAAAGGACCCTGCATAATGAAATTCCCGTCCGGCCCGGATACCCACAATCAGCCCGAAATATCCCATGATGAGCCCGATGAACACATCGAGCGGGGCGGTTTGTTCGAGGGTCATGTGGAACAGAGACCCTGTGGAGTAGGTCAAAAGTCCTGCCGCGATCAGCCCCCCGTAAAGCCCGATGAGCCCTCCGAGAACAATGCGGAGCTGAACCTTCCGAAACAGGTATTGGATAAGAATTGCGGAGCCGCCGACAGCCATCCCGATCCCCAGGCCGACCGGCCAAGGGTCGTCCCGGATTCCAGAAAAAACGTAGATGCCCGCGGTGGCAGTGACAACCAGAAAAAGCATCTGGGTCATGGTCGAACGATTCATCGAAAACCGCTCCCTTCAGGATTCAATGAAGATTCCGCGGCCTGAAAAGGGGCACCGGATGTTCCGGGGCCGGTGTCGACAGGCGGCGGATCCGTGTATCTTCCACCATGACAAGAATCAAGGCCATGGTCATCATGAAAATAAGGGATCCCGATCCCCCCCACATCGGATGCGTCACTCCGGCAAGCAGGAGGTTCACAAGGAAGGCGGCGGTCATTCCTTTTTCCGCATGGCCGAACGCCGACGAATCATGATCGCTTAAGACCCGCCAGATCCAGAGGACGATGATCGATGCAAAGGAAAGAACCCCCAGGAGCCCGTATTCTCCGAGAATATTGAAAAAAATATTATGACCGTGCGAGGCGTAATCTTGAAGGTGATAGATTTTATGAACGTCATTCAATTGAAAGGTGTCGGGACCGATTCCCAGGAGGGGACGGTCATGAAACATCCGGAGGGCCCCCTTCCAGGTATCGTACCGGCTCTGGAAGGAGCCGTCACGGGTCGGACGGATCAATGTCCCCATCTCCCATCGGAGGTGGGAAGAAATCGACATTGCCGATCCGGCCAGGACCAGGCTTCCGGCCATCAGGGCGAACGCCTTCCATCTCCGGGCGATCAAAAGGAGCACCATGGACGCGAGGGGAAGCGACATGAGAAAGGTCCGGCTGTGGCACAATACCAGAAACACCCCGGTCATGAACAAAAGCGGGGTGATCCACTTCCAGGAAAGCCCCGTTTCCCTCCCGAACACTCCCACACCAAGAAAAAACAAAAAAGCCATGGAAAGAAACTGGGCGGTGGAGTTTTTATCCCCCAGGTTCAACATCTCCATATTCTGGGTTCCAAGAACCCCCATCTTGTAGAGTCCCACAAGGCCTCCTGCAAGTATCCCGGCGGCCAGGGCCTTCACGAGGAGGCGGAGGGTGCGCATACGGTCTTGAAAGAGAAGGAAGGCCCCGGAAAAAACAACCCAGGCCATGACGGCCTCGAAATCTCCCCAGAACCCACGCATGGCCTGAAACACGTGGGTCGAGTGAATGGCCGAAATGAAGGAAACGAAAGAAAAAAGAATTACGGGAAACCCGAGGACGAAGATCCGTCCAAGCGACGAAAAGCCCACGACAAGCAAACGAACGAGGATCAGGAGAAAAGCGAGGACAAGGGAAATTTCCTTGACGGCCTCGGAAAAGGGGAGGTTGAACACGAACACGGCAAGGACGGTGAAAAAGACTCTTTCGTCGGAAAGTATTTTCAAAAATCCCTTCTCCACACGCCCCCCTTTATTCTCCGACATAAATCCGCTCCTGAACATCTCTTCGGTGAAAAAATTGCATCCCTTCATCATACCCTAGAGCATAGGTTTTTTCTATGAACCGCAAGGAAAAAAGTGGATAATCCCCAGCCGGGATGGGAAGGGTGAAATCCGCGAACGTCTGTTCTATGTGAATGGAACGCTCAATGGAAAGCCAGAGGGGTCCCAAGGCCATCGAGATCCAGTTTTCCTCACGTCCACGACTCCCTTCCCCTTTCTTGCCACCATCATTTCGCGGGGTGATGGCGTTCACGTTGACCGCGATGAGCAGGTCTGTCGGAAAAACGTGCCGAGCGGCCAATATCGGAAGAATCGAGAGGACCCCTCCATCGAGATACTCGAATCCGGAGCGGACGACGGGCGTAAAAATCGGAGGAAGTGCGCAACTTGCCGCAAGACCTTCGGCCAGATCTCCCGAGTCCAGGATCTCAAGGGAGTGGGTCGACCAATTGGTGGCAACGGCATACATTGGAACCGGAAGCTCTTCGAAACTCTTTTTTCCAAGCGCCTCCCGGATCACCTGACAAAGGTGCCCGCTCGAGAAAATTCCTTTTTTTGAAAAGGCGAACCGGAGAATGTCCCCGTAGCCGAGAGTCTTAAGACGTTCCCAAGGGGTGGCTGTGGTACAATCCCACGAAGAGTAGAGCGCCCCCATGAGGGCCCCGGCGCTCGCCCCGACAATCGCCTTGGGCGTCACGCCAGCGGCTTCGGAAGCGGCCAGGAATCCCAGATGCGCAGCTCCGCGCGCTGCGCCTCCGGAAAGAACGAACACCGGTCGTCTCAACCCCATGTCTCCGGCTCTTCTGTCCAATAGACGACCCCCTGAGAAAAGGTTTATAGCCCATGGCCATCGGATTTTCCTCGTCACATCATGCGGATCTTGTCCAAAGGGATCGTCATGTCCTCTGGCATCCGTTCGCCAACCTCGCCCTCTGGGAAAGGGAAGACCCTCCGGTCATCGCCTCCGGAGAAGGCGTGTGGCTGACCGATGTGGACGGTCATCGCATGCTTGATGGAACGGCCTCGCTCTGGGTGAACCTTTTGGGCCACCGCCACCCGGCCCTCGACAGAGCCCTCATGGAGCAGGCATCGCTTATCGCCCATTCCACCTTTCTCGGGTCGACCCATGAAGGGGCCATTCTATTGGCCGAAAGACTGACCGATCTGGCCCCCGCAGGACTGACGCGGGTCTTTTTTTCCGACAACGGGTCGACCGCCGTTGAAATCGCGATGAAACTCGCCTTCCTCTATCAAAAATACAGACGATCGAAAAGAGGGAAACCCATCCCGGCCACGTTTTTCTCCCTGGACCGAGGATACCACGGAGACACTCTCGGAACAGTCGGCGCAGGAGGGATCGACCGATTTCATCAGGTCTTCGGCCCCTTGGTGCGCCCCTCTGTGACGGCTCCCGCTCCCGACTGCCACCGCTGCCCCCTGGGACTCGAACGGAACTCCTGCGCTCTTGAATGCGCGGATCTTGCCTCCCGGCTCCTTGAAATCCACCATGAAGACCTGGTCGCCGTCCTCGTTGAACCCCTTCTTCAAGCCGCCGGAGGAATGATCGTGTGGCCGTCCGGGTATCTTGCCAAGATCGGACAGACCTGCAGGAACCTTGACATCCCGCTCATTGCCGACGAAGTCGCCACCGGATTTGGAAGAACAGGAACACTTTTCGCCTGCGAGCAGGAAGGGGTGTCTCCCGACTTCATGGCAGTCGGAAAGGCTCTGACCGGCGGATACCTGCCATTGGCTGCGACCCTGGTCCGGGAAAGCGTGTATGACGCGGTCCGGGAGGATCCGGGAACGTTTTACCATGGCCACAGCTATACCGCCAACCCCCTCGCCTGCCGGGTCGCCCTTGCCACCCTTGAGTGCATCGAAAAGGAGGACATTCTTGGAGCGATCCCCGCAAAGCGATCCCAGATCCAGGATTCCTGGAGCGTCCTTTCGAACGTTCCCATGGTTGAAAATGTCCGCTATCTGGGGCTGATTGCGGCACTGGACTTGCGCCTCAAGGATGGGAGCCCTCTCAGAACCCCGGCAATCCTGTCGGCGATTCGGGAGACGGCAAGAAAGACGGGCCTCCTGATTCGACCGCTTTCTGAGACCCTCTATCTGATCCCGCCGCTCTCGGTCACATTGGCCGAAGTTCGCCAGATGGCGGACATCCTGGTGGAAACCCTTCGGGAATCGGAAAAGGCGGGCCTGTTTGAAGGCCGTTCATGAGGATGTTCCTGGCCCTTCGTCCCTCACCTCCCTCCCTTTTCCAGTTGCTGGAATGGCAAAGGGATCAACGGCGCAATTCTCCGCGGTGCCGTGTGATTTTGGAGCAAAATCTGCATATGACCCTCCTCTTCGAGGGGGACGCGGATGAGGAGAAATGCCGCCGTCTTGAAAAAACGGGGGAGGATCTTGTCGGCCTCCTTGGAGCGCACATCCTTATTCTCGACCATCCCCGCCTTTTTCTTGATTCAAGCTCTGTTCGTGGCCTCGGAATGGTGTCGTTTTCCGAAGATTCCGATTCGGCGGCCTTATGGAAAAGAGTGGGCGACTTTCTTCAAGACCGGTCCACACAAAGAAAGTTCTGGCCTCACATTACGTTATTCCGCCATTATTTCCCCTCGAAACAGTCTCCCGTCCCTCTCTCCGGCATCCCTTCCTTTTCATTCTCGGAACTGGTCCTCTATCGCTCCACTCTCCACCCCGGGGGATCTGCGTATCGTGCGCTGAAACGATGGGATCTGTCTTTCTCCGACTCCCCCCCTTCCCCCCTTTCCTGACCGTCACCCGGCAGGGCGGCCCTCCTCCCCCCGGACACCCCGCGAAAAGACCTGGACGGCCCGCCTCTTTGTTCAAGAAATGTCTCCCTCCTCCCGTGGGATTCACTCAGAGTGAATTTTCGAGTAAAATATCAAAATTGCTCCAATTTTCCCTAACCTTTCTCCTCATTTTTCCGAAAGGATCCTTCGTGCATCCCCTGCTTTCCAAAAAAGGCGTAAGCTCCTTCTCTTCCATGATTCTATTCTCGCTCCTTTCGGTTCCCCTTGCTCCGTGGTCCGCTCAGGCGACCCCGTCCATCCCGGGCACGAGCACGACGGCGCTTGTTTTTACCGTCTCCGTCTCCGACGCCACGTCGGGAAGGACTCCGGTCGCAAGGGCGGTCACATATACCATTTCAGACCAGGCGATGCGGATCGACGCCCCGTCCAAAGGGAACGACCACAGCTATATCTGGAATCTGTCGACCAAAACAGTGGCCTCTTTGGACAATGAACATAAGACCTTCCACTCGGATTCCCTCGTCAACATCATGGGATTTGTCGATTTCTCCCAACTTCTGGGACAAAATGCCGGAAATAACCCCAAAGACCGGGTCGTCCAGGGGCATGCCTCCCGAAGTGTCTCGGGAATCCCCTGCACAGACACGACGATTCTTCATCGATTCAAGGGACGGGTCGTCGGAATGATCAACGGGGACCAGAAAATTGTCCAATGCCTGACGACCGACTTTCCGGGGAACACTCTCTACCGGGAGTTTCAGGTGAAACTTGCCTCTCTGGCAAAGAAATCGTCAAAGGTGACGCCCGCCGGATCCCCTGTGGTCGCTCCCCTCTCGCTGGAAACCGTCCGGACCACGGATTATTCCAAAGGGTTTTTGGTCAAGATTCTTTCCACTCTCCATCTGTATGATTCCTCCAAGATCCCGTCGCGCCAAATTGAGCGGGAAAAAGTGACATCACTGGAGATCCGTCAGGTGTCGTCCACAGTGTTTTCCATCCCCGCCTCCTATAAAAAGGAGACGGCTCCCGCATCATGATTGCCCGGCGGCCCCTTCTGGTCGCCAACCCTTCGGCCGGCTCCTTCCGGGGAGGGAAGGCATTGGGACGATTCCTGGAGTCCTATCGAGGGCGATTTCCGGGAGGAAAGATCCTCCTCTCCCTTCCCGAGGCGCCCCCCCAGGATTTTTTCGCGTCCTATTCCGATCGGGATCTCCTTGTGCTCTACGGAGGGGACGGCTCCGTCCACAGGATCCTTCAGCTTCGCCCCCCATCGGCTCTTCCCATTCTTGTCTTTCCAGGAGGAACCGGAAACGTTCTCGCCTCCTTTCTCGGGACGAAAAAATTTATCCGCACTCCCGATCTCCTGTGGGAGAGCCTCTCCGAGGCGACCCAACGGCCTTTTCGCCCAGGCCTCGCAGGGAGACGGCGATTTGTGCTGATGGCGGGAGGGGGGTGGGACGGACATGCCCTAAAGTTCATCAGAGGCAAGGACATGTTGGGACCCTTGGCCTATTACACGGCGGGGCTCCGGTCCCTGCTTTCCAGGGACCTCCCCGCCTTTTCCCTCACCCTCCATCTTAACGACGGCCAGAGAATCGACCTCGACGATGTCCGATGGTGTCTTGCAAGCCGCATCGCCCCTTACTTTGGGCCGTTTCGATCCCCTCAAGACATGTCCCCCGATTCCGACACCCTCCACGTCACGATCGTTCGTCGACGCCGCCTCGGAATCATCACGACCTTCGCGGGATTCCTTCCCGGGCTTTCCTCCGTCCTTCCCCCATGCTCCTACCGCGTGAAAAATGTCGTCATGTCGCAAAACGGCTCGAAAAATCCTCCCTTCCAGGCCGACGGAGAGGCGATCCCTTCCCCGGCGATTTTAGAGATCGCCCCGGAGGTCGTGTCCTTTCTCTCCTTCCGGGAAAAGCCGCAAATCACCTGAAATTCTTTTGTTCAAGGAGGGATGCGGCCTCTCTTTGAGATCCTGCGGGGTTGATCAGACGCGTGGGATGCATTACATTAAATCTGAAGGGGATCAATCCACCGTCCAATTCCCAATTCAAATTTCGACCAGGGAGGTTGATCTATTGGAGGAAAAACTGAGAGAAATTTTTGCGGGTTTTTTCGGCCGTTTCACGGGGAAGGCTCGGAGGGTCTGGCTCTGCCTATTCCGTCCCGGATATGTGAAAAAAGCAGTCGAGCGGCGGGAAGGCTCCTGCAACCAATGCGGAAACTGCTGTAAAATCGCGTTCTCATGCCCGTTTCTCAAGGTCTACGGAAGCCATTCCCTCTGCCGAATCTACCACATCGGGCGGCCTTCGCCTTGCGTCGCCTTTCCCATCAATCATCAGGACCTTGCAGATGTCGGGTTTGAGTGCACCTTCACCTTCCCGGCGGAACAACACTCCTCTCAGCCCAACAAAATTGAGCTTCCGGTCTGGAATGTCCCCCCGATTTCATTTTCGCCCTCGCCAGAAGATGCCAGGGGGGAGGGCAAGGTTTCCCCTCTCTATCCATTCCAAAAACCCGAGGAACAGCGGGGCTGAGGGAATCCCTCACGTGATTGCGGGCCCTTCGGCACGACAGCTTCCCGCATCATAAATCTTCGGATCGCATTTATTCCTCGCCTTCCATGGTGGAATGGTCGACCAGATCGGAGAGATAGCCTGGAGCCCGACGAACCCAGTCGATAATGAAATCCATCGCGAAGACGACATCCTCCCGGGTAAGCTCCGGATAGCACTCGGTCACGATCCGGTCGATGGTGTATCCCTTTTTGAATAGCTCAAGAAACACGGTGACAGGAATCTGGGTCCCGTCGATACAGGGGAGCCCCCGGGAAATCCTTGGATTCATGCGAATCTGCCGGCCAGTTTTTCGTTCGGGACCCGGCGGCCCCTCCTCCTTTTCTTGATCGTCGCCAGGATGCATCGGGATATCCATCAGAGTCTCCTTTTCGCCATTCGTCCGTTTCTCATTCCTTCTCTTTAAAGAAAAAAGGGTCTCCCCGCCCTCCCACGAGCGCATAGGGATTGACCCCGGTTTGTTCCATCCGCTTGCGTGCCAGCGCCCAACGGTAGAACCGTTCTGTCCTGTCCACCGCCGCTTCAATACTAAACCGCTCCCGGAAGGTCTTTCGTATTTTGTCTTGCGCCGGACAGGAACGGTCCGGCCGCAAGGCCCAATCGGCGGATCGTCGGCAAAGGAGCGGAACATCCCAGGGGTCGATCAATTCGCCCCATTGGGCCCACGACGAGACCTCCGGCATCCCTCCCTGCCGGAACCCGACCACAGGGACGCCATGGTACAGGGACTCGAGGGCGACCAGCGAAAACGCTTCCCTGAACGAAGAAATGACGGTCACGGACGCCTTTTTGTAGTAGGGTCCTGGATCGGACCAGCCTGGGAGATGGATGCGATGCGCGACCTCCCGGAACCGGTCCCCCGAGAGCCGTCTTAGGATATTGTCCTTGAGGGGTCCGTCTCCCAAAAGGACAAGATGAAGGGAGGGATGGCTCCGAAGATGGGGGAGCATCCCCTCCAAAAGAGAAAGCTGTCCCTTGTCCCGCTGGAATGTTCCGATCTGCAGGATCATGCGGCCGTCTTCGGGAATTCCCGGGAGGGCCCCCTCCCCCCCTCGGACGTCCTGATCGGGTTCTGAAATGCCTCTCGGAAGCGAAATGACCTTCCAAAAAGGGATCTTCCGTTCGATGTACCCAAAGCGGGCGATATCGCTGACTGCCACCAGATAATCGCAAAAATGCCGATAGGGGAATACGCTCTTCGGGGGATTTAGAAGATGGCGCTGGCGCACGACGACAGGGCGCGAGCGTCCTAACGAAAGGGCGGTAAACCATCCTAAAATGCTGTCGATGTAGCTGGTGGTGACCAAAATATCGGTCCCGTTGGTCTGAAGGAATCTCCGAAGAATCAGGAAGGACTTGATGTCGAAATTGGATCGGAACGGGACGGGAATCCCGACTCCGCTTTTTTCCGCGGCGTCAAGAAGAAAGGTTCCCGGACGTGCGGCGATGGTATAGGAATGTCCCCGCTTCGTAAACTCCAAGGCTTCTGAAAGATGGTCCCTCTCCTGCCCCCCTTTGCCCATCGTACAGTCGAGATGGAGAATCCTGATCGGCCCATTCAAGAGAGATCCCCTCCCTTGATCCCCAGTCGGTAGGCCCCTAGGGTCAGTGCGTAACGCGGAAAACCCATTCTGCCGGACACAGGACGGCAGGCCAGACGAAACCGATCGGATTTTCCAAAAGGTCTGTAGCGGCGCACCGTGCGGGCGGCCCGATATCCCGAATCGCGCACCATGGCCGGATGTCCCTCCCGGAAGGACCCGTAGGGATAGCAAAAGGTCGTCACCGGGCAGGACAGGATGTGGGAGAGACGCTCCCTGCTCCCGGAAATTTCCTCCCGGGCCTTTCGATCGTCCACCCTCGCAAGGTCCGGATGGGTCAGGGTATGGGACCCCGCCTCAAACCCGGAGGCGACGAGATCGCGCGCCATGGACACATCCATCAGCCGGTGTCCCCTCCAGACCGGATCCGTTGTCCAATCCGCCCTCCCTCCCATGCGGTCGACCACAAAAAAAATCGTGGCCGTAAATCCCAGCTCCAGGAGGATAGGCGCCGCAAAGGCAAAATTGTCCTCGTAGCCGTCATCGAAGGTCAGGGCGATCGGAACGCCGGTTCCCGGATGTCCAGTCGGGCAGGCGAGAGCCTTCTCGAGAGAGGTGCCGACAAATCCGAGGACCTTCAGAAAACGCATCTGATCGCGGAACTGGGCCGGTGTCACCCCTGTCTCGGGAGCGGCGTCGGGAGAGACCCGGTGATAGTAGAGGATGGGAGGGGTTTTGTCAGGGGTCATCCCAACACCTTTTCCACAGACCCGAAGACCTCCGCGACCGACACAGAGGCCAGGCAGTTTTCCTCGCCCAGGGTGCATCCCGTGTGGGTACAGGGAGAACAAGGAAGGGGGTGATACACGACCTCCCGGCGGGGAGAGGCGGTCGGCCCCCACACCGAGGGAAGGGTCGACCCGAAGAGGCCGACGAGCGGGATATGGGCGGCGTCGGCCATGTGAAGGGGGGCGCTGTCGTTTCCCACAAAGACGGTGGCCTGCCGAATCACCCCGTCGAGAAGACCGACCGCTTCTCCGACCATCGGATGGATCCCCGGATTCCGTGTTCCTGAAAGAACAGACTCCACCAGCGTTCTCTCGGAGGAGGCGCCGGCCACGACGACGGATCCGCCCGTCCGTGACACCCACTGGTCCGCCAAGAGGGCGAATCTCTCCGGCGGCCAGCGTTTGAACCAGTGGCGGCCGCCCGGATGGAGAAACAGAAGCGGGGCTCCCGCCCGGAGGCGGGACCCAACCCAGTTCCCGGCCCGGTCGATCCAGAGAGGATCCGGGTCGTAAGCCTTTTCCCGAACGCCAGTCACCGGAAATCCAAGCGCCGACAGAAGCTTTCCATGTTGGACCGTCACGTGATCCGGGCCATGATCAAGATCGATGGGAATACATGTTCCCCAAGGATCCGATTTCCTGAAATCGCTCCGGGATCCTGCCGCCCCCAACCTTTGCGCCTTCGAAAGGCGCGAGAGAAAACGGGACCGATCGGACACGGTGAAATCAAACAAAACATCCAGCGTTCCCCGAACCTTCCATGCAAGTGACAGCGTGCTCCCCAAGCGCCCGAGATTTCCGGCGGTCTCCATCGTCAATGCCGACACGCCCGGGATCCTCTCAAGGGGGTAGGTTGTCCCTTTATTGGCAATCACGGTGATCCTGGCCTTTGGAAAGGCCCGGATCACCTCCCGTATCAACGGGATCAAAAGGATGCTGTCCCCCAAATAGCGCGTCCGGATAAATCCCACCGAAACCGTCACCCATCACTCCCTGACGCGGACGCGGGCTGTCGAAACACTGGAAACTTCTGCATCTCCTCCCAGACCCGTCCGATCTCGATCAGCTTCATGCATTGATTGTCGGGGCAGGCCACGGCGAATGACTGGCAGGGCTGGCATTCAAGATCGGCCTTGAGAAACGACCCGATGAAGGGAGCGTAGGAGACGTGGTCTCCTGGTCCGAAAAGGACAAGCGCCGGGGTTCCGACCGCCTGGGCGATGTGGGCCGGTCCCGAATCGTTGGAAAGGACTCCCCTTGAGAGGCGACAGACCCCTTTGAGGGCCTTCCATGAAATCTGTGTCCGGATCCGCACTTGGGACGGGAGGGTCTCAAAGGACTTCCGAAAGGCCTCCTGCTGATCCCGGTCCGAAATTCCACCAAGACAGAGCACATAAAATCCTTCTTCAGCAAGATGTTCCGAAATTTTTGCAAAATTTTCCGCGGGCCAGTTTTTGGCCTGGGCTCCCGATCCGCAAAAAATGATCCAGAAACGCTCTTCCGGAATTCCCTCCTCCCTGAGCAATGTCCTGGCGGAGGAAAGGTCGTCCTCGGTCACGGTCAGGGAGGGAAGATAAAAGTGTTTTAGACGGCCGATCCGGGAAATGAGGTAGGGAATCCGGTCGCGGGTCAGGGCCAATTGCACGGGAGGACACACGCGGAGAGTATAAATGAGCCAGTCCACCCATCTGTGAACATCAAGATTTCGGTCGATCAATCCGATCCGCCGATCCGCCCCGGAAAACAGGGTGATCACCCTTGATCTGGGGCCCCGGGAAAAAAAATCGATCACTAAATCGTAGTTCGCTCTTCGGATTGTCCACAGGAATCGAAGATAGGGACCAAACGTCAGAGGGCCGAACTTCCTCGGAGGAAGGGAAAAGG
The DNA here is from genome assembly GCA_027314645.1 of Nitrospirota bacterium. Taxonomy (GTDB): domain Bacteria; phylum Nitrospirota; class Leptospirillia; order Leptospirillales; family Leptospirillaceae; genus UBA4572. The sequence goes on from DAHVAL010000022.1 coordinate 24,780, forward strand.
CCCTCGAAATCCCTGGCTCTTCCGACAAAAGGACATCAAAGGGCGCACGGGTCAGGTAATCGATCCGGGCCTCCGGAAACAATTCCTTGAGCGCCGGAATCGCCCCCGTCGTCAAGACCACGTCCCCGAGGGTTCGTAGCCCGATCAGGAGAATTCTTTTGACGTCCGAATTTGAACCCGTGCTCAGCGGGTGCCGTCCCCGGAAGACCCTACGGGGATCGCCTCCTCGATCAGCATCACGGGAATATCGTCCTTTACCGGATACAAAAGCGCACACGACGAACAGACCAGTCCTTCTGAATTGTTTTTGATGGTCAGGGCCCCATGACATTTTGGACAGACAAGAATGGAGAGAAGAAAGGGATCGACGCCCAACGCCGCCTCCTTATTGGGAATGTTGATGCAAAACTGTTCCTTTGATCCGAAGAACCTCGACAGTGTGAGAAGAATACCATGATCCACTCCATGAATACAGGGACAGGAGTCAACAGCGAGGAGGGCCAAACTTTGGACCCGCGGGTCCTTCCCACCTCACGAACCTTCCCCCGAGAGATCGCGGGTGGACAAAAAATGATGCACCGCCTCGGCAAAGGATTCGACACATCGCGCGGACAGATTGGACGGTTTTGACTCACCCTCCTTTAAGATTCGGTATCCTCCGCGGCACCCGGCCTTTAAAGAAGCCTCAATGTCCCGATCGGCATCGCCGATCATGATGCTGGATCCGGGATCGCCCCCCAGATCGTTGATCGCCCGAAGAAGCATCCCGGGCTCCGGCTTCCGGCAGGAACAGGAGACAAGATAGGGTCCGATCAAATCCCCCCCCGTCGGGGAGAGCGCGTCGGGGGACAGATGGGGACAGTAATAGAGTCCTTGCAGGGTGGCTCCCTCTGCCTCCAGGAGCTCCATGAGGCGGGCATGGGTTTCCAGGACGAAGGACTCCGAAAAAAACCCGCGGGCGACACCCGACTGATTGGTCACGAGAACCACGGGGATCTCTCTCCGGTTAAGCTCCCTGATCGCGTCCGCCACCCCTTTAATGAGCGAGATATCCTCGAGGCGCGACAGGTATGGAATATCGTGAATCAAGGTTCCGTCCCTGTCGGCGAACACGAGAGGTCGCCCTTTTTTCTTTTTCAAGACATCTCCTTCAAGAGGGTCAGGATTCGGGAGGACACCAGGGCCGGGCTCAACTGCTCCATGCACCGATGATCGATGGGACATTCCCGGAGAAGACAGGGAGCGCAAGACGTCGAGACGGAAAGAACCTCCATGCCAAGACCGGATGGCGGGGACACCGGGCCGGTTGAAACCGGATCGGTGGGACCGAACAGGGCGATTCCGCGCTTCTCCAAGGCCCCTCCCAGATGCATCATGCCAGAGTCGTTCGTCACGAGGAAGTCGCAGAGCGACAAGAGGGCGGCGCTTTGTTCGAGCGACAGCTCCCCCGCGACGGAATGGACCTTCGGATGGGGAAAACGGCGAACAATCTCCTCAGCCAGCGGCCGGTCCCCCTGGCCTGAAAATAAAATCGCGTGAAGGGTGCGTTCGGTCTCCATAAGGGTGTTCAGAAGTGCCACAAAATGGTGCGTCGGCCAGGTCTTTGCCCGCCCATAGAAGGCTCCGGGGTTGATTGCCATGACCCGGTCCCCTTCCGGAACCAATTCCCGCATTCTCTGTGCCGCCTCCGCGAGGGATTTCTCGGAAAGCTGAAGCCGTGGGGCCTCGAAGCGGACCGCGGGATCGATCTCCGTTAAAAGGAGCTCGTAGTATCCCGATTGATGACGATGAGCGCTTTTCCAATGTTGGTAATCAAGGCGGCGCGTGAGGAACAGGGAACGCCCTTCGGAGGCGTAGCCGATCCGGACGGAGGAGGTGGAAAAGGATTCCCATGCGCTCCGAAAGGAGCGGGGAAGCACCACGGCCGCATCGAAGCGCTCCCTTGAAAGCAGGGAAGGAGGGGCGATGACCTCTTCGACCGAGGCCGATAAACGATAGATGGGGGCCGTGGCCACCGGGGCTCCGACAACGATGCGGATATCCGGCCGGACCTTCTTGAGACCCTGTAAGGCGCCGACCGACAAGACCGCGTCCCCGATCCAGTTCAGCCCGCGCACATACAGACGGCCGTTGACCGGCACCGGAGGCCTCACAGGGGGCGCCCCTTCAAAAGAAAAGCGTAAAACCCCCTACGATTCATCGGACGCATCGGGCAAGTCCCGGAGGCCGCCTGAAACACTCACCGGCTCCAGAAGGGGTCTGAGACGTGCAAGGGCCAGGGAGGGGGTCAGACTTATCTGGCACGTCATGTGCGAACAGGACTTTTTAAAATCGCCGCAGGGAGCGCACGGAAGAGGCTCTTGCAACACAATGTTCCGTTCGGGTCCCCCCCACGGACCCGTTCTCCCCGGATCCGAGGACCCGAAAAATGAGAGCGTCGGGACCCCGGAGAGAGCGGCCATATGCAAGGGGCCCGAATCATTTCCGATGAAGAGGGCGGCCCGGGAGAGAAAAAGGGGCAGGATGTCCAGGGGGATTTTTCCGGCGAGATGGGGGATGGGAACCCCCGATCGCGCCTCAATTTCCTCCAGGAGATCCTTTTCCCCCCGGTCTCCGACAAGAATCGTCCCAGGAAGATGGTTCTCCCGCATTTTCCGGACAAGTTCGGAGAAATAGACAGGCGGCCATCTTTTGCTGGCCCGACGGGCCCCGGGATGAATCGCGACAAACCGCTCCCCGGGACCAAATCCCGATTCCCCCAGCAGACGGTCCACCAGCGCTTCGTCTTCGGGGGTATAGGCCAAGTGGGCGGGGATGGGTTCTGTTTCCTTCACCGACTCAAAAAGATCAAGGAAAAGGAGGTTCCTTGGGACTGCATGGAACGGATGCCCTGGAGTTTCCGGGATGTGAACCGTCCGGTCATAAAAAATTGTGGCCCCTTCCCGGGCGCTGTCAAATCCCGCCACAACCCCGGACCTTCCCTTCAGGACCGCCAGGCGGGCAAGAAGCGCCGACCGGAGAAGTCCTTGGGCATCGATGACAAGATCGTGGGGAGTCTCGGACATGTGTTTGGAAAGGGATCTCATCTTTCCTAAAAATCCGCTCCGCCCGAACTCTCTCCGTGGAAACTCCCAGACATGGCGGATTCCCGGGTGACGCCGGACAAGGGACACGAACTCTCCGTTCGCCACCCAATCGATCGCCATTCCCGGTGAGGCGGCCCGGAGAGTGTTGACCAGCGGAAACGCATGAAGAATGTCTCCAAGCGAGGAAGGCTTCACGATCAGAAGGGATTTGATATCCTGCAGCAACAATCGATCTTTTTTCATCAGGCATTCCATGGGTCTGACACTGCGAGGTCTCTCGCCTGGCCGGCTTTCACCTGGCATTTCATGACCTCATCAAAGGCCCCGACGACGATATCGGGGGAAAGCCTCTCCTGGCAAGGGGTCCCGATCGGACACCGCCGCATCATGCAGGGTTGGCATGGAAGACCGGCGGTCACGACCATGCCTGTCCGCCCCATGTCCTCTTCCCCGGAGGGCGTCAAGAAGGGACCGAATGGACCGAGACGAACGGGATCCGTCGGCCCGAAGAGGGCGACCACCCGTGTCCCCATGGCGGAAGCCAAATGCATCGGGCCGGAATCGACCGCCAGAACCGCCTCGGATCTTGCCATGGCGAGGGCCAGTTCCCGGAGGGTCAGGGTTCCCATCACGTCGATAACGCCCCCCTGCACTCCCGCTCCGATCTCCTCCTTGACACGCTCCTGGCTCGCCCCCCCGACTCCGGCCAACGCAACCCGAAGTCCCTTCATGGCGAATGTGCTCGCCACCTGTGCCCACGATCGAAAGGGCCAGGTTCGAGTTTGCCAGCTCGCAAAGGGATGGAAAAGAACAAAAGGATCATCCCCGATCAGTCTGTGGACCTTTTCCATTTCTGTGCGGGTGAAGTCGATCCGGATCGGCTCAGGACGAAGACTCGTTCCAAGGAGTTGCTGGACCACAAGGAGATGCCTCTCCACCAGATGACGGTCCCGGCGGTCCAGCAACACCTGCCTGGAAAAAAAGCCGGCCCCTTCCTTCATGCGCCCGTAGGTGGACGGAGACCCGAGCTTCACCTTTCCATGGGCAAGAAATGTGGCCAACCCCGACTTGAGGAGCCCTTGAAAGTCGAGAACCGCCGCATACCGCTCGCTCCGGATTTCTCCCACGAGATCCCGAACGATCCCGAGCGTTCGGCCCCAGCGACGATTTTTAAGACTTCTGGAATAGTCCTGCCGATGAAACAGGATGACTTTGCGCAAGGCCGCATGTCCCCGAATAAGGTCGGCGCATCGGTCTTCCACCACCCAGTCGATCGAAAGGTCGGGCCGGAATTTCTTGAGGGCGAGGACCGAGGGGAGGGTGAAGAGGACGTCTCCGATGCGTCCGAACAGGACAACAAGGACCCGACTTCCCCGAGGGAGCCTGTCACCGGATAAAATATTGGAGAAATTCTGCTGATTCGTCTTCAGTGTTTGATCGTCCCCGTTTTTCCTTGACCGGATCCTTCGGAAGCGGTCCGGATTTCTTGAAAGTCGTATGCCATCTTGGTGGATTTTACCATAAGGGGGGCCCCCAGATTCCCGAATTCAAAAAAGTCTTTATCCGGCCCAACGCGGGGGCGGGAAGAACATGGGAGGGGAGGGCCGCCCCCGTTCAAATCCCGGTCGGGACCCTGACGGAGGACATGCCCCTCAAAGCTCACGCGAGGATTCCTGGCACCCCCCGTCCAAAACAGTGTTCTCATGCCGGAACACCGAGGAGCCTCTTAAGGAGGGCCCTGAAATATTCAGGCCCCTTCCTTCTCTGCCGGCGGACGCGTCTTCCACCGCCGGTGCATCCAGATCCACTGCTCGGGATTGGGGCGGATCATCTCTTCGATGGCCCGGGTGTAAAGGGAAGTCAGGATTCTTACCCCGTCCTCCGGAGGAGGGTCGGGAACAGGAAGGATGGGCGGATGGATGGTCGCGTGATGGGTCCCGTCGGGGCGCCGGTGCGATGAGGCGGGGAGAACCGGGATCCCGAGAAGAAGGGAAAGCTTGGCGAGGCTCGAATAGGTGCAGGCCTGTCGACCGAAAAAGGGAACGAATTCCCCCTCCCCAAGGCCTGCGTTCTGGTCGAGGAGAACAACAAGAACGTCCCCTTTCGAAAGGGCCTTCACCAGAGGCCGGACCCCCAGGTCCGCAAGAATGGACTCCCCCTTCCCGT
>DAHVAL010000023.1 GCA_027314645.1 Nitrospirota bacterium
GGAAAGTTTTTCTTCCCCTGTTCGTGGCAATCGATCCGCCGGGGGTCCTTTCTTTATTCTTCAGTCTAACACAAGGCATGGAGGCGGCCCAAAAAAGAACGACGGCCCGGGGGGCAGTCATGACCGCCTTCCTGACCGTTCTGTTCTTCGATATCTTCGGGGCCTCGCTTTTGAACTTTCTGGGACTCTCCCTCTGGGATTTCACCCTGGCCGGGGGCCTGCTCCTTCTGGTCCTGTCGATCTCGGACCTCCTCAGGCACCAAGACCCCACGGAGGCGGGTCGCCCTCTTCTACTCTCCGGATCCATTGGGGTCGTTCCCTTGGGCATTCCGATCATCGCAGGACCCGCGACCCTCACCACCTCGCTCATCTTTTCGAAGAGCGTCTCCCTGTCCTGGGCCTTGGTCGCCCTGGGCGTGAACATGGCCATCCTCTTTGTGGTCCTGCTTCTTTCCGACCGCATCACGCGAATGCTCGGCCAGTCCCTGTCCGCCGCAGTCGGGAAAATTTTCTCGCTCCTCTTGGCCGCCATCGCCATCAACCTGATTCGTCAAGGAGTAAACGGCATCCTCGGAATCCATGCGAAGTGAGGAGCCATTCTTGTGAGGGAAGTCAAAAAGCGCCTATTTTGCGCCAGAGATTCCGCCACGCAGGATCAGGCCCGGGAGGGTTGTTCTGATTTCGGCCGTATCAAGGAAGGTCTCGTCGAAGAGGAGGGATTCGCGGCGAGCCGTTCCTTTAAAATGGCCCCTTTCGAAATTTCCGCTCCTTCACGAATCCTGTCCGAACGGAGATCGAAGTGGTTTCCGGGTTCCGGAAAGGCCGGGACGTCCTCCTGCGGGCGAATCCATCACAGGATCAGGAGAGCGTCTCCGTAGCTCAGGAAGAACAATCCTTCCGATAGGGCCCGGCCATAGATTTCCCGCCACCGCCCCCCTCCCCCGAGAAAGGCGTCGACCAGGACCAGAAGGGTCGACCGGGGGGTGTGGAAGTTCGTGAAAAGACCGTCCACCGGACCGAATTGGTGCCCCGGACGGATGAAGAGATCGGTCCAGCCCGATACGGACTCCGGGTCGCTCCCCGAAGTCCTGTCCGGGGCTTCTCTCAAGACCGCGGATTCCAGCGCCCGGAGGGCGGTGGTTCCGACCGCCACCACCCGTCCCCCCCGGCTTCGGGTGCGGGAGATGTCCCCCAAGGTCCGGGACGGGACGGAGAACCATTCGGCGTGCATGCGGTGGGCGTCTACCGGACCTTCGTTCAGCGGGCGGAAGGTTCCCAGCCCCACGTGGAGGGTCACGAAGGAGAGGTCGATTCCGGCGCCTGAAAGGCGGAAGAGCAGGTCCGACCCCAGGTGAAGTCCCGCCGTGGGCGCGGCGACCGAGCCGGGAATTTTCGAATACACGGTCTGGTATCGTTCCCGGTCCCCTGCATCCGCGTGGCGTTTCCGCGCGATGTAGGGAGGAAGGGGCATCTCCCCGCACGCCTCAAGCTCCTCGGAAAGCGGCCTCTCTCCCCGATACTCTCCGCCAAAACACCCTTCGCCCTCAAGATATCCCGAAATCAGGACCTCCCCCCGTCCCGAAAAGAGGGCGAGACGATAGTCACGGCCCACGGACTTCGCCAAAAATCGCACGGACCCGGAGGTCCCTTCGGTGAACGGGCCCAGAAAGAGAATTTCGATCTCCCCCCCGCGGGAATTATAGGCACGGACACGGGCGGGAAGAACCCGCGAGTCGTTCACCACCAACCGATCTCCGGGGCGAAGGATCTCCGGGAGATCGGAGACGGTCTTGAACATCACCTCCCGGGAGATGGAGACGTTACGCCTCACCACCGCCAGACGGCTATCCTCACGGCGCGTCGGAGGATATAGCCTGATCCGGTCCTCCGGAAGATCGTAGGCATAGTCTTTTGCATCGATGGGGGGAGTCACCCGGACGCCCTAGCGCTTAAAGAGCGAAAACAGGAAGGTGAGAAGGACGGAAAGGACGACAGAGAGGAGAAGTCCGGAGACCAGGGGAAAGGAGAAGACGAATCCCGGTTTCTTGATCACGATATCTCCCGGAAGGTGACCAAACTTGGAGAAGATCCCCCGGCCCCCTCCCCGCTCCACGAGATAGACGAGCGCGGCGGCGAACAGAAAGGCGAGACCGATCAAGGCGAGTGTGCGGGATAGCATGGGGCTACGAAAGGGAAAGCATCCGGTCCAGGGCCTTCCGGGCTCCGGCAATGATCCCGGGATCAAGGAGGATTTCGGGGGCCATGTCCTCAAGCGACCAGAGGATCTTTTCAAGCGAGTTCACTTTCATGTTGGCGCAGTCGCAGCTTTGGCAGGCCGGGATGAAGGTCTTCTCGGGATTTTCCCGGGAAAGTCGGTGAATCATGCCGATTTCGGTTCCCACGATGACCTCCTTCTTTTCGGAGCTTTTCACCTCGATGGCCATCCGGCTGGTGCTGGCCACCACATCTGCCCCCTCGGCCACGGGAGCCGGACATTCCGGATGGGCGATCACCAGCGCGTCCGGATGTTTTTTCCGCTCGCGGAAAATGTCGGCGGCCATGATACGCACGTGGGTCGGGCAAAACCCGGAATAGAGGATCAGGGAGCGTCCGGTCTTTCGTTGGACGAATTCGCCCAGGTATTGATCCGGAAGGAAGATCACCTTTTGGTGGGCGGGGATCGACTCGATGATCCGGACGGCGTTGGCCGAGGTGCAGCAGATGTCCGATTCGGCCTTGACGGCTGCGGAAGAGTTCACGTACGTGACCACCATGGCCCCCGGATGCTCCTGCCGGAGGCGGCGGACGTCCTCGGGCGTGACCATGTCGGACATGGGGCAGCCGGCATGGAGATCGGGGACGAGGACGGTCTTGTCGGGAGAGAGGACCTTGGCGGTCTCGGCCATGAAGTGGACCCCGCAGAAAACGATCACCGGATGGGAGGTCATGGCGGCGTGGCGGGACAGCTCAAGCGAATCTCCCACGAAATCCGCGACGTCCTGGACTTCTCCGATCTGATAGTTGTGGGCCAGGATGATGGCGTCCCGCTCTTTCTTAAGGGCGTTGATCCGATCGACCAGATCGCGTCCGGTCCCCTTGAGGGGCGCCGGTGTGATGAAGGATGTCATTCGAGCACTCCGCGTTCGAGAAGGAGTTCGGCGATTTGGATGGCGTTGGTCGCCGCACCCTTTCTCAGGTTGTCGCCGGTCAGCCAGAGATTGATCCCGTGAGCCACGGAGGGATCGCGACGGATGCGTCCCACCAGTACTTCGTCCCGGCCGGCCGTGCTTCTGGGAACCGGGTACAGGTCATGGGCAGGGTCGTCCCACACCACCACCCCGGGAGCGTCCCCGAGTCGATTCCGGACCGCCTCCGGGGAGACCGGACCGGCAAACGCCAGGTTCACCGATTCCGAATGGCCCACCATCACGGGAACCCGCACACAGGTGGCCGAAATGGGAAGATCGGGAAGATCGAGCATCTTCCGGCTTTCCCGGACCATCTTCTCCTCCTCTTTGGTGGATCCGTCGGGCAGGAAGGCGTCGATCCGCGGGAGGCAATTGAAGGCAATCTGGTAGGGCGCGTATACCTTCGGAACAATGGTGTCGGCCTCCCCGTTCAAGATCAGGACGAGTTGACCGGCAAGCTCGTCCATTGCGTCCTTGCCGGTCCCCGAGACCGACTGGAAGGTGGTCACCACCATCCGTTCAAGCGGGGCGAGATCAAGGAGCGGACGGACCACGATGAGAAGGATAATGGTGGCGCAGTTGGGGTTGGCGATCAGACAGGGCCCTTTTCTGGTCGGAAGATGGTGGGGATTGACCTCCGGGACCACGAGGGGGATTTCCGGCATCATCCGGAAGGCCGAGCTATTGTCCACCACCGAGGTTCCCTGGGCCACCAAGGCCGGGGAGAATTCCCGGCTCGTTTCTGCCCCCGCTGAAAAAAGGGCGAGGGGAATCCCTGCGAGCTGGGAAGGTTTCTCAAGACGCTTGACCGAAACGTCCTTGCCTCTGAAGGAGATCCGCTCACCGGCGGTGCGTTCGGAAGCAAAGAGGTGGAGTTCACTGGCGGGGAACCCCCGTTCTTCAAGGATTGCGACCATTTCACGCCCCACCGCCCCGGTGGCCCCGACGACCGCGACCTTCACGTCTTGTCCGCTCCCTTTTCATGATGGGTCCAGAAGGCGCGGGTGATCCGGCGTCCCATTTCGGCGCATCCGACCACCTGGCTTCCGGGTTCGGCGATATCCTTCGTCCGGATCCCTTCCCCTAGGACGGATTCCACCCCCCGCTCAAGGGAGCGGGCCAAGCCGGGTTCTCTTAAGGAATGATCGAGGAGCATCGCAAAGGAGAGAAACATGGCCGACGGATTGGCCATGTCTTTTCCGGCGATGTCCGGAGCGCTCCCGTGAATGGGCTCAAAGAGGCCGGTTCGCCCTCCCACCGAGGCGGAGGCCAGCATTCCGATGGACCCGGTCAGCTGGGAGGCCTCGTCGGAGAGGATGTCCCCGAAGATGTTCCCGGTCACGATCACGTCGAACTGGCCGGGGTTTCTGACAAGCTGCATGGCGGCGTTGTCGACGTACATGTGGTCGAGGGCGACCTCTGGAAAATCCTTCTGGACCCGGGTCACCACCTCGCGCCAGAGAACCGAGGACTCGAGGACGTTCGCCTTGTCGACCGAGGTGACCTTCTTTCTTCGATTTCTGGCGACGGTGAAGGCGACTCTGGCAATCCGCTCGATCTCCGGCTCCGAATACCGCTCGGTGTTGATCCCCACCCGCACGCCGTTCTCCGTGACGATTCCTCGAGGCGCCCCGAAATAGATTCCCCCGGTGAGTTCGCGCACGACCAGAAGATCAAGGCCTGCGATCACCTCGGGCTTCAGTGTGGAGGCGTTCGCGAGCTGGGGGATGAGCTTTGCTGGACGGAGGTTCGCAAAGGCTCCGAGTTTTTCCCGGATCCCCAAGAGCGCCCGTTCCGGGCGATGCTCGTAGGGAAGAGTGTCATAGCGGGGTCCTCCGACCGCCGCCAAAAGAACCGCATCCGAGTCCAGGGCCAGGGACACTGTCTCCGGGGGAAGCGGATGGCCGGTTTTGTCGTAGGCCGCCCCCCCGATCAGGCCTTCCCGGACCTCAACGGGGAGCACCTTCCGCTTGGCCAGCTCAAGGAGAAGCTCGGCCACCGGTGCCATAACCTCGGGGCCGATGCCGTCCCCGGGGAGAAGCAGTACCTTTCGCGTCGTTCCTGTCGTCACAACGTCCTTCCTTTATCTTGACCGTTGAAGGGTTCGGGCCGTGATGGGCCTTGGTTCGTCAGAGGGTGACCTGCTGAGGAAATCCTGCCTTCCTGTCCCGTTCTTTCTTGCGTTCGAGGCGGTTCAAGGCTTCGAGGTAGGCGTGGGCCGAAGCCACCAGAATGTCGGTGTCGGCCCCGTGTCCGGCCGCGACCCTTCCCTCCTCTTCAAGCCGCACCGTCACTTCTCCCAGGGCGTCGCTTCCCCCCGTGATGCCTTTGACGGTATAGGAAAGGAGGCGGGCTGTGGCCCCGGTCATCTTGGAAAGGGTCCGGTAGATGGCATCGACCGGGCCGGATCCGAGGCCTGCCATCTGGCGCTCCTCTCCATCGACGGTCAGCACGACGGTGGCGGTGGGGGGGACCAGAGTTCCGCCGCTGACCACCAGGCGTTCAAGCCGGAACCGCTCCCACCCTTGTTCGGATGGGCCCTCGGAGAGAAGGGTCTCGAGGTCCTCGTCGTAGATTTCCTTTTTCTGGTCGGCAAGTTTCTTGAACTTTAAAAAGGCCTGGGCGAGATCCTCCTCCGAGAGGCGGTATCCCAAGGTTTCAAGCCGGGTCCTGAAAGCGTGCCGTCCGGAGTGCTTTCCGAGAACCAGGGCTCCTTCGGCAAGGCCGACTTGTTCCGGCAGCATGATTTCGTAAGTGCGCTTGTCCTTTAAAAGCCCATCCTGGTGAATCCCCGATTCATGGGCGAAGGCATTGGCCCCGACGATCGCCTTGTTGGGCTGAACCAGCATACCGGTGATGGTCTGGACCAGGCGGGAAGCCCGGATGAATTCCTCGGTCCGGATCCGTGTCTCGAGGCCAAAGAAGGCTCGCCGGACCTTCAAGGCCATGACGACCTCCTCCATCGCCGCGTTACCCGCCCGCTCCCCGATGCCATTGATGGTGCATTCGATCTGCCGGGCGCCCCCTTCTATCGCCGCGAGGGAGTTTGCCACCGCAAGACCCAGATCGTTGTGGCAATGGGCGGAAAAGACCACCCCGGAAGCTCCGGGGACCGTGGACACGAGAAAGGCGATAAGTTCTTTAAATTCGGAGGGAAGCGCGTACCCCACTGTGTCCGGAATATTGATCGTCCGCGCGCCTGCGGCGATGGCCACTCCCACCGCACGGGCCAAAAAGGGCCGCTCGCTCCGGGTGGCGTCTTCCGCCGAAAATTCGACCTCGCCGACCAGATCGACCGCATGTCGGACCGATCGGTCGATTGTCTCGAGTACGGCCTCGGGGGCGAGTCCCAGTTTCTTCTCCATATGGAGTGCCGAGGTGGCAATGAAGGTATGGATCCGTGGAGACGCAGCCCCCGACAGGGCACGGGCCGCCGCCTCAAGATCCTCTGGGCGGCATCTGGAAAGGGCGCACACGGAGGCTCCCCGGATTTCGGATGCAATGGCCGCTACCGCGGAAAAATCGTCCGGAGAGGCCACAGGAAATCCCGCCTCGATGATATCCACCCCCATCTTCTCGAGCTGGCGCGCGATCTGGAGCTTTTCCCCCTTCTGCATCGACGCACCCGGACTCTGTTCCCCGTCCCGGAGGGTGGTGTCAAAGATCCGGATGGTATCGTGTGTCATTGTCGACCTCCTGTCGTTCATACCGAAGAGCCCAAAACGGTCCGGTTACGGCTTTCCGCCGGAGCGTGGGCGTCGGAATCGGATGACCCGGGCGCGCCGTTTCACGGTTCCTCCCATCCACCCTAGTACGGGATCCCCGGGATCTCCCACCGGCTTTTTGACTCCCATCCGGTAGAGGAGGTACTCCACCACTCCAAGGACGGCATAGAGGAGGATGCCCACGAAGAAGCTCGAACTGGGGAAGAGAAAGAAGGACAGGGAGACAATCATCACCGTCACGAAGGTCGGGAGGGGCTTTCGAAGAAGATGGACTTCCTTGAAGCTTCGGTATCTGAGGGGACTGACCATAAGGATCGAGACCACATAGGTCGCAAGCAGAAAGAATCCGGGAGGAAAAGGGAAAACGTGAGACAGGGGACCGGTGCGCGCGAGTTCGGAGGCTGAAAGGACCAGGGCGCCCGCTGGAATAGGAAGGCCCAGAAAATACTTGGAAGAGATTTTCGTGGTCATGACATTGAACCTGGCAAGACGCAACGCTCCGCAGGCAAGAAACAGGAAGGCGGCGGCCGTGCCCAGGCGGTGGTATTGGTAGAGGTCGGAGTTGTAAACCAAAAGGGCGGGCGCCGCCCCGAAGGAGATGAGATCGGCCAGACTGTCGAACTCGACGCCGAAAGGGCTGGTCGCATGGGCGAGCCGGGCCACCTTTCCGTCTAAGTTGTCGAAGACCGCCGCGATCAGGATGGCGATCGCGGCATCCCGGAAGCGGTGCTGGAACCCCGCGAGAATAGAATAGAATCCGCAAAAGAGGTTCCCGGCAGTAAACAGGTTGGGAAGAATATAGATCCCCCGTCCCCGATTCCGCGGGGAGGAAGGGGGATCGCTATTTCGGTAAGATTCCAAGAATCGTCTCTCCTCCTCTAACTCTCTCACCCAGATGGACGGCCAGGGTCGTTCCGACCGGAAGGTCGAGATCGACTCGGGACCCAAAACGGATGAGACCGAAAATTGTGCCTGCCGAAAGGTTCTCCCCCGTCTCAGCATAGCAGAGAATGCGCCGGGCGATCAGGCCCGCCACCTGAACCATTATAACCTCATTCCCCGAAGGGGTACGAATCGACATCCGGTTCCGCTCGTTCTGCTCCGACGCCTTGTCGAAGGAAGCGTTCAGGAACGCTCCGGGAAAATAGGTGATCCTCTCCACCGTTCCCTCCACCGGGATCCGGTTGAGATGAACGTTGAAAACGTTCATGAAAATCGAAACCTTCACCCTTCCCGAAGCCGGGTCCGGTCCGGCGACAACGATCTTCCCGTCCGCGGGAGAAACCACCCTGCCGGGCGGTCCAGGGGGAACGGCCCGTGGAGGATTTCGGAAAAAATTCACCACGAAAGCGGGCAGCAGGAGCGAGACCCATCCGATCGGGGGCGACACCCAGAACATCGCCGCGGACAGACCTCCCGCGGCAAGGATGAACGGAACCCCTTCACGGGCCACAAGGGTCCGAAAATGCCCTGGACCAACCTTCAACGAGCGCGCGTCCGGGCCATCAATTGCGGGTTCGGTCGACGATCCGGGAGCTCTTCATCCACGGCATCATGGACCGGATCTCCTCCCCGACCTGTTCGATGGGGTGTTCCCGTCCCTGGCGTTCAAGCGCCTGGAAAACCGGCTTTCCGGCTTTATTTTCGAGAACGAATTCCCGGGCAAAGACGCCCGTCTGGATCTCGTTCAGAATCTTCCGCATTTCTGCGCGCACCGAGTCGTTCACGATCCGAGGTCCGCGCGTAAGATCGCCGTAACGGGCCGTGGTGCTGATGGAGTAGCGCATGTTGGAGATCCCGCCCTCGTAAATAAGGTCCACGATCAGCTTTACCTCGTGGAGACACTCAAAATACGCCATCTCGGGAGCGTATCCCGCCTCGACCAGGGTTTCGAATCCCGCCTGGATAAGGGCCGACAATCCCCCGCAAAGGACGGCCTGCTCTCCGAAGAGATCGGTTTCCGTCTCTTCCCGGAAGGTGGTCTCGAAGATGCCGGCCCGGCCGCCTCCGATGGCGCCTGCGTAGGCCAGAGCCGTTTCCTTGGCCGATCCCGAGGCATCCTGATGGATGGCGATCAGGCAGGGCACCCCGGAGCCTTTCTGGTACTCGGATCGGACAAGATGGCCAGGCCCCTTGGGGGCGACCAGGAAGACATCCACGTCGTCGGGAGGAAGAATTTGGCCGAAATGGATATTGAATCCATGGCCGAAGGCCATGGTCATGCCGGGACGGAGGTTGGGAGCGATCTCGTTTGTATAGATCTCGGCCTGTTTTTCATCCGGAAGGAGGATCATGACAAGGTCGGCTCCCTTGACCGCGTCGGGGACGGAAAGGGGCTTGAACCCAAACCCTTCGGCCTTCTTCTTGGAGCTTCCAGACCGGATGCCGATCGAGACATTGACCCCTGATTCCTTGAGATTCAGGGCATGGGCATGGCCCTGACTCCCGAATCCGATGATGGCCACCTTCTTGGAACGGATTCTTTCGATGTTGGTGTCGGCTTCATAAAAGATCGACGATTTCAATGACGGCTCCATGGGTACAGTGTTGGTCTTGGTATTGGGGAAGGGAGAGAAGCGGTCAGGCCGGGATCTCCCCGTCATGCCTTGATCCCTTCGGGGCGGAACGGAGGTCCTCCCGGGCGATGGCGATTGTGCCGGAGCGGACGAGCTCCTTGATCCCGAGCGGGCGGAGAAGGCCAACCATAGCCTCAATCTTTTCCTCCTCCCCAGTCACCATGAGGGTGTAGGTGGACGGGGAGGTGTCGACAATATGGGCCCGGAAGATTTCCGCGATGCGGAAGGCCTCCTGCCGATCTTCCGGACGGGTGGTGGTATTGACCTTGACCATGACCGTCTCGCGGGACACGAAGGAGGATTCGGAAAGGTCGACCACCTTGATCGTGTCCACAAGTTTGTTGAGCTGCTTGGTTATCTGCTCGACCACCCGGTCGTCCCCTACCGTCACGATGGTCATCTGGGCGACCGAAGGATCGATTCCTTGTCCGACCGAAAGGCTTTCGATATTGTAGCCCCGGGCGCTGAACAGGCCTGCCACCCGGGTGAGAACGCCGAACCGGTTCTCGACCAGGATCTGGATATGATGCTTGCGCTGGGAAGGATCGGCGCTCATGCGGTGATCACCGCGTCCTTCTCCCTTCGGCCCGCCTTTCCGGATTTCTGCGGTGGTGGAGGAGCCTCAAAGATCATTTCGATGTTGGACCCGCCGGCCGGAACCATGGGGAAGACGTTCTCTTCGGGATCGACCATGAACTCCATCAGAACCGGGCCCTTCGTCGACAAACCCTTCAGGAGAATCTCCTCGACCTGATCGGGCTTGGTCGCCCGGAACCCGGCCACCCCGAAGGCTTCGGCTAGTTTCACGAAATCCGGGCTCTGACCGATGAAGGAGGACGAATAGCGCCCTCCGTAAAAGAACTCCTGCCACTGCCGAACCATCCCCAGGTACTGGTTGTTCAAGATGATGATCTTGACGGGAATCTCAAGGGAGGCAACGGTGGCCATCTCCTGGATATTCATCATGAAGCTTCCCTCTCCGGTCACCGCGATGACACGCTTCTTCGGAAAGGCCCGTTGCGCTCCGATCGCTGCGGGAAATCCGTACCCCATTGTTCCGAGCCCGCCCGAGGTGAGCCATGTCCGGGGAGCAAGAAACTTGAAGAATTGGGCGGTCCACATCTGATGCTGTCCAACATCGGTGGAGACGATACAGTCTCCGTCGGTCAAGTCAAAGGTCTTCTCGATCACGAACTGGGGCTTGATCACCTCCGGATCCTTCTTGTAGGTCAGAGGATGCTCCTCCTTCCATGCCTCGATCTGCCGATTCCAGTCTTCAATCGGAACAAGCCCTTCCTCGTCCCGGATCTTTCTGAGATCCTCGATAAGATCGGAGAGAATCAGCCGCGCGTCCCCCACGACCGGAACGTCGACCCGAAAATTTTTCCGGATGGAGGTCGGATCGATATCGATGTGGATGACCTTCGAGTGGGGAGAAAATTCGGAGATCTTTCCTGTCACACGGTCATCAAACCGGACCCCCACGGCAATCAGAAGATCGGAATGGTGGACAGCCATATTGGCGGCGTAGGTCCCGTGCATTCCGAGCATCCCCATGAAGAGGGGATGATTTCCCGGGAAGGCTCCGAGACCCATCAGGGTGAGCGTCACGGG
Source organism: Nitrospirota bacterium (assembly GCA_027314645.1). Taxonomy (GTDB): domain Bacteria; phylum Nitrospirota; class Leptospirillia; order Leptospirillales; family Leptospirillaceae; genus UBA4572. The sequence continues at coordinate 11,104 of DAHVAL010000023.1, forward strand.
AATCTGGGTCAGGCCCACGAGTTCCCCGAGTTCTTCATGGGAATCCGACCCGATGACCCCTCCCCCAACGTACAGGACCGGCTTCTTCGCCTTGGAGATCAGCTGTGCGGCCTTCCTGATCTGCCACCGGTTGCCCTGAACCGTCGGATTGTATCCTCGGAGCGACAGCCCTTCGGGATAGTGGAATTCGCCTCGATCGGTGATCACGTCTTTCGGAATGTCGACGAGAACCGGTCCCGGGCGTCCGGATCGGGCGATATAAAAGGCCTCCTTGATGATCCTGGGCAGCTCGGAAATCTCCCGAACGAGGAAGTTATGCTTCGTGCAGGAGCGGCTGATCCCGACGATATCCGCCTCCTGAAAGGCGTCGTTTCCAATCATTTTGGTGGGAACCTGTCCCGTGAGAACCACCAGGGGAATGGAATCCATATTCGCATCAACGAGGCCTGTGACCGTGTTGGTGGCCCCTGGACCGGACGTTACGAGCACGACACCTACTTCCCCCGTGGTTCGGGCATATCCTTCGGCCGCATGCACCGCCCCTTGCTCATGCCGGGTCAGGACGACGGCCAACGAAGGATCCTTGTAGAGGGCGTCGAAGATGGGAAGGACCACGCCGCCAGGATATCCGAATATCTGAGAGACCCGCTCCTTTTTCAATGACTCGAGGAGCATCTCCGCACCGGTTATTTTCACCATGATTGAATCTCCTTGGGAATCAGGTCCGAGGTTCAAAATTAAATTGTAGGAAATGAAAGGAAACCCGGTCAAGTTTTTTAAGGCCTGGGAGGTCGGAGACCTTCAAGGGGGGGTCGGGACAATTTTTTTGAATCCTGGAGAAAGGAGCTCTGGCAGTTGGCTCGATTCTTCTTCGTTTGGGGTTTTTCCATTGAGTGGTGTATGTATCTTTCATATTTTTTTAAGGAGAAAAAGAAAGAAGCCCCAATAGGCGAAGCTGACTTTCGTGGAAAAGCAATCATTCCCCTTTGGTCCCCAAATCTTGAGGTTCTGAAAAGATTGTGGAAAGGGATGATTAAAATCACGGGAATTGATTCCTTGGGTCATCTTTGGTAGGATCACTTTCGCCCCATACAGATCCCAAAAGTCTCTCATCCGGATTAAATTTTGCCTTTTAATTTCAATGATTTATTATGTAACGTCTTGTCCGATCCGGGAAAAATTTTCTCCCGGTTTTTTCTTTTTAAATTAACAACTTTTCCACAGTCTGTTAAAAACTTTTTCTGACTTTAGTTTTAAGTCTTTGATCGAGAGATTTCTTATGCAGAATTTGTGGCAGAGCGCCCTCCATCACATCGACGTATCCGAAGGAACAAATGTTCTTGAAGGAGTCCGAGAGATTTACCGGGAATGCCGCCTCGAACAGGATAACAACCGCCTGACCTTGATCGTTCCAAACGGGTTTGTCAGCCGACTGGTTTCCGGGCGTCACCAGGAATCGATTCTGAAGGCATGCCGCACACTCCTCGCCCGGGAGAATCTGGAATTTTCCATTCGGGTTTCAGAAGAGAAAAAAAAACCTCGGAAAACCCGGGAGGAATCCCGGAAGGACGCATTGCCGATCAAGGAAAATTCCTCCGAGAAATTGGCCGGGGCCGAATGGAACAATCATCTGATCTCCCGTTACCAGTTTGAGAATTATGTGGTCGGGGAGAGCAACCGGTTTGCCCATGCGGCGGCCTATCAGGTCTCAGAAAATCCCGGAAAGTCCTACAATCCTTTCTATATTTACGGGGGGGTCGGATTAGGGAAAACCCATCTGGTCAATGCCGTCGGAAACGCCATTTTAAAGAAATTTCCGGGCAAGAAACTTTTGTACCTGACGACCGAATCGTTCTTAAATGAAATGGTGAACGCCATCAAGTTCAACAAAATGAGTGAATTCCGGGAGCGGTACCGCTCCATTGACGTGCTGATCGTCGACGACATCCAGTTTCTCTCCAACAAGGAGCGGACCCAGGAAGAATTTTTCCATACGTTCAACACGCTTTTTGAAAGCGGAAAGCAGATCATTCTGACGAGCGATTGTCCTCCCAACGAGATCGTGACCCTCGAGGAACGGCTCAGGTCCCGTTTTTCTTCCGGTCTGATCGCCGATATCCAGATTCCGGATTTCGAGACCAAGGTGGCCATCCTCAGCGAGAAGATGCGGCAAGAGGGAATAAACCTCTCCGAGGACGTGATCTTTTTCCTTGCCACCAGCATCAAGTCCAACATCCGAGAGCTTGAGGGGGCGATGATCCGTCTGGGAGCCTACCAAACCCTCATGGGGAAGCCGGTGACGATCGACGTGACCCGGCGACTCCTTTCCAACCTGATCCAGAACGCCTCGATGCCGCTTCACACCGAACTGATCATGAACGAGGTCGCGGCCTTCTATAAGGTTACCCCCAAGGAGATTCGCTCGAAAAAAAGGAACCGCTCCATCGCGATTGCCCGCCATGTGGCGGTCTACCTGATGCGGGATTTGACCCAGATGTCCTTTCCAGAAATTGGCCGGGAGATGGGAGGACGGGACCATTCCACGGCGATCTATGCCTTCAGGACCGTGGACGAGAACCGGGATACCGATGCGATTTTGTCTCGCGACATCGAGATATTGAGGCGTAAGCTTCTGCAGTCGCTCTGACAGGGTCGGCAATTCAGGGATACTGTATCCCAAGGAGCTTTTGGTGGATTTTACAATCGAACAGCACGTTTTTCTCGAAGGGTTGGAGAAGGTGTCCATTCTCTCCGACCGAAAAAATATCGCCCTTCTGGCCTCCCATATCCTGATCGAGGCTAAGGAGGGTGAGATCACCCTGATTTCCTTCGATCAGTCGGCCGGGGGCCGCCTCCGCCTCCCGGCGACCGTCGCGGTTCCCGGTCAGGCGACGGTCCTCGGAAAAAAGCTCTATCAGATCGTCCGGGAGCTTCCTTCCGGACGCGTGCACCTGTCGAAGGATCCCTCCGACCGCAAGGGGATGACCACTCTCGAGAAGGACAACGCGATCTTCCACCTGAAGGGGATCGATCCCCGGGACTTTTCGTCCTTTCCCGAGATTGCCCCCGAATATTCCTTCAGTGTGCCGCTCAAAGACCTTCTCCGTCTTCTTCAAAGGACTCTCCCATTTGTGGAGGACGAGGAGAAGGATTATATGAACGGGGCTCTCTTCCAGCGTGAGCGCGAAGCAGGAGGGAGGGCGACGTTGAATATCGTGGGAACGGACGGGAGCGGCCTTCACCATGGGCATCTGGTTCTCGGCGAGGAGGGAGGGATCGATCTTACCGAGCAGGGCCAGAAAAGGTTTTTGGTCAAGCGCCGCCACATCGCCGATCTCGTCCGGATCCTCGAAACCGACGCCAAGGACGACAAATTGACCGTCGATATCTCGGTCAATCCCCGGTATGTCCTTTTCCAGTGGCTGGGATTTTATTTCTTCGTCCGATTGCTCGATCTCAGATATCCCAATTACCGGGATGTCTTTCCGGAAGACCACAGCGTCACCATCGACATGTCCCGGGAAGCATTTTCCTCCATGCTGAAGCGGGCGTCGCTGATCTCCGACCGGAACTTCGAAATCGAGATGCTCTGGGACGATCGGACGGTCACCGTGAAATCCCAGAATGTCGATATCGGGGATTCCCAGGAGCAGTCCCCGGCGATCGTGAACGGCCCCGCCAGCTCCTTCTTCTTCAGCCTTGAATCCCTGTCCAAGCTTCTGGGAGTTATCGGGGGAGTGACAGTCCGGATGCAGGCCATCATCTCCGAAGACCCCCAGGAACACAACAAGGTTCCGGTCATCTGGAGTTCCCTCGAGGAACCTCAGTCGCGGTATGTTATCATGCCCTTGGGAGCCGAAGCCTGAGAAGTCCGGGCCTTCGTATGGTTTCCTCCCAACTCATTTTATCCCACCTGAAATGGAGCGTATGCCCTTGAATTCATCGGCCGAGCCAGTTTATGGAGAACAACAGATCCGGGTCCTCGAAGGTCTTGAAGCGGTCCGGGTCCGTCCAGGCATGTACATCGGAAGTACCGGCGTCGACGGGCTTCACCATTTGGTTTACGAAGTTGTCGACAACAGCGTCGACGAATCCCTTGCCGGGTTCTGCACGGAAATCAACGTCACGCTTCACGCCGATCACTCGGTCACTGTTCGCGACAACGGCCGGGGAATTCCCACCGGCATGCACCCGGAACAGAACCGGTCCGCCGCCGAGGTGGTTCTGACCGTCCTTCACGCCGGCGGAAAGTTCGACAACAATACCTACAAGGTATCGGGCGGTCTCCACGGCGTGGGGATTTCGGTGGTCAACGCCCTGTCGGAGACCTTGATCCTCGAGATCGATCAGAAGGGCCAGCATTTTCGGCAGATTTACCACAAGGGCGTTCCCGAAGCGCCGCTGGAGGCCACCGGGCCCTCCGACCGAACCGGGACCACGATCCGGTTCTCTCCCGACCTCACCATCATGGAGACCGACCAGTTCTCTTTCGATGTCCTCGCTCATCGGTTCCGGGAACTCTCCTTTTTGAATCCCGCCCTGACCATCACCCTGACCGATGAGGAGAGCCTCCGGGAAGCGATCTACCACGACGAAGGAGGGATTCGCTCCTTCCTGGCCTTTGTGAACGAAAACAAGCGCATCATTCACGAGCCTCTCTATTTTCGGAAGTCCTTGGACAACGGGTCGGTTTTCGAGGTTGCCTTTCAGTATCAGGACACCACCGATGCCGAAACTCTTTTGAGCTACGTGAACAACATTCCGACGCGGGAGGGGGGCTCTCATGTCCGTGGCTTCCGGTCGGCCCTCACCCGGGTGGTCAACCGCTACATCCGGGAAAAGAACCTGAACAAGGGCGAAGAGGTGAAGGGCGAGGACATCCGAGAAGGGCTTTCCTCGATCATCAGCATCAAGATCCCTAACCCCCAGTTTGAAGGGCAGACCAAAGGAAAACTCGGGTCGAGCTGGGTGTCCGGGGCGATGGAGACCTTTCTTTCCGAGTCCCTCGAAGATGCCTTTGAAAAGCAGGGGGCGGTGGCCCGCGCGATGGCCGACAAGGCGATTCTCACGGCCCAGGCCCGGGAAGCGGCACGGAAAGCCCGGGAATTGACCAAACGGAAGAACGTCCTCGAAGGATCGAATCTTCCCGGCAAGCTGGCCGATTGCCAGGAGAACGATCCCGCAAAAAGCGAGCTGTACATCGTAGAAGGGGATTCGGCCGGCGGGTCGGCCAAGCAGGGCCGGGACCGGCGTTTCCAGGCCATACTCCCCCTCAAGGGAAAGATCCTGAACGTGGAAAAAAGCAAGGGGGTGGAGAAGTTCATCACCCACGACGAAGTGCGGGCCCTGATCACCGCCGTCGGATGCGGCCTCGGAGAGGAGGATTTCTCTCTCAAGAATCTCCGCTACCACAAGATCATCATCATGACCGACGCCGACGTGGACGGAGCCCACATCCGGACCCTGCTTCTCACCTTCTTCTTCCGCCACATGAACCGGCTGATCGACGGAAGCTTCGTCTATATCGCCCAGCCACCCCTCTACAAGGTGGTCTATCAGAAGCAGGAGCGGTATCTGTTGAACGACCAGGCCCTGGAGGCCTTCGTCCTCGAGAAGTCCGTCGAGAGGATCTCCTTCGCAAACGGTCCGAAGGGGACATGGGCCGACGGAGAGGAAGGGGTCCGAAGGCTTCTCGTTCTTTCACGCTACGAACAGGAGGTCCGGTACTGGACGAACCGTGTGGGACACGGCTCCTTGATCCGCCTTTTCGGGCTGTATCCCCGTCTTTCCGGTGACATCCTCCATCGGGAAGAGGACGCCCAAGCCTTCATCGATTTCTGCCGGAGCCGCTATTCCGAGACCTCAGGCGGAGGCGAGCTTTCGGGTCGCGTCGAGCGGGTGGAGCATGCCGAAACCCCTCTCTACCGGCTGGTCTTTGAAACGAAACGTCTTGGCTACGAGTCTACCCTTGTCCTCGATCCCGCCCTCTTCGGCGGCATGGTGGGGGGGGGCCGCTCCCTCCGGATCCTGAAGGGGGAAAATCTCCAGGGACCCTACCGCGTGCGCCAGAAAGAATCCCGAGAGGTCGTCTCCTATGACACGCCGGATCAGGCGATCGGAGCGATCACCGGCCAGGTCCGGTCCAAAATTTCCATTCAACGCTACAAAGGGCTGGGAGAGATGAACCCTGAACAGCTTTGGGAGACGACCATGGACCCGGCGAAAAGGACCTTGCTCAAAGTCTCCATTCCTGACTACATCGAGGCCGACCGCATCTTCACCATCCTGATGGGGGACCAGGTCGCCCCCCGGCGCGAGTTCATCGAGCAGAACGCCCTCGATGTCTCCAACCTCGATATCTGAACCCCCGGAGGTCTTTTTTGGAACAGCATCCCCTAGAAACAACCGTTTCTATCGACGAGGAAATTCGGACCGCCTATCTGAACTACTCCATGAGCGTCATCGTGGGCCGGGCCCTCCCGGACGCGCGAGACGGCCTCAAGCCGGTTCAGCGCCGGGTCCTTTACGCCATGCACGAGATGGGAGTCCGGCCTGGGACCGCCTATAGAAAGTCGGCCCGCATTGTCGGGGACGTGATCGGCAAATACCATCCTCATGGAGATACGGCCGTCTACGACACCGCCGTGCGCCTGGTTCAGCCTTTCACCCTCCGTTATCCCTTGATTGACGGTCAGGGAAACTTTGGGTCGGTCGACGGGGACGCCCCCGCCGCCATGCGGTATACCGAAATTCGCCTTACCCGCCTCGCCGAGGAGATGATGACTGAGCTCGACCAAGAAACGGTCGACTGGGCTCCGAACTACGACGAGTCCATGGAGGAGCCGCGGGTCCTCCCCGCCTCTCTTCCCCTGCTTCTCTTGAATGGTTCGGCAGGAATCGCGGTGGGGATGGCCACCAACATCCCTCCCCACAATCTCACCGAGGTGTTGAACGCCCTCCTCCACCTGATCGACCATCCCGACGCCACCACCGACGATCTGATGGCCTTTGTGACCGGGCCGGATTTTCCCACCGGCGGGATCATTCTCGGCCGTGCCGGCATCGAGTCCGCCTATCGCACCGGACGGGGGTCGGTCGTGATGCGGGGGGTGGTGGATGTCGAGGACAGCACCCGGGGAGATCGGCAGTGCCTGGTGATCCGGGAAATCCCCTACCTGGTGAACAAGGCCCGATTGATCGAGAAGATCGCCGAACTGGTTCGGGAAAAGAAAATCGAGAACATTGCCGACATCAGGGACGAATCCGACCGCGACGGGATGCGGATCGTCGTCGATTTGAAACGCGAAGGCATTCCGCGCATCATCATGAACCAGCTCTTCCTTCTGACGCCGCTCCAAAGCTCCTTCGGGGTCAACGCCGTCTCGATCGTCAACGGCCGCCCGGAAACCCTTTCCCTGGTCGAGACCCTCCGGGTCTTTCTCCATTTTCGCCAGGATGTCGTCACCCGTCGGACCCTCTACCGTCTCCGGAAGGCCCGTGAACGGTTTCATATACTCGAGGGTTTGCGACGGGCCATCGATCTGATCGACGAGATTATTGCCCTGATCAGGGCTTCCGGATCCCCAGAGGAGGCGAGAAACGGCTTGATTGCCAACTTCCAGTTCACGGAGATCCAGGCGCAAGCCATCCTAGACCTCAGGCTCCAGCGCCTGACGGGACTCGAGCGCGAAAAAATAGAGGCGGAATATCAGGAGTTGGCGGCCTTGATTTCCTCCCTCGAATTAATCCTCTCTTCACGCCAAAACCTGCTCGAGGTGATTCGCACCGAAACCCGGGCCCTTCTGGAGCGGTTCGGGGACGAACGGCGGACACAGATCGTCCCCGATGAGGGCGAACTCACCCCAGAGGCGTTGATTCCCGACGAGCCATTTTTCGTCACCCTTTCCTACGAAGGGTACATCAAACGGATGCCGGATACCGTCCTTCCGACCCAGCGCCGCGGAGGAAAAGGCCGAATCGGAGTCACCCTCAAGGAGGACGACTGCCTCATCGCCACTTTGACCGCCCATGCGCACGATACCCTCCTCTTCTTCACCGACCTGGGGAAGGTCTACCGGCTCAAGACCTATGAACTTCCGGAGGCCCAGCGAGCGGCCCGAGGGAAACACCTTCTCTCCCTTCTTTCGCTCTCCCCCGACGAACGGGTTGCGGCCATCCTTCCGGTCCGGTCCTTCGAAGGGGAGAATCTTCTTCTTTTTGGGACCGCCCGGGGATATTTCAAGCGGACGAAGCTGTCCGAGTACGCGAACATCCGACAGGGGGGGCTCATCGCGACCGTCCTCGAAGAGGGCGACCGTCTTGCCCGGGTCCTTGTGGCCCATCCGGACCGCCGGGTGATTGTGGCCACCCGGAACGGCATGTCCATCCGCTTCGATTCAAACGAAATCCGGATGACCGGCCGGGCGACCCGCGGCGTCCGGGCGATCCGATTGGGGGCGGAAGACCAGGTGGTAAGCTTTGAGGAGGTGTCGGAGAACGACTTCCTCCTGGTCACGACCGAGCAAGGGTATGGCAAGCGGGTCGACAACAACGCCTTCCGACTTCAAAAAAGGGGGGGCAAAGGGGTCCGGATCGCCCGTGTCACCTCAAAAACCGGACCGGTAGTGGCCGTTCTCAAAGTGACCGAACGCGATGATATCGACGTAGTGACCAACAACGGACGGGTTATCCGGATCCCCTCCGACCAGGTCCGGATGACCGGACGCATGGCCCGGGGGGTCCGCCTGGTTAATCTCTCCGACACCACGGGAGAAACCATTGTCTGCGCCGCCATTTCCCCTAAACGGGAACCGACCCCGCTCGAGAATTACATCGAAAGGGATTCCGGGAATTAACGCCTATCCTGCGGTCGCCCTGGGGGCCCTGTGTCTCTTTGGAGCCGTTATTCTCGGGGGATGCTCGAAATCTCAGTCCCGGATCGTTTATCACGAAGGAATGAAGGCGATGAGGGACTTCCGGATTTCCGAGGCGAAAGAGGATTTCCGAAAGGCGATCCGGATCGCCCCCCGGTCCGGAATTGCCGGCATGTCCTACTATCGTCTGGGAGAAATCGAGGACCGGTTCGAGAACCGTCCGGACCGGGCGGGAGAAAACTATATCCGGGCCCTCGAAAATCTCTCCGATGTCGAAATCCGCCAGAAGACCTCGTTTTACCTGGCCCGGGATCTGGTGAGACAGGGCCGCTTCGAAAATGCCCTCTCCGTTCTCAAAAAGCTCGACGAATCCTCTCCCGGACGATCGCTTCTTCTTCGGTCGGACACCCTATCCGCACGCATCCTCGAACGGGAGGAACACTACCGCCAGGCGCTGGATCGCTATCGCACAGTCTGGAAGAGGGCGGGGCAGGATCCCATCGGAATGCACGCCTGGCTCAAGGTGGGGCTGCTCGAAGGAAACCTCGGGGATCTTGCGGGGGCGACCAGGGATTTGAAGGATTTTCTCCGGGCTTATCCGCATGGGCCTTCGGCGGCCGTTGCAGAGTTCAATCTTGCCCGGGCTCTCACAGCCCAAGGACATCACCGCCAGGCTTTGGCACTCCTTGCCGACGTGATGGGCCGGTACCCCAACCCCGACGAGGTGAACGCCCAGATCGTCGAAGTCCGGAAGAAGATGAAGGAGGCGGAAAGCCGCCGGGATAACGCAACAACGCCCCCGCCTGCGGCCCCGAAACATCGGTAATGCGAATCAACGAAACGTTTTTTTCGATTCAAGGAGAATCGACCTTCGCCGGGTGGCCCTGTTTCTTCATCCGGACGACAGGATGTCCTTTGCGCTGCCGATGGTGCGATACCGAATACGCCTTCTATGAAGGATCTGACCGAACGATCCATTCCCTGGTGGCGGAATCTGCCGCTCTTGACGTCCCCCTAGTAGAGATCACCGGAGGGGAACCCTTCGTTGCCCCGGAATTGCCTGCGCTCGTTCGGGGCCTTTTGGACCTCGGGAAAACCGTCCTCATCGAAACCTCAGGAGCCTTTCCTGTGCCGGCTGGCCTTGACCGGAGAAGCCGTATTATCATGGATATCAAGCCTCCGGGATCCGGAATGCATCACACGATGCATCCGGAAATCTTCCAGGCACTTGGTCCCGGCGACGAGGTGAAGGCGGTCTTGGCCGACAGGGAGGATTTTGACTGGACCTTGGAGTTTCTCGACCGTGCGGGAATCCCGGCCGAGATCCCGGTCACCCTTTCTCCGGTCTTCGGGGAGTGCCGTCCGGAGGAGTTGGCCCAATGGGTCCTTTCCTCGGGCCGGAACCTCCGGGTTCAGGTCCAGCTGCACAAGATCCTGTTCGATCCCCAAAGGAGGGGGGTTTAGTTGGAGAAGGAGACAGGAGGCCGAGGGGTGGTCCTCGTGAGCGGAGGGATGGACAGCGCCGTGACTGCTGCGCTGGCGCGGGAGGAGTGCAATTTCCTGGCCTTTCTTCACATTCGCTACGGAGGACGAACCCAGGAGTGCGAGCAGCGGGCTTTTCTGGCCTTGGTGGAACGGCTCTTCCCGGACCGCTTTCTCCTGACGGATTGCCCGTCGCTTCGGGACATCGGCGGCTCGGCACTGACTGACCGGACGATCGACATCCCCGAAGGGTCGCTGGACCGGGAAGGGATCCCCGTCACCTACGTGCCTTTCCGCAACGCCCATTTCCTTTCCGTAGCCGTTTCCTGGGCCGAGGTCCTCTCCTGCAACCGGATCTATATCGGTGCGGTGGAGGAGGACAGTTCGGGCTATCCGGACTGCCGACGGGTGTTTTACGACGCCTTCGAGCAGGCCGCCCGCCTGGGAACCGCATCGGCCGGATCGTCGCTTACCATCAGGACGCCGGTGATCCGGATGGACAAGGCCCAGATCGTTCGAGAAGGAGCCCGTCTCAGGGTCCCTTTTGATCACACCTGGTCCTGTTACCGTGATGGAGACAAGGCATGCGGCCGCTGCGACAGCTGCCTTCTCCGGCTTCGGGGATTTGCCCGCGCCGGAATCCCCGATCCCCTGAAATATGAAATCGGCTCGACCTGGAGCCATAAATAAACGTCCTGCTTGTCTGAACCGAACCCTAAATCCATGAAAGGACCGTCCATGACCAAGACCGACCTTCTGACCACCGATCCCCTTAAAAGAAAAACCTCCGCGCTTATCCTGGGGATCTTCGAGGGAGAAGGGACTCCATCTCCCCTCCTTTCCGCTGTCGACCGGGCCCTTGAAGGCGAGATCGGCCGAATGCGAAAAAACGGGGAAATCCGTGGCAAGGCCGAGGAAACCGTCCTTCTTCCGACTTATGGAAGGCTCTTGGCCCGGTACGTTCTTCTTGTGGGGCTGGGAAAGAAGGAGTCCATCACCCCCGAATCTCTCCGGAAGGCCTCGGGATCGGCGGCCTCGCTCCTGCGTTCACGCAACCTCCCCGAGGCCATCAGCACCTTGGCTCTTGGAACTACTGATACCGCCGGCTCGGTCGAAGCCATCGTGGAGGGAACCCTCCTCTCCCTTTACCGCTTTGTGGCTCACAAGACCCCCAAGGAGGACGCTCCGTATCTCCTCAAGACATTTTCCGTGGCGGTTGAGAAAAAAACCGAATCACTAGCTGCGTCGGGACTCCGATTTGGAGAGGTGATCTCGAAAAACACCATTCTGGCTAGGGACCTCGGAAACGAGCCAGCCAATGTGGCCACGCCGACGATGATCGCGAAGACCGCCGAGGAGGAAGCACGAAAGCGAGGAATTTCCTTTCTTTCCTACGACCGGGAAAAACTCGAGCGCATGGGCCTAAACGCCCTGGTCGGGGTTGCAAAGGGATCGGATGAGCCCGCGCGCCTGATCATCCTGGAGTACCGTCCCAAAAAGCCCGTAAACGACAAGCCGATCCTCCTTGTAGGAAAGACCCTGACCTTCGACAGCGGGGGGATTTCGCTCAAGCCCTCCGACAAGATGGAACAAATGAAAGGGGACATGAGCGGCGGGGCTGCGGTACTCGGAACGATCCTCTCCTTGGCGGATCTCGCCCTCCCCGTCCACGTGGTGACGGTGATGCCGGCCACTGAAAACATGCCTTCCGGCCGGGCGAACAAGCCGGGGGACGTGGTAAAGGCTTACAATGGGAAGACCATCGAGATCATCAACACCGACGCCGAAGGGCGGCTGATCCTGGCGGATGCCCTCTCCTTCGGAATCCGCACCTATCATCCCGCGCTCGTGATCGATGTGGCGACGCTGACCGGTGCGGTGGTCGTCGCGCTGGGGGGGCAGGCCCTTGGGATTCTTGGAAACAACGAGGGCTTGATCGAGCGGACCCGGAAGGTCGGAGAAGAGACGGGCGAACGCGGGTGGCCTCTTCCGCTCTTTGAGGAATATTTCGACCAGATCAAGTCCGACGTGGCCGATATCCGGAACACCGGGTCCAAAGGAGGGGCCGGAACCATCACGGGAGCGGCCTTTCTCCGCCACTTCGTGGACGACACCCCCTGGGTCCATCTAGATATCGCCGGAACCGCCTGGGTGGATTCGAATGAGGCTTACAAGCCCAAGGGAAATGTGGGAATGGGCGTCCGTCTGATGACCCATCTGGTCAAGGATCTGGGCGAACATCCCCTGACCGCTCCAAAGACTGCAGCACCGAGGAGGGTGGGAAGAGCGCGGCGTGCCTAGAAACCCGCGGTCATGAGCCATGGCGACGAAGAATAAGGAGGAAAAGGGGGAAAGTGCGTCCGAGCGGGGCCGTGCGGTGGCGACCAACCGGAAGGCGTTCTACAGGTATGAAATTCTCGAAAAGCTCGAGGCGGGGATCGTCCTCTTGGGGACCGAGGTCAAGGCCCTTCGGGAAGGCCAGGTCAACCTGGGAGACGCCTTCGTGCGGTTCGAAGGAGAGGAGGCCCATCTTTACCAGATGCACATCGGGCCATACCGGGGAGGAAATCGGGAAAACCACGATCCCTTCCGGGTAAGAAAGCTCCTGCTTCATAAAAAGGAGATCCAGCGTCTGTTCGGCCTTACCCTCCAGAAAGGCTTGACGGTCGTTCCTCTTGGGATATATTCTAATAAGAGGAAAAAATATAAAGTCACCTTGGCCCTTGTGAAAGGGAAGACCCAGGTTGACAAGCGGGAGACCATCAAACGTCGTGAGGCCGACCGCGAAATTTCTCGGGTATTCCGTTCCAACCAGAAATTCTCCAAGCGCGACATCTAATGGGGGCGACTTGGATTCGACGGGGATAGGAAAGCCCAGATTGCATGCCGAGGTACCTGGAGCCTCGTAAATCACCTAGGACAATTCAAATGCCAACGAACCTATGGCACTCGCAGCCTAACCTAAAAAACTAGGTGTGCGCGCCGAAGAAGCAGCGCCAACCTGACTTCCGAGGCGTCGACGATGTTGGCTGGCCGAAAGGGTCTGTCCCTGCCCGATTGGCGAGACCTTTGGGACTCGCGGATCT
>DAHVAL010000024.1 GCA_027314645.1 Nitrospirota bacterium
GCCGATCCCCCCTCAAAGGGGCCTTCATGAGGGAGGATCTTCGGGTCCGATCGGCGGGGGAGACGGGGAAGAGGAGGAGGACACGTCCATGGGGGGACGCCATGAGGATCGTGGCAGGGATTGTGGCCGGTGTCTTGTGTTCGGGCTTGATGCTTCTCGCACCGGGGGACGCCGGAGCCGATCCGGTGTCGGCCCTGGTCGAGTCCGCCCAGATCCAGGGGCCGAAGCCCCAGGACTATCAAGGGACCTTCCTGTGGGGGTTCGAGGCGGGAGGCGCGCATTCTCCCCAGGACATCCAAACCACGCTCTCCTCGGGATGGGGCGTGTATGCCTCGGGACAAGCGCTTTTTGGAATGTGGCCGAACGTCCTGATTGGAATGGACATGGACTATTACCATATCCCGGTCAATGTCGGGTCGACGGGATTCAACCTTGGCGCGGAATGGACCATCGCCGTGATGCCGATGGTGGAATTTCGGACGAACCGGATGGGCAACTGGTCGTTCTACGGAAACATCGGGGTGGGGATGAACGACGACAACTTCCTCAATAGTCCCGGGCTTAATTCGGCCTGCGCCCTCTCCTCGTGTTCGATCTCCACGCAGATTGCGCTTGCCGCCAGGTTCGCCGTGGGGGCCGACTACTACCTGACCAAAAACCTGTCCGCGACGATGGAGGGGGGATATATGGTGAACGTCACCCCGACGAGCCTCAGCGTCTCGGTTCCCGGATACACGGCTCCGGCGGTGGCGACCTTCAATCTGTCCACGGTGTTCATGCTGGTCGGCTTCCATTATGACGGAACTCCGTGACCAGGAGGGGCAGGCGGGAGCCTTTCGACCCCGAAAAATGGGCCGCTCGTCTTTTTAGAAGGTCCTTGATACCAGAGCTCCTCCCAAAGAGCGTCCTCCTGCTCCAGAAACGGCCGTGAGAAGAGATTCCCCGGCCGTTTGCGCGGTTCGTCGCCCCTCTTTCTCTTTCCTTCCCTGAATCCTCCCCGGGAGTGTCCGGTCTCCCTGGAATCGATTGAAGCGTCCTCCCTCCCTTCCCCCCGCTCCCTCCTCTTTCGACTCCCCCGGCCCTTGAAAGGTCCTGTGGGGTTCGATCCGGCGGACCTGTCCGACAAACCAAAAAATCTTACATTATGAAATCTCCAGTTAATAATATATTTTTTTAAATGATGTCCTGAAAATTTGACAAGTCACAACGAAGTGATATCTTAACTGATGAATAATTATTTTCAATTGATTATCAATTATTACCATTAATACCTCTCTATCGTATTGAGGGGAATACTTTATTTCTTAGAAATTATGGGGTTTTGTACGATCCTCGTCCCACGCATTTCTGAGACCGATCAACTCCGTTCCCATCGATTCCCCGTCAAAAACAATGACCGGCCGGAAGAGAGAAGTGTTCATGCTCCCGGAGAGAAAGGGTGTTTTTTCTTTTTTTTTTCTAAATGATCCCGCCCACAAGAGGCACCCTCCGGGATAAGGAGGCCCCCGATGCCGGTCCTATGCATGGAGACCACCTGCAAGGCTCACTCGGGGATGTGCGTTCATGACAAGGCGATGAGTGGGGGGGGCAGTATTTCTTGTCGCGGGAGGGGCGGGATATTGGAGGCTTCACTGGTACTGAGAATGACCCGGTGGTGTGCCCTGTTTATAAGGTGCGAGACCAGGGATTTATCAATGGATCGGTGTGCTGGTCGGATGAAGGTGGGCGCGAGGAGCTTCGGGATCGTTGAAGCGGCCGCCCATCACTCTCCATGGAAGGAGGATGAGCGATGATTCGTCTCAGAGGGCAGGATGCCTATGACCAAGCCTGTGAAACCGCCCACCACCGGGGAATTCTCTCAATTCCCGCACCCTTTTTCTTTGAGAACGACGACCGGAACTTTCTTTTGCCCCCCGAAGACGTGCTCAGGAGGGTGAGGGACGGGGGTCTTCGGATCGAACATCTGAGCTGCGACATCGCGTCGATGTGGAAGGTTCTCCAAAAGGCCCGGGAAGAGGAGGGGAGCTTTCTCATCCATCGGGGCCGGAACACCGTCCTTTTTTTCAATCGCGAATTTGGGGCCGACTTGGGGTGCGGGGTCCAGTGCTTCGCGGTTCTTGATCCGGTTTTTCAAAATGCCGTGCAGTGGGCGAGGCGCACCCCCGCCGTCGAAAAAGATTTGGATCTCTACAATTTCATCCTCAACCTTTCCCCGCGCATGCTCCTCCAAAAGGGCCAGTGGCAGTGTGATGCCGAGCTTTTCAGACATTCGATCGAGATCGCGGCGGAATTGGCCCGGATCTTCCACCTCGCGTCAAGCGAGGGGTGGACCAGTGGCGAACACCTTATCAATGTGCCCCTCCCCCTCGCGGTCGCTGAAGGATCCGCGTTGCCTCGCGGGAAAATTCTGGATCTGGTTCTCGAAAAAGTGCGTGAGGACCTCGAGGACCATTGTAGAAGGGGCAAGGACAAGAGGGAGCTTTTGAAGGAATTGGGCACACCCGCGTTGATTTTGCTCAACGGGGACGAAAGAGATGTGCGCCGGGGGGTGTGAGATCCTGACAGCACCTGTGAAATCCCACAATTTTTTCCCGGCAGGATGGGGGACCCTCTCGCACATTTTTACAGGGGGCTGGAAAATGAATGATTTCATGGATCCTTGTGCAAAAGTTCATCTCTGCGGATGCGGAACCCTGATCGAGTCACACGAACCCCAGTGTCTGGAATGCCTGATCAAGGAATCGACGCTCATCCACGTGCCGGATTCCGACATCCCATGGATCAAATGGACGGCCGCGATCTTCGCACTCTTTGTCCTTGATCAATGGATGCATGTGTGGCCGATCATCCATCACTAAAAGGAGACCCCCTCGACAACCATCGACCTGGTAAAAAATGCACCCGTGGGCCCCTTGAGTGAACGATGGGAGATCCGAGCCATGATCGATCCCGACATTCCGATCCCAGTATGTGACGGGTTTCCGGTGAGACCGGGTCGCGATGACCACGGCTTTGGTGGTCATGGACCCAATCACCCAGGATGGGCGACCCCCATCCTAAAATGGCCCCCACTGGCGATCCACCAACTCATTTGACGGAAACGATGGGAAAACCTTTAACCACCCTGTTCTTTTTCATGGCTCTTCTTGTGTCGGCCCCCTTCATTCTCGGGTGTGGGTCCGCTTCTGGCTCCTGGTCGGAGTTAGGCTTTTCTCCCTCCGAAGCGAAATTCTGGGACGCGGAGGGATTCTCCCCCGCCGAGGCCAAACCATGGAACGAGGCCGGATTCTCCCCTCAGGAGGCAAAGAGTTGGAGAGACCATGGGGATCGGCCTTCTGACGCCAAACCGTGGAAAGAGGCGGGATTCCTTCCCTCCAACACCGACCGCTGGAGAAAAGCGGAATTCGCTCCAGAGGACGCAAAGGGATGGAGAAATGCGGGATTTTCCTCCGGGGCGGCCAACCTGTTGAGAAGCAACGGAGGGATGACGGCCGGAAGAACCGATCCCCAATGCCCCAAAGGGATGGCCGATCCGTTAAAATTAACGGGGAATCCCTCCCGCCTGACGGGTTATTGCCTGAACCTGAAGATCGGTCCCACGGGACTCCTTCAAAGGATTGCGGAAAATTCAGCCGTCATCAGAGTGTTTGGACCCACCTGGATCGCCTATCTCAACACCGGAAAAAACCCTTTGACGGTCGACTCCGGTGGCGAGGTCTCCGTCGGAATGGTCCGATTTGTAGGGGTGTACGAGTATAAGGATCCCTCTGGTTCAATCCAGATCGTACCCTCTATGGTGCCACTACACTAAATGTGGGGAAGTTCTTCACGCATAAGGGGAGCTGCCAATGGGACGAGCGAGGCCGGCGCACAATCCACCAAAAATCCCTGGCTCCTGGACCCCGAACGTCTCCTTTGGCTCCATGTCCACAAATGATTTTTTCAAGAAGCCCCGATCTCCGCCCGACCCTTCCCATGCCGGGTTCTGATCGCCCGGAATCCTGACAATATCCGACGGGTGGGGCCATGAAAAACCAATGCCCGGGCCTGACCTTGCCGCGTTCGAGTATTTGGGAGGGCGGGGTGTCCACAGGACGGCCGATCGAGCGCCCCTCCCAATCCCCTTTATCGATCTTTCTCCCTCGGCTTTTCCACGCCTTCAGGAGTTCAAGGGATTGATTTTACTCTTCCGGCCGGATTTCTCCGGGACGTGGGGGGATTGAAAATCCGGAAAATGGGGGTATGGTTGAAATAGGACCCGAAGGAAATCGCATGCGCCTCTGTTTGGGAGCGCAAAAGACGGTCCAGGGACAACCAACCTGGTATCACAATATGCGATTCCAACGGGTCCTCCGTGATCAAAGATTCGGATGGGCCTTTGAGTTTTCACGGAACCCCTTTTCCCTCACTCTTTTCATCAGCCAGAAATTTCCGGACACTCTTTAGAACCCCCTCCTGTTTGAAGAGTCGGACTTCTTGGTCTTTTCCCCCGCTGAACTATTCTTCCTGGACTTTTCTCACGCCCGGCGACGGGAAGCGCCTTATGAAATTTCCCCTTCTCATACGTTCCGGGGTTTCCACCGTCCCCCCTTTCCTATGAGTCTTCCAGGAAACCCATCCCCTCAAGCGCTCTCCTCTGAGCTCATGGACACCCTGGGGAATCGCCCCGATCCAAACTTAACCATTCGTCCCTCCGTCTGTGATCTAATAGGACAAAAAAAAGGCGGGATGTTTGTCACAACTCGGGACCCATGTGAAAAAAATCGTTTTGATCCAATCATTCATGCTTTTAGCCCTCTGGACCCCCCTGCCCTCGTTCGCCGACGGAGCGGGGGACCTCCCGCTCACCCTCCCGTCCCTGACCCTTCCCTTTGAGTTCGGGTCTTCCGCCCAACTCCCCGACCCCGGAAGCAACGGTCTTGTCGACCATCCCGGAGCCCTCACGCCCCCCCCGTCCACCGGGATGCTTCAAAGCGGCCTTGCGCACGCCGGAAACCGGATTTTCATCGAGCCCCTCATCGTCAAGGACGGCGATATCGACAATCAGCTCACCCTGATGCCCTCCTATGGCGGGCTGCATGGAGGAAGCAGCGCGTTTGCGACGCCGATCATGGTGGAGAAGAGGCTCACGCACCATTTCAGCGTTCGGGTGGATACCCGCTACATCAACGTATGGACCCCGAAAGAGGGGTACGCGGGGTTTCAGTATATGGGGCTCCAGGGAAAGTATCTGCTGTATGAAAACGACCCCCATGAAATCTTCACCACCTTCATCCTGCGCGGGACCACTCCTGTCGGGGGAACCCCTGTCGCTCAAGGGAACCCCTTCACCCTGTATTCCTACATGGTCTTCAACAAAGGGTTGGGGGATGTCCCCGTGTCATGGATCCGCCCCTTCGCGTTCCAGACCGATGTGGCGGGAATCGTTCCCTTCGGGAACGGTCCGATGCCCTTGACCGATTACTTCGGGACGACCAATTTCGGCAATGCGATCCGCTTCGACGGGGCCCTCGAATACAGTTTTCTCTACCTTCACGATGTCATCGGGGTCACGATGCCGCGATTCTTCGCCCATCTGACCCCGGCGGTGGAATCCCGGACCCTCATCAATCTTTCTGACAACGGATATTATGGCCTGACGGAAGGATATCTGTCTTATGAGCTCAACTACCAGGAAGACTGGTATCAGGTCAGTCTCGCGTATCAGCAGCCCTACGGGCCCGAGGCGTCTTTTGTGGGGCAGCGGTACGTCGTGTATACGACATTTTTCTACGGGTGGCTGTTGAGAAAAATGGGATACAAAGCCACCCCCTTCTGAGAATGGGACGGCCGGTTGGATCGGTCACTGGGCCTTTTTGCCGAGGTCTTCCAGAGTCCGGAGCCAGGCCTCACGCTTCTTCTCGTCCAGCGACCCGATCGACCCGATCAGGGTCTCCTGGATTGGCCCGATCCCAGAAAATCCCAGGATGTTCCTTTCCAGGCTCTTTAAGCTATGGGAAGAGAAGAACCACCGATAGATCCATGGGGGCATCCCCATGGTCACCACAATTCGTGCCGATTTTCCCTTGAGCAGTTGGGCCCAGGGCCTCCCCTCTTCCTGGGGGTGGATCGCGAACCCCGGGCGAAACACCTGTTCGAAAAATCCCTTGAGAAGGGCGGGCATCGACCCGAGCCAGAGGGGATAAAAGATGACGAGATGGGTGGCCCACCGAATCGTGTCCTGGGCGGACGCGATGGAAGGAGGCGGCACCCCCTCCTCCCACTCTTCCTGGGTTCTGAGCAGGGGGAAGTCCATGGAGGCTACGGATATGAGACGGACCTCGTGTCCCGCCGATTCCGCTCCGTGACGGTAGGCGTCGCTCAAGGCGTTTCCGAATTTGTGCCCCGATGGGTCGGGATGACCCTGGATCAGGGCGATGCGTGTCGACATGGTCGGAACCCTCCTTCCCTTTTCCCCGAACGCCCGGTTTCCTCCCCTTGGATATATAATTGTATTATTATTTAATAATATCATATTGAATAAATATTAATTGATATTAAAGAAGGGAATGATTTCGGTTGCAAGATCCTCCATATTGGTGGATTTTCTTCTCCGGAAAATCGGAGAATCGTGTCTCTTGGAGAAGATGGGACCCTTTCGGGGTCCATCGGCGCAGGGACAATCCCTCTCTCTGGGTCTCGGGAAATGGGTGGAATCCCGATGGGACGGATTCCGGAATCGGCGGCGGAGAGACCCCGTGTCCATGTTCAAATCATGACCGGGATTTCTTTTCGAGAGACTGCTCTATAAGGATGACCCATGCGACCCTCCTTTGAGAGGGAGGCCGGAAACCTTGGACATGTGGCTCCAAGACGCAGGGCCCTTTCGCCCCTCGTTGTTCCCGACACGTCGAACCCCTGAAGGAGAGCGTGACCGATGACTCCATCCTGCCCCCTCTGCCGCCGCTTCAGCGACCCCGAAAGCGCGCTCGTCATCTTCAAAGGCCGGGGAGCCGTCCTCTCCCATATGCCGGAGATAAACCTTCCGGGCTATCTGCTCCTCGCCCCTCTGCGGCATGTGGAAGATGCGGGACGCCTGACCAGGGAGGAACAGGAGGAAATGGCGGCCCTCCAGTCCCGGGCGGTCAAGACCATCCTTAAACTTCCGGACGTCCGAAAGGTCTATATCGCAAGCTTCGGAGAAGCCGTCCCCCATCTCCATCTTCATTTGTTTCCTCGAACCGGCGCCATGCTCAAGGATCCGGAATGCCTCTCGGGCGGGGTTCCGGACGGACCGAAGATCTTCGATCTCTGGAGACGGCGCTTGGCGGTTCCCGCGGTCCCCGACGAGGTTCGCTCCCTCATTCTTCGGCTCCGGGAGGTCTTCAATCAGCCCTTTACCCCCTAAGTTCCCATGATCTTTGGTCGATTCCTTTCCTACTCTCCCGAGTCATCCTCGGGAGTTTGGTGAAACGCCAAGGTTTTCCAGGGGATTCCATTGATTTTTGTCGCGCAGATTTCAACCATGAACTCATTTTCGATATCCATTTCAAATTTGCACACAGCGATAAAGCTTTGGCGGTCATAGGATCCGTGGATCTCCCCCTCGGGCCGCTCTTTCGTCAGCACCACCCTGCCGATTGTATTTTTTTGGTTGGAGTTTTCATGATCAATGACACTGATCGTGACCGTATTCCCATGATCTCCCGTCGCCGCCACTTCCCCGGCCAGATCAAGCGAACGACTCCCGACAAGAGAGGGATCGATGGGGATATGGAAGGTCGCAAACGGTTTATTGGCGCAAGCGCCCAGAAAGGCGCCCATTATGATGAGAGAAACCCCTGCTGCGATTTTTTTCCCGGACATACACCCTCCTCTTAATCAATGAGGATAGGAAAAAGGAGAGGCCGCTTTCTTTGGACATGGGATCGATGGGCCCTCGTTTGGGTCCATGAGGTTCCAAATCAAAGAAGGACGGAGTCCCCCGGTTTTTCGGAGATGACGGTCCGCGAGGCGGATCGATTCCCCGGCGGATCAGATAAGAGGATTTAAGAAAAATATAGACCTTGGGGGGCAAAGTTCCACCCGGAACTTTCGCGTCCGGAATGGGTCGTGAAAATCGCGAAAGTCGGCCGCTTCGACCATGATCAAATTTCCGCATTTCAGGACACCGGGCTCTTGATTCGGCTCCAGAAGGATAAAATCAGGCGCTTATGGGTCGGCGGGCTCGCGGAAGACGTCTGAGTCCTGGCCACGGTGCTCGACGCCCTGAAGGCGGGCCTCGACACCGTTCTCATTTCCAGTGGAACCCGGCCGTTGACAAAGGCCGGCGGCGGAACATATTGCAGGCCGGAGGGAAAATCCATGCGGCTTCCCCGGCCAAAACGTAAATGGACACATTCCTTCCGGGTCCGAAGACCCGGAAACTCCGGTGTATTACCAAAGCCCCTTAAGGGCGGGAACAATGCTGACGGTGTATACGATGAGAAGATACCCTAAAAATCCAAAGACCCACCCGATCCAGGCGGCAACGACCAGCCTCCTCGGTAGGCTTTCGCGAGCATGCACCCGCAAATTTCCCAAGCCGATTTTGCCGACGATGTTCATGCTAAATTCCAGCGCCAACAGCAGTCCCTTTACAGCTCCGATCACATCGTCCCGCACACGAGCGAGTCTAGACCCCCCTGCCGATGCGGCTTCAGCAGTCTCCACTCCTGCCTCGAGGACTTCGACCGGAGGACCGGATCGGGATTGATCGGACAAGGGCTTTTCACCAAAGGTCAAGACCGGAAGGACCGATAGTCGTGTCTTGAGTTCAAAGGGACTCTCGATACGCACAATACAGGACCCTTTCGGGTCAAGAACGAAAAAAACCAACCCAAAGACCGCAACCATGACGAGGCCGGTGAAAAGCGCGCGAGGGAGATTTGTTCCATAATTCGAGACGAGTCGAAAGGCCCCAAGAGCAATCGAACGAAGCTTGTACCCGAGATAGTCTCGATAGGAATTGGGCCGGAGGTGACTGTCGGCATTGATCCACCGATCGTAATAGGGACTTACCCCACCAAGGTCAAAATAGCTCACCCGACCTACCGCCGGATTCACATCGAGCTCTTGGTCAAGCAGATGTACGAGCCCGTTTTCCGTGCTTCCGTCGGCAAGAACCTTGCCGGACGGCCAATCATCGATCAGAAAGTGGTTGAAGTCCACATTTAAAAGCCGAACGGAATCGACACCCCCGATAAACCTTACCCCCCGAAAGTCGACGGTCGTCCCCTGCGAGAAATGGATATCCTTCAGCGTCAATGTCTCGATCGTAGCCCCTCGGAGGGTGAGGGAGGCCGGAAGGCTCCAAAGCCCCGGTCCGGTTTGCTCGCTCCCTTTGGACCAAGGATTCGTATCTCCGGAGGACAACGCCAGAGATTTGAGACGGCTCTGCTCGAAACTGATCTCCTTGCCAAGAACCCTTGGAACGCTGCG
This sequence comes from Nitrospirota bacterium, assembly GCA_027314645.1. Lineage (GTDB taxonomy): Bacteria > Nitrospirota > Leptospirillia > Leptospirillales > Leptospirillaceae > UBA4572. Next base: position 9,460 of record DAHVAL010000024.1, read on the forward strand.
TTGAAGCGTCGCCAAGAGGAGGGTTTTGCCTTTAAACGTCGAACCATAAAAAGTAAGATCTTTTCCGTCCGGCAATTCAAGATCCGAAAAACTCACATCGGAACCAAAATGAGCGGAGGAAAGATCCGCTCCCCCGCCAAGCGTTGCGAAATAGAAGCTGCTTGGGCCATCGAAGCGGGCCGACCTGAACCACACCTTCGTTGAGAATCCGGTTCCGGAAAAATCCCCGCCCCGCTCAAATCGGGTCAGGATAAATCGCGTGTCTGCGGGAAACACCGACCCGGAAAAATCGGCCTTGGCCAAAAATTGAGTTCCCGAAAAATTTACAGGACCATTAAAATGGCAATTCACGGCTGAAAAATTATTTACCACTTTGGTGTTTGAAAGATCCACCCGACCGGTGATTTCTGCAAATTTCAATACTACTGGCTTTTCTTCCGCGACCGCCTTCAATATGTCCTTTGGATCCACCTTCCTTCCCACCGCAACAAAGGGGGCCGATTCCGAAAAACTCCCAATCTTTGTGTCGCTTCCCCTGATCGATATGACACTAAGATCAGCAGTGGCTCCAGGTCCAAAAGCCATTCCATTGAGCAGAAACCATTGGAGGTTGGATAAAACGGAATTTGAAAATTGGAAGCGGCCTGCCTCATTGAATTGTCGGCCATCATTACTCAACGAGACAATAAGCAATGTTCCCCGCCGTCTAAAGCGGAGAAAATACACATCCTGATCGTTTAGAGAAATCAACGAAGGAGCTTTCCGTATTCCGTTTTCGCCAAACTCCAACCCCAAAATGCCCCTTTTGCCGGGTTGGCCGGGATTGTCGTTATACCTCGAAACCCTCACCCAGTTCTGGCGAACCTCAGGTTTATCAAACACGAGCCAGACACTGATCGATCGTCCATTGCTCGGCCTCTCGAAATGATAGGCGATTTTGATGTCCAGGACCCAGGATTTTCCGAAAAATGGAAGCTGCAGTGTCTCTGAAGGGGCATAAGGCCGCCCCAGACCATCGATGGTTATGGGTGACTCGTCAGAGGCGAATTCAACGCCCCGAGGCTCCGAATAGTAGCGCAGGAAATGAGTCCCCCCTTGTGTGATTGCCTTTATCTCTCCGGGCCCTTCCGTCATTTGGTAAATCGGGGCCAAACCCCTTTGAAAATCGTCGTAGAAGATTTCGGTGGAGGGGGTCGACGAGGACGATTGGGAACGTGTGGCATCAGGCGCGGCCAGAGTTTCAGCACTCGCAACAGTTCCGAAACCAGGGCAGATCGTAAAAATGAGCACTCCGAGAATCATCTTAGATGTTGAAAAACGCACGGACAACCTCCTTGAAGCTATCGGTGAATGCACAGGGGATTAAGACGTGAGGATCAGGTCCACCAGGAACGGGCCCTGGGAGAAATCCAACAGCCGATCCACCGCCGGCTCCATTTGATCTTCCCGCTCCACGCGCATGCCGGGCACGCCGTATCCCTCGGCAATGCGGACATGGTCCACATGGGGCAGGTGGTAGAAGTGGGGATCGGAAATCGTCGCCGGATCGATGCCTCGTTGATTTAATTTCTCTTCCATGTTTGAGATCAGCAAGCCGTAGGAGCGATTGGTGCCGACCACCATGCCGAGAGGCAGTTTGGCTCGGGCGGCGTTCCACAATGCCTGAGGGGCATAGTTGAAGCCCCCGTCCCCGATCACGGCAAGGGTGGACCGACCGGTCATGGCGGCCCCGATGCTGCCGGCCCACTCGCCCAGCGACCCGCCCGAGGTATCAAAATAATAGCCGGGCAGGTCGACGTTGCCAATGTGATCGGTCAGGCCCTCGCCGCCAACAAGCGCCTCATTGAAGATTACAGGCCGTGCGGTCAGTTTCTTCATGCCTTTTTCCAGCAAATGGGCGAATTTTGCCATGGTGATCCCGGGCTTCCCCAGTTGTTCGGCACGCTTGCGCTCCTGTTGCCTCTGCTTCTCCCGCTCCCACTGCAACCGGCGAGAAACGGCCCCCTCATGTTGGGCTTGGGTCTGCCGCCTCTGCAGCACCCCCGCCAGCAACTCAAAGACCGTCCTTGGATCTCCCAAGACCGGCAAGGTCACGTCGTTATGGCCCCGCAGGGTCGTGGGCAAATCGGGGTTGATGACCGCGAGCGGAACCCCGGGTTTCAGGAGGGGGAGCTTGGAGTTGAATACGGTCTGGTAGACAGGCGTGCCCACCGCCATGACGGTCTCGGCATCAGCCAGCAGCCTCCTCCCCTCCGAATCTTCCATATGCCCCAGGTTGCCCCTGTACAGAGGATGGTTTCGGGGAAAATTGACCTCGGACTCCATGGAACCCCAGACCTCCGAGCCCAGGAGTTCGGCTACCCTTACCAATTCCCCCACACAACCGCTGCGGGAGACGCCGTCTCCGATCAGGATCGTGGTCCGATCCGTGGCAAGAAGTTGACCCGCCAAGCGTTCGATCTCTTCCATGGGGGGGGCCATGCGGGTGTTCGGAAGGATCGGTGGAAACACCGGTTCATGATTTGGGGCGCTGCCCACATCGAACCCGACGATGAACACCACGGGGCCGAAGGGGGGAGTGCCGGCCTCGATGATTGCGTGGCGAAGATCCCGGAGCAAGGTCGCCGGGTCGGTCGCATTCATGACGTACTTCGCCCTCGTGGCCCGGGCCGCAGCCTCCACATCCGCATACATGTGGGTTTCGCCGGTATGGGCCTGGGAGTCGGCAATGCTGACGATGACAAGCATGGGGCTCTGGCGTTGGGCGGCATTGAACACGGATCCCTGCAGGCCCGAGAATCCGACATAGCCATGGCAGATGGCTACGGCTGCTTTGTTGCGGACCCGGCCGGCCCCGTCCAAGATGGATCCGACCGCCGCCTCGGCCAAAGCCATGCGGACACGTGTGTCGAGTTCCAGATAGAACCACTCCTCGCCGCTGCCCGGGTTGCCTACGACCACAGACTCCTCAGTACCGATCAACCCTGACGCCTGCAACTGTTCCACGATGGCGGTGACGCCGTTTCGCAGCCTGCGGTTCCAGGGAGTGAGACCGTTGAAGGGTCGTGCCCCCAAAGGAGGTCTGACCCTCCCGACGATGGCGTGGTCTTCCCCGAACACCTCCCGGGCGATGTCCACCGGCAGTTTGCCGTCATAGGCCACGATATCCAGGCGTGCCCCGGCTTCGACCAGGATCTTGGCACAGGTGTCGAAGCCATGCCACAGGGCATCGTGCAAGGGGGTATACCCGTTAGAGGCGCCCTGGAAATCCAGGTTCACCCCCGGATGGGCCGCAAGGATGCGCGTGACGTCGGCATGACCGTTGTATGTGGCCTTGTGCAGCGGTACGGCCCCGAAAGTGCTCTCCACCGCGTTGACGTCGGCCCCGTGTTCCAGCAGCAGGGAAACGATCGCCGCGTGTCCCTGCCTGGCCGCCACCAGCAACGGGGTATGGTCGTCCTCAAAGCCGTTGAGGATCGGATAGCGGGCATCCACGTCTGCTCCGCCCTCCAGCAGCCGCCGGCAGATTTCCAGGTTCCCGTTGAGTGCAGCTGTCAACAGTCCCTGAGCCGCCGCGTCCCGCTGATCCCGTTCCCGGCGGGCCGCCACGAGAATTTCTATTTTCCGAATGAGCTCCTGCTGGAGGGGGTTGACGCCCTTCGCGTACTTAATGTGGTCATCAAGGGTGAAGCCGTAATGGGTGACGAGATTGATACTGGCGTTTTGGTCCAGCAGGTACGAAACGATTTCGGGCCATTTGTACCAGACCCCCTCCATCAGGGGTGAATGTCCGGTGGTGGCGGTCTGCAGGTCGAGCCGCGCACCCGATTCCACAAGCCGCCGGACCACGGGGAGAGACCCCCGCTGGCAGGCCTTGTGGAGCGCGGTCGTTCCCCCAACCGCCTCCACGGCATTGGGGTTGGCTCCGTAATTCAGCAGTAATTCCACCATGGGTTCATGGCCATATCCAGAGGCCAGCATCAGGGCGGTGAGGGAAGAGTGGCCGTCCACGCTGTCGGGATTTAGGCCGGCCTGGAGGACGATTTCCGCCGTCTTCAGGTCGCCCTCGTGCACCGCTGCGATCAGTCTCTGCTTGAGGTCACCGCGAAAGGCCACAATCCCCTTTGAAGTGTCCCAGTACGAGGTCCAGGCCACGATGTGCCCATTGGCCACCTTGAGCCTCTGGACGAACTCGATGTCGTAATGCAGGCCGGTCGATTTCACCAGCGCCCGCTCATGGACAATGGCCAAGGCTTCGTCGCCCGCCAGGAACAGGCCGCGGACAGCGAAGGATTCGACCTTGGAGAGTTCCGCCCATATGGCGAAGGTCCCGGCCACGGCGTCACGGCCGTCGTAACGCCCCAGCCAGGGCACGATGTCGCTCAGCCCGGGCTCCGGAATGGTGTTGGACCAGACCACGTGCTCATCCAGCAAGGCAAGGGCGGAGGCACCGTCGCCGCGCTGCAAGGCGGAAAACCACGCTTCCGCGGTGGCCCGGACATCGTTTTCCCCTGATTGGTTCATCATGGCTGCTCCCTGGGATGTGCAATCGTCGATTGGACCGGTGTTTCCTTTAGTCATTGGAGGTTCTTGTAAGCGGCGATCAGTGGGGACGGATCCCAATATACCCGCCATTTGACGATCTTGCCGCCTCGGATGGTGAGCTGGGTCGCGACGTATAGATCGTACGTGTTTCCATTGGCTAGGCAGCGGGCGTGCTCGTGGACCATGCCCATGGCCTGATCACCGTCCACGATCAGGGAGAAAGGGGTAAAACTGAGCATCTCCGATTTGGCCGCCCAGACCTTGAAACTCTCCAGGACCGCCTGCTTGCCATGATAGGTCCCCAGCCAGGGGGCGAGGTCGGAAACCCCCGTGGTGGAGGGAATGTTCTCCCACCACACGTCCTCGTCCAGCAAGCCCGTGGCACGGTCGAAGGCGCTTGCGCGCATGGAGTCAAACCATATTTCAGCAACGCTGCGGGTGTCGGAGGAGGGCGCGAACGGCAATTGCAGAAGCCCGGCGCCGGGCTCCGGGAAGCGCGCCTTCACGTCGGCGGCAAACCCCTCATAGTCGCGCAATGCCCAAACCACCTCAAACTCCAGGTATTCGCGCATGGGAAGCCACCCCATGGAATTGCGGTCCAGATCCTCCAGGGATTCTGCCTGGACAATGGCGATGATGCGGTGCTGGGATACCACCTTGAACAGTTGGACGAAGCCGGATTTGATGCCCTGAATCCCGTGCATCGCCTCTTTTTCTTCCAGGGCCCACAGCTCATCCTGGGTAATTCGACCTTGGTAGTTCCATTTCATCTGGACATAGAAAAGCATGACGGCCTCATCTATTTTGGCTTGAACGTTTTTTATCGCACGGTCATGTCTCAGGTTCCCCGGAACCCGGGACCGATGATCCAGTGCTCTTCCACGGCAAGACTATGGATGTACCCGGGCTCTGCGATTTGGCACAGGTGCGCCTGGGCATGGCGGAAAGCGGAGGAATGGACCGCCGCCTCAAGCGCCGACAGCGACTCACACCAGATTTGCTGGAGACCGTCGAACCGGGGCTCCCCCAGGGTGTACAAGGAATCCCGGGTGGTGCACTGCAGGTAGCGCCCCACGCCTTCCACCTCCAAAAGCAAAGGGGCGACGCATTCCGCCCAGCGCCTGCGGAACTGGGATACCGGGTCGCCCCAGCGCCGCTTGATTAACGTGATCAGCTTGATCCCAGTCCTGACGCCCCCGCTGGGGTCGTCCGACAGCACCTTGGCATCGGTGTCCAATGCCAGGGTGTTCCAGAAGGCCGCCCAGTTGGGCTCATCCATTCGCGCTCCATGGATGAAGGCGTCGCTTTGCAATGACGCAAGCTGCTCCTCCTCGTTGTTCAGCCAGATTTCCGCGCAGCCATTCCAGACGGGCGGATCGTCCACACCGGCGCAGGGAATGCGGGTATTGACCCGGTAGCGGCGGATCTGGGTGATCTTGCTGGCAAATCTGACAGCGTGGACTTCAAGCCAGTATTTCTGGAACTCGGCCTCGCTCCAGCCGGGCTTGGGGCTGGCGAATATGTGCTGGTGGATCATCCCCCGCCCCCCGTCACCAGCCCCAGCGGCGCAGGGGGGGCGTTCCGTCCAGCACTTCGATGAGCTTCCGCCCGGTCAGGTAAGAATCCGGGGTGGAACGCCCGGTGATGAAGGGATAATCCACAATGACGCTCGTGGGATGACCGAAGTTGCCGATATATCCTCCGCCAGGGGCGGTGGCGTCCCGCAGGATGTATTCCAGCGGGTAAGGAGGAGGCCCCATGTTGAAATCGAGGAACCTGCCCCGGGCCTTCATGAAACCAGTCCCGTCCTTGTAGTCATACTCCAAACAATGGCCTGTGACCCATTTGCCGGCGATTATGGACTTCCGGGTTTCGAAGTTGCGGGCAAATGCGAGGCAGGCAACCCCATAGCACTCCGCCGCGACTGGCTTTCCCGCCTTATAGAAACCAAGGATCAGGTCGTGCGCCCGCTGGTTGTTGACCAGGTCCACGATCGGACCGCTCCCGCCGACAATGATCAGGGCATCGAACTCCTTTAAGCTGTCCTCGGACATGGCCAGCTTTTGGTTGTAGATCTCCATAAAGCGCACTAGCTGCGGATCGGCCCAGTAGGGCCGCTCGGGGAACCAGCCAACCAGGGAGCGGGGAGTTTCCAGTCGCCGACCCTGCTCAGTGGAAGGATCGTCCAAGGCCTTCACCTTTTTCGCCATCGACTCGGTCGTCACCGATCGTCCCAGGGGGGGATCAATGTATTCCGGCTGCATGGAGACGGTAATGGCATTGGGACGTTTGCCGGTCGGTGTGCAGAAGACAGTTTCGTATCCGGCCCGATCAAACTCCTCCAGGGGGCCGATCAACTCCTCGCCCCAGTAGCCCCACTCTGAGACCAGCATGAGAATGCGGCGCGCTTTGGGATTGGAAACAACCGGATCGGTGGAGATCTTTGCCGACGGAGTGCTGAAGGCCGTGATGGCAGAAGGCACCTCCCCCCGCTTCATGGCAAGAATCTGCTCCCGGATGGCGTCGACAAAGCGGGCAGGCGTTTCTTCCATCCCGCTCTTGCTGGTAACCACATCGGAATCCACAATGATCTCCTGCTCCGGGGTAACGTACAGACCACCCGCATTGCGTACATCTCCCAACATGACGCGATTGCAGGTCACCCGCCGTCCCGCCAGCACCTCGGGAATGGGGGTAAGGATCCACAACCCGTGGCAGGAGAATCCTTTGATGATTCCGGGATTCATCATCGCCCGGTAAAAGAATTTCACGGCGGGGGCATTGCGTCCGCCGCCACCATCGAGGGGGCCATCTCCATCCGCCAACCAACGGAGTCGGCAGCTTGTGTAGTTTGCCGCCATGATCACCGCAGAATACTCCTCCAAAACGACCTTGGTGGAATCGGTGAAATCAATTGTGACCTCAAGGGTCTCAGGGGTCTTCGTGGGATCCTCCACGTCACTGAAGAACGTCTGCGACGGGCGTCCCCACAAACGCGACATGATGTGCACCTCGGCGCCGTAATCCCGGAACCTCTGTTGGTAGGTTTTGATCTCGCCGGGGATGAACTCCGATTCGACGATGACGGCGATTTTATTTCCCTTCAATGAGTTATCGCTCATTTTTATTCCTTTGCTCTGGATAAGCCATTGTTTCTCCCGAGCTACCGGTTCAGTTCGAGGACGACGAGACCGTTCGCTGGGAGGATGACAGTGATCTGTCCGTTGGTTGCAGGCAGGGATGCGCCGGAGTTGCCCACGTTGTCGCCCCCGTAGTGTTCGGAGTCGCTGTTAAACAACTCCTTCCAGGAACCGGTCTCGATACGGTCGCAGTTCAGGGTGTAACCGACGGAATAGGGCTGGTCGGAAAGGCTGGCCACCACAAGGAAGGACTGGTTTTTGTCCCAGCGCCTGAACGCAAGCACCCGGTTGTCGTTGTGGACATGAACCATATCCAGGTTGCGGCTGCGCAAGGCCGAATGGCCCGCACGCAGGGCATTGACGTCGGCGTAGAAGCGGTACAAATGCGCGCCGCTGCTCTTGGCCATGCCTTTGATATCCTCTTTGTTCTCGAGGACGGCGTTGTACTTGAAACGCTTGGTAGCCCCCACTTCTTCCCCGAAGAGGGTCATGGGCACGCCCGCCGACAGGACCGTCATCCCCCAGGCGAAACGGCACCGTGCTTCCGATGTGCGGCGGGTGTTTCCAACCAAGGGAGCGGCGTTCACCGCCACCACCAGGTTACGATGGGAGGTATACTGCTTGGACTTGTCCACGCCATCCCATTCGGGGTCGAGGAAGGGCCCCTCGCTGTTCCCCGCTTCGTCGTGAGATTCGTTGTACACCACCTTCTGGAAGGCCGACGAGGACAGGGCTCCGGCAAACCAATCCATCTGCAGGGGGCCCTGGCCGAAGCTCAACGCCGCCGAGCGCAGCAGCTTGGCAGCGCTCCCGTTGTTCGTATCCCCGCTCAGGTGGTGATAGAACATGGAATACCAGCGGGCATCGAAGCCCATGCCGCCCTCCGAGACCGGCTTGGTTACCTCATCCCAGTCGGAGTGGTCTTCCGCCATGAGAAAGACGCTGGGCTTGAACAGGCGAAGGGTTCGGCCCAGTTCCCGAAGGAACTTGGCCCCGTAGATGTTTGCCATGGGCACGGGCTGCCCATTGGCGTGGAGCACATTGTACCCGTGGATGGAGGTGGTCTGGTCCGCACGGAATCCGTCCACATGGAACTCCCGCAGGAGGGTCACGGCGCTGCTGATGAACATTTTGCGCACCATCTCCTCGCTATAACGGGGGGCCCAGGCGGTGGACATGTTGTCCACGTACCCGCCCTCCGGGAAGGGATATTCCGAGGGCGATCCCTCGTACCAATAATAGATGTTCCGTTCCGGCCGGGTGGAATCGTAATCGAATTCGGCCCTCTCGGCGTTGTGGACGAAATGGTTGTAGACCACGTCCATGATGACGGCAATGCCGCGCTGGTGGCATTCCCTGATGAAATATTTGTACTTGTCCCGACCGCCGCCGGCGTATTCGATGGCGAAGTAATGGGAGGAGGAATAGCCCCAGTTTTGAGCCCCGCCGCCGAACTCCGACAGGGGCAGCAGTTCCACGGCATTGAAGTTCGCGGCATGGATGTGGTCCAGCAGATCGATGGCATCCCGCAGGGTGCCGGGCTCGTTGCTCCCGAAACCCAGGGCGCCCATATGCAGTTCGTAGATATTCAGGTCATCGATGGTCTTGGGCAGGGGTTTGTCCGTGAACTCGTCTGCCCAGAATTCCTCCTGAGGAATGAAGCGCTCTTCCGGCCACTTCAATTCGTCGAAGGTGGCGGTCACGGTCTCCGGATCCACCGTCACCGAACAGCTGACTGTCCCTTCCAGGTCGCCCACCCAATCCAGGTACGGAACTCCGCGAGGGTCCCTCGTTCCGAAACCGATCTGGCAGCGGGAGTACAGGTCCGTGCGGTAAACCACCGAACCGTCGTCCCTTGTGACGCGGTACATATAGGGGCGGTGGTTCAGCACGGAGAGCCCGCCTTCAAGGCTCGGATGGTTCTCGGGGGTTTCCCAAATGTCCTCCGCCCCCCGGACCATGGGCACCGGCGCGACGTCCGGGCGGACATCGGCACCGTTGTCCGCAATATAGCCTCCGCCTATTCGCTTTTTCGGAAGGGACGTATTCGGCATGACCGGGGTTCTGGCGGGGTCGTCCATGTCCCAGATGGATCCGAAGACCAGGTCCACCTTCTGGGCATTGGGGGCCCAAACGGTGAAGCGCACGCTCCACTCTCCGTCGCGATTGATCTTATTCGCCCCCAGCCGCCGGCAGTGGGTGAGGTAATAGGCCCGGGTCAGGGGCTTGCCCGTGAACCGAAAGAATGCATGACAATCCTTCGAGGCCGGGTCCGGAACCTCCGTGGCCATCCCCCAGAAGGAGCGGCCCTGGTTGTCACCGAAGCGCACGCCCCAGCCGAAATCCCTGCCGGCCTCGGATTCATCCAGCATCACTGTGGCACGAAAGCGGACCCCCCCATTCTTGTTCTGCCTGTCCATGCGTGTTGAGGACCAATCGGCGCTGAACCGGCCGTTTTTATCCCAACTGCCCAGGAGGGTGGCCTCAAAGCCCGGAAAGGGATCTCCGAAGACACCAGGAATGTATTCGAGCGTGACAGGAACCGTGGCCATGATTATCAATCCAGGAAATGAAATAATGCTTGGAAAGTCCGTGCCCTCTAACCCTCGAGGGCTTTCCCGCGTACTTCGAAACCGTGTGCGGCGATGGCCATGATGAAAAGGACCGCTTGGTGCCTACAGATACTTGCTACCGGGACTTCCTCCAAGACCAGGTACGGACCAACGGTCTTGTCCATTTGGGCCTTGATCACTTGCTGAAATTGATGCCCTTGATGCCGGAGCGCGCCTTGAGGATTTGGTCGGGGTTCCTCGCGCTCGGACGGAGGGCAAGGAATTCGATTTCGACTTCTCCTCCCTCATCCAGGTCGGTGATGTCGATCTGGAAGCGGTGTTCATCGCTGACGGCCTGTGGAAGGCCGTTGAATTTCACACCCATGATCTTAAGATCCCCCGGACGAAAAAAGTCCGGAAGGACGTTCAGAGTCTTCAACTCGCTCTTGCAGGGGCGAAAGGTAATGCAGAAGGAATCGCCGCTGCTTCCGGACTGGGGAATAAAGGTGCGGATGTAAAGATGCGCCAGGTAGTTCAATTCGAAGGAGTGGTACCCGGCGATCGCGTGCCCGCCCTGGATGCCAAAGCCCTCCTGGACGATTGGCCTGCCGCTCTCCGTGGTTCGGAAATAGATCTTCCTGTTCTCCTGATCCATGAAATAGAGGTTCCAGAAGGCGGCGCAGTAACGGGCCAGTTCGAGATAACGGCTATTTTCCGGAAGGGCCTCATCGACTCCGGCCATGATGTAGTAGGCGAGGATCGCCTGTTCCTGCTGCCAGAAATCCTTGGTCGTCTCCCAGGCGAACTCGGTGGGCATGCCATTGGAAGGGTCGCGTTCCAGGGCGTCGAAGACGCCACCACGGACCAGGTCCACGCCTACCTGGTCCATGTTATTTCCTAAGAGCCTGGCCGTTTTGTAACAGGAGGCGGCGCGTTCTTGATAGTCCCTCTCTTTGATCTTGTTTCCGTCGAGATGGGCCTGTTGCTCCAGATAGCAATAGTAGTGGGCGCAACGGGTCAAATTCCAGGAAATCTTCAGGTTGTGCCCGACGATACCCCGGTTCTGCTGCCAGCCCCAGTCGTGGTCCGGGGTCCAGTCCGCCAAGAAGCGCTCGTTCACGAACAGGCTTCCATCCGTGGGGGGAAAATGCGTCAGGATGTTGTCAACGCAGTCGTCGAGAATGGTTCGGCACAAATCCAGCATCTTGGCCCAGGATCCATCGTTGCTCGTGGATTTGGGCACAGGGTCGATGGCAAGCAGCAGGTTCACCAAGTAGGCGGGAATGTGGTCACCAATGGAATTCCAGTTCTTGCGCATCTTATTCTTGCCCAGGGCGTCAGCATCGGGGCGCATGGTGATCGGGTCTATGTGCGAAAAATAGCCGCCATGGCCCTGGAAGCAGGGGTCCCCCTCTCGTTTCGTGTCCCGAAAGAACTTCTCAAAGGAGTTGATGGTCCGGGTGATATAGAAGAGGATGCTGGTGTCCTGGGTAATGCGATAGTACTGGGCGAGGCCGGCAAGTGCGTAAATTTGCTCGTATAGCGCATAAGATCCCTTGTCATCTTCGTTCTGGGAACTCATGATGTCCATGGAACTCTTGCCATCATGCCTGCGCCCGAACTTCCAGAAGCAATACATGTGGTCATGGGAGAGTATGGAGAAGGCATTAATAAGGTAAGTGGCGCACGCCTTCGAGGCGGAAAACGCCCGGTCGCTCCCGGTCAAAAGGTAAGAAGAAGAGAGACCATAAAGAAAACGAGACAAGGTTGCGCATTCCTGGGTGTCGTTTGACGTTTTTCCACCCAGAAAGTCGATATTTGTTCGGTAAAAATAAGCGAAGTCGTTTTCGGTAATTTCTCTTTTATCCTCGAACAGGACATCGAGCCACTGCTCGAAAAGTGTTCTGATCTGCTGAAGCCACCAGTGCGTCCTCTCCCACCCATAGGCGCGTGGCTCGAAGTCCATCAAAACGACCCGGCGTGCACTGAAAGATGACTTGTCATTGTTCTCGCTGTAAACCCCCCGGATGGAAACCATGACATCTGGGCGGAGGTACTTCATTAAGGCCCGCTTGGCATCCCACATAGCCTTGTCAGGGGCCTCGTCTCTTTTGCCGAGGCGGGCCTCGACATCTTTAACATCCAGTTCTTTCACGCGGTCGCGGTTTTCGTCCCCGATGTTTCGCAGAACCTCGTACCAGGTCGTACAGGACGCAAAGACTTCGAAGAGGTCCCCTGACAGAAGCTTCAGGATCATTTTGGCTGATTCCGGTTCCACGGACTCCACATGGCCCGTCACGGTCATGCTTTCGTATTTTTTCTTCATCCCCACACCCTTATATTAAAAAGCAACAAAAATATAAACCACATAAATGAATAATATAATTTGATTATAAATAATAATATTACATTTCATTACATATTAATTAGTATTTTGAATTTAAAATAAACTAAAACGAAAATTACCACAAATAGGGAAAAGGTCAAGGTTATCCACGACAAAAATGGGCTCTTTGACCTGCAGGGACCCTTCGGATGGCAAGTCAATCGAAACAAAATAATCATTTGGACCTGGAACGATGGAGAAAATGGCGAAAAAGGCTGCTCAGCGGAGAAGTCACAAGGAACACTGAGGCAGAGTGAGGGCTTGATCAGAGAGAAAAAGACCGTCCCCCGAGGCGTGCAGGAAGCATGGATTGGAATGGCCCCTACTTAATCGGACACCCTGTTTGGGTTAAATAAGCACTACGGAACTCCCGTGGAGACCGCATCTTCAGCCCCTTATGGGGATGGTGCTCATTGTAATCCTCGAACCAGTGGAATAATTGCTTCATGACCGTCAATCCGTCGGGACAGGTATGAAGAGACACATAATCGCGCTTGAAGGTTTTGACAAACGATTCCGCCATGCCGTTGCTCTCCGGACTCCGGATCGGGGTCCGGCACACCCGAAATCCCAGGTCTCGGGCAAATTGCCGTGTTTCATGGGCGGTATAACACGATCCGTTATCGGAGAGCCACTCGATCGCATGTGGGAGCCGATCAATGGAGCCAAACCGGGATTCCACACTCTGGAGCATCAGGTCCCGGATACTGTCCCCTCCGATGCCACCCGTGGTGGCCACATAACTCAGGATCTCCCGATCACAGGCATCCAGGCTGAAGGCGACCCGAACCCGCTCTCCGGAGTCGCAGGGGATTTCAAAGACATCGGAACACCAGCGACGATCGGGAGCAAGAGCAATTACGACGCCTTCATGCGGTCGTTCCGGCCGGGGCGTTCCCCGGGTCAACAGAAGGCTATTCTCCTTCAGTATCCGGTAGACCCGCTTGTGATTGACCGGAGGCAGTCCCCCGGTCTTCCTGGTCCGGTTCAAGACGGCCTGGATCCGTCGGTATCCGTAGGTCGGTCTCTGATCGGCAATCTTCCTCAAAGAGGGAAGAAGCCCGGCATCGTCTTTCGGAGTGGGACCTGGACGCTTTTTCCTATCCGATTGACGTCTTCGGAGAAGATTGGACCGGG
>DAHVAL010000025.1 GCA_027314645.1 Nitrospirota bacterium
TGATCGCGGAGGAAGGCCGCGAAAGGACATACCCGCCGCTCGGCCCGGTGACCCCCGAAATGAGCCCCGCATTCGCCAGGGATTGGAGGGCCTTCGAGAGATATTCCTTCGGGATTCCGTAAAACTCCGAAAGGACTTTGGCGGACAGGGTCTTTCCGGGAGGAAGGCCGGCCAGGACGACGGCGCAATGGAGCGCCCATTCCACTTGGTTGCTGAGAACCATTTAAGACAGCCCCGCCTTGTCGAGCCCGTAGAGGCCGTCCAGAGATCCGGGAGGGGTTTGAAAGGGGACGGCAAAGCGGTTCCACATGTTGATGATCCCGATGACGCAGGTGAGATCGGTGACCTCTTTTTCCGAAAAATGCTCCCGGAGACGCGCATACAAATCATCGGAGACGGAGGTTTCAGAAAGACGGGTCACGGTTTCGGTCCATTCCAGGGCGGCTTTCTCCCGTTCGGAGAAAAGCGGGGATTCTCGAAAGACCGGGAGATGATACAGCCGGAGTTCCCGCTCTCCGTGGATTTTTGCCTCCTTGGCGTGCATGTCCACGCAAAAGGCGCACCCGTTGATCTGCGAGGTCCGGAGAGTGACGAGATCGATCAGGGAATGGTCCAAGCTCGCATTTTTGGTCATTTTGGTCATTCCCTGAAGTGTTCCGATGAGCTCCTTTGCATAAGAGGCATAGTTCAGTCGCTGGGCCATCATTTCCTCCTCAAAAAATGGATAAAATATATCCGTAATTATCGCACTTCCAGGACAGGTCTCCCTTCTTTTCTCACCCCTCCCACCGGCGGGGGGAAGAACCCTCTCCGACCTAATTAGGGATATAATATATCCTTAATTAGATTTTCGTCAAGAAGAATCGGCCCATCCCCCGACGATCCCCGCCCCGGGAGGGATTGATCTTTCAGATCGATCTTGAAAAGGATCGGATATTCCGACACCCAAAAAGAGAAAAAAAATCGAATCACAGACTCTGGAGGTTTAAAAGGAACCCCAGGTGCGGGAGCATTGAGGGCATTTCAGGAGGCAAGGGAACTCTGTTGAGGCGTTGACCTGAACGATGAAAGGGGATGGCGATAACACCCGTCATCCCCTTTGCCGGGTGATTTTTCGGAGGTTATTGATTACCGTCTTTTGGCATCGGCGCTTCCAAAGAGATACGCAAGATAGCCTGTCCCAACGAAGAAGGCGATAATCAGCACGTTCACTGCAATGGGATTAAAGGATGGACCAAGCATGGGACCCCCCCCTTTTTTGGTGGTCGGTGCGACTCCGACGTCAATTCACGACCATTGAGAACATTTTGGGATGAAGATGGTTGCCGATCGGTTTAAAAGCATAAAAAATGCCAGTTCTTGAAACTCTTGATCAATGAGGATTTTCTGTTTTGAGATCAGGGGTTAAACTGTTTCACTGAAACAGAATGGTTTATGCTGTGAAACACACCGGAAGCCTTTAGAAGATCCGAAGGAAAGTTGGAAGGCGGAGAGCGGAGAAGGGTGTCGGACGGGAGTCGAGGATTGAGGGGTGGGTCATGATTCGCAGTCACCTCTCCCCCTGGTGTGAAACAGGGATCAGAGTGCCCCGCACCTGGAAAGACGCCACTCCTTGTCGCCACTTCCGTCTTGCTCCTGTGTTTTTTATCGTCGGAACACCCGATCAGGGTCCTTGATGCTTTCGAAGGTTTCAAAAATGAACAAAAAGTTATCGAACTTGCACTGCCAGGGTTACGAGAAATGTTCGAGAGAATGCAAAGTGGAACTCAATATCAACCTGTCGCTGAATTCGAGGGACCAGAGGAACTAATCGATGAAATATCGAATCATTTCAGAGACGGAAGCCAGGGAAACGGAAAAAACTAATGGGGAACCTTCATGTGGATCAACGCATCCTGGAAAAATCTATGATATTCTCGTCTCCATGAAAGTTTCTGAGGTTCTTGACCTACTGAAGCAAGACGGCTGATTTCTTGTTGCAACAAGGGGAAGCCATCGACAATTCAATCATCCTCACAAACCAGGGCGGGTCACTGTGGCCGGGAAACCAAACGATGATCTTTCCCCTGGAACATTGAACAGCATTCTGAAGCAGTCCGGCTTAAAACCAACGAAATAAGAGGTCAAAATGCGTTACGCCATTGTCATAGAAAAAATGAAATCGAATTATTCTGCGTATGTTCCCGACCTTCCCGGGTGTATTGCAACCGGATCCACGATTAAAGAAACAGAGGCATCAATCAAGGAAGCGATCGCTTTTCACTTAGAGGGAATGAGGGAAGATCGTCAATCCATTCCGGAGCCGACCAGCCTTGTTGAGTATGTGTCTATTTAACGAGACCAGGAAACCCCATGCGCTTCGCAAGGCAAGACCAACTCTCCCCGTACCAACCCGTCCCTCGCCAATGAACCTCATGAAAGAACTGAACCATGAATGTCCCACCTCTTCCCAAAAGATCCATCGAGGAAGCGAATAGGAATCGCCTGAGAATACTGGATATTGTGTACTCATTCCATCCTGGATGGCTCACACATGGTATTAATAGTGGCCCGGAATCAGCAGAAGGAAGAATCACTCTTTCAGATATTCATTACCTTTAATGACGCTGGATTTCTTGATGTCAAAGAAGCCGGTGGTCTTGGAATGCCATTTTCTATTCCTGCAAGGATCAAGTTAACAAGTGCAGGATGAGGCCTTTTAATGAATCCCCAGAATTAGAGAGGGAATTTTCTACTACAGTCAGCGTTTCTAACGTTGGAGGAACCGTTATTATCGGAAACAAAAATTCTATAACATCCATGATTCATTCACGGGAATTGGTCAAAAATGCTCTTTCCGAAAAAGCCGATCCAACCCCGCAAGAATCTTCCATTCTTGATCATGTGAATGTTCTCCTTGCGGATCCAGCATTAACCACTGTCTTGGGAGCTATTCTCGGTTCGGCCCTCCAACATCGAGTCCTGAATTTTTTAGAATGACCTTTCCCTCCTATGAGAATGTCGTTCTTGTCGTTTTCCCAATCGAAAAAATGGTCATATTGGGTTCTTCGAGGTCACCCATCGTAAAGCATGAATATATTTATAAATAAATGACTTACAGAATCAAGAGGTGGTGCCCCCGGGGTGATTTGAACACCCGGCCAAAGGTTTAGGAAACCTCTGCTCTGTCCACCTGAGCTACGGGGGCAAACGAAGAATCGACAGAAAAGACGAGACTGGCGGGAAGGGAATCGGCCCCGGTCAAAGAGGGGCCACAGCGAAGGATGGTACGCACGAAACAGGTCGAAGTCAAGGACGCTTATTTCAGCCGATGCTGGATCGGGCCCCGCGTCCTTTATCCCACCTCAGGGCCGTACCAGCCTCCGTTGCATGCGAGGCAGATGAAATCGCCGTCGACGAGCATGGTGGGGTCCCCGCAAAAAGGGCAATCCGGACCATCGATGACAGGCTTTGCATAGGGAATGTCGATATCCTCGGCGGGATCGTAATCGAAAAATGGATGTGGCATGAGGTCCTCTCCGGATGGTTGAAGGAAAATCTCCCGCCCCTCGCGTTCGTAAGAGACACCGGGCTGTGTCTTCATTATAAAGGCCGACTCCTCCCCAAAACAACGCATTTCATGGAATGGGGTGTCGGCTATGAAGGCTCCACGGGAAAGAACCCGGCGCCCACCTCCCGTACCTGGCGAAAATCCTTGCGCACGATCCCGTGCACCATCCGCTCGGACGAATGGGCGGCAAAGGGTTGACCGCCCCGGTCAATTCCCACAAATCCGGCCACGCCCAAAAACCGCGACTTGATCCGGTCCAGAAAATCCGACACCACCCGGTCCTTCTCCCCCTCGCACACATTCCCCAGAAGGAACAGCAGCGCCGATCCCCCTCCGACCTTCAGGATCGCCTCCCCGATGCCGGTCATGGAGATGGCCCCCACTTCATTGTCGGCATAGAACCCGCCGCCGACGATCGGACTGTCTCCGATCCGGCCGGGCCACATCCGTCCGATGCCCCCTGTGGAGGTCACGGCCGCCAGGTTTCCTTTTGAATCGCGCACCACGCATCCCACCGTTCCTTCCCCGGCCTGTCCGCTCCTGGCATCCCACAGAAAGGTCGGATCCTCTTTCTCCGCCCGTGCCTCGAGGAACCATCCATGCCGCTCCGCCCACCGCTCGACCATCTGGCCGGACAAATGGACATGATCGCTTTGACCCAGCAACGCCGCCACCAGGCGGGCCATCTTCGGAATTCCGCGGACCTGGCTCAACCCCAGGGCCTTGAGCGTCCCGCCATCCATCGCGCCGACATCCCGGCGAACCACGCCGTCGGCTTGGGAGACCGCTCCCCTTCCTGCGTTGAAAAACCCGGATTCCTCAAGCCGGCTCACGCAGGTCACCGCGAGATCCAGAGCCCTTTGGCCCGACTCAAGAAGACCGTCGAGTTCGGCCATCGTGGTGTCGAGAAATCCATGGACCGGAGCGGTCAATGTCGATCCGGTCCCGCAATGGAACAGAAGGGTGGGTCCGCTTCTCACGAGTCTCTCCAAAGGGTCAAAGGATGTGGGGGCATGAAGGGGGCGGGGAGGTTGGCTTCATGGGGCCTGGGGTTTTTGGGTGAGAGGCTTTTTCGGGCCCCCTTCCAGTGCGCCCGGGGGACCTTCGGTCTCGGCAAGGCTGCCTTCAATGATTCCGTCAATCGCCCGCACCTCCGTGTGAAGGAGGCCCAGAACGGCCCGGAGACGGTCCGTCCAATCCTTCAATTCTTCGGAGAGGGTTTCGAAGAAGGGGGCATTGAGAATTCCCAAAGATTTATCTTCGCCGCCGGAGGCCGCCATGTCCGCGAAGGACACGGCCTGGGACCGAAGCTCCTGGGCCTTCTTGAGGAAGCGGATGACGACCCGATTCGATTTGAGCTCCGGGGTTTCGGCGATTTCCTGGAGATCGAGTTCGAATCGATCGCTCCACTCGGCCAGCAAATCGCTCAACTTGGATTTTTTGGGCAAGTCTTTCCCTTCGGTCTTTTTCTGGGCCTGGACGCCCCCCCGCGGGATCTCTTCCGTCAAGGCAAGGATGGATTCGTCGAGGGTCTTGAGCCTCATGTGCAGCGCTTCCTTCCCCTCTTGGGGGATGTCCAAATCGGGGGGCTCCTCCCCGTCGCCCTTCTTTTTTTGAAGGGACGGTTTCGCCTTTCCTTTTTTCGGGCGCATTCCCCGCCGCAAGGTCCAGGTTTCAAAAATCGAGACAAGAAAGAGGGAGCACAGAACAAGACCGGCCGTTCCCAGGAACAGGATCTGCTGGTTGATCCCTGGAAGCGGCCAGAATCCCCAGAGGGAGGTCCCCCCGACGCTGGCGAACGGCATGACCTGGGTGACGGCCACCCAGTGGCCCAGAACCTCCTGATCGAACCCGTGGCACCGGGCACAGGTGGTTCGATTGGGAATGGACTGGGCCCAGACGGCATACCCTCCGCGAAGGGCGAGCGGGCTTGCGCGCCCGTTCTGGTCCGTCAGGAGTGGGGCCTGCTTCCTTGCGAATATCCGGTCCACTTCATGGGTGAGAGAGGGGGGGAATGTCGAAGGAGGCCAGAGAAACTGGTCCGGTGTGTGGGGCGCCTGGACCCAGCTTTCCGGGATGGGGGTGAAGGCCTTGAGGCGATCCAGGGTGAGCCTGTTGGAAAAAGCGGGGGTCCCGTCCTCCCGAAACAGCATGATGGTGGTGCCGGTGGCGGCACCCAAGCGGCGGATGGCCATCGGAACCGCTTCCGGCTTTCCATCGTTCATGGCCGAGGTCAGGAGGCTGTTGGCGACCGCGAGTCCCGTTTTGGCCCGGTCAAGCCCTCTCAGCTCCGCCACGATCATCAGGAGGACGAGGACAAGTCCGGACAGGGGAACGGTCACCACCAGCCCCCAAAAGATCCGTCCCATCCAAAGCCTGAAGAACCCAGGGAGACCGTTCACCTTTCCCCCTTTCCCGGCCGAGCCGGAGGACATGTGCGCCTAGGAACCCGAGACGGGATCGATGCTGGCGATCTCGTAGCGTTCCACGACAGGATTAGCGAGAAGGCGGTCGCACCATTCACGGGCCTTTTCGGGAAGGCCGGGCTCGGAGGGGAGAAACACCTCGATGACCTTCCCGATCCGGACATCCTCCACCTGGGAGTGTCCCATGTCGGCCAGGGCCTGGCGAACCGCCTCTCCCTGGGGATCGAGGACCCCCTCCCGGATTCGTACGAGAATGGTCACCCGAACCCGGGAGGCCCCCTCACGATTCGACTGCATGCCCAACCACCCTTTCGTAGATTTTTTCGTACCCGTCCTTCACCGACCCCAGATCCAACCGGAACCGGTCCTTATCGAACTTTTCTCCGGTCACCACATCCCAAAGCCGGCTCGTGTCCCCGTCGATCTCGTCTCCCAGCGTCAGGGTCCCGTCCGCCTTCCATCCAAATTCAAGCTTCATGTCCACCAGGACGATCCCCCGTTCCCGAAAATAGGGCACGAGGAGGTCGTTGACCTGGAGCGTGAGGGTTCTGATTTGGTCGAGGACGGCGTCGGAGGCGAGCTTCAACACCCGGATATGGTCCCGGTTCACCATCGGATCCCCCAGGTCGTCCCGCTTGTAATACCATTCGACGAGCGGAAAGGACAGCTGGGAGCCTTCCGGGATTCCCAGCCTCTTGCCAAGGGATCCGGCCACACGGTTTCGGACCACCACCTCGAGCGGCACCATGTCGAGACGGTCGATGATCATGCGCCGGGGGGAGTCCAGGGAGCGGAAATGGACGGGAACCCCCTCGAGGGCAAGATATTTGAAAAGAGTGGCGGAAATCTGGCAATTGAGCGCCCCTTTTCCGAAAAACGTCCCTTTTTTCTGGGCATTGAACGCCGTCAGATCGTCCTTGAACTCCTGAATGACCACCTTGGGATCGGAGGTGGCAAAGAGGATCTTGGCTTTCCCTTCATAAATCGTCGCATCCGGTTGGTGCAGCACGGTCAAACCCTTCCCTCCGCGGATTCCCCATCGGTTCCGATGCGGGCTCCGAGAACTCTTCGGTAAATCCCGTCGATGTTATGAGTAAAGCGGACTGGATCAAACGCTTGGTCCAAAAATCCCGCCCATTCCTGTCCCTTGGGAAAGTCCGGGTGGCCCCTGAGCCTGTCCCGAAACTGCCCCCCTTCCCGGTAGGTGGCCATCGCCGCCTCCTGAACGATCCTGTACGCGTCCTCCCGGGGAAGGCCATGGCGCACGAGTTCGAGGAGAACGCTCTGCGAATACACGAGCCCTCCCGTCGCGTCGAGGTTCTTCCGCATCCGGTCGGGATAGACCACCAGGTCCCGGAGGATCGTCCCCATCCGGTCGAGCATGTAGTCCGTCAGGCAGAAGGCGTCCGGCAGGATCACGCGCTCGACCGACGAATGGCTGATGTCCCGTTCGTGCCAAAGGGCCACGTTTTCGAGCGCCGCCCCCGCATAGGACCGGAGGAGCCGCGCCAGGCCCGTGATATTTTCCGAGCCGACGGGATTGCGCTTGTGGGGCATCGCGGAGGAGCCTTTCTGGCCGGGCCGGAACGGTTCTTCCGCCTCCTGAACCTCCGTCCTCTGAAGATGGCGGATCTCGACGGCGATCCGTTCAAGGGAGGCCCCGATGCCGGCAAGGACGGAAAAAAGCTCGGCATGCCGGTCGCGCGACACGACCTGCGTCGCGGCGGGCTCGGCGGCGAGACCGAGTCCTGCGAGAATGTCTTCTTCGATCTCCGGAGGAATGGTGACGGCCGTCCCCATCGCCCCCGAGAGCTTGCCGACCCGGATTGAAGAGGCGGCGCGCAGGAGGCGATCCTGGTGGCGGCGGAACTCGGAGGTCCAGGAAAGAAACTTCATGCCGAACACGATGGGTTCGCCGTGAATCCCGTGGGAACGCCCCACCATCAGGGTGTTCCGGTGGGACAAGGCCTGCGTTTCAAGGACGCCGACAAACCGGTGGAGTTCGTCGGAGACAATATGAAGCGCCTGGGACACGAGAAGGTTCTGGGCGGTATCGACGAGATCGGACGAGGTCATGCCGTAATGAAGGACCGCCCGTCCCTTTTCGGGAAGCTGCTCGGAAATCATCGTCAAAAAGGCGATGACATCGTGCCGGGTTTCATCTTCGATGGCCTCCATTCGGGCGATATCGATCCGGACAGGGGTCTCCACGACGATCCGAGCCCCCTCGGCCTCCACCAGGCCCCGCGACGCCAGGACCCGGGTCACCTCCCGCTCCACACGAAGCCATGTCTTGAGCCGGTGTTCGGGTTCGAACAGGCCCTTCATGGGGGCCCGGCAATATCGGTCGATCATGCCGAGACCCCAGCGAATGTCATGCACCCAAACGTTCCAGGATTGACCGAAGGATCGGAGACGTAGAGGCGGACATCGTTCCGGTCGATCAGCTTCTGAGAAATCTTCTGAATGACCGGGTTGATGCCGGGGAGGATCGATTGGTTGTCGACCACCACCGGGTTGACCGACAACCCGGCCACGGTGTCGTAAAGGCGTTTGGCAAGATCGTCGAGCTCTCCTTCCCGGTAGGGAAGAACGACGAATCCGTCCGGAAAGGGACCGTGCCCGGGAACGAAGAGGAATGAAGGCGGGAGCTTCGTCCGATTCCCGCGCCAGAAAGGGGACAGGGTCCGGGTCACGAGACCGGAATACCAATGGTCGGCCCAGAGGAGCGCGGGAGATAAATGCGCTCCGACGCGCTGAATGAAGAGGCGAAGGGGACGATCGGGCCCGAAGATCGGTTCGTTCCATAGAAGGACAAGTCCCGAGAGCCCCACGTTTTCATTGGAATCGGGAGATTGCGGCCGGGATCGGGTCACGGTCTTGCCTCCCCGGGCGAATTCTTTCCCTCCGCGATCCGGACCGACGTCCTTTTGAGGGGCTGATGCGGAGGGTCGAACGGTCCCTTTCCGGGGGCAAAACGGACGCCCGCCTCATGGAGAATGCCGTTGATAAAAGAGACCCCCTCCGGCTCGGAAAATTGATGGGCCAGTTCGAGGGCTTCGTTCACCGACACCCGGAATGGGAGCTCCGGAAAGAAGAGGATTTCACACAGTCCGATCCGGAGGATGTTCCGGTCGATCCTGGTCAGGCGCTCAAGGCTCCACCCTTTTGCGAGCGATGCGATCGTCCGGTCGAGCTCCTCCTTCCGGAGGCCGATTTCGGCGTAAAGACGGTCGCGAAAGGTGTTGGCGGCCGGGTCCTCCCCGTCCCAATGGAGAAGGATCGAAAGTCCCGGGTCAAGACCTTCGACGGCTTCGTACTCGTCGGCGAAGAGGCGCTGAAGGATCTTCCCCCGCGCCGCCCGAAGGGCGCGTCTCCGGCCGGAGGGAAGGGTGGTCGAGGAAGGAGGCGGGGGGGAGGTCATGCCGATCTTTTCCCAGAGGGGGTCCGGGGAATGGCGCTGGAGAGACGCGCCATGGACAGAAGGCTTAATGCTCCTTCGGCGCCCTTGTGCCCCGCCTTTCCTCCGACCCTGTCGAGGGCCTGAACCAGGGTGTCGGTTGTCAGGACTCCGAACACGATCGGGATGAGTCCCTCCGCATTGAGTCCGGAGAGTCCCGAGGTGACTCCCGAGACGACCGCGTCGTAATGGCCCGTCTCCCCGCGGATGACGCATCCCAGCGCGAGCACCCCGTCAAAGCGGCCCGACTCCGCCGCGCGCCGCGCGACGAAGGGGAGTTCCAGGGCGCCGGGAACCCGGACGACGGTCACCGACGATACCGCCCCCCCTTCCGCACGAAGGGTTTCAAGCGCGCCTTCGAGCAGGCGAACCGTCACAAGGCTGTTGTACTCGGCCACCGCCACCAGGAACCGGAACCCGGAACCCGGAGCCTGGGATGGCGTCATCTCCTCGATGTTCACTCCTGTCCCCCCCTATTGCATTGTCAGAGCTTGTTGAGGATGTGCCCCAGCTTGTCGCGCTTGGTGGCAAGGTATCGCTTGTTCGTCTCTCTCGCCGGAATCTCGATCGGCACGCGGGAGACGATTTCCAGACCGTATCCTTCCAGTCCCACGATCTTCCGGGGGTTGTTGGTCAACAGCAAAAGCTTCGAGGCGCCAAGATGGCAGAGGATCTGGGCCCCGAGCCCGTAGTCCCTCAGATCCTCCTTGAATCCGAGCTTCAGGTTGGCCTCGACCGTGTCGTAGCCCTGTTCCTGGAGGCGGTAGGCCTTGATCTTGTTCGCAAGACCGATTCCCCGTCCCTCCTGGTTCATGTAAAGAAGGATTCCCCGTCCCTCCTTCTCGATCATGCGCAGGGATTCCTCAAGCTGGCTGCCGCAGTCGCACCGGAGGGAATGGAAAATGTCTCCGGTCACGCAACTCGAATGGACCCGGACGAGGGTCGGAATCTCCGGGTTGATCTCTCCTTTCACCAGAGCGATATGGGGACCCGTTCCCACCACGTCCTCGAAGACGACCGCCCGGAAATGGCCCAGTTCGGTCGGAAGGTCCGCGGAGGCGACTTCGGTCACCAGCTTCTCCTCCCTCTTCCGGTAGGCGATCAGGTCCCGGACGGTGGCGATCGGAATGGCGTGCTCCTCGGAGACCTTCTGAAGATCCGGAAAACGCGCCATTGTACCATCTTCGTTTAAGATTTCACAGATCACACCCATCGGGATCAGGCCGGCAAGACGCGCCAGGTCGACCGAGCCCTCGGTCTGGCCCGCCCGCTTCAGGACCCCTCCCGGCTTGGCGCGGATCGGGAAAATGTGCCCGGGGCGCACCAGGTCGGAGGGACTGGCCTCGGGCCGCACCATGAGCTGAATCGTGTGCGCCCGGTCGAAGGCCGAAATACCGGTCGAGATCCCTTCCCGCGCGTCGACGGAAATGGTGAAGTCCGTGCCGAAGGAGGCCTCGTTCACCGACGTCATCGGATCAAGGTGGAGGGATTCGGCTTTTTCCTGCGTCAGGGTGATGCAGATCAGTCCCCTGCCGTACTTGGCCATGAAATTGATCGCTTCGGGGGTGGCAAACTGGGCGGCGATGACGAAGTCCCCCTCGTTTTCCCGGTCCTCGTCGTCGGACAGGATGATCATCTTTCCGTTTCTGATCCGCTCGATGGCCTCTTCAATGGAAATGGTCGGCACTCTTGAATCTCTCTTTCTTCCGGCCGGTCGGCCGAGTTGCTTCAGGGGTCAGACGCCCTTGAATCGGTTGGTCATGGGAACCCTCCAGTCCTTGCCGAAGGCACGCATGGAAATCTTGACCCCGGGAGGGGACTGGCGACGCTTGTATTCGCTCTGGTCGATCAGGCGGATCACCCGGGCGACATCCGGGGGCGCGTACCCGCGTCCCACGATCTCGTCATATCCGAGATCCTCCTCCACGTAGGCTTCCATGATCGGGTCGAGGATCTCGTAGGGAGGGAGGCTGTCCGTATCGAACTGGTTCTCCTTGAGCTCGGCCGTGGGTTTTTTGGTCAGGATCCGGTCGGGGATTCCCCCGGGCCGGAGCGCGTTTCGAAGCCGGCAGAGGTCGTAGACGACGGTTTTCGGAACGTCCTTCAGAACCGCGAACCCCCCGGCCATGTCCCCATAGAGGGTCATGTAGCCGACGCTCATTTCCGACTTGTTTCCGGTGGTCAGGACCAGATGGCCGAACTTGTTGGAAAGGGCCATCAGAAGGATCCCCCGGATCCGGGGCTGGATATTCTCTTCGGTCGTATCCGGGCCCTTTCCGCTGAAAAAGGGCGAGAGCCGGGACAGAAACTCGGAGACGAGGCCGTCGATCGGAATCGTTTCGAGCGAACATCCGAGGGACTTGGCGAGGAGGGCCGAGTCTTCCCGGCTCTCTTCGGAGGTGAAGACCGACGGCATGAAGATTCCGTGGACCCGGTCTCCCCCCAGGGCGTCGCAGGCCACCGCGGCCACCAGGGCCGAGTCGATCCCGCCGGAGATGCCGATCAGGACGTCGGTCATGCCGTTTTTCTGCACATAGTCGCGAACGCCCAGAACCAGGGCTTCGTAGATCTCCCCGACCGGGGACAGCGGCTCGGTCAAGGCTCCCTTGGCAAGGGAGCGCGGGGTCTCGGGGGAAGGCGGATGATCCTGATCGAGATCCACGATCGACATCGGAACGTGGCCCCATTCCCCCCCGTACACCCGGGTCAGCTTTTCCTTGCGGCGCCTCGGATCATGCAGGCGCGCCCCGAACACGCGGTCCATGTCGATTTCGGTGATGATCACATCCTCGGCGAAGGCCCGCCCCCGGGACTCGATCTCTCCATCGGGACCGATCACGAGGCTTTGCCCGTCGAAGACCAGTTCATCCTGCCCGCCGACCAGATTCGTGTAGACGATATAGGTTCCGTTGTCCGCCGCTCTCGTTTTGAGCATCGACTCCCGGACCTCGCGCTTGCCAGCATGGAAGGGGGAGGCGGACAGATTGACGATGATCTCCGCGTTTCCGTCGATCGTCTGATGGTAGAGGGGCCCCTTGGGATACCAGATATCCTCGCAGATGTTGACCCCGATGGGGATGTTCCGGTAGCGGAGGATGATGTTGGAATTCCCGGACTGGAAATAGCGGTTCTCGTCGAACACCCCATAGTTCGGAAGATACTGCTTCCGCTGGATCCCGACGACCCGGCCCCCGTAAATCATGGCCGCCGCGTTGTAGATGTCGTCCGCCTGTTCGACGAACCCCACAATGACCAGGATCTCCGGGGCGACATTCAACAGGTCCGAGAGCGCCTTCCGGTTCTTTTCGAGGAAGGTCGGTTTCAACAGAAGATCCTCCGGAGGATACCCCGTGATCGCAAGCTCGGGGAAGGCGGCGACATGGAGATGCCTGGAGGCGGAGGATTTGAGATGGGCGCGGATCTTTTCCGTGTTGCCCTCAAGGTCTCCCACCACGGCATTGATCTGGAACAGTCCGACCCGAAGGCTCCTCACAGGTTCCCCTTTTCATTCCTGGCGATGGGGGCGGAGCGGGGCTTTCCGATCAGAGACTCGAAATAGTCCACGAACTCCGAAGAGTCCCATACCCGCCCGCCCATGACGCGTCCGACGAGGGTCCCGTCGGGCAGGATCACGTAGCTCTGGGGAAGCCCCAGACCGAAATAGCGGGAGTCCACCTTCCCTTTCCGTCCCTCCATGACCGGATAGTCGATTCCGAGCTTCTGGACGAAGGGAGGGATATGGGAGATCCGCCGGTCCATGGCGACGCTCAGGATCGCGAAGGAGCGGCCGGGAAGCTTTTTCTTGAGGGCCAGGAGGGAGGGAATTTCCTTCTTGCAGGGCTCGCACCATGTCGCCCAGAAATTCAAAAGGATCACCTTTCCCCGATAGTCGGAAAGACGGAGCATGTGGCCGGAAAGGTCGGGGGCCTCTATCTCCGGAGCCTTCTCCCGGGCATCGAAGAGGGAGATTCCCAGACGGTCGGACAGGGCGGAGGCCCCTCCGGCGGCAGGGAGGAGGAGCACGGCAAGCAGCGCTCCCGCGATTTGACGCACACGGAGTTGCGTGAGGAACGTCGAAAAAATGGTGACCGGCATTTCATTCCTTTCATGGCATTCGTGAAACCGGAGGGATCCGATACATGATTTTATCACAAGATGTCTCCCGGAAGAGAAATCCCCCGTTGCAATCTTCCCGCCCCTTTCGATACTCTTCCCTTGACCCCCATCCATCCCTTGGAGAAGGCACCATGAAAGTCTACGAAATTCGATCCCCCGGAACCACCGACGCTCTCGTCCTCGCAGAACGCGAGGCTCCCGTCCCGGGGCCCGGGCAAGTCGTCGTGGCCGTCCGGGCCGCCTCCATAAACTTCCGGGACCACATGATCCTCCAAGGACACTACGGCCGGATGAATCTTCCCGTCATTCCCCTCTCCGACGGGGCGGGAACGGTCGTCGAAACGGGGGAGGGCGTCGTCCGTGTCCGCGTCGGGGATCGGGTGGCGGGGATCTTCAACCAGAACTGGATCGCGGGCCCTGCCCCCCAGGCCGCCTCCGCCCTCGGAGGGGACCGGGACGGGATGCTGGCGGAACGGGTCCTTCTGCCGGAGGAGGGGGTGGTGCGCCTTCCCGACACCCTGACCTTCGAGGAGGCGGCCGCTCTTCCCTGCGCGGCCGTCACCGCCTGGAACGCCCTCTTCAATCAGGAACGACTCCGCCCCGGCCAGACCGTTCTGGTCCAGGGAACCGGAGGGGTGTCCATTTTCGCACTCCAGTTCGCCAAAATGGCCGGCGCACGCGTCATCGTGACCTCCTCCTCCGACGAAAAGCTCGAGCGGGCCAAAAGCCTGGGGGCCTATGGCACGATCAACTACAGGACCCATCCGGAATGGGCCCAGGAGGTCCTTTCTCTGACGGACGGAAACGGGGTCGACCACGTGGTGGAGGTCGGAGGGGCCGGGACGCTGGCGCGCTCCCTCCAGGCGGTGGGTCATGGGGGGCACATCGCGGTGATCGGTGTCCTTTCCGGGGGCCTGACCGAAGTCCCGATTTTTTCCCTTCTGGCCAAGCAGGTCCGCCTTCAGGGGGTATACGTCGGGAGCCGGCTCCATTTTACGGAGATGCTGGAGGCCATCGAGCGGAACGGGATCCGCCCGGTCATCGACCGGGTCTTTCCTTTCGAGGAGGCGCGGGAGGCCTATCGGACCCTCGAGTCCGGCCGCTTTTTCGGAAAAATCTGCGTGCGCCTCTGATGGATGCCCGCCCGCGTTCCATGACGACCCCTCAGGAAACGGAGCTCGACGCACTGATCCGGACCCACCGGCTCAGCCCCCACCCGGAGGGAGGGTACTACCGGGAGGTCTACCGGACCGAAGAAGAGGTCGGCGCCCCGGACGGCCGAAGGAGGCACGCGGTCTCCGTGATCCTCTTCCTGATTCCCGGGGGGATCGAGACCCGCTGGCATCGGGTCTCCTCCTGCGAAATCTGGCATCACCTCGGGGGTGCTCCCATCCTCCTGGTCACCGGAAACAAGGGGGCCGTGGAAGAGAAACGGCTGGAGGGGGACCCCATCTCCCTCCCGGGGGTCGTTCCCCTCGGAATCTGGCAGCGGGCCCGATCCTTGGGAGACTGGAGCCTTGCCTCCTGCACCGTGGCGCCGGCCTTCGACTTCCGGGACTTTACCCTCTGGGAGGGGGACACCCTCCCGGCCGACGATTCATCCCATTAGGACCCGCGCCACAGGCGGACCCGGTCCAGGAGGTGTTATGGCCCCCCGTACTGTCTTTCTTATCGATGTCGACAACACCCTCCTGGACAATGACCGCCTTCAGAACGACCTTAAAACCCATCTGGAAGACGAATACGGACGCGAGGCGCGCGAGCGCTACTGGACGATCTTCGCCGACCGCTGGGAGAAGATCGGATATGCCGACTACCTGGGGGCGCTTCAACTCTACCGGGAGGAGGACCTGCACGACCCCCGCCTTCTCCGCATGTCCTCATGGATGGTCGACTACCCCTTCGAATCCCTCCTCCATGGCCGCGCACTCGAGGTCATCGCCCATCTCAAGTCCTTCGGACAGGTGGTCATCCTGTCGGACGGGGACGCCGTCTTCCAGCCTCGCAAGATCGAGCGCTCGGGGCTGTGGAAGGCCGCGGAGGGCCATGTCCTCGTTTACATCCACAAGGAAGAGATGGTGGAGGACATCGAGGGGCGGTACCCGGCGGACAGATATGTGATCGTCGACGACAAGATCCGGATTCTGACCGCCTTCAAGAACGCGTGGCTGGACCGTGCCACCACCGTCCTCCCCCGCCAGGGCCATTACGCCGCCGATCCCGTTCTTCTGGCATCCTTCCCGCCCCCCGATTTTTCCGTGGCCCACATCGGCGACCTGCTCGATTTCGACCTCGGGGATCCCCTCGATCTTCCCGGAAAAAGGAGGCTCCAATGACAATAAGTCCGCTGGCAGGGCATCTCCCGCCCCCTTCGATGATCATCGACGTCCCGGGGCTGGTGACCGACTTTTTCACCCGAAAGCCCGACCCGGACGATCCGGCCCAGCGCGTCTCCTTCGGCACTTCCGGCCATCGGGGCTCTTCTTTGAACGCCTCCTTCAACGAAGACCACATCCTGGCGGTCACCCAGGCCGTCTGCCTCTACCGGAAGGGTCAGGGGATCACCGGCCCCCTCTTCGTCGGAGCGGACACCCACGCCCTTTCGAGACCGGCCTTCGTCACGGCGCTTTCCGTCCTGGCGGCCAACGGGGTCACGGCGATCGTCTCCGATCGCGACGAGCCGACCCCGACACCGGTCATCAGCCATGCCATCCTGACCTACAATCACCCCCGGGATGGGGGGAGTCCCCCGGCCCAGGCCGACGGGATCGTCATGACCCCCTCCCACAATCCCCCCCAGGACGGGGGCTTCAAGTACAACCCGCCCACCGGCGGCCCGGCGGAACCGCACGCCACCCGGTGGATCGAGGAGACCGCCAATGCCCTTCTCTCCCAAAAACTCTCGGGGGTCCGCCGCATCCCCTTCGAGCGGGCGATGGAGTCCGACACGGTCCATAGCTGCGATTATCTGTCCGCCTATATCGCCGACCTTGGTCATGTCGTCGATATGGAGGCCCTCCGGGCGTCAGGCCTCCGGATCGGCGTCGATCCCCTGGGAGGGGCTGGCGTCCATTACTGGGGCCGAATCGCGGAAGAATACGGCCTGAACCTGACAGTTGTCCGGGAGACGATCGACCCGACCTTTTCGTTCATGACCGTGGATTGGGACGGCAAGATCCGGATGGATCCCTCCTCCCCCTGGGCCATGAGATCCCTGGTGGACATGGCCGACCGATTCGACATCGCCTTCGGGTGCGACACCGACCATGACCGCCACGGCATCGTCTCGCCCAGGGCCGGTCTCATGAACCCCAACCACTACCTGGCGGTCCTGGCCTCCTACCTTTTCTCCCACCGGCCCGAATGGGCGCCGGGGGTTCGGGTCGGGAAGACGGTGGTCTCCAGCCGGATGATCGACCGGGTCGCCGAATCCCTTGGACGCCCTCTTCTCGAGGTGCCGGTCGGGTTCAAGTGGTTTGTCGAGGGATTGCTGGACGGTTCGGTGGGAATGGGGGGGGAAGAAAGCGCCGGGGCCTCCTTTCTTCGAAGAAACGGAAAGGTCTGGACCACCGACAAGGATGCGATCGTGCCGGGCCTTTGCGCGGCCGAAATCGCCGCCGTGACCGGCCGGGAGCCGGGACTTCTATACGAGGATCTCGTCTCCCGTTTCGGCCCCCATTATTATCGCAGGGTGGATTCTCCGGCCGATCCGGGCCTTCGGGCCGCACTGGGAAAAATCTCCCCGGAAAAGCTCAGGTTTGCGACTCTTGCGGGGGACCCGGTCCGACGCATCCTCACCACCGCTCCCGGAAACGGGCAGCCGATCGGAGGCATCAAGGTCGAATCCGATGAGGGGTGGTTCGCGGCACGGCCATCGGGAACGGAGGAAATCCTGAAACTTTACGCGGAAAGCACCCGAAGCGAGGCGCACCTCGCGGAAATCCTGGAGGAGGCCGACCGTGGAATAAGAAAGGCCCTCCAGCCCTGAACTGGAAGAGCCAGGGATCACACCGAAGGATCGAGGCTCAGAGCTGCTTTCGGATCTTCTGGAGCCAGCTCTCTTTCGCCCTGGGAACGTAGCGGGGTTTTCCGCAATCGGAAGGGGGAGGCCAATTCGCCAGCATCGACCCCATGTGGGAGCTTCGTACGTCGGCCCCGGACTCCTTGAAATAGGCGGTCCAGAACTCCCGCATCTTCTGGGTCTTCTCCATCGAGGGGGCCCGGGTTCCGATCACGTAGACGCACACATTCTTGAGATCGGGGAATCCGTAGGCCGTTTGGACCCTCTTCAGGTCCCCATTGTCCCACTTCATATCCCGAAACCGGAATCGCCCTCTGTCCTCCTGCATATCGGAGAGAAACACCAACACCGGGCGACGGTGGTCGGAGGAAAAAAGCTGGGCTCCCATCTGGGCCGCCCCGAAGAGATCGGTGTATTTTGATTTTCCGGGCTTGGCCAGCTTTTTCGTAAGCGTCGCAAGAAGAGTCTCACGAATCTGGTCGTTCTGGGCCTTTTCCTTCTTCACCTTCTTCTTGTAATCGATCTCGTTGTCCGAAAAGCTGTCGAACGAAGGACGCGCAGGAAGAGACCCCTCGGCCATGAAGTTTGACACCAGCGAAGTGTCGTCGACGATCGGGGCCACCCGGAGGCGGTCTCCAGGCCTGAGCCCCGGGACGATGCGGTCCAGGATAGCCCGCCGGTAGACATTGAATTGCCGCCCCGTGCTCCCGGATTCGTCGACGAAGACCAAAATGTCCCGTCCAGGAGTTGGACCCTCCTCTGCCCAGGCACGGGAGCCTGTCCCCGCAAGCGGCCAGTTTCCCGGAATGGATGGGATGACGAGGCCCATCAATATCCCCATCCCAAGACCCGCCATAATCCGGCCGGTCTTCTTACCCCGTGATTTCATCTTACGCCCTCCCTGTGGAATACAGCGTCCGTCCCTGCGGTTCGGGGGGCTTTTCCCCACCGCCGGGGATGTTTCCGGTCTGAGATTCCGCCGCATCAGGAATCTTCATATCCGGCCACCAGCGCTTGAGTGTCTGGGACTCGGGGTTCCTCGAAAATGAGGAGGGGGCCACCGTTCCGCCGCGAGACGCCATGTTGGCTTGGCGGTAAAGAGAGATCTTCGCGGTCGTCAGAGCCAAGGCACGCTCCGCGTCCCCCCGCCCGGCTCGAATGATGGAATTGGTTCTCGAAATGGCCTTCGACAGCTTGTCCCGGAGTTTGCTCCGCTTGCGGTCAAGCCGGACCACCGCCACATGGAGGGCGTCGAGTTCGGAGTCCTGGTCATGGGAGAAAAAGGACACCATAAAGGCGCCCAGAAAGATCAGCAGGTTGATCGCAAACATGGCGTAAACCATGTTTCCAGACCCGTCCCCCAACGAATGCTTGGCATGCAGCTCCACATACATGTTGCGGATGAAGGAAAGAGCCGTGAGTGCGCCAAGGACGGTTGCCGGAGCCAGAAAAATCATGATGGCCGTGGCAATTTTCGGCCTGATCAGCGTCCTGATCTGGATCCCCAAAAACACACCGATCAGAGGAAGCGTCAGGGACAGCGTCATGCTCATGACATAGGTCATCAGCTCGGGCTCTCCGAACATCCGGAAGACAACGACGTTCAGAGGAAACTCCCCGAATGCGAGCAGGATCACCACCAGAGAGTGGACATAGTGGGGAACCGGGATGATCACATCGCGTCCGATCGCATCCTTCCGGGCCTTGTAACGGCTCAGGACGTCCCTCAGCCGGTACTGGTTGGTCTCGTAGGCATTCGCCAGGTTGGAAGACTTTCCTTCGTGGCGATAGAGTTCCTGGGCGGTCCGGGCGTAGATTTCGCTGATTTTCGATTCTCCCGCCGCCATGATCCCCCGTTCGAAGGGCCCTGGTTCATAAGAGGAGCCCGAGGGGAGGCCAGCAACACCATCCTCGTGGCCGGCTTTCCGGATCGACTCGTCGTCCGGAAAGATTCCTTGGGATAACATCCTATGTCTCATGGATTCGCTCCTTATTTTTTCCCTGTCGGGATCACGTCATGACGCTAGTTGAGGATCCCGCTGCCTTCCACGGAATTCCGGCGGTGGTGGCTCACGATGGTATTGAGCTCGTCGACCATGAACTGAAGCTTGGTGTGAAGGTCGGCCACCGAGTTCACCCATTGGGACTCCCGGGCGTGAAAGTTCTGATAATCCTCCTTGAATTGGGCGATAAAGCGGTTCATCCGTTCCGACTCGGCACGGAGGGTATCCCGGTCGGCCAGGAGGATGTCCCATTGTTTCTTCGTTTCCGCAAGCCGGTCCATAACGACCGAGGATTTTTCCAGGAGGTCGTTGTACTCCTTGACCGCATTGATAATCTTGTTGATGTCCTTATCACCCAGCATAATTTTTTTCCTTTCCTTGTTGAGTTATATGGAGTGCCGGACCCAACCGGCTTGCGTTCATCGATCCTTCGGCTGGAATATCTCCTCTTCCTCTTCCGGCATGAAAGTTGATTCCCTGCCCCTCGCGAAGAATCGTTCAAGGACGACCAGGATCTCCGCGTGAATCGAACGGTGTTCCCGAGTCGCCCGTTCCTTGATGATTCTGTAAAGCGCTTCATTCATGCGCAGCGTCATCCTTTTCATAGTGTCATTCTAACACTAATGTGGTGCAAGTCAAATACAATATTATGTTATTATAAAACATTACTAAACTATATATATAATAATTTTTATTAATTATATTTTTATAAATAGTGTTTTTTATGTTTTGAAATTCTTTCCATCATTGGGAAAAAAATTTTAATTATAAAATTTGTTACAGATTTAGTTTTTTAAAAATAATATAAGATTATAATTTTATTTGAAGTAATGGTCAACGCCGGGGGGACGGAATCAGGACAAGAACGAGGACAGGCGTTCCTTCAAAGCGGAGGAGCGCGTGACGGGCCGCCGGATCATCCGGGCCACATTGCCGGAAGACCCCCAGACCGTCAGACGCGTTCTGGCGCGGGTGGCTCCCGTGTACAAAAGGGCGCGGTCGAGGAGCGGATGGTCAACGTCTCCCAAGAGAAGGAGCACGTGGTCGAACTCGGACCCCTGGCTTTTATGGACCGTCATGGCGTAGGCGAACCCCCATTCGGGGGCCAGGCGTTCCGGAAGGACGAGGGACGTCCCCCCCTTTTGAAAATGAAGATCGGCCCGGGAATGGACCCCCAGATCCCCGTTCATGAGGCCCGTCTCGTAGCTGTTCTCCAAGACAAGGACCGGCGAGGCGGAAATCCCCCCTTTTTGCTGGCGGCGAAGCCGGGCATGAACGGCGCGGTTGATGGCGTGACTCCCCATCGGGCCTTCCCGGAGCGGCGTGAGCGCCATGAAGCCGTCAAGCCGACCCAGGGCCTCTTCGGGAGTGCCGGAGGCGGACAGAGGCGCCCATCCCTGGGAAAGGAGCGCGTATGGGATCGGGTCGCTGGAAGAGGCCTCGATCAGGGTGAGGCCCGCTTCGCCGCGTGTCAGGATTTCAAGAGCCTCTTTTGCATCCCCCGAGGACACCGCCCGGGCGAAGGAGCGAAGGGCCGGGAATTCGGACTGGCGAAAGTTGTGGGTCAGAACGGTGAAGGATCCCCGCCCCCCGGATCCTTCCGGGTCATTTGAGAGCGTATCGCACAGGTCGCTCATGACCGTTCCCGCCCCCACCGAGGCCAGCTGGTCCCGGTCCCCCGTCAGTATGAGCCGGGAGGTCTCCGGAAGGGCAAGAAGGAGGCGGTCCATGAGGGGGAGGTCGACCATCGAGAGCTCGTCGATCAGCACCAGGTCCCAGTCGAGCGGCCGGTCCCCTCCTCGTCCGAACCCTCGGCTTCCCGCTTCCAAAAGGCGGTGCAGGGTCATCGACGGAGGGGCCGGATCCGAAATTTTTGAATGGGCGATCGCCTCTCCCATCCGGGCGGCGGCCTTTCCGGTGGGCGCCGCGGCCACGATGCGAAGATCCGGGAACAGTGTTCGGTGAAGGGCGAGGATCCGGGCCGCAGTCCAAGTCTTTCCGGTTCCCGGAGCCCCGGTGATGACGACCATCGATCGATCGAGGGAGGCGGCGGCCGCCGACCGCCCGGCATTGACGGCATCGGAAGGAGTCCCCTGCAGGGGGAAAAAACGGTCGAGCATCCCCTGGGCGGAGGGGTCCAAGGCCCGCGGGGCGGAAGAGTGGGCCCGGTCCCGCAGAAGACGGCGGGCGATCCCTTGGGCGACGCGGACTTCCGCCTGATAAAATCGCAACAGGTAGAGCCCGTCGCGATCGAGAATCACCGGAGCGGGGTGGTCTTCCCTTCCCACGTACTCCCCGAGGACATGAGCCCAGCGGGCGGGAGGGGGAAGGGAGGCCGGAAGATTTTCCAGGAAGGGCGAGGCGGGGGCAGGCCCGAGATCCAGAAGGGTGTGTCCCTCCCGTGAAGAGGCGCTTAAGAGGGCGACCGCGATGGCGATCACGCTCCTGGTCCCCAGGGGGCACTCCCCCGTCCACTGCGCCATCGAGGTCCCGAGCGCCCTATCCACTGGGCGGAGAAGTCCCGTTTCCCCGGCCTTCGAAAACCAGGCGCGGCACTCCTCCCCCAATGGGTCCCCCTCCTCCCGCCGCCTCAAGGGGAGCCTCCCTTCAAGAGATGGTCGAAGGCCAGAATATGCGGCAAGGGCGGCCGCATTCGATAGAGCCCCCGTCCCCCTTCCCCCGTCAGTCCGCGCGCAAAGAGAAAGATGGCCCCCCCGAAGTCCCGGTCATAGTCGTATCCGGGCCGGGAAAACCCGAGTATCCGGTGGAGCGCCAGGACATAGAGCCACCCTTGAAGGTCGTATCGATGCGCCGCCATTGCTTTTTCAAGCCCGGCCGGTCCATAGGGATCTTCCCCCGGCGGGGCGCCAAGACGGTTGGTTTTGTAGTCGAGGAGGTAATATCGTTCTTCATGGCAGAAAAGCAGATCGATGAACCCCCGCAGATGACCCGTGACGGGATCGAAGGAGAGGCGGGGACCGTCGGAAATCAAAAATTCTCCGAGGGAGGCGGCGGCCACCCCCTTCAC
The DNA here is from genome assembly GCA_027314645.1 of Nitrospirota bacterium. Taxonomy (GTDB): domain Bacteria; phylum Nitrospirota; class Leptospirillia; order Leptospirillales; family Leptospirillaceae; genus UBA4572. The sequence continues at coordinate 22,605 of DAHVAL010000025.1, forward strand.
GGGCAGCAAGAATTCACGCTCCACCGCCCGATCCCCGCCCAGGATGCCCGACAGGGTGAAGGGCGCGGTGGAGGACGCCGCAAGGTTCACCGACAGCGTTCTCTCGATCAGGGGACGGATCGCCGCCGGCCAGGAGAGATAGGAGGGGTCGCGCGACAGGCCGAGAGCGGAGAGCGCCTCTTCGAGGACTTCCGGGACCCGCGCCGCGAGGTCGGGGGAGCAAGGTCCCGCGTCGGCCAGACGCTCCATGATCTCGTGGAAGTAGGTCCCGAAGAGGGGTCC
>DAHVAL010000026.1 GCA_027314645.1 Nitrospirota bacterium
CCTCCCGGGGGGGCTTGAATGCCCTGATGTGCGAACTGATCGAAGGCCATGTGCGGGAGCACATCTTAAACGATCAGGAGGGGACGGCAAAGGAGCGCGAACAGGCGGTCGAGGATGTGATCGAAATCATCTCACGGTATTTGAAATAAGGAGAGGTGAGGGCGCAAGCCGCAGGATCGGCGTAGGGCCGCGGATTCCTGGAGAGTGGATTGGACGTTCCGTGTGGGGAGGGTTCTTAGGGGTCCCGTCGATCATTGGGTGAGAAGACCGGCGGGAAAGACCCGTTTTCGGGGAAGCGGGGCCGATCGCCCGGGTCAGAAAAAAGTTTTCTCTTGGAAAGAGGGGAAAGAACGTGGAGCATTGGTTGGAGGTATCGGTCGATTCCGGGTCGGAATGGATGCTTGTTGTCGCAATGGCCCTGATCGGGGTCTTTCACACGATGGTTCCGGATCATTGGATCCCGATCACCCTGGTTTCCCGGCAGTACCGGTGGTCAAGGGGCGAAACGGGACGGTTCGCCGCCTTGGCCGGACTCGGGCACGTAGGGACGACCCTCATCCTCGGAATCCTGGTCTGGATCGCCGGGAAAGCCGTGGCATTTCGGTTCGGCCATGCGCTCGACACCTACGCCAGTCTGGGTCTCATCGCATTTGGCGGGTGGTTTGCCATAAACGCCTGGAGGAACGTTCGGCACTCCCGCTCCGGGGATCCCCATCCCCATGAGCCTCAGGACGGCGAGGAATCGGACGTTTCGCCCCACGCCCCTTTTTGTGAGCAGGGGGAGGGGACCCGCCTCGATAGGACCGCTTCCGGCGAAAAAATCGCGCCCCCAAACGGCCAACGGAACAAGATGCCCTCCCGGATGGCCCTTCTGCTTCTCCTGGGATCCTCCCCGATGGTGGAGGGAATCCCGATCTTCTTCGCGGCCGGAAAGCTTGGCGCGGGGACGGTCGCTCTTCTGTCGGCCGTCTTCGCGATCAGCACGATCGCGACCTATATTGTCCTGTGCACGGTGTCGTCCACCACCTTTAAGCGTGTGGCCTTCGGTCCCCTCGAGCGATACGGGGAGGTTCTGAGCGGCCTGATCATCGTTCTTGCCGGGACCGTCTTCTGGTTCCTTCCTCTCTTTTAAATCGCCCGGCGAAAAGCCCCGGGTCGGTGGGCCTTGGATCCCTTCGCCAAAAGAACGGCGAAGGGATCCAAGGCCCAAGGGGATGTGAACTCCAAAATTAAATTGTAAATTCCGGCCTATTTTTCCCAGTTTTCACAGAATTATTTGGTGAAATGGCCAAAATTAATTTGTAAAACCTTTCCTTTTACATGATTAAATTGTAAAAGTTCGAATTCTATTTCCCACATCCAGCAGTTCTCCCTAAAAAATGGGGAGGATTTCTAAGTGCAATTGGGGATGGACCATATATGATTTTCAAATAATGATAAATCGTTACGAAGCAAAACTCTTGATTTTCGTTGTCTGAATATGATTTAATGCCTCTCGACAGACTGTGGTCGGGAGGAATGGGTGGAAGAAAACGAACTGTTATCGCAGATCCGACGCATCGACCATCTGGGGATCGTCTCCGGCGTGGCCCGGAAGATCCGGCTGGTGGAGATCGTCGACGAAATGATTCCTCCGGCTCCCCAGCGGCGCGTGACGGTGGAAGAGGCGGTTCTGTCCTTGGTCTTGAATGGCCTGGGATTCGTAAGCCGACCTCTGTACCTGACCCCGGCCTACTTCGAGACAAAGCCCGTGGGAACACTGATCCGTCCGGGACTGACGGAAGAAGATCTCAACGAGTTCACCCAGGGCCGGGCTCTGGATGACTTGCACGAGGCCGGACTTTCTTCGCTCTTCCTGCATGTGGCCAGCTCCGCCGTGAAATTCTCGGAACGAGGGACGACCTTCTTCCACCTCGATTCGACCTCCTTCACGCTTTCCGGACGCTGCCCCGCCAGCGAAGCGCGGGAGGAGAACGACGAAGACGACGGGGAGCCGGAGGTCATCCGGATCACCCACGGATATTCAAAAGATCACCGTCCGGATCTCAAGCAGTTCGTCCTCAACATGATCACGCTGCACAAGAGCCGGATCCCGATCTGGGTGGAGGCCCTGGATGGGAACACCGTCGACAAGACCAGCTTCGCCCGAACGATCCAGTCCTTCCTGCCGCAGGTCAAGGGAACGACGAGCCCCATGCTCTTCGTGGCCGACAGTGCCCTTACACCCGGAAGACGATCGGGGAGCTGTCGGGCAAGATCCAGTGGGTCACGCGGGTTCCCGAGACCATCGGGCTCGTGCGTCACCTGTTGTCGGAGATCCCGCTTGGGATCTTTCGTCCGGGAGGAGAGGAGCTTCCGGGGATTCGGTTCTGCGAGGTGGGCCCCACCTTCGGCGGCGTCCCCCAGCGATGGATCCTGGTCTTTTCCGAGTCCGCCCGGGAACGGGAGGAGAAGACGCTGGCCCGGGCCCGTTGCCCGGGAAAAGAAAGCGCTCGAGTCCTCTCTCAGGGCTCTCTTTTCGACGGTCTTCTCCTGTGAGGAGGATGCCAGGGCCGCCTGGGACGAGACCTTTGGAAAAGTCCGGTACCACCGGGCCTCCGAATGCCTCGTCTCCGAGGAAACGGGCCATGCCCGCTCCGGGCGTCCCAGGAAGGACGCAAAACCGGAGGTTCAGGGATATCGGCTCTCCGGATCGTTTGAGCCCGATCCCGGGGCGATCAATCAGGAGCATCAGCGCAAAGGGTTCTTTGTTGTCGCCTCCAATCATCTTGACGATGAGGCACTGTCGGCTCCGGAGATGATCGCTCTTTACAAATCCCAAGGGACCTCGATTGAATCGGGGTTCCGCTTTTACAAGGATCCACTGTTCTTTGCCGATGCCTTCTTCTTGAAAAGCGAGACGCGCATCATGGCCCTCACCATGGTCATGGGGATCGCCTTGCTGATCTATGCCTTAGCCGAGGAAGAACTGCGACGGACTCTCGCAAGGCTGAAGGCATCTGTTCCGGACCAGAAGGAAAAGCCGACCAGCCGCCCCACGATGCGCTGGATCTTCCAGCTCACGGACGGAATCAACTGGATGCCCTCCCGAGGGGATCCCAGCGGAGCCATCTGGATGAAGGAGGTACAAAAGAAGATCATTTCCTTCTTCTCTCCGGAGGTCAAGGCGATCTACGGCGTTCCCTGACAAGACATTTTTTAAAAAGACATCATCTTTTAAAAATAGGTTATGCCTTCAGTGAGAAGTGCTGAAACTGGGTTAAAACGTGAATGTGAATACCCCCCAAAATAATTTTGGAAGGCTCTAGACCATCAGAGGAAATCTGATAGGCTAGAGCCAATCAATTTCCAATCATTTGGGGAGTCGAAGGAATTGGAAGTTGGGCCCCATCCTCGATGACAGCGCAGAGAATCAACAGTTCACACGCTTCGATCGGGTTGTCGCCGGGTTCGAAGATAACACCCTCCTTTGTCGAACGGGATAAGGTGGAGCGCTCCTACTTGAGGGATTTCAGCACCACTCGTTCCGCCTCATACCAGTCCTCCTTACAATTCCCTCCGCAGAATCCCCGCCGTTCCGCGATGAAATACGCGGTTTCGGAAACCATTCGATGGAATTCTCCCGGGTGGGTGTCTTTGATTTTTGGGGTCCGTACTTTTGGTGGGCTTTTAACAGCAGGCATCAATGTGGTTGAGGATTTTGTTTTCGTGGGGGCATTTTTCTGTTTGGAGGTTGATTGGGTGCGCATTTTAGTGGTCTTTTCGGGCATCGTTCCCCCCCTTTCTGAAAGGGTTCGTTTGCTACCGGAGTTGAATGACGACAACAAGTGAACAATACCATTGATTATGATTTAGTAAAGGGTTTGCAGGAAAAAGTTGAAATGGCTCAGGAGAAGGCATCGATGGAATTGTATGGTGATTCCCGAGCTCCGAATGATGATGGATCGGGACCCAAATATATCTATAATGTTTTTATAATCAAAATCAAACATTTGGCTTTTTCTGACTGATGAAAATTTCGAAAACGATCCAGGCTTGTCTCCCGTAATTCCCGCGAATTCGGTCGAAAAAATCAGAAGGTATTATTATTTTTTATGAGTGTCTGACGAGGAGGGCGGCGACCGACTCAGGGGGGATCGGCTGGGAAAAAAGATGTCCCTGTCCCCTGTCGCATCCGAGAGATTTTAGAAGTTCTTCCTGGTTGACGGAGGCGATTCCCTCCGCCGTGACGGATATTCCTAGTGCATGGGCAAGGGCGATTGTACCCTTGACGATCTCCCCGCTCTTGAAGTCCGTCACCATTGCTAGCCAACATCCAAGCGCTTTCTCCCTCAAGACGTCCCGACCTTCTGACACTTTATGCTTGCATTTTAGGGTTATGGACATTTTATTGTTGTATTTACCAAACAGAAATTCGGAAAAAGTTTAAACCAAGTTTATTCTGTTCAAAATACAAAATAATTTTGTTCCATTATCCATATGGACAACACTTGACAAAATCAAATATTATAATATCATAATATCATGAAGATTGATGGTATGCTGTCCGATAAAAAGGTCCTAAAGGGGGCCCGGTGCCTTCGGGTCCTGGGCCATCCGGTCCGGATCCAGATTCTTGAATTCCTCACCCAGGGGGAGCAGAGCGTGGGAGTCCTGGCGCAGGAGCTGGGAGTGTCCCAGTCCAATCTTTCCCAGCATCTGGCTATTCTGAGGGATAAGGGGATCCTTTTCGACAGGCGGGCGGGGCATCAGGTCTTCTATCGCTTGGCGGACTCCAGGATTCCGGAGTTCTTTTCCATGATGAAGGAGATCTTTTGCCGATGAACGCCGACCCTTTCCCAAAGGTGGCCATTTTTTCGGCCCTCTTTATTTTGTTGTTCCCCGCCGCCTCCCGAGCCCTGACGCTGTCCGAGGCAGTCCATGCCGCTCTTAGCGGGAATCCAGGACTTCGCGCGGCCAGGCTCGACGATGAGGCCCGGAAGACGCGCATCACCCAGGCCATAGGCACCTACCTCCCCCAGCTGGCCGTGGGGGAGAGCTTCATAACGACCAACAATCCGCTGACCGCCTTCGGCATCCTGTTGAACGAAGCCCTGGTGACCTCCAACTCTTTCACGAACCTGGACAGTCTGAACAACCCGGCCAATACGCAGACCTTCGGATTCCAGGCCTCGGTGGCCGAAACCCTCTTTTCGGGAGGCGGGCGCTACCACGGGGTCAGGGCGGCCAATCGGCAAAGCGAGGCCCAGCACGAACGGGTGCGCTGGAAAGAGCAGATGCTGGTCGAAGAGACTTCCCGTGCCTATCTCGATGTCCTCCTGGCCTCCGACCGGGTCTCGGTGCTGACGCAGATGGTCCGGGCCGCGGGCGAAGAGGAGAAGATCGCCCGGGACAACGTGGCGGCGGGAAAGAGCGTGAAAGCGGAATATCTGGCGGCGGGAGTCAATGCCAAGCACCTGTCGGTCCGGCTTTTAAAGGCCCAAAAAGACGTGACGCTTTCCCGGATCCGGCTGTCGCGCCTGATGGGAAAAGCCAAGGAGACGGATCTTCCCGTCCAGGATCCCGACCTGCTCGGACGTGCCCAAACCGCCTACAGGTCCCTCGGACGCCTTGGAGTCGAGGCCCTGGTGGGGCGGGCGCTCTCCGATCGTCCCGACTACCAGGCCTTCGAGAAGGAGATCGCCGCCAGGCGGGAGATGGCGAAAGGGACCCTGGCGGGGTTCTTTCCCCAGGTGAGCGCTCAAGGGCTCTATAACGAATACAATCCCACCGTGGCCTGGGGCAAGCAGAGCTACACGGTGATGGGGGAGATCCAGTGGAATCTTTTCAACGGAATGGCCGACCGCGAGCAGCGTCAAAGGGCCACCCTCAAGGTTCTTGAAGCGGAATACCAGGAAGAAGACCGGAAAAATGCGCTGATTTACGATGTCCGGGCGTCGTATGCCGAAAGCGAAACCCTTTACGGGGCGTTGAAGGTGGACGAAGGCCGGCTCGAGGAGGAGTCGGAAGAGCGCCGGATCGTCCATGAGCGGTATCGTGTCGGGCTGGTCCGGTTTGCCGACATGCTCCGGTCCGATGTCGCCTACCGTCGGGCCAGACTTCGCCTGATCTCGGATCGGATCAGGTTCGTGGAAGCGGTTCTGGCTCTCAAGAAGTCCATCGGAGCGCTCTCAGCCCAGGATCCCCTGTTCGGAACGGCCAAGGTCGCCGCGAACTACGGGACCGCTCCGTAGGGGGAGCAAGGGATGAGGCCCCATGGATCAAGGAAAGGAAGTTCACGCATGCGAAGTCTTGGCAAGGGTCGTCCTTCGGGCCGTTTGATTCGTCGATCCCCCATCCTGGGCCTGGTGGCGCTGGTCCTTGTCGCGGCCTGCCACAAGGAGAAAAAGGCGGCGGTCGAGGGGGGTGGGAGTCCTGTCTCCGTGTCGATCATGGCTCCGGAGTCGGCGGGAAAGACCCGGGAGGTGGCCGTCGCCGGCGTCGTCCGGGGAATTCACGAGGCCGATCTGACCGCCCGCGTGAATGGCCAGGTGGAACGGATCGCCGTTCATCTCGGCCAGCGCGTGGAGAAGGGACAACTGCTTCTGCAGCTGTCCGGGGACACCTTCGCGTCCCAGGTGACCAAGGCCCGGGCGGCCCTGTCCTATGCCCGGACGAACTTTTCACGGATCGACCGGCTGTTCAAGGATGGAAGCGCCTCCCGGTCCGAATGGGATCAGGCGAAACAGGATCTCGACGTCGCTCAGGCGGAAGAAAAGGGCGCGGTGGCAAAGTTTTCCTGGACCCGAATCGTGGCCCCTTTTCCCGGATGGATCGCCAACAAGGCGGTGCGCAAGGGAGACGTGGTTCTTCCGGGAGCCCCCCTCCTGTCGGTGATCGATGCCAGCCGCCTCCAGGTTCTCTCTCATGTTCCCGATGCCCTCGTGGGGGAGCTCAAGATCGGACTCGGGGTCCGCTTCGAGGTGAATGGACGCCAGATGACAGGCCGGATCAAGGATCTGTCGCCAAGCTCAGATCCCACCACGCACACCGTCACGGTGAAGGTCCTCCTCGAGCCGCTTTCGACCACGGAGGAGGCTCCCGTGCGCCTTCCTGGGATTCACCCGGTCAACCATATCGTCGGCATGTACGGAAAGCTTTCCATTCCGGTCCGTGGAACCCCCGGTCTTTTCGTTCCGGAAGGGGCGGTGATCGACCATGAGGGGCTTCGGGAGATTTACGTCGTCACTCAGGGGCACGCCGAACTTCGGTATGTTCGGACCGGTCGGCGTATCAATGGGAAGATCGAGATTCTTTCCGGTCTCTCCGCCAATGAAATGATCGTGGCCGCCCCTCCCGTGGGACTTGCGGACGGCATGGCGGTCCGGGAGACGGCTCCATGAGCCCGGAGACCCTGGAGCCCGACGAACCCCCCGCGAGGGGGCTTGCCGGACGCATCGCCCATTTTTTCATCGATTCCCGTCTGACGCCGATCTTCGTGATCGTCGCGATTCTTCTTGGAGGAATCGGCGTCCTCCGGACACCCCGGGAAGAGGATCCCCAGATCCGGGTCCCGATGATCGATCTCTTCGTTCCCTACCCGGGGGCTTCTCCCCAGGAGGTGACCAAGAGCGTGACCGAGCCCCTTGAGCGTCATCTGGACCGCCTCAAGGGGGTCAAATCGGTCTATTCCCAGTCGATGCGGGGCGAGACGGTGGTGACCGTGCGTTTTCGCGTGGGCCAGGCCATGAACGCGAGCCTCGTGAAGGTCTATAACGAGGTGATGAAATCCCGGGCCTATCTCCCGGAAAATGCGGGTCCGATCCTGGTCCGCCCCAAGGACATCAACGACGTTCCCGTCCTGGCCCTCACTCTTTCGTCCCGGAGCGAATCGGACTTCGCCCTCACCCGGATTGCCAGCCGGGTCGCATCGAGGCTCAAGCGCCTCCCCGGAACCGGATCGGTCTACACCATCGGGGGACGACACCGGATGATCCGCATCCAGGTCGATCCCGCGGCCCTCAAGGCCTTCGACCGGACGGCGGCCGACATCGCGGACGCCCTGACCCGGTCGAATATCAGCATCGCCATGGGAAGCTTCGACCGAAACGACACCTCGTTTCACGTGAACTTCTCAGGCAGCCTCAAGACCGTCGACGATGTCCGAAACCTGGTGGTGGGGGTCTCCGGAGGCCGGACCATCCGCCTCTCCCAGGTCGCCTCCGTCACGGACGGGCCCGAGCCGGTCACGCATTACCTGTGGTTTGGGTACGGCCCGGAGCGGCCAAACGTTCCGGACGCCACCGCGGTGACCATCGCCCTGGCCAAGAAGAAGGGGGTCAATGCGGTCACCGTGGCCAGGTCCGCGCTCCGGAAGGTGGAGGATCTCAAACAGACCCTGATCCCTTCGGACGTCATGATCGCCGTCACCAGGAACTACGGACACACCGCCAACGAAAAAGCCAATGATCTTCTCGAGCATCTGTTGATTGCCACCGCCTCGGTGATCCTCCTGATCGGCGTGGCGCTGGGCATCCGGGAGACCGGGATCGTGGCCGTCGCGATCCCGGTGACACTGTCGCTCACGCTCTTTTTCTCGATGATGATCGGGTACACCATCAACCGGGTGACCTTGTTCGCGTTGATCTTCTCCATCGGGATCCTGGTGGACGATGCGATCGTCATCGTGGAGAACATTTATCGGCATTTTCATTTTCTGGGGGGAAAGCACGACCGAACGACCTTGATCGATCGGTCGATCGTGGCGGTGTCCGAGGTCGGCAATCCCACGATCCTCGCCACCTTCACCGTGATCGGGGCCCTTCTGCCCATGGCCTTCGTGAGCGGTCTCATGGGCCCCTACATGCGTCCGATTCCCGTCAACGCGTCGATGGCGATGATCGGCTCCCTGTTGGTGGCGCTGATCGTCACCCCCTACATGGCGCTTCGTCTGATCCGGCCCGGAGCCCACGAAAAGAAGGGAACGGCCAAGATCGAGCAGAAAATCCGCCACCTCTACCGCATCCTCATGGAACCGCTTTTATCCTCGGAGAAAAAGCGCTGGACGTTTTTGGGAGTGGTGGTGCTCCTGACGGTGGGATCGATGGCCTTTTTCTACACCCGGACCATCCTCCTCAAGATGCTTCCCTTCGACAACAAGAGCGAAGTGGATGTGGTGATCGACATGCCGGCCCGAACGACCCTCGAGCGGACGGCGGCGGTCACGCGGGAGCTCGAGAAAATCGTCAAGAAGAACCCGGCCGTCAAAAGCTATGAAGCCTACGTCGGCACCGCCGCCCCGTTCGACTTCAACGGTCTGGTGCGCCACTACTACTTAAGGTCGGGGAAAACGGTGGCGGAGCTTCATCTCGACCTTCTCCCGAAGAGCCGGAGATCCAGGGGGAGCCATGCGATCGCCGAAGGCATCGAGAGAAGCCTCTCCGACACCTCCCGGGCCCTTGGTGCCCGGATCAAAGTGGTGGAGGTGCCTCCCGGTCCCCCGGTATACGCCCCCATCACCGCCGAGCTCTACGGCTCGGAGTACGGACAGCTGGTCTTTGAAGGGCGCCATCTGGCCGATCTCTTTCGAAACACGCCCGGAATCGTGGATGTGGACACCTCGATCCGGGATTCCCAGACACGCTTCCGTGTGGTGGTGGATCAGGAGAAGGCCGCGCTATCCGGCGTATCGCCCCTTGAGGTGGCCCGGGCCATGGGTCTGGCCCTCCATGGGATGAGCGGGACGCTGCATACCGAGACCGGGAAGGGGCACGTTCCGATTCTGGTGGAATATCCCGAGCGCGAGCGCTCCAACATTCGCGACCTGTCGAACGTCTTCGTCCGCGGGAAGGAGTGCCGTCTCATCCCGGTCCGTTCCCTGGTGCGCGTGGAGCGGACCACCACGCTTCAGCCCATTTTCCGGAAGAACCTGAGGCCGGTGGTCTACGTCACCGGCAATACCATCGGCGCCTCCCGAAGCCCCGTGTACGCCGCGGTCGATCTCTCCCGAAAGATCGCCGCCGACGCGGCCTCCCACGGGGTCGTGCTGCACCAGATCTTTACGGGCTACCCCTGGTCGACTTCCGGGATGACGGTGCGCTGGGGAGGGGAATGGCAGGTGACCTTCGTCACCTTCCGGGACATGGGAATCGCCTTCGGAGCCGCGATCGTCCTGATCTATCTCCTGATCGTGGCCGAATTCGAGAACTTCATCACGCCCCTTGTCATCATGAGCCCGATCCCCCTGGCCCTCATCGGGGTGATTCCCGGCCATATCCTGTTGGGATCGAACTTTACGGCGACGTCCATGATCGGGTTCATCGCGCTGGGAGGGATCATGGTGCGAAACTCGATTCTCCTGGTCGATTTTCTTCACACGAAGCGCAGGGAGGGGGTTCCGATCCGCCAGGCGATTCTCGAAACGGGAGCGGTCCGCACCCGTCCCATCCTCCTGACGGCCGCGGCGCTGATCGCCGGGTCCTTCGTGATTCTCTCGGATCCGATCTTCCGGGGGATGGCCATCTCTCTTCTCTTCGGATCGATCGTGTCCACCCTGCTCACGCTCTTCGTCGTTCCCCTCCTGATTCTTGTGGTGGAAGGGAAACAATGGCCCAAGGAGCGTCGGCCTCCCTCCGGGAGGGTCTTGCAACCTAGGGAATCGGAGGGACAATAACCAATGAAGCATCCTCTTGAAAGGAGTTTTCAATGAACATCGAACGCATGATTCGGGGCCTGGCTGGCACAATGATTCTTGTGAGCCTTCTGCTGGCCGTCTATGTGTCCCGAAACTGGCTTTGGCTGACCGCGTTCGTCGGGGCCAATCTCCTCCAATCCTCCATCACGCGCTGGTGCCTGGCCGAGAGCATCATCCGGAAGATTTTTAACCAGCCGCGAAAGGATGGGCCGGAGGGCTGCGGAGTCTGACGCAAGGAGGGGCACATGAAGGCACAGGCGATTGCACGGGTGGGGCCATTGGGACCCGATTCTCTCCGGCTCATCCACCGGCCCGTCCCCGAACCCGGGGCGGGGGAGATCCTGGTCCGGGTTCTGGCATGCGGGGTGTGCCGGACCGATCTTCACGTGGTGGAAGGGGATCTTCCCATCCTCCCTGGAGAGGGAATCCCGGGCCACGAGGTGGTCGGGGAAGTGGTCCGGAACGGTCCCCTCACCACGGGGAGATTCCGTCCGGGAGACCGGGTCGGAATCGCCTGGCTTTACCGGGCCTGCGGACGATGCCCCTATTGCCTCCGGGGGGATGAAAACCTCTGCCTCTCCCCGCTGTTCACGGGCTACCACCGCCCGGGCGGGTTTGCCGAATACGTGATCGGAGACGAAGCGTTCTGCTATTCCCTGTCGCCTTCGGAGGATCCCGTTCACCAGGCCCCGCTCCTCTGCGCGGGGATCATCGGCTACCGCGCCTACTCCCAATCGGGGCTTAAAGCGGGCCAGCGCCTTGGGCTCTACGGGTTTGGAGCCTCCGCCCACCTGGTTCTGAAACTCGCAAAATCCGACGGTCTTTCCGTCTACGTCGCGACCCGGGGAGGACAGCACCGGCAGTGGGCGATCGAGTCGGACGCCCACTGGGTCGGAGAAAACGCCGCCTCCGTTCCTCCCGATCCCATCGACGGCGCCATTCTCTTCGCTCCGGCAGGGGAGCTTGTCCCGGGAATCATGGCCGCGCTCGACCGCGGGGGAATCCTCCTGATCGCGGGGATCCATATGACGGACATTCCGCCCCTCAATTATCAGCGCGAACTCTTTTTTGAAAAACGGATGCGCTCGGTCACGGCGAACACGCGGGAGGATGGGCGCACCTGGATCGGACTGGCCGAATCACGGTCGCTCCGCCCGGACGTCACCCTCTACGGGCTCGAGGAAGCCGTCCAAGCCCTCACCGACCTGAAGGAAGACCGCCTCAAGGGTGTCGCCGTCCTCAAAATGGTCTAGGAGAAGATCCGAAGGGACGCCCGCGCGGAGCATGTGCGGAACTCTCCCGCGATCGCTCCGGGAGGTGGGGGAAAGGATATTTTTTGGAATCGGGAGTGAAGTGCCCGGGGCACGTATTGTCGGAGAAGATCCGCACGCACGCCGTCTCAGCGGGCCCATGCCAAAAGACAGAAAAAAGGCCTCCAGGCGGTCGCCTGCAGGCCTTTTGGATCAGAGTGAAAATCCGGCTTACTTCACATCGACTTCGACCGAGGCCCGGGCATTGAGAAGATCATGATGGGCTGAGGCCGCCCGCAGCATGATGGTATGGTGGCCCTTCTCGAGGTTCAGGGTGATGGGATCCGCTTTCGTCGCCTTGAGGAAGTTTCCGTCGACGAACACATGGACATGATTGGCACGTCCTTCCTTATGATAGGAATACTTGACCGAAACACTCTGGGACACCGTCGATCCGTTCGTGGGGGAAAGGATCTTGATGGTGGTTTTGGCAAGGGCCGGTGAAGCCGTTGCCAGAAGAAACACTCCCGCTGCGACCAAAGCGAACGACTTGATCCCTCTGGCAGGGGTTCCAACGTCCCGTCGGATTCTGTCCCCGAACATCCCCGTGGTGTGGTCCATCGTTGATCCTCCTTATTTGTCAATGACTCCCGTTATCATCTCAGAATCCTCCCATGGATCGGGACTCTGTGGATGTTCATTCTCATGCGGGAGATGTGATGGACCAACTGTACCACCGGGGGATGGGCCCGTAAAGCCCGGGGAGGGGAAGGGCCTTTTAGGGGTGTCGCCCGTGCCCTCCGGGAAAAGAAGGGGCCCCGCGACGGGTGATGCAGCACGTGCAGACACGTCAGGGGAGTCTTTTGATCGGGCCGCCCCTCCTGATCTTAACGTTATTTTCTTCCGGAAGGTGTACGATAAAAACATTCTCAGGAGATAACCCCTTGCGACGCAAGGAGGCGTGCCGCTTGACGTGGAGGAGGGTCCCATGAAATCCGTCTATGGGCGATCGTTCGCCAGCATTGTGTTGTGTGCCATTCTCCTCGCTGGGGCTTCTTGCCGGAGTTCTCCGGCGGAAACCTATGTCCCGCCCCCCGTGAAAGCTCCCGCAGAACGGGGAATTCCCCTCGACGAGATCGTCTCCGATCTCAGGGCCCATCTCATCGAGCGTCAAATCCGGGAAGGGGCGATGGTGCATGTCGCCGTCATCCGTTACACCACCCCGTCCGGCCTCTCACGAACGCTGGGGCGCTATCTCTCCCAGAAGATCGGGGAGGGACTCTCCAAAACCTCGGGAATTCTCCTGATCGATCCGGGACAGGTGTACGAAGCCCTTCACCGGATGGGGCTCGAGCAGGGAATCCTCGATACGAAATCGCTCCTTGAAGTGGGTCAGATGGTGGGGGCCGACGTCCTCGTGATCGGAACCTACACCGACCTGGGCCAGGAAATCGACATCCAGTCGCGGGTGGTGTCGACCCACGACGGGCGCCAGCTGGCCCTCATTTCAAAGAAGATTCCCATCACTCCGGAAGTCCTGAACTTGATCAAGGTGGGACCCTAGATCCCTGGATGCGTCTCAACTTTTTTGATAAGGAGTGTTCCGATGGAAATGCCAACCTCTCCCCTTCACATGAAAGACTCCCCGGTCACATTCCGGAGAAGTGCCAGAGGACGGGCCGTCGCGGCGGGAGCCGCCCTTCTCGCCCTTTCGCTCTTGTCCGGATGCATCGAGTCCATCGACCCTGGAAAGGCCGGGGTCCTGTGGACCATCAGCGGAGGAACCGACCTCAAGACCATCTACCGCGAAGGCGTCCAGGTCATCGCGCCCTGGAACACCCTGTATATCTACGATCTCAGAACCCAGGAGTCCCGGCTCTCGCTCCATGTCCTGTCGGTGAGCGGGCTGGCGATCGATATGGACACCTCCGTGCTGTACAAGGTGCAGGGCAATTCCCTGCCCACTCTCCAGGAGAATGTCGGGCCCGATTACTATCACGTCCTTGTCGCCCCCTACGTCATGAGCGAAGCCCGGAAGATCGTCGGACGGTTCACTCCGTCCCAAATCTATTCGAGCCAGCGCGAAACGATCGAGCGGTTGATCCGTGACGGACTCAAGGAGAAACTCAGAAACTACCCGATCACCATCGAGGGGTTCCTGATCCGGGATGTGCGGCTTCCGAGGATCATTCGCGTGGCCATTGAAAGAAAGCTGACCGAAGAGCAGAATTACCAGCGGATGGAATACGTTCTGGACGTCGCCCGGAAGGAAGCCCAGAAGCGACGGATCGAGGCCGAAGGGATCGAGGCCTTCCAGAAGATCGTCCAGTCCAACCTGACCCGGAGCTATCTCACCTGGAAGGGGATCGAGGCCACGGAGAAAATCGCCAAAAGTCCCAATGCGAAGATCATCATCATCGGCTCGGGAAAGAACGGACTTCCGGTCATCTTAAACGCCGATCCGAACAGGGCGGGGCAGTAGCGGCCTCATCGGGTGGGAAGGGCGCCAAATGGGCGTCCGTCCCCATTGAACCATGGATTGATCGAACGACAAAGGAGGATCACGTGGCGGAAGGAGCGCATAAAGGGCCGGTCGAAGGAGACATGGCTCCAGGCTTTTCGGCAGAGGTATCCGGGGCAGCCGCCCCCAGGGTCTCCCTTTCGGACTATAGGGGAAAGCCCGTGGTGCTTTATTTCTATCCCAAGGACGACACCCCGGGATGCACTACCGAGGCGTGCGATTTCCGGGATTCCGACCGGGTGCTCATGGAGCGCGGGATCGTTGTCCTGGGGGTGTCGAAGGACTCGGTGGCCAGCCATGAGAAGTTCCGGAAGAAATACGGGCTGCCGTTCCCCTTGATCTCCGACTCCGATGGGGCGATTTGTGCCGCCTATGGCGTCATCAAGGAAAAAAACATGTACGGGATCAAGCGGCTCGGCATCGAAAGGAGCACCTTCGTCATCGGGCCGGACGGCCGGATCCGGAAGGTGTATCGGGGGGTGAAGGTCCCCGGCCATGTCCAGTCGGTTCTGGAGGCGGTGGAAAAGGGCTCGAAGACCGGTCCTTGAGCGGGGTGAAGGCGGCGGGATCAGCCCCCGCCGCCTCCGTTCCCCCTTGCGTGTGTTCCTTCTTGCGCCTTCCTTTGTCATCATAAAGCCCCCTCGCCAAGATTCGGATCGCTTTTCGGCGGCGACGCCCCAAAAAGGGCTCTCCTGTCTTTCCAAATGCTCAAGAATCCACGAAATGTCAGGTCTTTAGGAGGTTCCGCGAAGGCAGGAAGTTTGACCACCTTTTTTGACGGATGATATACTTTCACCTCGGGGGGACGATGCCCAGATTGTTCGCCCCCTGCGACGCCACATCCGTTGGGCACTCCGAGAGCCGTTCCGACGATCTCTTCGGTCGCCTGTCTTTAAGTGGAAGCCTCGCAGAAAGGAGTAGCGATGCACGACTCAGCCGGCAACGAAGAGCCATGGGTGGAGGTCACGCCGCCACGTTCCGCTGCGCGATCCGGTGGGGAGATGGACGATCCGGGGGAACCCGAAATTCTCCGCCTCCGGAGACGTATTGCCTTCCTTGAGCAGATCGAACGCTCCCACGCCGAATCCCGGGAAATGCTGGATGCCTCCGCCGAGATGAACCGAAAGCTCGAAGAGACGCTCAAGAAGGCCCGCAAGGAAATCCAGGCCCTCCGGGACGAACTGATCCGCCTGACCACCCCGCCCAACAGTTATGCCGTTGTCCTCGAGAAAAACATTCCCGGTCAGGGGGAGGTGTCCTCCCGTGGAGCGGCCGTCGAGCCCTCGGTGGACATCATCGTGGCCGGGCGCAAGATGCGGGTGAACCTTGATCGCGCCATCGATCCGGACACCCTCTCTCCGGGAGACTCGGTGCTCCTGAACGAAGCCTTTAATGTGGTCGGAAAGGCTCCGGTGGAACGCCAGGGGGAGATCATGACGGTCAAGGATCTGATTGACGAGACCCGGGTGCTGGTCTCGGGGGAGGCCGGGACCGACCGGGTCGTCCTCATTTCCCCGCCTCTGGGCGGGACCGCCTTGTCGGTCGGGGACCCGCTGATGGTGGACGTCCGCTCCGGATTTGCCGTCGAAAAAATGCCGAAGAGCGAGGTCGGACAGGTGGTGATCGAGGAGATCCCTACGGTGACCTTCGAGGACATCGGAGGGCTCGACGAAGAGCTCGAAATGGTCCGGGATGCGGTGGAACTGCCCTTCCTTTATCCCGATCTGTTCGTCCGGTTCCAGCTCGACCCCCCCAAGGGGGTGCTCCTCTATGGTCCTCCCGGATGCGGAAAGACCTTGATCGCGAAAGCGGTGGCCAATTCGGTCGGACGCCGGATGGCGGAGCGGAGCGGAGAGGCGCGGTCCTACTTTCTCCATGTCAAGGGTCCCGAACTCCTGAACAAATACGTCGGCGAATCGGAGCGCCAGATCCGGGAGGTCTTCGCCCGCGCCCGGGAGAAGGCGCGGGAAGGGTATCCGGTCATCGTCTTCTTCGACGAGATGGACTCCCTGTTCCGGACCCGGGGAACCGGAGTCTCCTCCGACATGGAAAGCACGATCGTCCCGCAGTTCCTGGCGGAGATCGACGGCGTCGAACGCCTCCGCAACGTGATCGTGATCGGCGCCTCCAACAGGCAGGATCTCATCGATCCCGCCATTCTCCGTCCGGGCCGGCTGGATGTAAAGATCCGGATCGATCGTCCCGATGAGAAAAAGGCCAGGTCCATTTACCGCCGCTATATGACGGAGGACGTTCCCCTGGCCCCCGCTCTCACGACGGGGTTTGCCTCCCTCAAGGAGGCGCTCGAGACCCTGATCGATCGGACGGTGGATCTCATGTATCAGAAGAGCGAGGAGAACCGGTTCCTTGAGGTCACCTACACCAGCGGCGAAAAAGAAGTCCTCTACTTCAAGGATTTCTCAAGCGGAGCGATGATCGCGGGCGTGGTGGCCCGGGCCAAGCAAATGGCCATCAAGCGTCAGATCTCCGGGACCGGGCCCGAAGGGATTTCCTTCGAGGACATCTCCAAATCGATCCGGCGGGAGTTCCAGGAAAACGAGGACCTGCCGAATACGACCAATCCAGATGACTGGGCCCGCATCGCAGGCCGGAAAAATGAACGGATCGCCAGTGTGAAGACCCTCTCCTCCCGAGAAGCCAGGGAACGCCCGGTCGAAACCCTTCCCGTGGGGCATTACCTGTGACGGATTCCCTGAACACAGGCCTCTCCCGCTCTGGGGGTGGCGGAGGTCTCGGAATGCCTGTGTTTGGGCGCATTGTCGGGACGGAGGTGGAATACGGGATTTCGTTCGCCTCCGGGACGATCGGCGACTCCCAGGGGGAGATCTCCCACGAGTTGGTCAACCAGCTTCCCGGGCTGTATGCGTCGGGCGCCTTGTGGGATTATGAGGAAGAGGATCCGTTTCTCGATGCGCGGGGGTTCCACGTCGAAGGGGATCGGGAGCGCCCCGACCGGCGGGAGAACCGCTGGACAAACAGGGCGCTTTTCAACGGGGGACGTCTTTATGTCGATGGAGCCCATCCCGAATACTCCGCTCCGGAATGCGTGAGCCTTCGGGATGTGGTTCGCTTCGAACGGGCGGGCGACCGTCTGGTGGAATCCTGCCTCGTCGCTTGGGAGGCCCAGGATCCGGCCCGGAGAACCCTTCGTCTCTTCCGGAACAACTCGGACGGGTGGGGAAATTCCTGGGGATACCACGAAAACTACCTGCTGTCCCGGGAGCTCTCCTTCGACCGGATCGTGGCGGGACTCACGGCGCACCTGGTCACCCGCATCGTCTTCTGCGGGGCGGGAAAGGTCGGATCCGACCGGGGGCAGGAGGGCGTCCCCTACCAGCTCTCCCAGCGGGCGGAATTTTTCGAGGTCCCGGTGGGACTGTCCACGACCTCTCGCCGGGGCATCATTAACACCCGGGACGAACCCCATTCCCGGAAAGAGGCCTATCGCCGCCTCCACGTGATCACGGGGGACTCGAACTGTTCCGAAATCTCAACGGCCTTGAAGGTCGGGACCACGCTTCTTGTCCTGTGGGTCCTCGAAGAAAGCCAGCGGAAAGGGGCCGTTCTGGACGTTCCCATCCTGGCCGATCCGGTCGCGGCCTTCCACCAGGTCTCCTCCGATTTGACCTTCCGTAGTCCGATCGCCCTTGCGAACGGAAAGACGATGACCTCGCTTGAAATCGCGGAGCGGTACCTGGAGATCGTCCGGCTTTGGTTTTCCAGGGAAGGGATGGATTCCGAGATCCGGGACCTTCTCGAGCGGTGGTCCTTTGTCCTTCGGCGTCTCAAGAGCTACGGCACCGATCCGGCCGGGCTTGAAAGAGAACTTGACTGGGCGATCAAGCGGCGCGTGATCGAACGGTACCGGGAGTCGAGAAGTCTTCCGGACGGGGATTCGCGCCTCCGCATGCTCGATCTGCAGTATCATGACATTCGAGGGGCGCAAGGGATCTTTCGCCTGCTCGAATCCCGGGGTGAGGTCGAGCGGCTGCTCGACCCGATGGAAATCGAGGAGGCCCTCGTCCATCCTCCCTCCGACACCCGTGCCTACTTCCGCGGGACGCTCCTCCGAAGGTTTCCATCCGAAGTGGTGGCGGCCTCCTGGAGTTCGGTGGTGTTGGACGTTGGAGCCCCTTCCCTCAAGAGAATCCCCCTTGAGGATCCCTTCCGCGGCACGCAGAAGACCGTGGGGGCGATGATTGACCGCGCCCAGAACGCGAAACAACTGCTTGAGGGACTGATGGCGCGAAGCAGTCCCTCCGAAACGAGCGAGGACATGTCATGAGCCAGAAGGAAAAGGAGACCCGGAAACGCGAGGACCAGGAAGACGCGGCCCCCGATCCTGAAGTTCCGGCCGGAGCCCAGGAGCGGTCAAAAAAAGTGCAGGAGGAGGCCGACGATATCCTCGACAAGATCGACGAAGTTTTGGAGAAGAATGCCGCCTCGTTCGTCAAATCCTTTATCCAGAAAGGCGGGCAATAGCCTGTGAACAGGATCCCTCCCGTTCCCTTTGCCCAACCGTTCGATTCCTCCTCCTTCCTCGACTGCCTGAAGGCGTCGGGATACACGGGACCCTCTCTGCAGGGGACCGGCGCGCCCCAGTTCGCCGAGCGCCTTCCCCATGCGACGACCGTTTTGGCGGTCCGGTATGCCGGGGGGGTGGTGATGGCCGGAGACCGGCAGGCCTCGGAAGGCTACCAGGTGTCGAGCCGCGCCATCTCCAAGGTCATTCCGGTGGACCGCTTTTCCTGTGTGGCGATCGCGGGAGCGGCCGGTCCGGCCATCGAAATGGCCCGTCTCTTCCGGGTGGAGATCGAACACTATGAAAAACTCGAAGGGGTCATGCTGACCACGGAAGGGAAGGCCAACAAGCTGGCCCAGATGGTCCGCGAGGCCCTTCCCATGGCGATGCAGGGGCTTGTGGTGGTGCCTCTCTTTGCCGGGTACGACCAGGCCCGGGGTGCCGGCCGCATCTACAAGTACGATCCGGCGGGCGGCCGATACGAGGAAGAGGCCTACCATGCGAATGGGTCGGGGGGACTGTTCGCGAAGAACGCCCTCAAGATGCTTTGGCGGGAGAACTTCACGCGCACCGAGGCGATCGAGGCCGCCCTTCGGGCACTGTACGAGGCGGCGGACGAGGATCTCGGCACCGGAGGACCGGATTTCGTCCGGGAGATCTTCCCCACCGTGTTCACCATGGACCGGGAGGGAACGGTCGAATTGCCGCAAGATGAGGTCTCGCGGTACTATCGGACCTTCATCGACGCCCTCAAGAGAAAGGACTGACCGTGGCCGCGCTTCCTTTCTACGTCTCTCCCGAACAATTGATGCAGGACAAGGCGGAATATGCGAAAAAGGGCATCGCCCGGGGGCGGTCGGTGGTCGTTCTCGTCGTCCAGGAAGGCATCCTTCTGGCGGCGGACAACCCGTCGGCAAGCCTCTACAAGATCTCCGAGGTGTATGACCGGGTGGCTTTTGCCGGGGTCGGGAAATACAGCGAATTCGAGAACCTTCGAAAGGCGGGGATTCGGCATGCCGACCTCAAGGGGTTCATGTACAGCCGTGAGGACGTGACCGGAAGGTCTTTGGCCAATGCCTATTCCCAGCTGCTCGGCTCGGCGTTCAGCCAGGAGGTGAAACCCCTCGAGGTCGAGATTGTCTTGGCCGATCTCGGGACCGACGGACACCCGGACGAAATCTACCGCATTTCCTACGATGGCTCGATCTTCGACGAGCCCCTCCTCACGGCGGTGGGGGGCCGGGCGGAGCAGCTTGCGTCCCTGCTTCGGGAGAGGATCAAGGCTCCCAAGCCCCTGCCTGATGGGCTCAGGATTGTCCGGGGGGCCTTCCAGGAGATTTCCGAGTCTCCGCTTCCCATCGAACAGATGGAGGTGGGCCTCCTCGACCGGAATGCGGCGGGGAGAACCTTCCGCCGGCTCTTGAGGCCGGAGTTGTCGGAGATTCTCGAACCCCCTGCATAGACGGAGGCGGTGATGCACCGGCGAATCATGGGACTTGAAAGCGAATACGGATTCCTTTTCACCAATTCCGGAGACCGGATCTTTCCGCCGGAACGGGCATTGGAATATCTCTTTCAGGGCATCATGATGAACAGCTGGTCGAGAGACGCCTTTCTCCCGAACGGCGGACGCATTTACCAGGACACCGGAAGCCACCCGGAATATTCGACCCCCGAATGCGACGCCGTCCGCGATGTCGTGATTCATGACAAGGCGGGGGAGCGCATCCTGTCCCGGGCGGTGGAGACCGTGACCCACCAGCTCGAGACCGAGGGAATCGAAGGCCAGCTGTACGTTCTCAAGAACAATACCGATTCTGCCGGAAATTCCTACGGGTGCCACGAAAACTATCTGATCGACCGAAGCGTGACCTTCTGGCGCCTCTCCCGGACCCTGATCCCCTTTTTCGTGACCCGGCAGATCCTGTCGGGGGCCGGAGGCCTGGTCAGGAAAGCGGACGAGAGCGTGCATTTCGTCATCTCCCCCCGATCGCTCCATATCCGCGAGAAGATCTCCTGTTCGACCACCTCGAGCCGGCCGATCATCAACACCCGGGACGAGCCCCATTCCGACCCCCAGAAGTACCGCCGGCTTCACATCATCGTCGGGGATTCCAATATGAGCGAAATCAGCGACCTCCTCAAGGTGGGCACCACCGCCCTGGTCCTGGAAGTGATCGAAGGAGGGGGGCTTCATGACAGGATGTCGCTTGAGGATCCGATCCGGGCGATCCGGGAGATTTCCGAAGATCCCACCCTGACCGTCCGGGTGAAGCTTGAGTCGGGGCAGGAGATGACCGCCCTCGAAATTCAGAAGACGTACCTCGAAGCCTGCCGGGACTTCTTCCATAAGGAAGGGACAACCCAGGGGGTCCGTGATATGCTGAATTTGTGGGAGAAGGTCCTGGTGGAACTTTCACGCTGGGATGAGGGGACTCTTGGCCGGGAGATCGACTGGGTGATTAAATGGCAGCTTCTTTCCCGCTATCGGGAGAGAAATCATGGGGCATGGGAGGATCCGGCCATGGCCATGATGGATTATCAATATCACGACGTGCATGAGCAGAAGGGGCTGTACAATCTCCTTCGAAAAGCCGGCCGGGTGGACCGGATCGCCCGGGACGTGGAAATCCAGGCCGCCATGGACACCCCTCCTCAGACGACCCGGGCCCGGTTGCGGGGGGCCCACATTCGGGAGGCGATGGAGCATCACCGCTCCTATACGGTCGATTGGACGTACATGAGACTGAACGATCCCCCCCAGGAGACGCTCCATTGGGCCGATCCCTTCAATGCGGCCGAAGCGCCATGAGACGCGCCGGAAGTCTCGATGCCTTTCTTCTGATCGCATGGTGCCTCGTGCTGGCAGGACAGGAAACCGGGTCCGGGATGATTCCGTTCGGACACCCTCCGGGCTCTTCCCCTCCCGCCATGAAGGAGGGTCCTGGAGCTCCTGGCGGACGGCAACCGCTTCACCCCCGTTTCACCCCGGTCGCCACGGTCGTTCCGCCCATTGGAACCCCTCTTCTGGGGGCGGTGACCCTTCCTCCCACCGCGGCCCTTCCCGGCACCTTCGGTCAGATCTCGGGAGCCTTTACGCCCCCGACTCCTTCCGCGCTTACGGTGGGGCCTCCACCGGTCCTCTTGATCCCCCCCGTGTCGCTCGGCCAGGGAGGAGGAATTTTCGCCCCTTCCCCACCCCAGTTTCAGGTTCAAGCCGCTCCCTTTGCGGGGAATGCGCCCCAGGCGTCTCCAGGCGCTGGAGCGCCCCTCTTTATCCCGTTCGCCCAGGGACCGACTTCCATTTTGAACCAGTTCATCCAGCCTCCCCTCGTCCCCTTTGGGCAGGTGGGCGTTCAGGTTTCCTCCTACCTGCCGGGATTCTTCACCGGCAACGCCAATCCCTTCAACCGTACGTGCAACTATTACTACTTCCAGGGATGCGGCCCGTCCGGAGGGGCGGTCACCGACTTCAATTTCTCGACCCGCTGAGGGCGGGCCAGCCCCTTCTTCTGCCGTCCCAAGAGGCGATCCCCAAGCGTCCTGTCGAATCGCGTGTTTCGGAGCATGACGCGCGGTTTTTCAAGCCGCCTGGGAGCGGATGGTTTCGACGGGAATCCCCTTGATCGATTCGGGGACGGTCCCTGCGGCAGGGGGTCTAGGGATCGCGAAGAAGGTGTTCCTATGTCCGCTCTGATTCATCGGGCGGGCCATCCCCATCTTTTGCGGAAGGGGGGGCCTCTTTGGGATCGGGGG
>DAHVAL010000027.1 GCA_027314645.1 Nitrospirota bacterium
TGAAATCGGGTGAGTTTACGCGTTGTCATGGGTCAAGGTCTCCTGGCCAATCCGGACCCGCCGGTCCGGGGAATCTGTCGTGTGCATCAGAAGGGTTCCAGGGGGTGAGTGGGATGAACGGCCACCTCCTCCCCCTTGCGTCCTTCCCGGAGTTTTTCGATCCCCGCATAGAAGATCGGGACGAACCCCAGGGAAAGGATGGTCGCCGCCAGCATGCCCCCGAACACCGTGGTGCCGATCGACTGACGGCTGGAGGCCCCTGCGCCGGTGGCGAACATCAGGGGGATCACCCCCAGGATGAACGCGAAGGCGGTCATCAGGATGGGACGGAGCCGGAGCCTTCCGGCTTCCATGGCCGCATCGATGATCCCCTCGCCCCGTTCCCTCAAGCGCCGGGCGAACTCGACGATCAGAATGGCGTTCTTCGCGGAAAGCCCGATCAGCATGACGAACC
Source organism: Nitrospirota bacterium (assembly GCA_027314645.1). Taxonomy (GTDB): domain Bacteria; phylum Nitrospirota; class Leptospirillia; order Leptospirillales; family Leptospirillaceae; genus UBA4572. The sequence continues at coordinate 455 of DAHVAL010000027.1, forward strand.
CGACCTGGGAATAGACATCGAGCTGCTTCCCCCGGATCCAGGTCGCGAGAATCGCTCCGAATATCGCGAGCGGCACCGCCAGGATGACCATGAACGGCATCGACCAGCTCTCGTAGAGGGCGGCCAGGAAGAGAAACACGAACACCAGCGAGATCCCGAAGGTGATCTTCTCGACGGCCCCGACCTCGAGTTCCTGATAGGTGATCCCCGTCCACTCGAACCCGAAATCGTTCGGAAGCGTTTTCCTGGCGGACCGTTCCATGGCGGCGATCGCATCCCCCGAGCTGAAGCCCGGAGCCGGTCCTCCGTTGATCTGGGCGGAGCCGAAAATATTGTAGTGGGCGATGGTTTGCGGACCCACCGTGGGCTTTAAATGCCCCAGGGTGTCCAAGGGGATCATCCCCCCCGAGCCGTTCCTCACATAGAGCCGTGAGAGGTCCCGGGCGTCTCCGCGGGATTTCATGTCGGCCTGGATCGTGACCCTGAAGGTCCGTCCGAACATGTTGAAGTTGTTCACGTAGAGCGACCCCAGGTAGATCTGGAGCGTGTTGAAGATGTCCGGGAGGTTGAGCCCCAGAAGCTTGGCCTTGGTCCGGTCGAGATCGTAGTCGAACTGGGGCGTCAGCGTGCTGAAGCTCGTGAACACTTGGCGCCCGTCGATCTCGGGCTGCTTCCTGGCTTCGGCGATCAGGCTCTGGGTGGCTTCGTCCAAGGCCTTGGCCCCCTTGCCCGTCAGGTCTTCCACCTCGAACTCGAACCCGCCGGTCGTTCCGAGGCCGGGAATGGAGGGAGGATCGAAGGCCAGGGCAAGGCCCGCCGGGATCATGAAGAGCTTGGGACGGACCTCGTTCACGATCATGGAGGCCGTCCGGGAGCGTCCGCGGGCCTCCCAGGGTTTTAAAATGGCGAATTCCGCCGCGCTGTTCGACTGGTTGGCGAAGGTCAGAAAGTTGAATCCGCTGATGGAGACGACGTGATCGATGCCGTTTGTCGCGAGAAGGGTGTCCCGGACTTGTTTCGCGACCCCTTCCGTGCGTTCGAGCGAGGCCCCGTCGGGGAGCTGGATGATGACGAAAAAGTATCCCTGGTCTTCGACCGGCAGGAAGGTGTGGGGGACCCGGACGAAGAGACCGTAGGTCATGATGATTACGCCCAGGAAGATCCCCAATGCATACCACCGCGCTTCGATGGCGCGGTGGATCATCCGGGCGTACCAGTCCCGGACCGTATTGAAGATCTCGTTGAACTTCCGGAACACGTAGATTTCGGAGGGACCCCGGTATCTTAAGAGCCACCCCGAGAGCGCGGGCGTGAGCGTCAGCGAGTTGAAGGCCGACAACCCCACCGAGATCGCGATCGTCAGGGCGAACTGCCGGTAGAGTTCCCCCGTGACCCCGGGAAGGAATCCCACCGGGACGAACACCGCCCCCAGCACCGCCGAGGTCGCGATGATCGGCCCGGTCACCTCGCCCATGGCGATCCTCACCGCGTCCACCGGTTGGATGCCGTTCTCAAGCTGCCGCTCGACGTTCTCGAGCACCACGATCGCGTCGTCGACGACGAGCCCGATCGCGAGGACCATTCCCAGGAGGCTGACGGTATTTAAGGAAAAGCCGACGACCTTCATGATGGCCATGGTCCCGATGAGCGACACCGGGATGGCGATCCCCGCGATCACCATCGTCCGCCAGCTCTGGAGGAAGAGAAACACCACGCCCATCACGAGGATCAAGGCCTCGATCAGGGTGAAGATCACCTCGTGCATCGAGGCGGAGACGAACATCGTCGTGTCGTATTTGATCGAATAGGTCATGCCCTTGGGAAAGCGCTTCGAGAGGTCCGCCATCTTGCCCTTGACCGCCCGGTCGAGTTCCAGGGCGTTGGAGCCGGGCGCCTGGAAGATGCCGATGACGATCGTCTTGTTCTTGTCCATGTGGGAGGCGGAGGTGTACTGCAGGGCGCCGAGTTCGATTCTGCCCACGTCCCGAAGGCGAACCGTCGCGTTGCTCCCCGTTCCGGCCTTGATCACGATGCTTCCGAACTCTTTTTTGGTGGACAGCCGGCCCAGGGCGTTCACCTGGTACTCGAACATGGTCCCCTTGGGGGCCGGGGCCTGGCCGATTTTTCCGGCCGCCACCTGGATATTCTGCTCGGCGATGGCGTTCTGGACGTCGACGGCGGTGACCCCCAGACGTGAGAGCTTGTCCGGGTCGAGCCAGACCCGCATCGAATAGCGGCGCTCTCCGAAGATCTGGGCGTCGCTCACGCCGGGAAGGCGCTTTAAGGAATCCACGATCTGGAGATAGGCGTAGTTGCTCATGGTGATCGGATCGATCGACCCGTCGGGGGAGATGAGATTGACGATCAGGACGAAGTTCGGGTTCTTCTTCTGGATGACGATCCCGCCCTGGTTGACAATGGCGGGAAGCTGGGGGGAGGCCTGGGAGATCCGGTTCTGGACGTCCACCGCCGCGATGTCGATCGGGTAGCCCACCTTGAAGGTGATGGTGATCGTGGAACTCCCGTCGTTCGAGCTGTTGGACGACATGTACGCCATCCCAGGCACCCCGCTGATGACCTCTTCGAGCGGCGTCGTCACCGTGTCGGAGACGACCTGGGCGGACGCCCCCGGATAATTGGCCGACACCGTCACCTGGGGGGGGACGATGCTGGGAAATTGGGAGACCGGAAGGAGTTCCAGGGCGATCAGCCCGGTCAGGACCATGATGATCGCGACGACTCCGGCGAATATCGGCCGTTTGAGAAAAAAACTCACCATGAGTGAACATGCCCCTTCTTGTCAGTGGGTGTTTGAAGGACCCTCGTCCGGGTGTTTTTAGTGGGCCGCCGTGGCCTTGGCGAGACTGATCCCCTGCGGGGTCGGCTTTGCAAGGTTCCACCAGCCCCCGCCCAGCGCCTGGAACAGGGCGACGGTGTCCGCATACTGGCTGGCGCGGGCTTGGACGAGGTTGATCAGGGCCTGCTGAAAATTGCGCTGGGCGTTATAGAGGTCGGTGTAGCTGATCGCTCCGATGGCAAACTGCCGCTCGGAGATGCGAAGGCCCTCCTCCGCGGCCTGTTCGGCATCGGTCTGGGCATTCAAGGTCTCGGCGTCCGAGCGGATGGCCCGGAGCGTGTCGGCGACGTTCTGGAAGGCCTGAAGGACCGTGTTCATATACTGGGCCTTGGCCTTTCTGAAGGCCGAGACCGCCGCCTTTTTCTGGAAGTACAGGGCGTATTCCTGGAAGAGCGGGTTCGACAGGGTCGGCCCCCAGGCCCAGAACTGGCTTCCCGGAGAAAAGTACCCTCCGAGGCTTTCGCTTCCGTAGTTGCCGGTGAGGGAGAGCTGGGGAAGCATGTTCGCCGTGGCGACGCCGATCTGGGCGCTGGCCGAATGGAGCTGCTCCTCGGCCGACCGGATGTCGGGCCGGTGTTCGACCAGCTTGGACGGGAGGCTCACGGGAAGCTCGGTCGGGAGCGTCAGATCCTCGAGCCGGAAATCATCCCCGATCCTCTCGTTGGGAAAGCGGCCCAGATAGACCGCCATCTGGTGGCGTTCGATGGCCAGCTGCTTTCGGAGGCCCGGAAGGAGCGCCTTCTCCTGATCCAGCACCGTCACCTGGGTGAGCACCGCCGTTCTGGAGGCGGCGCCGATGTCGAACTGGCGCTTGACGATGTCGAGCTCTTTCTGGAGGAGGTCGACGATCCGGCGCGTGGCTTCGATCTGGGCGCGGTAGGAGGCTTCCTCGATGGCGGTCAGCACGATGTTGGAGGTGAGGGTCAGGTAGGCCGCTTCGAGCTGGTAGCGCTGGTACTCGGCCTGGGCCTTCAAAGACTCCATCTGACGCCGGATTCCCCCCCAAATATCGAGGGTGTAGCTGACCGCCACATTTCCGGTGTTGAGCGTGAACAGGGAGGACAGCTGGGGGACTCCAAACGCGGCGCCGTTGAAGAACTGCTCTTGCGTGCTGAGGCTTGCGGTCCCGGTCGGGAAAAACGAGCCTTCCCCGACCCCGACGTTCTCCATCGCCTGCAGGAGGGACTGTTCGGCGGCCTGGAGGTTGGGGTTGGCCTTTATCGATTCCTTGACCAGCGCATTCAGGGTCTTCGAATGGAACAGCGTCCACCATTCTCCCGGGATGTCGCTTCCCGGGCTGAAGGTCTGGAGGACTTTCCTGCCGTTCTGGGTCACGGCGACGCTTTGGGGAAGCGGTTTTTTCGTGTACTGCTTGCTCTGGGGGGCAGGGGGGGTATGGAAGTTGGGGCCCAGTGCGCAGCCAGAAAGGAAGACAAGGCCCAGGGGGATGGCAAGAAGTCCTTGAAACCTCGTGAAGCTCAACAATCGGAAGGTCGTCGCGTGTCGCATCGTTCTATCCCTTGAGAGAAAGAAAGCCCGTGTTGTTGTTGCCCCGAGGAGATCCGGAATGCGAAAAAACTCCGGGTTTTTTTAGTATAGGAGCGGCCGGAGTACTTAGTCAATATACGGATTGTCAATATAAGAAATTTTCTGTTATATTAGATTAAGGAGTGGGAAGGAGGTTCCAATGACACCCGATACCAGCACCCCCTGCCGCGGCCTTGCGGACGAAGGGGCCCCGGCGCGCTATCAGCTCATGACGCTCTTCTGGATGTTGGGTCCCGCCTTCATCCGATGGGCCGAATCCATCCTTGAGAAGGACGGGGCGACCCCCAAGCGGATGTATCTGATGGGGTTGCTCTATGAGTACGGCCCGATGATGATGAGCAGCCTCAAGGACCGGCTCGGGGTCACGGCCACCAACGTGACGGCCCTGGTCGATGCCCTGGAGAAGGACGGGTTCGTGAGACGCATGCCTCATCCGACGGACCGGAGGGCGACGATCGTCGAACTCACTCTGAGAGCGGAAGAGTTTCTCACGAGCAACTGCGTCCCGTTCAAGGATCGGGTGTCGGAGCTGTTTTCGATCTTTTCGGACTCCGAGCAGAAAGAGTTCCTGTCCTTTCTCCTCCGGATCCGGACGGAGCTGGTCGATCGAAAGATCCTTGAAGAAAAGTCGCGATCCTTCGGCTCCCAAGCGGTGTGAGGCCCGCGTCCCCCCTCAGCGAACGGGGGGCAGGGGGCCTGGGGCCGGGAGACCTTCGAACGGGACATTTAAAGGGGAGCCTCCCGATCATTCGGACGCGGCCGGGATTTGACGACCGAACCTCCGTGGCGGGATGATGGATGGAGCGGGCGGAACCAGCCCCGCCCAAGGGAGGGGGACCCGATGGCAAAACTTTCCCGTCGCCTTGCTTCGAATGTTCCGGGCGACTTTTATGTCGATTCGGAATGTATCGATTGCGAGGCCTGCCAGTGGCTTGCGCCGGACAATTTCGACGAAAAGAACGACTTGGCGCGGGTCTTTCGCCAGCCCGAAGGGGAGGCGGAAACCCAGCGGGCCCTGATGTCCGTCCTCGCCTGTCCCGTTTCCGCCATCGGAACCCTTAAGCGCCATGATTACCGGATCGCCGAATCGATGTTTCCCGAGAGGATCGACGGACCGGTCCATTATTGCGGCTATTACTCCCCCAAAAGCTACGGGGCCTCCTCCTACCTGATCACCCGGTCCCAGGGAAACGTGCTCATCGATTCTCCGCGGTACGCCAAGCCCTTGGTCGACCGCCTCGAGGCGCTGGGCGGCGTCTCTCTCATGGTCCTGACCCATTCCGACGACGTCGCCGATCATGAAAAGTTTCACCGACACTTCGGTTGCCGGCGGATCCTTCATGAGGCCGACGCCTCCTCCGACACGCGCCACCTCGAAATCCTGCTCGAAGGGCGGGAGACGGTCGCCTTAGACGACGAGATTCTTCTCGTTCCCGTCCCCGGACACACCCCCGGCTCCCTGTGCCTTCTTTTCCGGAACACGTATCTGTTCACCGGCGATCATCTGTCGGGCCTGCCGGAGAAGGGGACCCTCCGGTCCTCCCGGCGAACCTGCTGGTACAACTGGGGGGAGCAGATCCGCTCGATGGAGCGGCTGGCCCAATTGCGGTTCGAATGGGTGCTTCCCGGCCATGGACGACGGCTCCACCTTCCCTACGAGGCGATGAGTGCGGAACTTTCTGCGTGCCTCCGGAGGATGAGGGCGGCCTAAGGCCGATCCTTCAGGACAGGAGGCGGCAAAGAGCCGCGATCCCGTCCGCCGCCCCCGCCGCGATCCCCGTCTCCCACGGTGCGGAGGTTTCAAAGTCCCGGGGGTTGATCCGGATCAACGGGCATCCCTGGGATTCCCCGAACCGCCGGACGGTGGGAATCCACATCCCGGCCCCGACTTCAACGACCACGGGCCGCCTCACTTCGCGGCGCCACCTCCCATAATTCTCCTCCTGCATCCGGGTGCGCGACTCGATCCAGCCGCCGTCTCCGAACATCAGGATGTTCGGCCGGGCCACGCCGTTGCAATGGGGGCACCGGGGAAGTTCGGAGATGAGCCGGCCGGAGTCACGATCCACCACCGGGTCGATTTCGGAGGCGCTCCAGGTCCCCTCCCCGCAAAGGTTCAGGCACTGAAGAACATGGATCGACCCGTGGCACTCGACCACGCGGTTCTCGGAAAATCCCGCCTTTTGGAACTGCCCGTCCACATTGCTCGTAAAGACGAAGGATCGATGGAAAAGTGCCTCGGACAGACCAAGGAGGCCGGCATATCCCGTGTGGGGGAGGGTCTGGCGGTAGAGAGACAGGCGATGCCCATAGAACCCCCAGGCCTGACGGGCATCCCGGTGGAAGGCCATGGGGTTGGCGATCTCCTCGAAGGCGATTCGGGCCCGTCCGAGGGCGGGATAGGCGTGCCAGAACCCCTGGGGCCCGCGGAAGTCCGGGAGGCCGGAATCCACTCCCATCCCGGCTCCGGCCGTAATGATGAGGCCGTCCGCCTGACGGAAGGCCGTCTTGAGCGTCTCAGCGTCCATTCCTTCTCCTTGTTCATGGCGTGGAAGAGGCTCTGATGCGGTCCCTCGGCCGCTTTCTCCCAAAGGTCCCGCACAATCAGGACAGGGCCGCCTCCTCGTCGATCCTTCCGGCCTGAGCGTGCACCCGCCCTTCGAGGAGGTCGACGGTCTCGAAATAGTCCAGCTCGAACCGGAGCGCTGGGTAGCGGGAGGAGAGGGCGAGAAGGAGAGGGAGGGGCGGGGCGTCGTCGGTGTCGAAATAGACCGTGAGCGCATCCTCTTCCGCGTCGACGCTCGCGTCATGGGCTCCGGTACACCCCCAATGCCGGATCTTCCATTCCGCAAGGGTTGTGACCCCGTACTTTTGGGCGTTCTCCTCGAGTGTTTTCGCTTGGTTGTAGATGCCCGGATTGGAGTCCTTGAGGTCCTCCTTAAATTGCGCTGGGGGACGGGCCGGGGAGAGGGAAAGGCGGTCCGCGAGAACGTTCTGTGCGATCTCCGCCTCCTCTTCCGTGCCGAAATAGAGATCGTGCGACAAGACGGCGAAGGGGGCCTCGGGGTCCGAAAGGCCGGCGGGAGGGGGGATCACGCTCGAAAAATCAAAGACGGGCGTCTTGGGAGCAGAGGGGCTGTGGCGAGACGAAAGGTGGGCTGTTCTGACCCGGTCTAGCTCCTTTTTCGGACCCACAATCCGGAGGGTGTTCCTGTAGTGTTGCGCCATGGATCTCCTTGTCGCGTTGAGGGCTTGAGGCGGACGGCCGGGCCCTTGACCCCCCCCGGGGCTTGCCTCTCCGGTGGACGGAGTCCCGGGGGGTTGGTGGGGCCGGTGTCCGTCTCACTCGCCGGGGGAGGAGCCCGAAAAGTATTCCAGCCGGCTCACCGCCACATCCGACACGAACATCACCCCCGGATATTTATTGAAAAAGGGGGTCAGTCCGGAAAGGATGGGGGGAACCTTTTCCTGCGGCACGACGGTGATCACCATCACCAGGCTCTCCATGTCGTTGAACATCATGTGGGAGGTGTGGATCCCGTGATGCCCCTTGCCGGAGATGTTGCTGATAATGGTGTAGCCGGTCGCCTTGATTCGGTCGAGCAAATCCGTCGCAAAGGTCACATGCTCCCCGGAGATGATGATCCGGATCTCTTTCATGGGATGAAGGACAAGGTCGTTCATGAGGTCGGCTCTTTCTCGAATGTGGTGGAGGAAAGGGCCCCCGGGTCTTTCGGGATCCACCCCCCGCCCGGGAGATAGATGTTGAGGGTTCCGTCGGGGCTCAAGGCCACCAGATGGACCCATGCGTTATCGTAAAAATGTTGGAGCACCGTATGGCGGCGGATGATCGCCGCAATGCGGTCGGTGGGGGCTTCGATCACGGCGAGAAGCCGCATCGGTTCATGGAAGGGACGCGTCCGGTCGATCACCGTCTGCCACGCGAGACCGGTCAAAAGGTCGCTCTGCGGCCCCGCCATGATGCCGAGCCGACCGACGACGTTGTGGTAGATCTTGCTCCCGCTGCCGAATACGGCATTGTCCACGGTGGAAAAATAATGTTCCATGTTGATCCATTCTCCCACGACCTGGGGGCCGGTCATGATGCCCTCGAGGAGGAGCCCCTTCGGATCCTCCCGGAAATCGTAGGAATGGAGAAACGCCCGGCCCCCGAGATCGACTTTTCTGGTGTGCGCGCGGCGCCCGATGATGAAGGAGGCGTTTCCCGACAGCCCCCATTCGGGCCGCACCTGGCTCCAGTCGGTGCTGCGGCCCTTCACCTCGCGAAGGGCTCCAGCGGGGGTCAGAGGTCCACGGATTTCGGGGAAGCGGGAACAGCGTTCCCGGGAGGTCCGAACCCCCGCCTCCCGAAGATCCTCGGAAAGGCGCACCAGGTCGCTTCTGTGCGTGTAGGGGATGTCCTCGAGATCGAAGAAGCTCACCTCGTCGGTCGCGGTGTTGTGCTCCCCCGCAATGAAATAGGTATCCTCGGGGATCTCGATCCCGTTTTCAGAGAGTTTTTTCCGGACCGGCGCCTTGTTTGCCATGGCCGCCAGAATCCGGGCGTTGGGTTTTCCCCGATTTCCTCCGCAGGCCCCGCAGTCGAGGGCCGACTCGAACGGATTGTTTTCGGAGGTGCTGCCGTGCCCGCAGAAGAGAACCAGCCGGGCGAAGTTTGTGGTCATCCCCATCATCCTGAGCGCCGTATCGACGGTCTGGACCTGTTCGTTGAGGGTGAGACCGATGCGGGTCATGCGTTCCAGCCGTGCGAAAGCCCAGCCGTGGGTGATCCGGTAGCGCTCCCTGAGGGTGAGGACGAAGGCGTCCTCCTCCTTGAGGGTGAGCGCGGCCGGATGGGGTCGCGGGCCTTTGCGCGCCTCCTCCGGGGGGATCATTTCCATCGCGCGCTTTCGGAGAAACTCCAGGCGCTCCAGGGAGAGGTTCAGGTTCCGGTCGCCGAAATGCTCCTTGAGGGCCCGGCGGATGACGGAGCGTTGCTCGGAGGCCAGCATCTCTTCAACCTCCGGCCGGGAGAGCTTGTCCACCGTCAGGGTGGTCGAGACCGTCGGCATCAGGAGGCGGCGGAGAAAGGAGGTGAACCGGTTCTGTTGAATCGGGAAGAGGGTCTTGCCCACCAGGGGAAATCCATAGAACCATCCCAGGGATTCGACGGCGACGTAGGGAGTGACCACGTTCTCCTTGAGGTCGTGGAGAAGGGAATGCCCCGCCCGGAGAATCCGGAGTCCGGACTGGCGCCGGTGATGGAGGCCTCCGTGATAGGAGCGCAGAACTTCCCGCACCGTGTTCCGGGGCTTCATGATGACCGGAAACTGGTCCGTCTCATGGTCGCTCTCCAGGGCCCGGAACCGGACGAACACCGAGAAAAATCCGGCGAACCCGAAGGTTTCGTAGTCCCCCACGGATTCGAGGTGGCGGCGAAAGGGTTCGGAGCGAACGTCGATGCAGAAGACGGCCTGCGCCTGGGGACGCACGAGGGAATCCGGATGGGGGGGAGAGAAAGATCCCCCCTCGTGCCAGGCCGCTTCCACGGCTCCCTTGAGGGCGGGAGAGGCGGCAAGGGTTTTGAGGAGCCCGTCCTGGTATCCCGCCTCGAAGGCCTCGAGCCACACGGGGCCGTGCTCCGATTCCGGAAAGGCGTCGAGCCAGGAGAGAAGGGTGCGAAGATCCTCCGGGTCGGCCTTTTGAAGATCGGCGGCGGACACCTCGAGCTCCTTGAAAAGGGAGGCAAGGCGAAACGCGTTCCCGATTTTTTGGGCCTTCCCTTGCGTGTTCTCTCCGTGCAAGCCGGTGGCGCGCCGGGCCTCCTCCTCCCGGATCGCCTCATAGGTTCCGTCGATGCCGGGCCCTTCGCGGCAGGCGGCGACAATCTCGATCTGTTCGTAGAAGAGCCTGACGGCAAGAAACTGGAGGAGATCGGCCGGATAGGACTGCTGGTAGGGATAGTCTTCCTGGGCGGACCGCCATTTGATGAAGGCGGGCCATCCGGGAAGGGCCGAGAGGTGAAGTGAAAGATAGTCCTGGTGCGAGGAGTCCGGGATCTTCATCGATTCGAGGAGGAAAAGAAGGGCGTCTTCCGGGCCTTCCGGAAGGCGGGAGAGGGTCATTCGCGTCTCTTTCCGGCTCCACTCCAGGGCCGCAAGGGCCCTCCAGGCCCGGTAGAACCCTTTTTCCCGCCCCGGCATCGGCCAGGTCGCATGGCCTTCGTCCAAAAAGGCCTCGCTCCACCGGACCATGACGCGGTTGACGCTTTCCACGGTGGAGGTTCCCAACACCTTGTCGCACCAGGAGGAAAGGGTGAATGGCCACCCCCAAGGAAGGGAGGGATCGGTCGCCCCCCGGTTCTTGCCGCCGGCCTCTTCCGAAGGAGCGGGGGCTGCGAGGAGGCGGGCCAGGGAGAGGATCTGGGACCGGTCGGGAGAAAGGGCCAGAAGGGCCTCCCGCACATCGGAGGCGGGGGCGGAAATTCCCCGGAGAAGATGGGCCCGGAGCACCTCGAGGGGAATGATCTTTCGGTCCCCCAGGGAGATGGGAGACCCGGGACAGGCCACGGAGGCCAGCGCAGACTCGATATGGCGCGGCTTGATCCGTCCGGATTTTACGAATTTCCGGTAGGTTTCCGGCGGAAGGTATCCCTGGCCTCCCAGCCGTTCCCGGGCAAGGGCGATGGCCTCCCGGAAGGGGAGGGACTCGAGGGCGTGAAGGGGGTTGTGATGGACGAAGGTCCGCATCGGCCAGTAGGTGGCGATGATCTCTCCCGCCAGGGATGTCACGGCCCGAAGATGCATCCGCTGGGCGTCGGTATAGTGGGGGGAGCCCTCTATTTTGTCCATGTCAGATCCGCCAGGCGGCCCTCCGGCCCCATCAGGCGGCAAAGCCCCGATCCTCCGCCGGAACCGGGGCATCCATAGGGAAGGAAGGCGATGAAAAGAAGGGCGGCAATCGCCACCACCAGGGGGGCGGTCTCGAGGGTCCGCAAGTCCTCATAGGGGACGTCGGGGCGCGGGGATCCAAAGAAAAGCCGCAACACGAGGCGGAAGAGGATCCAGGAGGCCATGAACCAGACGAAGAAGAGCGCCCCGAATGCAAAGATCGATCCGGCCGCCCCGGAGAGGCCGGAGGTCATGGAGGGCGCGAGGAAGAGGGAGAGGAATCCGATGAAGAGGCCGAAGGGGGGGAGTCCCCCGCCGGCCATGATCAGAAGGCCCGTCAGAAAAGAGAGCCGCGGCATCGACCGGGCAAGACCCGTGAGCCGGGTGAGGTCGAGGTCGCCATATCGGACGCGCAGGCGATCCCAGGCAAAGGAAAGCCCGCCCGCCGTCCAGGCGACCGCTCCGGCGAAAAGGATTTGCGCAAGAGTCACATGGGCGTTCACGGAGACGGACCACCAGAAAATTCCATACAGGGAGAGGCTTCCATAGGCGATGATCGCAGGAGGACGCGTCGCCACCAAGGCCTTGAGCGATCCGTAGAGGGCGGTCGAGAAGGCGAACGTCGGCAGAACCTCCAGGAAGGAGAGAGGGAGGTGAGGGAGCACCTCCGCCGCCACCAGCAATCCAAGAGCCGGAAGGGCAAGTGCCAAAACGGCCGGAAGGGACCCCAGGTTTTTCGAGAGTCTGGTCAGGGCGGCCACGTACAGACCGTGGAAGGGAAAGAGGGGCAGGAGAAAGGCGGCTCCGACCAGGAAAAGAAGCGACCCGGGAGGAAGAGGGCCCATCCGGATCGTCCCGGAAAGGGTCGAGCCGACGCTCACGATGGCGAGCGCCGGAAGGGTCCACGGGCTTCTGTCGATTTTTTGGGCGATCTTCGTGCATCGGCGTGAGAGCTCAAGGGCCAGGGCGTCAAGATACAGGCGATTCATGAAGAAGAGGTACAGCCGGGCGAAAAGCCTCAAGGCCCTCTCCTCGAGGATTCTTCTTGCGGGAGGGTTTTTTCCGGGAGAGATCCAGGCGGGATGCCCATGGCGCTTTGCGAGGATGAGCAGCCAGTAGACGAGAATGGACAGCGCCCCTCCCGCAATAAGAGAGACAAAGAGCGGACCCGGAAGGGAGGCGGCCCGGAAATAGGCGTCGACGACCCCGGGCTGGGGGTAGAGGAAAAAAACGAACCGCTTCACCGCCACAAGGTACGTGGCCATGACCAGGGCCAGCACAAGAAGCATGGCGAGGGTCGCCTTCCAGGACCCGAAGGCGCGAAGGCGGTAAAGGGTCAGGATCGCCTGGGCCGACGTGATCCAGCTGAAGAAGAGAAAGAGGGTCTCCCCCTTCGAGGCAAGGGTCGACGTGGACAGAACGCCTTCAAGAGACAGCACAATGACCAGAGGGAGAATCAATGTGGTGACGAGCCCGGTCGCCCAGGGAAGAAAGGAAAATTCGGGGGGCGCGCCGGTCTCGGTTTTTGGAGGGGGCCTCAATTCCTGGCGGGCCAAATGGATGACGTTGCCGCAGTTTAAAAAAATCGTGGCCTTGAAGAGGCCGTGGGCGATGAGATGGAAGATCGCAAGGGCAAAGGCGCCCAGGCCGCATTCCATGATCATGTATCCCATCTGGCCGATCGTCGAATATCCGAGGGTCTTCTTGATGTCGTTCTGGGTGAGCATCATGCACGCCCCCAACATGGCGGTGAGCAAGCCGACGGCGAACACCACGTGCAAGGCGGCAGGGCTTTGCCCGTAGAGCGGGGCGAGCCGGTTTAAGAGAAAGCCGCCGGCATTGATGATGCCCGCATGGAGGAGGGCGTGGACCGGGGTGGGGGCATACAGGGAATCCGGGAGCCACATATGAAGGGGAATCTGAGCGGATTTGCTCATGGCTCCCACGAAGATCAGGAGGGCCAAAAGGGTCGGGGCGTGCACGCTTGCCAGCCCTCCCGGGAGTGCGTAGAGCGTCGGATCGGAGGCGGCCCGGAGAAAGAGGCCGGAAAAATCCACCGTATGGTAGAGGTGATACGCCAGGACAATGCCACAGAGAAAGAAGACATCTCCGGCCCGCAGCATGATGAAGGTGCGGAACGCGCCGCGGGCCGTCGGAAGATGCGCGTGGTTGTAAGCCAGGAGGGAAAGGATCCAGCTGAGAAGCTGCCAGAAGATGAAGAGCATCACCAGGCTTGCGCTGGTCACCATGAACAGGAGGACGGCGACGGCGAGCGACAGGAGCGCGTGGAACCGTGGGGCCCCTTCTTCCTGGATCATGAATCGGACGGAATAAAGATGGATGATCGCTCCGATTCCGCTGATCAGGACCATCATGACGGCGGAAAGACGGTCGATGGACAGGGAAAGCGTGAGGAATTCCCAGGACGACGTGAGGATCGGGAGCCTGTAGACGGGGTTTTCCGGTCCTGAGACGCTCACGAGCAGGGGAACGGCCGCGGCAAAGGAGGCGAAATGGAAGAAGGTGGGGATCCGGGAGCCGTTAAGCCCCCCTGCGCGGCGTGGCGACAGCACGGGCATGACCGAGGCCGCAAGAGGCGCCAGGAGGACCAGAAGGGAAAGGCCCCGGATCAGCATGGCGTCCCGGAAGGGGCGGTTACAACGGCCCGGACCGGCTCGGCTCCGGCGCAAAGGGGGAGATGTCTTTGATCCATCGTTGGTCCCACGCCTTTATCAGAACGGGGCCGACCAGGAAGAAAGTCGGCCGTCGCCGATCTTGATCTTCTGTTTCTGGACGAAGAATGCGGAAAGGTGGAACTGTTAAGTACCATAAGATCCCCCTCCATGACAAGGAAAAAAATCTCCCTTGGGTGAGAGGCCGTAGAGTCTGAACAGACCTCTGTCCCTGTGCCGTTTGGCAATTTGCCCCAAGGGGATAGAATGAAAGAAGCGGACGACGCGGGCCCCGGAATAATTAAGGGGAAGTGAATTCAATGCCCGGAGGGGAGATGGAATTTTTTGTGGGGACGTCCGGGTGGTCCTACTCCTGGAACAGGGAAGGAACCCTCGCATGGTACGTGGAGAACAGCGGGCTCAGCGCCATCGAGCTGAACGCGAGTTTCTACCGTGTCCCCCATGGGGACACGATCGAAGGGTGGGCGGCGCGGGGGTCCTCCCTCGACTGGGCGGTCAAGGTCAATCGCTCGGTCACCCATCTGCATCTTCTCAATGCCTCAGGGTGTAGGGCCTACGGCCATTTCATCGACTCCTTCCGCCCCCTCGATCCGCGGATCTCCTATTATCTGATCCAGTTTCCGCCCCGGTTTTCGGTCGGATATCAAGACCGGATCCGCGCCCTGATCGACCGCTACCCGAGCCGGAAGATGGCCTTCGAGTTCCGCCACCCCTCCTGGCTGTCCTTTGATTTCGGGCGGCTCGATTTTGAGGGGACGGTCGTCACCCCTGATTCGCCGGAATTCTCCGGGACCGTCTTTGTCAAGAACCAGAGGGCCTATCTGCGGTTTCACGGCCGGGGGGACTGGTATTCCTACGACTACACCGCATCCGAACTCTCCCAGGTCATGGAGAGGGTCCGGGGTGCCGCGCCGAGAACGGTTCACGCATTTTTCAACAACGATCATAACATGCTGAAAAATGCCCGCCTTTTCCTGTCGCTCTCGAAAACGTCCGGGTGAAGGGCCCGCGCCAGAAACGGTGGCCGCTCCGGCCGGGACTCCCGTGCGGGACCCTTCCGTCGGCCCCGGCTAAAGGAGCCCGTACCCCGGGGGTTTTCGTCCGACCGGCGATTTTCCCGTGATCATGGATTGCAAGGCAGACCCGAAAAAAACGTAGGGATGGCCGGGATCGATCGCGCTGACCTTGTCGAGCCGTTCGCGAAGGTTCGGAGGAAGTTCAAAATCCAATGCGGCCAAAGTGTCTTCGAGTTGGGAGAGACGGGTGGCGCCAAGAATGGTGGTTCCGACTCCGGGGCGGGTGGCCACCCAGTGGATGGCGACCTGGGCCATGGTCCGTCCGAGTTCCTTGGCGACGGATTCGAGTTCGGAGGCGATGGAGAAGTTCCGGGGGGAGAATTTTTCCAAGGCGGGATTTCCGGACCCCTGGGTCTTTCTCAGACGCCCCTGGTCTCCCGATCCGTCCGGGCGATATTTTCCCGTGAGCAGGCCGCCTCCAAGGGGGCTCCAGGCCATGATCCCCATTCCGAGGGCGGTGGCGAGGGAGGTGAATTCGCGTTCGATGTTCCGTTCGAGCAGGGAATATTCGAGCTGGAGGGCGCAGAGGGGTTCCCATCCTCGCCATTCGGCCAGGGTCTGCCCCCTGGCGGCGTACCACGCCGGGACATCGGAAAGCCCCACATACCGGACCTTCCCGGCCCGGACCAGATCGTCAAGCGTGCGAAGGACCTCCTCCACCGGGGTGAGGGTGTCCCAGGCGTGAAGGAGATAGAGATCGACATAGTCGGTCTTGAGGCGACGAAGGGAGCCCTCGATCGCCCGGTGGATGTTCTTTCGTCCGTTGCCCCCGGCGTTGGGGTTTGCGGGATCGGCGGAGAAGGTGAACTTGGTGGACACGACCACCCTGTCCCGAAGGTGCCTCTCCCGAATGAACTCCCCCAGCCACTCCTCGCTCGTTCCTTGGGTATACAGGTCTGCGGTATCGATGAAGTTTCCGCCCGCGTCAAGATAACGCTCGAAAAGAGATCGGGCGACCGCCTTGTCCGCCCCGAATCCCCACTCCGTGCCGAATGTCATGGTTCCAAGGGCAAGCCGGCTCACTTTTAGGCCGGACCGGCCCAGGGTGTAATAGTGGTCGAGTGCCATCCCGTTCTCCTAACTTTTTTGATATCGATGGAGCCAACCAGGACGTGCGACGCCGGAGGAGAGACAAAAGGAAGACTTATTTCTTTGCGTTGTCCAATTGCTTTCCGAGCCAGTTCCCGGCGTTTTTGACGGCGATTCCGGCGTCCTGGGCGAATCGGCTGGCGTCCTGATGGAATTGTTTGCTTTGAAGGTAGTCGCGCGTATGTTGGAGGCCGTGCTTGATGGCTCCGGCCACTTTTTGTCCCGTCTCCTTGAGCGACTGGGAGAGATCGACGGCTCCTGCGAAGGGGATTCGATCCGGAAGGCTCCAGGAAACAATCAGAAGGATCGTCGAAAGACCAAAGGCGAGGAGCCCTCTTCGTGCTCTTTTCGGCATGTGCGGAGTCCCCGATCTGACGTTCATGAAGAATAAAGGGCGCCCGTGAGGAGAATCTGTCTCTTCTAACAGTAGACGATCCAAGGGTCGTTGCCAAGATCCTTTCGGGGATACGGATCCGGTCCTTGAACCCTCCCGTCCCGGGAGATGGGTCCCTGGAAGGAGCCTCGGAATTCGAAGGCAAGAATGGCAGTGATCGGACGGAGAAGATGTTTTAAAATGGTCCCCAGACGTCTCTGAACGGGGGAACCGATGGGAAGGAACACCGCGGATCTCGTGGGGGCGGAAGGACCCGATCAAAGGGCCGGTCGCGGAGTATATTGAAGAGAGGAAGGGAGAGCCGCGATGAACCTCTCGGAGGGGAGTTCTCGGATTCTTGTTTGGGGGGCAGGGTTCGGAGGGGTCCATACGGCCCTCGCCCCAGATCGCCTTCTCCGGGGGCGGCCGGGTTTCTCTGGAATCTGGTCCATTTTTTCACGCTTCCCGTCCGGCACTGCCGGTTCTCCCTTACGGCCGGGCTTCACCTGAAGGCTGTCTTTGGCCGCTCGGGGACGCCTTTGGGCTCCTCGCCCAAAGGCGTGAAAAGGGCGTCTCCACGGATGGATGACGGCTCATTTGGGGTGGGAATCGGGGAGGGGTGCCATGGAACCTCCCCCTTTAGGAGTCTTTCCCATGGAGGATGTCTCCCAAAAAGATTCTCGTGAAGGGAATGGGCGTCCCTATGCCCTAACCGTTCTTCTTGGATCCTGGATTCCGCCCTTCGGCATCCTTTTCGGCCTCTTCGCCTACGCCTCAAGCTGGATCATCCTGTTGTTCGCGGGCGTTGAAACGACGCCGACGACGGGAATCCCTTTCGGATTTGAGCTTGCCTGGATTCATACCCTGACAATCGGATTCTTCACGATGATTGCGATCTCGATGCTCTTTCATGTCTTGCCGGCGTTCACGGGACTCCCTGTCGTAAACGAAAAGGCCGCCCGGTCCACGCTTCCCTTCCTCGGTCTGGGAGCCATCGGGATCGTCGGCTTCTTTCTCGACCGGGGGACCCGTGATTGGGCCTGGGGGTTCCCGATGGGAGCCTTTGCGATCCTTGCCTGGACGGCTCTGTTTTTCGCCTCTCTCTGGAGAGGTGTCGTCCAACGACCCGCGTTGGGCCTGCGGATAATTTTTTTTCTGCTTCCCGCGGGCTTTCTTTTGGCCACGGCGCTCTTTGGACTCTGGGCGGGAACAGACCTCGTGTTTCCCCCCTTCCCGGATTGGGTGGTTCCCCGTGTGATCCCGGCCCATCTGTCCATGGGACTTCTAGGGTGGCTCACTCTCTTGATCTGGATAGTCACAGCCTCGACCCACAGGCCGATACTGGGAGTCGCCGCCGATTTTCCCCTCCTGGTCCCTCTCGCCTCGGGGGCCCTTGCGGTCGGCCTCGCATGTGTCGTGGCGGGCCGTCTGGCGGATCTACATTCCATTTACATTGTGGGGGCGGTGATCCTCCTCTTGAGCGTGCTCCTCTATCTGGGATGGTCGGTCGTGCTTTTAAGGAAAGCCCATCCTTCCCCTCCCATCCTGAAGGTCTGGTGGATCACGGCAGTGTCCGGGTTGGGGATCTCTCTTTTCGCCTGGGCCGGGCATCTTTTGTGGGGGGTGAGACTGGATCTCGGTGTGTTCGTTTTCATGACGGTCTGGCTTATGCCCATTCTCTTGGGACATCTGCATTTGATCGGAGTCCGGCTCCTTGCGACACTGGTTCTCGGCCCCGAGGATCAAACCCCGCCCCGGCGCATCCTTAAACCCTCCTATTCTTGGGCCTTCTGGGGCACCTCTTTGGGCGGCTCCCTCACAGGGCTCCTTGGTGTGTCGCTGTCGAATGGCAAGGTCCTGGTGATCGCAGGGGGCTTGGGGTGTGTTTCCGCCGGTCTCCTTCTTTTGCACATCCTTGCAATGGTCAGAGCCCTGAAGGCCCTTGCGCGAACCGCGCCTCCGCCCCCGGCCTTCATCCGAATTTCACGGTGAATTGTCCCGATCCGCGAAGGTCATTTTCCCTCGCTGCGTCCGCGCGGATGTTCCAGGGGGCCTTTCTTTCAATTGCCCCCACCTTCTCCGACCCGGGAGAAGGGAATGGAGGCCTCCCCCTCACATTGACAAACATCGATCCTGTTCTACTCTGATGATGAAGGGATGAATCCCTTCATGCCGCGTTGAGCGACGATTTTGGGAGTGAATCAGGGATTCGGATCAGAGGAAAAAGGAGATCCCATGGCAGCCATCAAGATCAAGGGGCACAAGGACGGCCCCTACGAAATAAGTGGAGAGATGAGCGGAGTGGAACTGATCGACGCGAACGGAAAGGTCCTTCCGGTGAAAGGGACGATTCACCTTTGCCGGTGCGGCGGATCCCGCTCGAAGCCGTTTTGCGACGGCACTCATGCAAAAGCCCACTTCAAATCCGAGTGACGCAACGGTTCCAAGGGGTCCAGGGCTTTCCGATGGACTATTTTGTGGTGAAGCGCCTCGCCCCTTGGGATCTTTCGTGTAGAGAAATCAATGAAAATGCCGAGGCCGATGATGGAGTCAACGCAGATACCCCGCATGTCCATCGTGTTGGAGCGGGTGTACGAATCGAGAGGAAAATCCCAAGACGACACGGCCGTGAGGATTCTTGTCGACCGGCTCTGGCCCCGCGGTATCCGTAAGGAAGACCTGCCCCTCGATCGGTGGGCCAAAGAGTGGGCGCCTTCTCCGGAACTCCGAAAAAAGTTCCATGACGGCACGGTCGATTTTCCCTCATTCAAAAGCGCCTACCGGCACGAGGTCGGGAAGAATCGCCTGGAGATCGCAGGGTTTCTTCAGGAGAGACATCCCTCGACGGTGGTGCTGCTCTACGGATCGAAGGATCCGGTTCAGAACAACGCCGCCGTGTTCAAGGAGGTTCTGGAAGAATGGATGGGCTGAGGGGGGAGAGGCCGGAGGGTCCGGGGGCGAGGACGATGCGGACAAAAGAGGGCTGTAGGGTCCCAAGGGGCAGGAGCGGGCCTCATCCCCCGAACGACCCGTATTCCTCGGCCAGGGAGTGGAAAAACTTCAGATCCAGAATCCGGATGACCCCTCTTCGGGAGAGATCGAGCTTTCCCTCCCGTTCCCAGACCTTGGTGGTCCGGATCGTGCTTTCGACCGTCGTCTGGGCCATCCGGGCCAGGGTTTGGCGGGTGATGGCGATCGAGACAGGACCTGTCGCAGGGGCCGGAACCTTTGCCTTGTGCTGGGAGAGAGAGCAAAGGGCTCTCGACAGGCGCACCTCCAGGGAACATGTCGAAAAAAGAAGCGCGGACTGGAGATTCTGGACGCGGTGGCCGAGTTCCTTGAGGACGCTCTGGTGAAGGACCGGGTTGTTCCTAAGGAGTTTCTGGATTCTGTCCTTCGCGTACCCGATCAATACCGTCGGGCAATCCGAGACCGCGGTGGCGGGGTAGGGGAAATCCCCGATCACCGCGAATCCTCCGACAAAGTCCCCCTCCTGGAGGCGTTCTAAGACCACCGGTTCTCCCTGGGGGCTTTCCTTTAAGATGAGGATCCGTCCTTCCCGGATGATCCAGAAAATTTCCGAGGGATCGCCCTGGAGGAAAAGAAGGGTTCCTTTTTTTTGAAGGCGCCGCGTCTTGTCCGGGGGGGTTTTGGAAAACCATTCATGAAGCTCGGGGATGGAAAAGGACATAACGGGTCCTCAACGGATGATCATGGATGTCGTCAACGCCCCGGCCCTGATCCGAAGGAAAATCCGGCCATGGGGAAGGGGCCCCCGGGATGGGCGGATCATGCGGCGCATGGATCGCTTTTCTTCCTTATTGTAGGAAGCCTCAGAGTGGTGTTCAACCCATCAGAAATATACCGCATAAGAACAAAATCGGAAGGACTGGGGAAAGGGAGAGGAATGCGGAAGACCTCCCCGGAGGGCGCCCCCCTTTTAAGCGTCCCTGTCCCGGCTCATGTCTTCAATCGGACCCCTGAACGAGCGATGGGCCTTACACGGATTCGGTGTTCCCGGAACTATGAAAACACCAGATGGCGTCAAGCACAGACATGAGGAGAGGGGCAAAGTCTTTGCTCGACGCCAAAGCTTGCGCGTCCAGTTGGCAGGCCATGACCGGAATGCGGACACATGCCCCCGGGATTAATCGGGCCGACATTGTCCGTAGTGTTTCTTTAAGCCCCTCATCGGCATGCAGGGCCAGGCTGGACGGATTCAACACGGCCACGGGTTTGGAGACAAAGGGAATAAAGCCGACCAGCCAATCCAGTGCGTTCTTCATTGTTCCCGTCATCCCGTGGGCATATTCCGGACTTGCGATGACAATCGCATCCGCACACCCCACCGCATCCCACAACGATCGAACTGCTCTGGAGGGGGAAGATTCGCGATCAGGATTGAACAAGGGAAGGTCTCCGATGTGTGGAAAGATGAAAAATTCCATGTCCGGCCCCGCCAATTGTTCCATGGCAGACAGCAATGCCATACTTCTCGACTGTCCACGGAG
This sequence comes from Nitrospirota bacterium, assembly GCA_027314645.1. Lineage (GTDB taxonomy): Bacteria > Nitrospirota > Leptospirillia > Leptospirillales > Leptospirillaceae > UBA4572. The sequence continues at coordinate 21,492 of DAHVAL010000027.1, forward strand.
ACTTCCGCACAAGCCGAGTATCTTCATCTCGTCACCTCCTGCATCAGAGCGAGTCGTTTCCAATTCTGGCTTTGCCCGCCTGGGTAATCGAGGGCGACCGCCTCAGAGGCCGGTCGAGCGGCGAGAATAATTTCCCCTCAAAATTGGAACTCCGAACGTCGGGACATGCGTCCACCGCCCTATCCCAATGAGGCCCCGACCAACGCTCCTTTGCCGGTTGGTCCGAAAGACCTGCACCCCCCATTTCTTACCCGCCGTCATTTCCCTGGAGGATGAGATCGCGTGCGAAGGTGGTGGCAAACGCCGCGGGAGTCCACCCTAAAACGAGGTCGCGCCGCATCCGGGACACGTCCAGCCGGCGGGATTCTTGCATGTAGCGGGCCTGTGCCGGACTTGCCCCTGCCAGGGCCATGGAGAGGGAAACCTCGGGGGGAGCCGGCAAACCGGCGGCCACCGCGAGTTCGCGAAGGAAGGCCGAGGTGCTGGTGGGGGTTCCGTCCGCCACATTGTAGAGGGGCTCCGGGGCGGAATGCTCCAGCGCGGCGATGCAAATCCGGGCGAGATCGTCGACGTGGATGCGGTTGTGAACGCCGGCCTCGGAGGGCCCTATCACGGGACGCCCCTCGCGCAGGCGCTCAATCGGCAGTCGTCCAGGTCCGTAAATGGCGGCGATCCGAAGAACGACCGGCGTCGCGGCGTGCCTTTCGGCAAAGGTCAACACGGCTCTTTCGGCATCCAGCCGCCGGCATGCGGCGGGAGCTAGAGGGGAGACCGGATGGGTTTCGTCCACGAGCGCGCCCTTACAGTCGCCGTAGACGGCACTGCTTCCAGCATAGACCAGCCGGCGAGGCGGATGGGCGATCAGAAAGTCGAGAAACCGACCAAGGCGCGGATCGCTCATGCCTTGGTCGGGGGGCGGCGTGAGATAGAGCACCCGATAGTCGTTGGGCGGGGGGACGAAAAGGACGTCCGAATCGAGATCCAGCACGGCGGCGTCCAG
>DAHVAL010000028.1 GCA_027314645.1 Nitrospirota bacterium
AATGTGCCCGAAATTCAGGTAAGGTGTTCCCGAAAGAACGTCTGGGTAAGAGAGTTTCAGCGAGGTGACGAATCCGAGGGTCGTCCCCATCGCCAGCCAGAAGACAGAGGAAATGATCGCCGTCTTTGCTGCGGTACCGTTTGGAATTTCCTTAGTGGAAGCCATACCCCCTCCTTAATTTGGCACGGATAAAAGAACCGCCGACCTGAAGCACTCGTCCCGGACCGCTACAGATCAGCCCACGGAGCAGTATACAGAACGACTTTTTAAATGGCAAGGGTTCCCGGGAAGTTTTTTTTGGTTTATTAAGTTATTTACAATTCAAAACAAAAATAATCTTCCAGTGTCAAAAAAATGCCAGGATTTGAAAAAAACTGAGGAATTCTGCCTTAAACTGAAAGATGGTTTTGATCGAAGCTTTCGGGCGGGGCCGTCGGATTGGAAGAGGCGAGGGTAATCAGGGTCATTTCAGGGGTCATTCCGAGCCGGATCGGAATCCCGAAGTATCCCAGGCCGGTGCTCACATGAAGAAATCGGCCCCTTTTGGAGGGGGCCTGAAACCATCCTGCGTCATACTGAAAAAATATGCGCGCGAGATTCCAAAAGGGCCTGGCCCCCCCGATCTGCCCGCCATGGGTGTGTCCGGACAAGGTAAGGTGGGCCTTTTCCTTTATTTCACCCTCCCAAAGCGGGGGTTGATGGACCAGGACGAGGATAAAGTCCGACGGATCACCCCCCCGAAATCCTTCCTTAAGATTCGGGCCGCATCCGTCACAGGCGTCTTCCCCGGCCGGATCATCGATCCCCACCACCCTGAGGGTCCCCTCCCCTTTCCGGACCGCCCGACTCTCGTTTTTCAAGACCGGGACGCCATGGTCCACCATCACGTCCCGCGCCTGGCCTCCAAGGGTCCAATATTCATGGTTTCCAAGAACCGCAAAGGTTCCCAGACGCCCTCGGACCCCTCCGAATATTTTTTCGAAAATCTCCACCTCCTCCTCGCGATGGTCGATCAGATCGCCCGTGTACACAAGAAGATCCGGTCCGAGACCTTCGGCGAGGCCGGCAATCCGGCGCAGAGCCTCCTCCCCCTGCCATGCCCCCACGTGAAGGTCGCTCAAATGAAGAATGGTCGTTCCGGAAAGATCGGGAGGCAGATCAGGAAAGTGCAGGGTCTTTCGATGGACGCGCGGGGGACGAATGCGCTCGAACAGGGCGATTCCGAAGAGAGTAAGAAGAAAGAGACCGCCTCCCCCTTCCCCGAATGTCCAGCGGTCCATGGCCGCGACCACCGGTCCCGGAGAATCGAATTGTTGATGGAGGGAAATTCCTCCTTCGACCACCAGAAGCCCTGTCAGGAACACCCCCGAAGAAAAATATAAAAGGAAAAACAGAAGATTCACAAAAGGACGCTTGGGAAAATATCCGCGAAAGGACAGGAAAAGATAGACCGGAAGAAGCGTCGCAAGAAGGAAGGTGCCTTCCAGGCCCCTGGAAAGCAGGGAGGGAAAAAAAGACGGGGGATGAGCCCGCATGATCCAGGCCAGGAAAAGACAATTGACTTCATAGACGCCGAGAGTGGACCAAAGGAGCCATAAAAAGCGACGCCGGTTCAAAAGACATGGACCTCGACTTTAAAGTATTTTTTCGGATTTTTCTTCATGTCGGCCAGAAGGTCGTTGACGTGTCCAAGAATATCATTGAGCCGTTGGCTCATCTTCGGATCGTAGAGCAAGGCTCCGGCCGTCCCCTTTCCGCTCTGTATTTGGGAGAGAATCCCGTCAAGGCGGGTCAGACTGTCTTTGAAGGACGCGGCGGTGGTCGGATCCTTCAGGAGTTTTCCGGCCAGACCGGGACCCTCGGAAATGGCGCGGACCATCCTGTCGAGGTCTCTAATCGATTGATCAAGGCTGTGGTAGAGGGTCGGAGACTGGATCAACTGCGAAACGGTTCCCGGACCGCGATCGATCCGTTCCGCCAGGGTGGACAGATTGGCGGCCGCCTGGTTCACGTTCTTGTAGAGCGTGGGGTCGCTCAAAAGCCTCCCCACCGTCCCTTCTCCCCTCTTCGTCTGTTCGGCCAACTCCGAAAGGGATCTGGACAGGGTTCTCAGGTTCTCCACAACGTCGGTCCCCGACTTCATGACTTCTTCGATGGAGTTCCCTTCCGTTCCGATGATGGGAAGCGAGGGGTTGAGCGGCCCTTCACTGGCTGCCCCTGGAGCGATCTCAAGATACTTGACCCCCATGAGGCCCTCGGTGTGGATCGATGCCGAGGCCCCCGCCGAAAGATCATGAAAGCGTCTCTGGGTGATGCGCATGGTGACTTTGACATACCGTTTCCCTTGAAACCGGACGAAGTGGACGGAGGAGACGTAGCCGCTCGTGATCCCAAGAACTCTGACAGGAGCGCCCTTGGTCATCCCCTGAACGTTCCTGAAAAGCGCCGTGAGTTCCACCTGTTTTGAAAAAATGTTGGTGATCTTTCCGTACGCGATGATCACGATGGCGCTGACCAGAAAACTCAGGCCCACGATCAGGCCCACACGAAGTTCGGAAAGGGAGAGGTTGCTGCTGCGCTTCATGGAAAACCCCTTGTCAAAGATCGAGGGAAAGAAAGGTTCTGATGAACGGGTCGGAGGAGTTTTCGATCTCCTTCCTGGTCCCCGTCTGAATCACCCGGGCATCCTTAATGAAGGTAAACAGGTCTCCCACCCGGTACGCATCCGTCAAGTCATGGGTCACGACGATATTGGTGCTCTGGAATTCGCGCTGCACCCGCCGCATCAAATCGCAGATGGATTTCGAGGTAAAAGGGTCGAGGCCGGTGGTCGGCTCATCGTAGAGCATGAACACCGGATCTTCGGCGGCCATGGCCCTGGCGATTGCAACACGTCTCCGCATTCCTCCGGAAAGGTCCGACGGTTTCTGATCAATGGACGTCTCAAGCCCCACGAACTTCAACAGGGTCCGCACCCGCTCTTCCACCTTCTCGTCGGAAAAGTCGGTGTGTTCCCAGAGCCAGAATCCCACATTCTCGCCCACCGTCAGCGAATCGAAGAGGGCTCCTTCCTGAAAGACCATCCCCATTCTCTGCCGGAACCGGAGCAACTCTTCCTCATTTAATCTGCCGATTTCCTGATCGTTGGCCAGGACGCGGCCTGAGGCAGGGCGGAGAGTCCCAAGGACGCATTTGAGAATGGTGGTCTTGCCGGATCCGCTTTCTCCGAGGATGACCATCGTCTTCCCGGTGGGAATGACCAGATCGATGCTGTCAAGGATGATACTCTCTCCATAGGCGAGCGTCACCTTTTCCAGGCGGATCACAGTTTCCACCCCCAGATATCGATCAGGAACTTGCTGATCAGGAAGTTTGCAATCAATATCCATATGGCGGCCAACACGACCGCCTTCGTCGTCGCCCGTCCCACCCCTTGAGCCCCGCCAGTGGTCCTGATTCCATAGTAACACCCGATCGACACGAGGATAAATCCAAAAATAAACGGTTTGAGAATCCCGTTGACCAGATTCGCCATCGTCAACGCGGTTCTGACGCCCGACCAAAACTGTGGCGGAGGAACATTGGCCCCGAACTGGGCCACGACAAGCCCTGCCAGAACCCCCAGGAGATCGCCCACCACAGAAAGGATCGGAAGCATGAGCATCCCGGCCAGGAGCTTGGGCGCGATCAACCGGTCGACCGGATCCACTCCCATCACCATCAGGGCCTCGATCTGCTGCGTGGTCGCCATCATGCCGAGTTCCGACGTGATGCCCGCCGTGACCCGGGCAGACATCACCAAAGAGGCCAGGACCGGGCCGAGATCGCGGATGATCGAAGTCGCAACGACCCTTCCGAGCATATTGGTGGCGCCATAGGGCGCCATGACGACGCTGAACTGAAGGGCCATGTCGAGACCCGCGAAGATGTTTGCAAAAAAAACGATCGGAATCGATCCGACCCCCAGCCGATCCATCTCGACAAGGCTTTCACGAAACCGAAAATGAACGAGGAGAAAGCGGAAGGCCTTCAGGACCATCAAGGTAAAATCCTGAGCCGTCGCAAAAAAACCGGCGATCCATTCCAAAATGAGATTAGCGGGCATCGAGGAGTGCGTCCGGAACGGGATGATTCGCCATGTCGAGAAGCCGGCGGAGGTTCTGGCGGTCAAGCGTCTCCCCTTCCCCCTTCGGCGTTTCGAGGATCAGGGGAATTTCCATGCTTTTTGCGTGTCTCACGATCCCGGCCAATCCCTTCGTTCCGACATGTCCCTCACCAAGACCGGCATGCCTGTCGCGGCCCGATCCAAGGCCGAACATCGCATCGTTTAAGTGCCAAAGGGACGGTCTTCCGGAAGGAACCTGTTGAAAGAAGTCAGAAAGAACCTCGTCGCGGCCGGATTCTGTGGAAAGGTCGAAACCGCTGGCGAAAAGATGGCACGAGTCAAGGCAAAGGCCCATGTGGTGAGGCCGGTCGATCTCGGTGAAGAGGGCCCCCAATTCCTCCGGACGCGACCCCAGCATGCTTCCGGCGCCGGCGGTGTTTTCGAGAAGGATCGGGGTCTCAAGCCCCGGAAGACTGTCCAGAACTTCCCGGATGATCCGGGAGGCCCGGAAAATCGCCCCGGACCGATCCCCTCCCCGCGCCGACCCCGGATGAAGGACAAGCCCGTCTGCCTTCAGGAGATCGGCGGTTTCCAGTTCCTTCCTGAGGGTCGTTTTGGATTTTTCCGCAATGGTCGGGTCTTCCGAGGCAACGTTGATCAAATAGCTGGCGTGGATATAAACCCGCGTGACCGAGGAAGAACTCCTCGACCTGTGATAGGCATCGAGAGCGGCATCGTCAGGAAGATCGAACTCCCAGCTTCGGGACGAATGGGAAAAGATCTGGACGGCGTTGACGCCCAATCCTTCCCCCCGGCCGAAGATCCTGTCCAAGCCGCCGGCAATCGAGACATGGAGGCCGAACCGGAACATATCGTCTCCCGTTCGGCCTCGTTTTGAAGTGGAGCCCAATCAATCCTCACATACCGTGATGCATCGGCATCGGATGGTGCGTCATCATGCCGTGGTGCATCATCATCATTTCCCGCCAAAGCTTCTTCGCCTTGGTGAACTGCTCGGCCGTCAGAACCTTGTGGGCTCCGGCCATCATGGTCAGATAGGCATGCATGATCTTCTTCTTGTGCGCCAGGATCGCGTCCATATTGGATCCGGCCTTCTCAACATCAATGTGGTGGTGCATCATGAGGGCCATGGTCTGGATGTGAAGGACACGAATACGCGCCTTCTCCATGATCGCGGTCTTCAAGAATGTCATTTTAAGGGTGGAGAGTTTTTTGACCTGGTCGGAGGTCAGCCCCAATCGATCCTGGTTCATCAGGTAAAATGCGACCGGTCCCCCATGGTGCATCATTCCGTGATGTCCCATGTTGGCGCGGGCCGTTCCCGGAGCCAGAAGCCCCACGAAGAGGACAAGTGCCAGAACCAAGAGCGAACTTGCGAATCCCTTTCTCATGTCGGCCTCCTTTGATGACGATAATGACCTGGGCCTTTCAAGAATCTTTGACCCTTGAAATCCCGGCTTTGTACTCATTCTACCCGGAATGCCCCTGTTTGAAAATCAAGGGGTCCCTTCGGGCGCCTTGCGGGAATGTCAGGCCCGACCTTCTTTCGCGGGGGTCCTTCGGGAGAACACGAGCACGTAAACGGCAGGAAGCACCAGAAGGGTCATGGCGGTGGCGCTGATCAATCCGCCCACGACGACCGAGGCCAGCGGCCGTTGGATATTCGCCCCTGTTCCGGTCGAGAGAAGCAGGGGAATGATTCCGATCGCTCCGACCAGGGCGGTCATCAGGACGGGGCGGATTCTTCTGAGGGCCGCCGTGCGGATCGCCTCTCCCGCCGACCTCCCCTTGTCCTGCTCTTCTCTGGCAAAGGATAAAAGGAGCACGCCGTTCTGGATGGCCACTCCAAACAAGGCGATGAACCCCACCGATGCGGGAATGCTCAGGTATTCCCCGAACGCTTTGAGCGCCACCGCGCCCCCCACCAGCGAAAAAGGGATGTCGAGCAAAATGAGAAGGGTGTAGAGAAAAGACCCGAAGTTCCAGTACAGGAGCAGAAAAATGCCGAGAAGAACGACAGGAACGAGAATCCGGAGTCGGGCCATGGTCAGGTTGGTGTTTTCAAATTCTCCCCCGACCTCCATTCGAAGGCCCACCGGGGGAGGGAGCTTTTCCTTGATCAGACGCTCGACATCGGCCACCACGTGAGAGGTCGACCTTTCGCTGATGTTGAACTGCACCATGATGAGGCGGCTCCCCCCCTCATGAAAAATCCTGAACGGTCCGGTCTCCTCCTTAAAATCCGCCAGGAGCCCCAACGGGACCGAGACCCCCCGGGGGGTCGTGAGGAGAATGGTCTTCATCCGGGTGGTCGAGCTCCGGATCTCCCGGGGAAAGCGCACATGAAGATGAATGCGTCGCACGCCTTTGAGGACGGTCGTGGTGAGCCCTTCCGGGCCGATTCCCATCCGGATGACATTCAACACGTCGGACACGTTGAGTCCATACTGGCTGATGGCCATCCGGTCGATCTTGATGTCGATATAGGGCTGCCCGGTAATGAGCTGGAGTGTGACATCCCGGGTTCCGCGCACGCCTTTGACGAGGGTTTCGAGATGGGTCGAGTATTCGGTCAGAAGAGAAAGGTCGTCCGCGAAAACCTTGATGGCCACTTGCGCTTTGGTCCCGGAGACCATCTCGTCGATCCTCTGCTGAATCGGCTGGGTAAAAGCAAAGGCGACCGAAGGCAAGGTTTTGTTGAGTTTTTGGCTCATATCGGCGATGAGCTTTCTCTTGGTCATCCCCCGCGGCCATTTCGCATTGTCCTTCAGGTGGACATAGATTTCCATGTGGCTTGTCACATCGGTGTCCGTTCCGGACTGGGCTCGGCCGATCCGGGATTGGGTCAACTCAACCTCCGGATAGGTCCGTACGATCCGGTCGATCACCCGGCTGGCCTCGGTGGTTTCGGAGAGAGAGGCGGACGGCCAGATATCGGCCATGATGAGGATCGACCCTTCGTCGAGAATGGGAATGAATTCGGTGCCGATCCGGGCCAGAAGAACTCCTGCAAGGACGATTGAGACGACCCCCGCAATGAGTACTCCGATCTGATGTCGGAGGATCCATTCCAGGAGCGGGGAATAGAAACGTTCGAGAAAACGCGTGAGACGCTCTCCGTGGGTGGCAGGACCCGACGAAGGATCGAAGGACATCATCGACGGCACGAAGGTCAAGGCCACCACGAGGGAAAGCAGGAGGGCGACGATGATCGATGTTCCCATGGGGGCGAACATCTTTCCGGGCATTCCCGGCAGCAGGAGAATCGGAACGAACACGAGGACGATGATCATGATCGCAAAAAAGACGGGCTTGATGACCTCGGTCGCGGCCAGGACAATGCGCTCCGTTCTGGAGACCCCCGGCATGAGGGAGGAGAGGCGTTCGATGTTTTCCGCCATGACAATGGAGGCGTCGACCATCATCCCAATCCCGATGACGATGCCCCCCAGGCTCATGAGATCGGCGGAAAGATTGATTGCGTGCATGACCAGAAAGGTCAAGAGGATCGAGAGGGGCAAACCGGCGGCCACCACGAAGGACGGCCAGAAGCGCCCCAGAAAGAGGGCCAGAACGAGAATCACCAGGAGCCCTCCTTCCAGGAGGGAGTGCACGACGGTTTTGAAGGCGTGCCGTATGAGCGGGGCGACATCGTAGTAGGGAACGATCTTGACGCCCGGAGGAAGGAGGGTGCGGTTGACCCCTTTGACCTTTGCCTCGAGAAATCCCAGGGTTTTCAGGGCATTCTCGCCCCTCAGCATGATCACCGTCCCCTTGACCACCTCCCGCTCGTTCAAGAGGGCGTTGCCCCGGCGGACCTCAGGCAGGACCTCCACATCGGCCACATCCCGGACCAGCACCGGAATCCCCTGGCGCTCGGCGATCACCACCGATTCGATATCCCTTTCTCCGGTGATCCGTCCCAACCCCCGGATCAGGTAGAACTCTCCTCCCCGGTCCAGGTAGCCTCCTCCCACATTTTCGTTGTTGCTGGCCAGGGCCCGGGTGACATCCTGCAGAGAGAGGTGAAAGCCGTCGAGACGGTACGGGTCGACCACGACATAATAGGATTTGACGAATCCGCCATAGGAGAGGACCGAGGCCACCCCAGGAGTTGTCATGAGGGCTCTTTTGACCACCCAATCCTGGAGGGTCCGAAGCTTCATGAGATCGGGAGACCCCTCCAGGGTGTACCGATAGATACTCCCCGTGGGGGTCGCCACCGGTCCCAGAAGAGGATGAACCCCTGATGGAAGAAGGCCCTGGATCGTCCCCAACCGGATGGACACCATCGTCCTGGCCAGATAGATTTCCGTACGGTCGCTGAAAATGACGGTGACGGCCGACAACCCGAAGAGGGTCTTGGAACGCACCAGGCGGACCCCCGGAAGCCCATTCATGACCATTTCGATGACATAGGTGATCTGCTGCTCGACCTCGAGGGGGGACATGCCGGGGGCTTCGGTCAGAATCGTGACCGACACGGGGGAGACATCGGGAAAGGCATCGATGGACACGCGAAAGAGGGAAAAGACGCCCGCGCCGGCGAGAAGGACGAACAGCATGAGGAAAACGACGCGCTGAAGCAGGAGCCAGCGGAAAAACGCGGACGCCACCGGCTATTTCCGGCGCTCAAACTGGGCCTTGACCCAGAACCCGTTCCGGACCACCAGGCGATCCCCGGGATGGAGCCCAGAGGAGACGGGGACGAGCCCCCCTTCGGAGGCTCCCACGGCGACCCTGCGGAGCTCGAAATGGTCTTTGTCGGTCTGGACGAAGACCACCTGATGCCCTCCGACGAGAAAGATGGACTTCTTGGGAATCCACAGCTGGCTCCCGCTCGCGGGGACAAGGATTCGCACCGGGAGAAACATTCCGGGACGAAGCCTTAAAGGCTTGTTGAAAAAGATTCCCCGCACGACCACGGTGCGGGTCCTGGAATCGGTCACCGGACTGATATAGACCACCCGACCCGACATGGGCTCCTTATTGTCCGGAAGACGGATTTTCATGGTCTGGCCAAGCTCCAGAAAGGGCATGTCCTGCTGATACACCTTGGCGTTGACCCGAACCCAGTCCATGTTTCCGACCACGAAGAGGCGGTCACCCGAATTGACCGTCTGGCCGGATACGGCATTCTTCGCGAGCACATTTCCCGAAATGGGGGATCGGATCTTGAGGTTTCGATGGATGACCCCGGTCCGTTTAAGGAGTTCGATCTCAGAATCGATCACCCCAAGATTTTTGAGCCTGGAAATGGCGGCATCCCGGATTTTTGGGGAAAAAGCCCGCGTCGAGGGACTTCCGCCGCTGATTCGCTCGAGCCGGACCGCCTGAAGAAATTCCTGCTGGGCTTCGATGTAGTCCGGGGAGAACACGGTCACCAGAACCTGCCCCTTCGCCACGGAATCCCCCATATCGGCGTAGACGTGCCGGATATACCCGAAGATCGTCAGGCGATGGATGGAGCGCGCCGTGACATCCCGGACACGGTCATCGATCAGTGCCACCACGCCGTTGGTGCGTATGACCCGATAGCCGCCCACGGGGATCAGGGTCTTGGTGGCGATGCCCAAGGTTTGGACGACCTCGGCCGGAATGCGCACCGAATTCGGGAGGGCTGGACTGGAAGCGGAAGATGATAGAAGGAACGTGATGGCGAAAAGGGCTTGAAGGGTCCGCACGAAAATGATGCGCATCCTAGGCCATTCCATGAAGGGAAGGGGTCTCCGATTCCTTCCGGCAACGAAAAACCTGCCAGATCGAGTAGACCAGCACCGGCATCGCCACTCCCACCATAATGACCGCAATCATCCAGCTTTCAAGGTCGATCTCCGTTCCCCGGAGGTGAAGCCCCTCCTGAAGAAGACCCCCAATGACAAACACCAGTCCCCCTCCCAAAAGTGTCAGGCTCCCTGTCCGGTGGCCGACGGAGGCGATTTCGCGGTCGTCGAACTTGTGGGTGGTTTTCAAGGAGGCTCCGAAGATCCCTCCCAGGATCATCAGCATGAGGGTCGTTCCCAGTCCAAAGAGGAGGCCCGGAAGAAACCCGAGCCAGGGGGAGCCCATGTGGGGGGCAGCGACAGTATAAACGAACATTGCGAATGGGCCAACCCCGAATCCCGCCACAAACCCGTGAATCATCGCCCACCGGGCCGGAAACACCTCGGGGGCGGCGGGGGGAGAGACCGGCTGATCGGCGTGATGGCGGGCGGTCAGGATGGCCGGGGAGCGTTCCACCCCTTCGTCGGGTTCATGATGATGGCCCAGTAGATGGAGATGGAGGTAGCGGCCCTTCTTCTGAATTTGCCAGCCGGCCCAGAGCATGACCCCCCCCACCACCATGTTGACAAAGGAGTTGACGGACTCCTTCGTGAGCCACGAAAAGAGGAGAAGATAGGAAATTTCGGAGCCGATCGCTCTCTGGAGGGTAAAGGCGAGGGCGAAGAAGAGTCCGGATTTGAGCCCTTTTTTCCCTGAGGCGTTTCCGATCGCATAGCTGAATGTGATCGGCCACGTGTGCTCATCCGGGAGGATGCCATGAAGAAGGCCGTATCCAAAGGACTGCAAGAGCAATGAGAGCATGGGACCGCCGTTGTGAGGGTGAACCGGGAAAAATTCGAGTCTCCCAGTCATGATACATTATCTCAACTCGCGCGATCAATGGAGGGCACCGATCTCAGATAAACCTACAGGGATCTGACGGCGAAATCCAGAGGGAAGGTCAGGAGAGAAGGCGGAATCGAACCATTTCGTGAAATTTTGCGTATCGCCGGGCCAGCAGCTCCTCCCGGGGAATGGCGTCGATTTCTTCAAACGCTTTCAGAAGAGACGCCTTGAGCGCCTGGCTCATTTTTGAGAGATCCTTCTGAGCCCCGCCTTCCGGCTCGGGAATGATCTCATCGACGATTGCGAGGGTACGGAGATGCTGTGCCGTGAGGTGCAAGGACGCCGCCGCATCGGCCGACATCGCCGGATCGTTCCACAGAATGGCCGCGCAGGCCTCCGGAGAAATCACGGAATAGATGGAGTTTTCCATCATGAGGACCTTGTCGCCAACGCCCAAGGCAAGCGCGCCACCGCTCCCCCCTTCCCCGATGATGGTCACCACGATCGGAACGGCGATTTCGAACATTTCCTGGATGTTCCGGGCAATGGCTTCGACCTGGCCCCGCTCCTCCGCTTCGATGCCCGGATAGGCGCCCGGTGTATCGATCAGGGAGATGATGGGAAGTCCAAACCGCTCGGCAAGACGCATGACCCGGAGGGCCTTGCGGTACCCTTCCGGATGGGCCATCCCGAAATTCCTCTGGACCCGGTCCTTGAAGGATTTTCCCTTGAAGTGGGCCACGATGGCGACGCTTCGCCCTTCGAAGGAGGCCAGTCCCGCCAGGATGGAGGGATCGTCCCGGAAGGAACGGTCGCCGTGAAGTTCGATAAAGTTCGTGCACACCCGCTGCACATAATCCCATGCAGTGGGCCGATCATTGGCCCGGGCCAGAAGGACCCTGTTCCATGTTGCGGAAACGGGCTCGTCCCGTTCGACCACCACCAATGCTTCCTTACGCGTCATCGCAAGCTCCGAATCTGATTTCCGCCGGATTCAAGAAGGGACTCACTGTGCCACGGATCTCTTGAAAATCGGCGCGGACAAAGGCTCAGGTGCCTTTTCCAGTAAAGTAGGATAATCCCTCGAAAGAAGGATGTCAAAACCTCGTTCTAAATCAAACCATCACCAGGTGTCGATTTACGCTCCCATGGGAACGGAAGAGAGAAGAAGGAAGAGGACTTCTCCCGCCTCGACAAGGAGCCCCGCCAGATCTCCGGAAGGTCCATCCAGGCGGCGTGACAGGAACCTTCCCAGGAGATAGAGCCCCCCCACGGTGAGAAGCGAGACGATCCCTCCTGCCCCACGCTCCGTCACCACCGCGGCAAGAATGGCGAGGCCGGGGCCGATCCAGCGTTCACCGCTCCCTCCGGACAGCAGCAAGGCGCCCAGCCCTTCCGGCGGCCGGGCGGGATCACCGGATGCCACGCCGGCAAAAAGCAGCGGGAGAACGCTTCGGGCCAGGATCGGGGCCAGGAGAATGGGGAGCGGACCCGTGGCCAGGAGAATCCCTGTCCACTTTCCGATGAGAAAAAGGTTCAAGGCGACGATGGCGAAGGCCCCTTTCCGAGGATCCTTGCGGATCCGCCGCTTCTCTTCCGGAGACACCGGTGCGAAGGCCGCGTCTGTGGCATCGGCGACTCCGTCGAGATGGAGGGCGCCGGTCAGATAGGTCCAGGCGGCGATGAGAAGGAAGGCCCGAAGATACGGAGAGACCGGGAAGGGCAAAAAAGACTGGGCCGACAAGACCCAGAAAAGAAGCGAGAGGAGTCCTCCCAAAAGGAGACCCGTCAGAAAGAGCGGAAGGGAGCCCAGGCCCTCCGGGAGTCCCATTTCGTGGACCCAGGAAGGAAGAGGAAGCCGCGTCAGAAAGGACAGGGCAAAAAGGACGCGGCCGAACAAGGAGGTCCGGCCCGTTGGACTGTTCACCCCGGCCCGGCTTGGGAGACCTGCGCCTCCTCGAAGGTCGCCATGTGGTTATACAGTTCGACTGCCGCCACGACGAGAGGATAGGCCAAGGCCGCTCCGGAGCCTTCGCCAAGCCGTAAGCCCAAAAAGAGCAATGGAGAAAGGCCCATATGCTCAAGCACGCGCCTGTGGCCCGGCTCCTGGCTCATATGGCTGGCAAGGAGCCATGGACGGACCTCGGGGATCAGGGTGACCGCCGCCAGGGCGGCGGCGCCGGTGATGAATCCGTCCAGAACCACCGGGATGCGTCGGACGGCCCCGCCGATGATGAAGCCGGTGAGAGCCGCGATCTCGAGCCCCCCGACAGAGAACAGCCAGTCCATCGGAGAGGCGAGCAGCGGCCGATATCGGGCCAAGGCCTCATCGATGACGCGGATCTTGTGCAGCTTCCCGTCCTGGGTGAGACCGGCCCCTGTGCCGGTGAGATCTTCGGGGGGATGGCGGAGAAGAGCGGCCGCCAAAGCCGACGCCGCGGTGGTGTTGCCGATTCCCATCTCTCCCGTCAGGAGAAGGGTCGCCCCGGACTCGGCGGCCTGGACCGCCATTTCCATCCCGGCCTCCATTGCGCGGATCCCTTCGGCGGGCATCATGGCAGGTTCCTTGATGAAGTTGCGCGTTCCCCTCCTGACCTTTCTGTGGACGAGGTCGGGCAGCCCATCGAGGTCTCCATCGACGCCGACATCCACGATTTTCAGCGTGAAGCCATGGATCCGGGACAGGACGCTGATGGCCGCCCCGCCTCCCAAATAATTCAGGACCATCTGGCGGGTGACGGAGGAAGGATACGCCGAAACTCCTTCGGCGGTGATCCCGTGGTCGGCGGCAAAGACGACGCAGGTTCCTTTTGGGGCGGGGGGACGGTCCGAGCCATGCAGACGGGCATACCACAACGCCACCTCTTCAAGACGGCCCAAGCTCCCGAGCGGTTTGGTCAAATGATCGAGACGATAACGGATCGCGGGATCGAACCCCGGATCGATCGGACGGACCTCCCTGGCCCAGTGGGACACAGGAGGATGTAGCTCGGAGAAGGGCCCCGAGGCGCCCTCGGGGGAAGGCGGAGTTTTTTTCGTTGTCACAGAAATCCCTTTCGATGTGGGTCAAAATCGGAACGCGGAGGTGTCTCTAGCGTAATCGGATCGGACATCCCATCATGACGGCGTATACCTGAGTGGCTTCCCGGGAGAGCTTTTGGTTCCACCGGCCGATCCGGTCCGCGAACCGCCTCCCCAGTTCGGAAAGGGCCACGCCTCCGAACCCGACCTCGTCGGTCACCACGACGGTCATCCCCTTTCGGCGCGCCAGAATGGTCGAGAATCGGTCCATCCACGGCTCAATCTCGTCATCGAGAAGCTCCATCACGCAAAATCCCAGATTGTCGAGAAGGAGCGGCCGCTCCCCGAGATCCCCTTCCTCAAGACGCCCGGAGGCCAAAAGAGCCCGGAAGCCTTCCTCCACCGTCAACACGCCGCAAGGGCGGGAGGCCTTGTGACAGGCGATCCGTTCGGCCATCTCGGGATCGCACGCCTGTCCCGTGGCCCAATAGACCCAGGAGTCCTGATGCTGAAGGGAGAGGAGAGATTCGGCAAAATGACTCTTTCCTGAGCGGACGCCGCCCGACACGAGAACCAGATCCATGGCCTGTCAGGGCTTTCTACGCAACCGCGCAAGAATTTCTTCGCCTTTTCGCGACTCCACCGACTGGCTGGAAAGGGCGAACTCGACGAAGTCAAACTCCTGCCGGAACAGGATGCGGACCTCCTCGGCCGTCGTCGTCCAGGGGGGACCACCCTCCCGTCCATGAATATAAAAGAGTCCGACCAGCTCCCCTCCGGGATGAATCATCCGGGCCGCCATCTGGACATATTCGGGCCGCCGGGGGGGATCGATGGCGCAAAAACAGGTCTGCTCCAGAAGATAATCGAAGAGGCCATGCCGTTCGGGGTCGAGAAGAAACAGGTCCTCTTCGACCAGGTTGACCTTGACCCCTTCCCGTTCGGCCTCCCGCCGCACAGACGAAATGGCTTCGGGAGCAAAGTCCACCACCGTCACCTGGAACCCCAACCGAGCGAGATAGATCGCCTCCCACCCCCGTCCGGCCCCCGGGATCAGGATGGTCGAATGGGGAGCCAACATCCCCGATTCGACAAGATGCACGAACGGAGGAGAGACCTTCCCCAGATCCCATCCGATATTGTTGTCGAGATAGCGTTGATTCCAAAAGTCTTTTTCAGGCATTGCGCCTCCAGGAAGTTAGGACTGGATCGTCCGCCACGATCTTACCAAAAAAACCTCCCCGAACTCGACCCCCTTTCGAATCCCGGAGAGAGGCAAGCTTCCGGTAAAGAATCCGGAGGCTGATTCCCAGAGCGTTGGAGGGGCCGGGAAGATCGTTGCCCGCCGTTTCCGCCGCGCCAGGATGGACCTGGTCAGGATCGGGATGGGCAATGGTGGAGGGATTGAGGCGTTCGAGACAGAGGGGGGTCTCCCCTTCAGGAACGGGGACGGCAAAAACCTCCACACTGGCAAACAGACGGCCACCCAAGGTATGGTGGATATGAATGGCCCGTGAATGGGTGTTCCCCTCCCGGGCTTCGAGCAGCGGGCAGCTTTCCCCGTTCTTGTCGCACGTAACGGACGAATGGTGGGAGGCTTCATGGCATTTTCTTCCGATGATTTCCGGAAAGCCTGATCCGTCGGTTCCCACGCAGGCCGGATTGGCCGCATGGATCCGGTCATCTTCGCCAATGATGATGGCGGGGTCCGAAAAGGCCCCCACGAGATCCTTCCAGGAGATCCGGGGCTTTTCCGAGTCAGGGGGTTTTGGATGAGGGGCCGAATCCATGAATCTCTCCGTCATGCCATTTATGTCCTCCATCCTACCGTGCCAGTGACAGGAATGACAAGATTTCGAAAGAGTCCCGGAATGCCCTCCTGGACTGTCGCCACGTCAGTGGCACACTGTGGGTGCATACACCTTGCTTTATAGAATAATCAATCGAGGTCTTCTCCACCCCCCAGCCCAGGGAAGGAGTTCTTCATGGTTAACGCCACCCTCGTCGACCTTTCCAGACTGCAGTTCGCGCTTACCGCATTTTTCCACTTTCTGTTCGTCCCTCTGACGCTCGGCCTGACTTACATCCTTGTCATCATGGAAGCGGTCTACGTCATGACCGGCAAAGAGATTTACAAGGACATGACCCGGTTCTGGGGCAAGCTCTTCGGCATCAATTTCGCGCTCGGCGTGACCACGGGGCTGACGATGGAGTTCGAGTTCGGAACCAACTGGTCTTACTACTCCCATTATGTGGGGGATATCTTCGGAGCCCCCCTGGCGATCGAAGGGCTGATGGCCTTCTTCCTCGAATCGACCTTCGTCGGTCTCTTCTTCTTCGGCTGGGACAGGCTCTCAAAGCCGGCCCACCTCCTGGTCACCTTTCTGACCGCCACCGGAACGAACCTCTCGGCCCTCTGGATCCTGGTCGCGAACGGGTGGATGCAGCACCCCGTCGGCGCCCATTTCAACCCCGACACCATGCGGATGGAAATGAGCAGCTTCTGGGCCGTGTTCCTCAATCCCGTCGCCCAAGCCAAGTTCGTCCATACCGTCTGCGCCGGATATGTCACCGCGTCGCTCTTCGTCCTGGGCATCAGCTCCTGGTACCTCTTAAAGGGCCGAGACCTCGAATTCGCCACCCGGTCCTTCCGGATTGCGGCCGCCTTCGGACTGGCCACGACGGTGGGGGTCATCATATTGGGCGACGAATCGGGCTATCTCGACGACCTGGGACAGAAGACAAAGATTGCGGCCATGGAGGCGGAGTGGACCACCGAACCGGCTCCGGCCCCCTTCACTCTCTTTTCCATTCCCGACCAGAAGAACATGAAAAACCACTTCTCCATCGAGATCCCCTATGTCCTGGGACTGATCGCCACCCGATCCTACGACACCCCCATCATGGGACTTCGGGAGATCGAAAAGCTCAACGAATCCCGCTTCGCGTCCGGCATCCAGGCCGCCTTGGCCCTTGACCGGTATCGGGCGAACCATGGGGACAAGGAGGCCCTCGCCACCTTTAAAACATACGAGAAAGATCTCGGATTCGGCCTTCTGATGCGCACATTCGTTCCCGACATCTCGAAAGCCACCCCGGCGGATATCCACCGGGCGAGCATCGAAAGCCTCCCGCAGGTGACCCCTCTCTTCTGGTCCTTCCGCCTCATGGTGGGTTTGGGATTCGCGTTCTTCGCCCTCTTCGCGCTGGCCTTCTACTACGCGAGCCTGAATGGATGCGAAAAACGCCGATGGCTTCTCCGCTGGGCCCTCTATTTCATTCCCATGCCCTATCTGGCCAGCGAGCTGGGATGGTTCGTGGCCGAATACGGCCGCCAACCCTGGTCGATCTACGGAATCCTCCCGACCTCCGACTCGGTGTCGACTCTTTCGACCTGGAACCTCATCTTTTCCCTGACCGGATTCACGCTCTTCTATCTCGCCCTGTTCCTCGTTGAAATGTACCTCATGTTCAAGTATGCGCGATGGGGTCCGGCAAGCCTCTACACGGGCCGGTACGAAGGAGAAGAGCCCCGGCTTTTTCCCCCCACACCCACAAGATCCTAGGAAGGAGGCCTTTCATGTTCGATTATGCCACGCTGAAGTTTCTCTGGTGGGTGCTTGTGGTCGTGCTTCTCATCGGCTTTGCCGTGATGGACGGGTTCGATATGGGTGTGGGGGCCCTTCTCCCTTTTATTGGCAAAAGCGATACCGAGCGGCGCGTTCTTCTGAACAGCATCGGCGCCCACTGGGAAGGCAACCAGGTCTGGTTCATCACGGCCGGAGGGGCCATCTTCGCCGCATGGCCCATGGTCTACGCCACCGCCTTCTCAGGGTTTTATGTGGCGATGCTCCTGGTGCTCTGGTCCCTCTTCTTTCGGCCCGTCGGTTTCGATTATCGAAGCAAGGTCGAGAATCCCGCCTGGAGATCGTTCTGGGACTGGGGCCTGTTCATCGGAGGGGCCGTGCCCCCTCTTGTTTTTGGCGTGGCCTTCGGAAACCTGTTCGAAGGGGCGGCATTCCGATTTTCTCCGGAGCTCCATTCCTCCTTCTCCTTCACCGTATTCGATCTCTTCACGCCGTTCACCGTGGCGGCGGGTCTTATCAGCCTTTTCATGATCACCTTTCACGGAGCGGTGTACATCAATCTCCGGACCGAGGGAGTCCTCCAGGCCAGAGCGCGTTCGGCCGCCCTCCTTTCCGGATCTCTCCTGGCCCTCCTCTTTCCCGTCGCCGGATTTGCCTTGGCCCATGGAGTGAATGGGTACAGGGTGGTCACAGGAGACGATCCGGAAGGGCTTCCCAACCCCCTTGCCAAAACTGTCATCCGGGTCATGGGAGGGTGGCTTCACAACTATACGGACCATCCCGCACTCTGGATCATCCCGACCTGTGTGTACCTGGGCCTTTTCCTCGCGATCCTGGCCATGCGGGGAGAAAAGCCCCTTGTCGCCTTCATCGGCTCCTCTCTCGCGAGCGGAGCGGTCATCCTGACCGCGGGCGCGTCACTGTTTCCATTCATCCTGCCCTCAAGCCTCGACCCGAACAGCAGCCTGACGGTATGGGACAGCACATCGAGCCGCCTGACCCTTCTGATCATGTTCTGGGCGGCGATTCTTCTCACCCCGATCGTTCTTGCCTACACCGGATGGTGCTACAGGGTCATGCGGGGCAAGGTCACGGAACAGCTTGTTCACCGCCAGGATCATACGTTGTATTGATCCGCCCAACGAAGGAGGCTCGCAATGTGGTACTTCACATGGTTCATCGGCGTAACCATGGCCGTTCTTCTCGCAACGATGCACGCCCTTTGGTTTGAAGTCCAGGTGGACCAGGCGACCATCAAGAAACATCGGGACACACGACCCTGACCGACACACCGGCTCCCCCGGACCTTGTCCGTAGGGAGGACGGTTGGAAGTTTTGCACAAGGATGAAGAAACGAACGAGACCCGAGACCGTTGTCCTGGGGGCCGGTACCGGAGGTCTCCCCGCCGCCCCCACGATCCCTCAAGACAACGCGTCCAGGCGGACCTCTCCTTAATTGTGCGGGATTTTCCCCTCCATCCGGACGAGGGGAAGTGTTCGATGCTAGAATCGAAGCATCGGACAATTCTTGCGCTTTGCCTCCCCCGACAAGGAGAATGCGTGGCTTCTTTTTCACAGTGGTCCCCGGACCACGCCGGAATCCGGCCTCTCTCACAAGCCGAAAGAACCTTTGGTTTTTTCGATTTGTTCTGGAACTGGTTTGGAGACAGCGCCAATGCTTCGAGCTGGTACTTCGGGGGCCTCTTGGCGATGGCCGGCCTCCCGGTCCTCTTCTGGAACACCCTGCTCTGGTCCCCCCTGATCATCCTTCCCTGGGCCGTCCTCGCCCTCATCGCCTTCCGGACAGGCGCCACCACCGTTCTCTTGTCCCTTCCCGCCCTCGGAGTCCGTGGCGGAACGATGTTTCTTGGAACCGCGGAAACCCTCGTCCAATTGGGGTGGACCACGGTCACCACCTATATCGGGGCCGTCTCTCTCGTCCGCATCTGGCAGGGAATGTCGCCTTCCGCCCCCCTCTCCGGACACGTCGGCCCGCTCATTTTCTCCATTCTCCTGATCGCCCTCATTCAAGGAATCACCGCCTCCTTGGGGGCCGGGGCGATTCGGACTCTCAAGTGGGTGTCCTCCCTTCTTTTGATCGTGCTGGGGGGGATCGAAACCTGGCAAGTCTTTTCCCACTGGAAAGTCCGGGATATTCTCGCCTTTCGGCCGGACGACCCCCCTTTGGGGTCCGTCCGCCTTTTCGACATCTCCTTCATCAATATATGGACATGGCTTCAGATCGGGGACTTCGGGCGATTTTCCAAATCGGAACGGGGCGCCTTCATGGGATCCTGGCTGGGCCTGTGGGTCGGACAGTCCTGGTTCGTGTTTATCGGCGCGGCCGCCGTCATCGGCCTGGGCCTCGCAACCGGACATTTGCACGCCGAGGACAGCGACCCCTCCCGGCTCATGGCAAAACTTGGACTTTCCTGGGTGGCCCTGGCCGTCATCTTTCTTTCCTGCGTCAGCGTCAGTTCCAGCAATCTTTACGGGGCTGGAATGGGTCTTCTCTCCCTTCTTTCCCACAAGGTCCAGCGGAACAATCCCGGAACCTCCCTCGTCCTCGTCTCCCTTCTTTCGGTGGGAACCTCCTTTATCCCTCTGCTGTTTTCGAGCTTCATCGACTATTTCACCAGCTTTCTCACCGCGATCGGAGGATTGTTCATTCCGATGTGGAGTCTCGTCCTTGCGGATTTTCTCCTTCATCGAAAAGGGCGGATCGATGCGGAGGGCTTGTTCGACAGGTCGGAGACCTCCCCCTATTGGTCTTTGGGAGGCTTTAACCGCATGGGGATTGCCGCCCTTCTCGCAGGGATTCTTTTTTACTACGGATTTCCTCTGGGGTTTCCAAAGGTGGCCGACGTGACCGGAATCAGTCTGCCGTCGATTCTTTGGACAGGGGGGCTGTATCTGATGCTGATGCGGGGGAAGAATGGAGAGAAAGCCGGATAATGGAGTGCTCCGGCTCTCTCTCGTTATGAAATAATCAGAATGTTACTTTTTCTTTGCGACTTTCGAATTCACCGACTCCCGAAGCGCCTTCCCGGGGGAAAACTTCGGGGCCGTCTTTGCTGCGATCCTGATTTCCTTGCCAGTTTTCGGGTTTCGCCCGGTCCGTGCCTTCCTCTGGACCGTCCCGAAGGTTCCGAACCCGACGATGGTCACCTTTTCACCCTTCTTCATCGAACCTTCGATTGCTTTGAGAAATCCGTCGACGACTGAATGGACATCCTTTTTTGTGAGTTTTGAAGCCTTCGAGACCTTTTCCACAAGCTCCGTCTTGTTCATGAAGCATCTCCTTGAAGAGGGTAAGTGTTAAAGCCTGTACAGACCATACGCCATACAAAAAGGAAATCGCAAAACAACGTTCCAGCAAAGGATAGAACAATATTTTAAAAAAAGATAGCCCTTCCCTAATGGAAAAATCGATTTTAACGGAAATTGATCGGGAGGTTTCTGTTCTACAGGAGGTTCATCCGTAAAAAATAATCCTTAAATTATTATCAATAAAAAATATTTTAAAGAGCCCCTTTTGAACCCTCCCCCCTCCCCGAACCCTCGTCGAGGGGGTCTCCGGACCGTGTTCCATTCAAAAAAAAGGGGGATTTCCCCCAAGAGGTCCCCGTCCCCCTCAGTCGAGTTCGTCTTCATCCTCACGGATCCGATCCAGGAGTGCCTCCTCGCCGGGCCCGGCTCCCCCGGGGGAGGGATGGGGACCCCCCAACCGATCGGCAAGAAAGCGGGAGATCGCGGGGCCGGTCAACAGGACGACCAGAAAGCGAACGGTCTGAAGGGCCATCACGAACGAAATATCGACATGGTGCGTCGAGGCGGCGATGATGGCCACCGAATCCATCCCTCCCGGACTTGTGGCCAGGTAGGCGGTCAGTGGATCCAGGGAAAGACCCAGCACAAGGAGAAGCGCGAGACCCCCGGAGAAGAGGACCAGGGTCAGAATCGCGAGAATGGTTTTCGGCAGGGCCTTTAAGGCATGGAGAAAAATCTCCCGGGTAAACCCAAGTCCGATTCCCCATCCCAGGAGGGCATAGCTCAGGGCTAAAAGCATGGGAGGAATCTCGAGCGGGAGACCTTCTCCCCCGTGAAGAACGGCCCCCAGAAACAACGGAAGGAGCATGGCTCCTCCGGGAATGTTCAGAAGGCGGCCGGCCGCCGCCCCCAAAAAGGCCGCGAGGAGCGTCTCGGCAAGCGGGACCCAATGGACAGGGGGAAACCAGAGCGTCCCTCCCACCGGGGCAAGGGGATGGACCCAGAACCGGACCACAAGGGAGGCGGCGGTCACGACGATCACCACCCGAAGGTACTGCATGAAAGCGACCAGGCGGGCATCGGCCCCATACCCTTCCGCCATCATCATCATGACCGAGGCCGCCCCCGGGGAGAGACCCCAAATGGCCGTCGTCCCGGGCATGACCCCCAACCGCCCCAGGAGCCAACCCAACAGATTGGCCATCAAAATCACCAGAAACACCACCCCGAGGGAGACAAGCCAGTCCTTTTTGAGTGTCCCCAGAAT
>DAHVAL010000029.1 GCA_027314645.1 Nitrospirota bacterium
GGTCAATGGATCTTTCTCTACAACCTCTACCGGACGGCGACAGCTCCGGCAGCCAAGGCTGTTCCCTACGAAGCCAAGGCAGCTAGCTAAGTCAACGATTCCGGACCGAGGTCTTTCCGATTCTGGAGGGGGGCGGGCACAATGCCGCCCCCCTTTTTTTTGGATCGCGAGGAAAAATGTAAAATAGGAATGTGTCGTCTTTCATCCTTAGATATGGCGGGTGCGATGGGGAATCAGAGTCGATGAGCAATGCGGCAGGTCTCGGTGCGGTTGTCAGTTATGTCATCATCCTTACGCTCCTGATCCTTGGGACTCGGTCCATGTCTGGCGCGTTCCGGCGCATCAGCTACGGCATCTTCCTTTTCATCACGCTTTCCATTTTTCTCCTGATCCTTGGAGCCCATTTCACTTACATCTCCACCGCGAAGGCCGTTCTTACCATGTCCTACGGCATGACGGTCGTGGCGGTCTTCCTTGTCCTCCTTTCCCTTTATTTTCGCAAAAAGAAAGCGATCCGACCTTCTTCCGATTTTTTCGGGGGCCGAAAAAAAGAGCCCTCGATCCAGGAAAAGGGAGGGGGCGCCAAGAAAATGTTCGACCGACGGACGGATGAAGACGATGGGGAGGTCCCGGAGCCCCTGATCCTGCCCGAGGGTGCGGTCGATCTTTTTTCTCTCAGGACGATCTTTGAGAAAGGGTTTTCCGTTCTTCTGTATGGACCGACGGGGTCGGGGAAGACCTTTTCGATCGTGATCGATCATCTTTCCGCCCTTCGCCAGGAAGGCAAGATCGATCAGATCATCATGATCCCCTGTTCGGACGGGATGGAAGACTATGACCTTCTCTCCAAGCCCATTCCCATCGGTCCTCATGAAAAGATGAAGACGATGATCGCCTTGTCCAAAGAGTATCCTGATATTCCCATGCCCGTGATCGCCCAGACCCTGGGGGATTGGACAAGGGTTGAAGGACCCTTGAAGCGGGTGTTTCGGTTGGCGCATGAAGGGCAAAGGATCGCCGTGGTCTTTGACGAACTGAACCGGGCCTCAAGAGCGGCCAGGAACCTGATTTTAAAGGCCATCGATCCTGTGCTCGAGCATTATGAGCTTCACGACTTCATCACCGGGGATATCATCTCCGTGCCCCTCGACCGGATTCAGTTTTGCGCGACCAGCAATATCGGCGCGTCCTATTCCCAGACGCACGATCTTGATGAATCGCTGCTCGACCGGTTTCAATCCATCATTTTCGTGGACTACAGCACCGACCTTGAGCGCGAGATTTTCCGGAAACAGGGACTTTCCACCGCCCTCTCCGATACCATCATGCGGGTCGCGGAAACACTGCGGGAGGCCTACAAGCAAGGACATTTGTCCGCGCCGCTGTCCACCCGCCATCTGAAAAACTGGGGGCAGGCGATTCTCGATGGGGCCGATCCGATCGTCTCCGCACGGGGGCTCTGGATCAACCGCCTCATTTCCCACGACCAGCACGGGTATCCGGACGAAGAACAGCTCCATGCCATCGAGCAGGTCCTCGCGGGGGCCTTTGGAAGAGCCCGGGAAAGCAATCGAAAGGTCGGCTGACGATGGCGGTCCGAAGCCATGATATCCGGGGGATCGAACGGCGCCTCTCCATCCTTTCGAGCCAATATGCGGACGGCCATCCGGTCCGGATTTCCGTTCGGCCCGATACCGACAAGGTGGTCTGGAACCCCGCCCAACGCTCCCTCGTCCTAGGAATACGCTCCCAGATTTCCCATCCCGATTTGCCTGAAATCCTCCGGCTCATGACCCTTCATGAATTGGGTAAGCTCCGGTCGGGGGTCAAGGCGGACCCCGAGGAAGTTTATTCGGTCCCCGCCCCGATCCGGACGCTGATGGAGGAGTTCAGAAGCGATGCCCGCCAAAGAGACAGGCTTGGACTTGCTCCCGAGGTGTTCGCCCCGCTCTATGATGCCCTTCTCCCCGTTCGGATCAAGAAAAAGAGGGTGGCGATCAACACTCTTCGAATGACCGTCAACCCCTTTGTCCTGGGAGAGGTTGTCCTCAACCGGGAAATGGGAGGGCATGCCCGCTTCCCTCATGAGAGGTTCCCGCTCCTCCTCCGCATGGTCGTCCTCTTGACCCGCTACCGCCTGTATCGCCGCTACAGGGAGTTCCTGGCCGATTGGAGAGCCGCCCTCGAACTTGGAAGATCCGCGCGGTCCCGGGGGGAATTCATGACGGTCGCATGGGAATTTTATGCGAAATGGCGGAAAATTTTCGACCGGACCAGGGAAGGGGGCCGGACTGCCGACGGAGTTTCTGCCAAGAACCCCGAACATCAGGTCGTCGATACCGGAGGGTCGGGCGGCGGGCGCGGGGGCAGTCCGGGCGGCGGCGGGGCCTTCAAGGAAAAGGGCCCGCCGGAGGAAGGGGGAGAAAATCGTCCTCCCTGGGATTACCGGTCCCCGGAAACCACCCATGGATACGGATCAGAAGGGGCCCTGCTCAAGAAAAGGGGACGTGCGTCTTGGAATGGATCGGGATTGGGCGCGGACAAGGAGTCGGCCCTCACCCTTCAGATGCATGGCGAACTTCCCACCTTCCTGCCCTCCCCCCACCAGCGCGCCGTTTTTCCGTGGGACATGGCCATGATCCGCTTGGAAACGAAAAGCTTGGGGCGGTTCCTGAAGGTCGGGCTCGAGGACATGCCTCTGGCCGGGATGACGGGCCGCCTGAAGTCCCAGAAGCTGAACCAGCCCACCTTAAAAGTCATGAGCCGCCTCTCCCCATTTCGCGAAGGAGGAAGCGAACTCAAAATTTTGGCGATTGTGGACTTTTCCTTTTCCATGGATGGCTGGCCCCATTATTACGCCGCCCATCTGACCCAGCTCATTCATCGGTCCGGAGTCGCCTCGACGCTGGACGTGATCGCCTCCTCGAGCCGGTTCCAGTACTGGATCCACCCCGACCACCTGAATCTCCTCCAGCCGGATGAGATGGAAGGCTTCCAGACCCTTCTCCCCCTGATTGACCGAATCGGCCACCTGTACGATGCGGCGATCATTCTCACGGACTGCCAGATCAGTGACCGGAGCGCGGACGCGCTTTCGGTTCTCCGTAAAAAAGTCCTGACCATCGGGTGCTACGTGGTGCCCGAAGAGGTGGAGCATGTGCGGGGGCGGCCGATCGAGTTCGTCATCGAGGATGGGAAAAAGATGTTTCCCTCGACCTTCCTCTACTCCCACACCTTCCATGGGTTGGGTCGACGCCTTGCCCTCAACCTGAATCGCATGAAGAGCTTCCAGAGAGGCTAAGGGCCCGTCCCCCCTCCGGTTCCGCTGCCTGCCTGCACCGTTGGGATCTGGGAGGTGGAGCTCGACGGCATCGGAGCGTTCTTTAAAAGCGCATCGATCTGATAGAGAAGCCGGTTTCCTCCCACCCTGTAAGAGAGCGTCTGGGTCTGCGTTCCATTGACGGAGAGGACCGCCCGGACCGCCTGCTTCGTCTCTCCCGCGATCCCCACCGCATTGACCGAAAAAATCTGGCTCGTAAGCGTGACGTCTCCCGAGATGCTCGAGAAAATGGCGGGCCCGACCACCCCCTGAAACCGGGAGAGGGCGAGGAACGGGCGTTGCGCGATGATTTCCTGGGCCAGGGCGGGGGTGATGCCGGGGTCGAGCGCCTGGAGAACGATGGAAGAGGCGGTGTTCACGTTGATCTGGCCCGGAGTGTAGACGGTCAGGTAAGGGGCCAGGGCCTGATAGGCCGATTCGGTCATTCCCGCGATCTGATGAAGTTCGGAGAGGACATCCATGGGGCCCCCGCGGTTCCGATAGGCCGGGGTGAAGCTTGCATAGGGCCCGGGGGGGCCGATCAGATTGGGGGCGGGAGTCACCCATTGGGAGATGGCGGGGAGAACCGCCGGGTCGGCTCCGACCAAGGAAAAGAGTCGCGTGAACTGAATCAGGCGGTGGGGATCGATATTGCCTCCGCCGGTTCCGATCAGCATGTTGACGTTGAATTTGGACGCTTCATCCTCGATCAGCCCCGACACATAGCCGGAGTCATCCACCGGATAGTTGATGATCGGCGTCGCCCAGGGCTGATCGGTGCTGATGATGTTCATTCCGCTCTGGGACGACATCTGAATGCTTTCCACGAGGGCGACCTTGGCGATCGCGATGGCGGAGCGGGCGAGATAGACGGAGGAGACGGAATGGGCGTAGATCTCCGATTGATGCAAAAAGGAGCGGGTTTTGAGGGTGAACCGGGTGATGAGAAGGGTCAGGAGAAGGATCATGAAAAGAACAAGGACGAGGACGAACCCCTCCTCGCGCCCTCGACCCGAAGGGGGGTCAGGCGGGTTGAATCGCTTCCACATCGATCTGAAGATCCAGTTTTGAATGGTCGTTGAACCGCCGCTTCATGGTGAGCCGAGTGATTCTGATGAAGTGGGGGGATCGCTCGAGACGGGCCAGGAAATAAACGGCGTGCGGGAGATCCACAGAATCGAGGTGCATCGACACCATTCCGATGCGGTAGGGACCTTCCGGGGGAAGATTCCGGGGGGTCATCCGGGTCACTTGCGACCGGATATGGGCGTGGTCGGCCTCTTCTTCCAGATAGGCGATGAGAGAAAATCCCCGTTCTTCTTGTCCAAGGCGACGGGATTGGGCCGCGATCAGGGAGCGCGTGGACTGGATCTCCTGGGCGAGTCCCTGGACCTTCAGCATCTCTTGGCGAAGGGTGTCGATCTCGCCTCTTTTGGCCAGATAGGGAGTCCAGAAGAGCGAATCGACCGCCGTCCAGAGGGCGAGGGCCCCGAGGAGGGAGAACAGGATCTGCACAAGCCGCCGTTCCCGCTCGGTGAGGCGCTCCCACAGAAGACGGAGCCTTCGGTGGGCGGGGTCAAGCCGGACAAGCAGCGAATCGACCCATCTGATGCTAGTCATGTCGGCCTCTCACCCGAAAGGTCACGGTCTTCCGGTCAATATCAAGGCCTGCGCTCTGGATGACGAGATCCCGCATATGGCCGGTGGCGGAGAAGGCCTTGATGAGAGTGTCGACGCTTCTGAAGCTGTCGGTTTTCCCGGAGACGGTGAAAAAACGACGGGTCACATTTAAGGAGATCAACTCATAATGGATCCCCTGGGGTGGGGATGTGGTCAGATCCCGCATGATGCGGATGATGTCCGGTCCCTGGGAAAGAAGGGCCTTTTCCCGATCGAGGCTTCCCAGTTCCTGGGTGAGCTGGGCCACCGGCTCGACGATCCGGTGGCCAGGAAGCGCCCGTGTTGCCGCCAGGTCGAGAGCGGCCCGGGCTTCCCCGAGGCGATGATCGACCCGAGACAGATGGACGGAGGCGTCCATGATCAGGGTCACGATCAGCAAGAAAGTGAGGAAGGCGAGCACCCGAACGCCCGCCTTTTGTTCCTGGCGTTCGCCCTGCCAGGCGAGCGTCCCCTTCAAAAACGACAAAGCCGTCGAATCCTCCCGGGAGGAAGACGAGAGAATGGCCCAGGCGCTCCGGGCGGGAGGACCCTCCTCTCCCCCGGCGGTGAGGGAGACGGTGGGGAGGAGAGAGGCGGGAGACCCTTCCGGGCTTCGGAGATAGGTCTCCGGAAGCGAGTGGCCTTCGGACAGGAACGAGAGAAGAATGTCGACAACTCTTTTCTCCCGGGCCTCCGGATCGTTTTGGGTCTGGAGAAAGGCCCCTTCCCCCAGGATATGTCCGTCCCTTCCGAGGAGGCACAGTGTCCGTCCCCCGTCGCTGTCGATAATGCCGGAGAGGGGGGAGGGCGCAAGGAGACGGGCCCTCCGGCCGGAAGTCCTCGGAAGAAATCGCTCGAGCACGCACAGCGACTCGGGCAACACCCATCGGGGGATGAACCCGGTGGCGCGGATGCGTTCAAGCGCCCCTTCCATGTCCTTTTTCAAAATGGCCCAGGCATGGTGCGACGCCGGATCCATGGGATCCGCCTTCCATGCCAGGAGGGTGTCCTCGATCGGCCAAGGGAGCTGGAGCTCGATCATGGCCCCGATCGCCGCCTCTTTCTCGGCCTGGGTCACCGAGGCGGGGAGGCGGAGAGAGGCGGAGACGGTGCGTTCGAACGGCCAGAACAAAAGGAAAGGCAGGCGTATCCGCTCCTCCCGGGGAATGGGAATCGGGTCCGGCTGATCGGGGGCAGAGGGGAAGAGGGAGATCCGCTGCTCCGGCCAGAGGGGGAGATTTCTTCCTGGAGAAAAGGCCGAGAGAAAGAGGTCGCCGTTTCTGATTCTCCCCGTCAGAAACCGTTCCGGATAGAAGGAGCGCTTAAGGCGTAAGAGTGGGTCAGTGAGGAATCGGGAGGCCATTCATCGCAATGTTTAGGTTGGAGGCTGGACCATCCAGGGTGACTGTCAGAGGTTTTCCGGAAGGACCTGCCGAAAGACCGGGAATGGGGATCGATCCAAGAGTCCCCTTGAGTCGGACCAGAAGCCGCAGGTGGAGGATCGTGTTCGGATAGGGCTGAGCAAGGAGGAAGGTGCCCTCTCCCGTGACGTCGGCGAGAGGCCCGGTGGCCAGCAATTGTTCAAGGCGTCCCCGGCCTCCGGAAAGAAAGATGCGGCTCCTGACCGAATCAAAAGAGACGGGTGGAAGCGGAAATCCGCTGATGTTCAAGGATTTGAGAACAAGGTGCACGATATCGGCGGAAAGCACCCCGTGCCCTGCTGTCTCCGCACCGGATTGCCATGTGTAGTCTGTTTTGAGGGTCATCGACCCCGAGAGGTTCTGATGGAACAGGGGTTGGGTGAGACCCAGGTCGAGAGGACGGGTGGTGGCTCCCCTCAGATGATTTCGGTGCTGGGGGAGATGGCGAAGCAACCCATCGAATTCTCCGCCGTAGGCGCGAAGGCGAAAATTGAAACGCGGCTTGCTCCCGGCGAGGCTGGCGAGTTCAAGGTGGCCCGTGGCCCGATCGATCCGGACCTTCACGGGGCCTTCGGGAGTGGCGGAGAGCAGGGACAGGTTGCTGTATTCAAGACGGGCTGGGAAGTCGAAGCGGGCCTGGCGGGCTTCGAGTCCGACCCCTCCGGACTGGGAGATTTCACGGAGGACGAAGCGCGCCGTCTCGTGATGCGGAAACCCCGTCAGAAGAGACGCGATGAACACGAAGGTCCCAAGGGCGACCAGAAAAAGGATCCGTTTCGGGGGAAGGGGGGAGGGACGACCTTCCGGTCCCTTCGGGGACCTTCGGGGTTTCCCCGGAGCGGGCAATCGATTCCGAACGGACTCCAGAAGCTTCGAAAAACGTATCACCGCTGTGTTCTTCCCTTCCTGGAAAAATAAATGGTTACACCTTTACGAAGATTATCATAAGAAGAAAGAAATATCCAGTTTCGATTTGTCACTTTTCAAGATCCCACGAAACGATGTCCTTGTTGTTTCCCTTTCCTCCGCGGGTGCCATCCGCCCCGTAGGACATGATGTCGAAATCCCCATGCGATCCCGGGGAGAGGTAGATGTAAGGATGCCCCCAGGGATCTTTCGGGATTTTTGAGATGTAGCCTCCAGATTTGTAATTGGTCGGCTCGGGTGGAAGGGTGGGTTTTTTGATCAGGGCCTCGAGCCCCTGTTCGGTGGTCGGATAGGCCCCATTGTCGAGATGGTAGAGGGAAAGGGCGTTCTCGAACTCCCGGATCTGTGTCATGGCGGCGGTTTGTTTGGCTTCCTCCGTTCGGCCGATGATCTTGGGAACCACAAGGGCGGCCAGAAGGGCGATGATGAAGATGACCACCATGATCTCGATCAACGTGAATCCGCCATCGCGGCGTTGGAGCCCGAGGGGTTTGCGGAACGGTCCGAAGGAGTGTCGGGGCATGAGGATCTCCATGTGGTTTACTGGACTGCCTGACTCATTTCGAAGATGGGGAGCAGGATGGACATGACCATGAAGAGGACGATTCCTCCAATAAACAGTATCATAACCGGTTCGATCAGAGATGTCAGCGTTCCGATCGTCTGGTCGATTTCCTGTTCGTACCCTTCCGCAAGCTTGATCAGGAGCTCTTCGAGCTTTCCGGACCTCTCCCCGACGGCAATCATGTGGATTGCGAGGAGGGGAAAGACCTTCGATTCCCGAAGGCTCCGAGACAGCGCCAAGCCTTCGGACACCTCGACCCGCGCCCGGGAAACCGCCTGGCGGACGGGCTCGCTGGTGAGCACCGCCTCCGAGATCTCCATCGCTTTTTGAAGGGGCGTTCCCGAGGAGAGGAGCACCCCCAGGGTCCGGGAAAACCGGGCCGCTTGCGTCGCCAGCACCAGATCCCCGATTTTGGGAATCCGAAGAAACCACCGGTCGACGGTCGATCGGCGGGTCCGGACCATCCTCTGGGCAAGATAGACCGCCGCGAGAACCGTGAGTCCAGAGGAGACGAGGTGGGTTCTGAGCCAGTCGGAGCTTCCCATGAGAAGCCGGGTGGGGAGGGGGAGGGCGGCCTTGAGCCCATGAAAGATCGAGGTGATCCGGGGCATGACCACAATGAGAAGAAAAATGACCATGAGGATGCCCACCGCGAGGAGCATCAACGGATAGAAGAGGGCGCCCAGGATCTTTCGGCGGGTCCCGACCTGTTTTTCCAAAAGATCGGCCAGGCGGTTCAACATGATCTCGAGGGTTCCCGACTCCTCTCCGGCCCGAACCATGTTCAGGTAGATCGAGGAAAAGACCCCCGTCTCCCCTCCCATCGCCACGGAGAGGGGGCGGCCTTCCTTGATCTGGTCCCGGATCCGGGAGGCGATTCGGGCGGGGGGGGTATCTCCGCCCTGGTCCAGGATGGCTCCCAGGGCTTCGACGATCGGGATTCCCGCTCCCACGAGGATGGACAACTGGCGGGTGAAGGTGGACAGGTCTCGCCCGGAGAGGCGTTGCCTTCTTCCCTGAGTCGGCTGGGCGGAGCGGGCGGCCGTCTCTCTCGAGTGCGCATCGAGGGAAACGGGAATGATTCCTTCCTTCTTGAGCTTCTGGCGGGCGGACTGAAGGCTGTCGGCGTCGATAAGGCCCCGGGTCCGCTCCCCGTTCTGGCGGACGCCGGAATAGTTCCAGACGGGCACGGGCGGATCTCCCTTGGTTAGTCGGCTGAAATCTCGCTTTGGGCCACCCTGAGGACCTCTTCGATGGTGGTGATCCCTTCCAGGACCTTTCTGCGGCCGTCATCGAGGAGAGTCTGCATCCCCTTCCTCCGACCGGCTTCCCTCAAGGTTCCGGCATCGGCGCGGGTGTTCACCAGATGGGCGATTTCCTCATCGAGCACGAACAGCTCGTAGATGCCCTGGCGTCCCTTGTACCCCGTCTCGAGGCAGGAGGGGCATCCGTTTCCCCGGAACAAGACCCCGTCGGGAAGAAGATCGGGGGTGATTTCAAGGCGAGCCATCTGGTCCGGGCCGGGATGGTAGGGTTCCCGACAGGAAGGGCAGATTTTCCGGACAAGGCGCTGGGCAAGAACCGCGCGGACCGAGGTGGAAATGAGAAAGGGCTCGACCCCCATGTCGATGAGCCGGGTCATCGCCGAAGGGGCGTCGTTGGTGTGAAGGGTGGAGAAGACAAGGTGGCCGGTGAGGGAGGCCTGGATCGCAATTTCCGCCGTTTCCGTATCCCGGATTTCGCCGATGAGGATCACGTCCGGATCCTGCCTGAGGATCGAGCGAAGCCCCGAGGCGAAGGTCAGGGAGATCCGCGGATTGACCTGAATTTGTCCGATCCCCCGCAGCTGGTATTCCACCGGATCTTCGATGGTGATGATATTCTTGTCCGGACTGTTGATGGTGTTGAGGACGGCGTAGAGCGTCGTCGTCTTTCCGGCGCCGGTGGGGCCTGTGACCAGGATGATCCCGCTGGTGAGCGTGATCATCCGGTTCACCTGGTTCAGGTCATTCGGGGCAAAGCCGATATCCGACAGGGGAAGAAGGAGGGTCCCCTGCTCAAGGATACGGAGAACCACGCGTTCTCCGTGCCGGACGGGGATGGTGGAGACGCGGATATCCACGTCCCTTCCCGCCGCCCGGATGCGAATCCGGCCGTCCTGGGGGAGGCGTTTTTCCGCGATGTTGAGATTCGCCATCAGCTTGAATCGGGAAATAATGCCGGCCTTGAGCTTCTGCGGAATCGACAGGACGTTGTAGAGAACTCCGTCAAGCCGGTAGCGGATCTTCACTTCCTCTTCGAAGGGCTCGAGATGGATGTCCGAGGCTTTTTGTCTCACGGCCTGGGAAAGGATTGAATTCGCCAGACGAATGATGGGGGCGTCATCGCGCGCGTCGAGGAGGTCCACCGTTTCCTGGATCGATAGAAGATCGGAGAAAGTGTCGGCCTCTTCCTCGGCAGAGTCGAGGATATGTCCTGTCTCGGCCTGTCCGAAGCGCTCGTAGGCGTTGTTGATGAGCGTGTAAAGGACCGTTTGGGAGACGAGGACCGGCTTAATCCCGGTCGGCGATTCAGGCGATCCGAACAGAAGGAGGGAGAGGGACGCCAGCGCCCTGAACGCCGAAGGGGCGCCGCAAAGGACCAGGAGAAGCTTGGAGTTCTCCGTTTCGGAAATGCCGAGCGGAAGAAGCAGATGCGTTTTGCAAAAGGAGATCGGAATGCGCGGAATCAGGGATCCGTCGATTTCGTCCATGGCGACGGAGGTTCGATAGTCATATCCCTGAAGCGACGCCCATTCCTTCCACAGAGTGTCCGCGGAAAGGCCGGCGGCCTCGATCGCGTCATCGAAGGTGGGGGTCGATTCCCGTGTCGAGCGAAGAAGCTCAAGAAAGGAGACGGCGTTAACTGCCATGGCGGGTTATTCCGGGGCTCCCGGTTCTCCGGGAACGTCCACCGTCCGAAGGAATTGATCGCTCGTGAAAGAGGAGATTTTCTTGTCCAGGATCAGGTTCTGGACCAGATGGTTGTTTTTCGCAAACTTCTTGAGGAGATCCGGGGCGTCATGCTTGACGATGGCGAGATCCTGGGAGCTTCGAATCACGTAAGGCGTCAGGAAGATCAGAAGATCATCCCTTTTCTTTTCATGGTTCGTGTTGGAGAAAAGGTATCCGAGAATGGGGATGTTCGAAAGAAACGGAATTCCTTGGTCATTGATGCTGGTTTCCTTGGAGATCAGGCCTCCGATCACCACCGTTTGCCCCGAGGAGACGGTCAGGTTGGTCTTTGCGGACCGCTTGGTGGTCGTGGGGCCGACGGCGATGGTGCCGATGACCTGGGAGGCGTTTGTCAGGGCGGAGATGACCTGTTTTACGTCGAGGCGGACCCGCTGATGGGAAAGGATGTAGGGGGTGATTTCGAGGGTGATCCCGACATTCTCCCGCTGGATCATCGTCATGACGTTCCCACCCACCGTCTGGCTCTGCCCGGTGATGAACGGCACGTCCTCTCCAATCGTGATCTTGGCCTTGACCCCATCGGTGGCGAGAATTTCTGGTGTGGACAGGGTCCGGACGTCCGAGAAGGTTTCCAGGGCGTTGAGAAGGGCGCCCACATTCGGATACGACACCCCATTATAATTGAAGGTTCCTCCGGTCAGGACCCCCGCCACCAGCCCATTGAGCCCTGAAAGGGACTGGGCGGCTCCCGCCGCTCCTGAGATCACCCCCAGGGATCCGGTGGAGCTCGATCCGCTCAGGGAGGTGGCCCCGGTGGCGCCATTCACAACTCCTCCCAGCATGCCATAGTTGGTGAGGCCGGCCACACCCGCACCGCTCGCCGCGAGCATTCCGCTGAGGAGGTTGACCTGGATGTTGTTCAGCTTGTCCGTGGAAATTTCGATCAGGGAGGCCTTTACATACACCTCTCCGGGCTGGGAGTCGAGAGAATGAAGGATCGGCTTGAGGAGGTCATAATCATGGGCGGTCGCCGACACGATCAGGCTGTTCGATCCTTTATCGGAAACGATCTGGATGGGGGCTTCAAATCCTCCATCCCGGACCCCTCCGATCGGTTTGGGGGAAAATCCCTTCGAAAGGATGGAATTGACTGTCTTGGCCACCGATTTGGCCGAAGTGTTTTCGAGGGAATAGAGAAACATTTCCCTGTTGGGCGGGGCCTGGGTCGCAGGAACGATGTAGATCATCCCGCCCTTGGGGACGGTTTCGAATCCCTTCATCTGGAGGGCATCGGAAAAGATGCGAAAGGCGTCGGGAACGGAGACTTCGGAAGGGGAGAGGATGGTGAGCTTGCCCTTCACCCTATCGTCCATGACGATGTCCTTGTTCAGAAGCTCGCTCATGAATTTCACCAGGACGGACACATCCACGTTGCGGAAATTCATGGACACCTTTTGGGTCGGTGCGGGAACTGCCAGGGGTGCCGGAGCGGGGGTGTCCGCCGCGAGAGCGGGAGAACCCCTGAAAATTCCTGGCGCCCAAAGGGCGACAAGCGCGGCTGCGCACAGGAGCCAAGCCATGGCGGGATTGAGGACACCCCGAACATAAGTGAGACGACGATTCAAGCCAAGAGTCCTATTCTTGGGGGATCATGGGCCCCCGGGTAAAGGAAGGTCCAGGATCACTGGACCTGGTAACTAAAGGTTTGGGGAGCCCCGTTCCGAACAAGGTCGATACTGACCTGGGTGGCCGTTCCAAGTGTCGAGAGGGCCTTCATGAAGTTCTGGGGGTCGCTCATCGACATCCCGTTGATTGCTTCGATCACATCTCCCGGGAGAAGGCCGACTTCCTGATAAAGGCTGCCGGGTTGAATCTCCACGATCCTGAACCCGTTCGGCTTCCCCCCGACCATATTCGGAACGGCGCGCGCCTGCATCATGAGCTGATTCAGGTTCCGAATGGCCGAATGCACGGCCCGGGCCTCGATGAGCCAATGATTTGCGTCAAGACGGCGGATGCCATGGGGAGACGCGCTGTCTCCTGCGGAGACGTTCTGCCCCTTGTCGTCGTCTACGGTGAACTGGGCCTTCAGAATCCCGTAGGAAGGGCCCACCTTCAGGATGACGGACGCCTTCTGGACGTGCGCCAGCATGACCCGGCCGGGAATGACGGACTCGTTCACGTGGTAAAACTTTTGAATCTTTTTGGCCGTGTCTTCGAGCACTGCCCCGGAAAGCGTGCCGGGTCCCATCAGGGTCCCGACCAAGCGAAGCTTCAAGGAGTCGGGGTGAATCACCGGGAGGGCCTTCTGGTCTTTCCAGCTTCCGACGGCCACGATCGGCCCTTGGGCCAATCCATTTCGGGCGTCCGACGGCGTTCCCAATCCAGACGCAAAATCAAGGTCTCCCGGAAGGGCCCCACTCCCGCGATGAGACGGGTCGAAGATGTTCCCGCGGGCGATCGACGCGAGATCCGATTCCGTCGGAAGAGCGTTCCGAGGCTGGACCAAAACCCCATGAACGACAGGAATGGCGTAGGCCCCTCCGATATGGTCGCGGATGGATTCGTTCAGGGCATCGGCCGCCATGTAGGAGGTCGCGGAAACGAGCGCGATTTGACCCAGAAGAAAATAGCGCTGAATGCGTGTGTCGAGCATGGATGATCCTGGGGTCCCGAAACTCCTAAAAAGTGCTGAAAACTTTGCCGGGTATCCGGTACTTCAGTATAATACAAAAAGGATAGGAAATGTAATCGCGCGGAGGAGACAATGCCGTTTATCACGGTCAATGGGGAGCGAAGGACGATAAGGGAGAGAACGACCCTCCGGGCCCTTGTAGGGGAGATGGGGCTCTTGGAAAAGCCTGTGGTATGTGAGGTCAACCTGTCCATTCAATCGAAAAAGGATTGGGAAAGCATCTTTCTGATCGAAGGCGATTCGGTCGAGATCATCGGGTTCGTGGGCGGCGGGTGCGTCCCTTCCTGGGATTGTGGTCCAGACGATTCTGTGGTATAAACTCGTCATCTATCCTTCCGGGCGGGATTAACTCAGCGGTAGAGTGTCAGCTTCCCAAGCTGAAGGTCGGGGGTTCGAATCCCCTATCCCGCTCCAATTATTCCATCGGTATTTAGGTCAATCTTCACCTCCAAAATTCTGCGCGATAATGCTTCCCTCTAAGCCACCACCAAGACCTGTGGAAAAAACCGGTTCGTGGCGTCTATGCGCGTTTGGCATTTTTGAGGAGACATTCCCTGGCAAAGACCCTCCCTTTTTCGAACACCAGGCTTAAAGACCTCCCCGCGCCATCGGGAGACAAGCCGGAAAAATAGAAACGATTTGGAAATGGGAAGCTTTAAAAGAGATATGGCAAATGAACAAGGTAGTTTGATAAAAATATTCATAGATGGAAACGTTAAGCCCGATTTTCTCCTGAATTCTTGGAGTCATAATGACCAATCTGCTAATTTAGTGATTGAAGTTTAAAAAGGAGACGAACGTGTCCGAACGGTGCGTTAACTCTTTTCTTGTTGGCATGGGAATTCTTGCTTTAGCCACGTCAGGATGTTCATTCGCAAATATCAATCAATCCTCCTCTCATTCCTCCAATGGGCCTCCACAAGCAGTTAAAGACGCTGGAAAGTACTTCGGAAATTCCTTCTTGAAAAGTCCGTTCGTTTCAAAGTTCTTAAAAAAACACAAACACATTTACGTTGAAATATTGGAGCTGAGGAATAATTCTCCAAAGGTGATTCCTCGAATTATTTACCTTAAGGATGGATTAGAGGAAACAATCGAGAATTCAAACGGCGGAGTCCTTGTTGCGGCATCAAACGAGACGAGAAATTTGGCCTCCGAAGAACGATTTTATCAGATGCGCCACTCGAGGACTTCTCAAATCCACGCTCCTGGACAACAATTAGGAGCGGATGTTGCGATTATTGGTTCGGTTCAATGCGCCACTGATGTTGAAAACTCAGAAAGAGTCATCATTGAACGTTTAAAGGCGATCGACCTGAGCGATAACGAAATAGTTTGGCTTGATCGCAAGGAATTCCCCATCAAGTTTCAAATGAATTGGACTCAGAGGGCTCAGCTGATTCGTGCGATGAATCTTTACGGAGATCCGTGCTTGATTCGACATTCCTTTTGAGAGTCAGGACTCCCTTTTCAATCTTAAAAAAGGTGACGGTCATCTTAAAGGAGAAATTTTGAAGAGAGCATGAAAACCATGAATGAGGCGCGGTTTGTCCGTTTGAAGTTTCATAGAATCATGTCACTCACATCGTCGTCTTCGGACAGGAACGGAATTGTTGCCGATCATTTCCGGATCAAGAGTCCTATGACCTTCTCCTAATGCTTATTTTAAGCACAGAGGTGTCCGATTCAATATGGGGAGCACTACAGTCCATTCTTCCCCATCCTTGCCGGAGAGACCCCTCTCCACATTCTTTTGGGATTATGGTTTAATAGGGACCTTAGGGACATCGAAGGCGATTCTTACGGGGTAAGGCCTCCGTCCCTTGGCGGAGATTCCCCAAAAATCTGCAAGGACAGGGCATTTCAATGAGAAGGAGGTTCCGATGAAAAGCTGGATCAAGGCGATTTTCTGGATTGCTGTGGGAGGGGTTCTGATGCTTTTCCTCGTACACTATACCACTTTCGGGCGCCATCTTCTGCAACACCAGATCACGATTCGCTAAACTCACCGCGGATCGATCGAGAGGGACCCTCCTTGCCGTGATCTTTTGAGCGAACGGAAGGGTATGGATTCAACGGCCCCGTGCGCCAAAAAAAATGTCCCGGCGGAAAATGCGCTCATTGTGGCTAAGGAATCGCGTTATTCTCCAGGCCTTGCGCATTCTGGGGTCACTCAATTCCCGGACAATCGGTCTGAATGGGGCATGCACCCTTACTCCTCTGACCAGATCCCCCTTTCATGAATTTTGAAAAAGCCGATGAAAAAACTCCTGGGTGATCTGAATCACCGAGTTCCAAAAAACTATCCCGATTTTTTTTAGAATTCCTAATGCCGTTTGAGCCTGAGATTGAAACTCTGGACTGTCATGCCAATCATTCACCATTTTCATGGCGACAATGAGCATAAAAACAATGACAAATGAAAAAATGATGAAACTGAATATTTTTTTCATCTCTTCTCCTTCTTCCAGGAAGTTTTAAAATCCCTTTTCCCCCAACCCCAAACACCGATCCCTGATTTCTCCATGTTCTCACTCCGCCTGCTTTGGCGGAGCAGACCCGTTCCCGATTTTTCCCGTCACTTTTTCGCCCTCGGATGATTCCATGACCTATGAAAAATTTATCATTTTTTTTCTCGTTCCTAAAATGAAACTAATCACAGGTGACCCTTTACCCAAATCAAGCGGGTCCTCATAGGGAATGAGGACAGAGTCCTGGCGACGGTCCTTTAACGTATGAGGGGAGAACGGCGTAAGGAGGCTCACCTGTCCCGCAAAAAACTCCCTGAAAAGCTCAAGGTGTCCGGACCGGAAGGTGAACGCAACCCATTTTCGGCGCCATTCAAGGGCGAGGATCTTAATGGAGAATCTCACGGGCCCCTCCTCGAGGGGATTAACGGAGGGGGCCGCCAATCCCGGGGAAAAAGGGTTTTCACACCTTGACATTCATTTTGAGGGTGTAAATTTAAAGAAAGGAGATATATCCATTACTGCTAAAAATCCCTAAGCAGGAGGTGGATGATGGTTGGATTAAATGATTATTTTTCCATCAGATTCCTCGATATGAGCATTATGCATGACCATGGGGTCGCGATCATTGCCGTTTTTCTTCTTGCGCTTATCACCTTCATCATTCTAACCGAAAATCGACGCAGGTCCGATGATTTTGAAAATGGAAAACCTAAACATAAACATTGATCCCTTGACGGTCCTCCTCATGCGGTAAAATTCAGGGCTCGTGGGCGGCCCTGAACCCTTTTCCACTTTTCGCACAACTTGCGCTCAGCTGTGCGGATTCTAATCACATAAATCGCACAGCTGAGCGCTTACCAGAGGTGAGGGGAGTAGGTAATTTATTTTTTGCCGGGAATTTGTCGATTTTTTATATTTGGGCATGGGAATTGCTAGCATCAGACGGACCCTCCTTTCAATGAGGAAAGGGGTGGGAACAAACTCGGAAATGGATTACAAATGGAGGTTTTAAACAATGGGTAAACATGTCATCACGATGCTTCCCGGTGAGGGAACGGGACCGGAAATCTGCGAAGCGGTCCGAAGGGTCATCGACCACAGCGGCGTGGAAATCGTTTGGGAATACGAAGATATCGGGCTCGATTGCTTAAAGGAGCACGGCACTCTTCTCCCTGAAAAGACCATCAAGTCGATCGCGAAAAACAAAATCGCCATCAAGGGACCCACGACGACCCCGATCGGTACCGGCCACAAGAGCGCCAACGTGACGCTTCGCAAGATGTTCGACCTGTACGCGAATGTGCGTCCCGCCAAGCTCATCCCCGTACTGAAACGTCCCTGGGACAAGATCGATATTCTCACCTTCCGGGAAAACACGGAAGACTCGTATGCCGCCATCGAACACATGGTCTCCGACGAAGTCGCCCAGTGTCTCAAAGTGATCACCTGGCCCGGGTCGGTCCGGATTGCCGAGTTTGCGTTCAAGTGGGCCAAGGCCAACGGCCGGAAGAAGATTTATTGCGTCCACAAGGCCAACATCATGAAGATGACCGATGGTCTCTTTCTGGAAGCGTTCCGGGAAGTGGCGAAAAAGCACCCCGATATCGAATCCGGAGACATCATTGTGGACAACTGTTCGATGCAGCTCGTCCGCAATCCTGCCCAGTTCGATTGTCTCGTTCTTCCCAACCTCTACGGGGATATCCTTTCCGACCTTTGCGCCGGTCTCGTGGGAGGTCTCGGATTCGCTCCTGGGGCCAATATCGGCGACAACTGTTCCATCTTCGAAGCGGTCCACGGATCGGCTCCGAAGTATGCCGGGATGAAAAAAGTCAATCCCTCGGCCGTTCTCCTGTCGGGCGTGATGATGCTCCGATGGCTGGGTGAAAACGCAGCGGCGGAAAAGATCGAAAAGGGAATGAACAAGGTTCTGGCGGAAGGCAAGACCCTGACCTACGATGCCGGAGGAACCGCTTCCACCGACGAATATGCCGATGCGATCATCAAGGCCATGAAGTAAGGATTGGACCCACTATCCGAAGAGGAGCGTTAAAATGCTGACGAAATCGACTGTTAACCGGGCGAAGCGTCCCGCAAAGCCCATCACCCTGGTCGGGGTGGACGTGTATATCATCACCGAAGAAGGCATCCCCATGTTCGATGACTATGGGGCCTTCAAGATCGAATTCGTGTCGAATCGCGGCACCAAGGTTTGGCCGGGCTACGTGAGCGATGATCTCATGATGGTCAATTGGTACCGTTGCCGATTCATGGCGACCCGGCCCGTGACCGATGCCGACGTCGACACCTTCATGGTGTCCTTGTCGAAAAAATGGAAGTGGTCGGCGGCCCAGAAGCTTTGGAACTACGGGGACGAAGCCGGCTTCTCCAAGGCCTACTAAACCAGGCGCGAACAGCCCCTGAAGCAAAAGCCTTAAAAGGGAGGGGAGCGATCCCCTCCCTTTTTTTATTCCCTGTTGCCGACCCCTTACCTGGCCCCATAGGATTTGATCTCCTCCGGACCCCGGTCCTCCTTCTCTCCTGATTCCTCCCGACGGCCCTTCAATCGCCGGTCCAGGGCCCATCGGCTGATCCCCAAGGCGGCCGCAGCCTGCGACTTGTTTCCCGAGACCTGCCGCAACACCTCGGTGATGAGATGATGCTCGAATTGGGTCAGGGTGTCATGTCCGATGCGATAGGACATATGGAGCAGGTCGCCACGGGCGGTCGCTCCGGACGCGGCCTCGGAGGACCCATGGGAAGGTTCTTCGATCCTCCGCAGTTCGGAGGAAAAATGTCCGGGCTCGAGTATCGTCCCCTTGCAATAGAGCACTGCCCGCTCGACGAGGTTCGACAACTCGCGGATGTTGCCCGGGAACGGATAGTCCTCCAGAAGGCGCTTGGCATTGTTGGAGAGGCCCAGAATCTTTTTTCGGAAGGTCTGGGAGGATTGGTGGAGGAAGAGTTCCGCCAACGGAACGATATCGTCCCGACGCTCCCGGAGCGGGGGAA
Organism: Nitrospirota bacterium; assembly: GCA_027314645.1. Lineage (GTDB taxonomy): Bacteria > Nitrospirota > Leptospirillia > Leptospirillales > Leptospirillaceae > UBA4572. The sequence goes on from DAHVAL010000029.1 coordinate 19,024, forward strand.
TGGTCAGTGTCACCACGTTGAGGCGGTAAAAGAGATCCTCCCGGAATCGTCCCTCCCGGACCTGCTGGCGCAGATCCCGGTGAGTGGCCGCCATGAAGCGCACATTGACCGGAAAGGGGGCGCCTCCCCCGACCCGGCGGATGGTCCGCTCCTCGATGACCCGCAGGAGCTTGGCCTGAAGAGGAAGCGGAAGATCCCCGATTTCGTCAAGCATGACCGTTCCGCCTTCGGCAAGCTCGACTAATCCGACCCGCCGCCCCGTGGCTCCGGTAAAGGACCCTTTTTCATGGCCGAAGAGCTCGGTCTCGAAGAGTTCCGCCGGGATGGCCGGACAGTCGACCTCGATGAAGGGACGCTCGCCGGAGGGTCCATTGTAATGGAGCACCTTGGCAATATACTCTTTCCCGGTTCCGGTTTCTCCGTGCAAAAGGACGGTCACCCGGTCGTTTTCGACGAGACCGGCCACCTGCTGGCGAAGATCCTGGCCGGCGGGACTTTCGGCGACCATCCGGGAGAGCGCGTATCGTCCCGACTCGCGCCGGGTCCAGAAGCGGGCCTCCCTGGAAAGCGACAGGAAACGGGCTGCGTTGGAGAGCGACAAGATGAGATCGTCCATGTCGATACTTTTCGTCACGAAGTCGAACGCCCCCAGCCGCATCGCTTCCACCGCGTCCTTGACCGTTCCCCGTGCCGTCAGCACGATGACCGGGATCTCGAGGCTCATGGCGCGCATCTCCTTCAACAGGTCGAGGCCGGACATTCCGGGCATCACCATGTCCAGGACCACGATATCCGGGGGCGAGGTCCGGAGAATGCCGATCCCTTCCTCCCCGCTCCTGGCCGTCTGCACCTCATACCCCCGTTCGGAGAGCCGGAGGGTGAAGGCTTCCCGGATCAGCGGTTCGTCTTCCACCAGAAGGATGTTCAAGATCATGTGGCCTCCTGCCTGAGGGGCAGCCAGACGGTGGCGCGGACTCCCTGTCCCTCCGGGCTTTCAATCGTCAGTTTTCCCCGGTGCCGGTCCACGATATCCCGGCAGATGGCAAGACCCAACCCCACCCCCCTGGCCTTGCCATGGGTGAAGAAGGGTTCGTTGATGCGCTTTAAGAGCGGCTCGGGAATCCCCGGCCCCGTGTCGATGAGGGTCACCCCGACCCCGGGTTGGCCGGGAAGATCGGAGGCAGAGAGTCTGATCGAAAGAGTCCCGCCTTCCCTGGACATGGCGTCAAGCGCATTCATGGCCAGATTCAGGATGACCTGCTGGAGCGGGCCCCGGGCCCCCTCGAGGATCGGAATCTCGCCCTCGGCCGTCACCTCGACCCTCACCTGGGACGTGCGGAAGGCCTCCTGAAGAAGCGAGGTCGCATCCCTTACCAGCTCATCGATGGCGATCGGCTGAAGATCGAAACTTCGAGGCTTGAGGTGGGAGAGATGGGATTCGAGAAGGCCGTCGATGCGGCGCGCTTCCTGGGCGATCAGAGAGGCGTGCCGGCGGAGTGAGTCGGGGAGTTCCCGGGCCTGGCCCATGTGATCGGCGAGGCTTCCGATCCCGATCAAGGGATTTCGGATTTCGTGCAGGAGCCCCCCCGCCAGTTGTCCGACCAGCCGGATCTGTTCCGAGTGCCGAAGCGCCTCCAGAAGCCGTTCGCGATCGGAAAGATCGGTCAGGATCGCCAGAAAGTACCGGATGGTATTGTCGGGATCCATCACCGGGCTGATGCTCTCCCAGACCAAAAACTCGCTCTGGTCTTTTCTGCGGTTGATGAACCGGCTGGTGAACGGCTTTCCCGACAGGAGAGTGTGCCAGAGGTGATCGTAGAACTCAGGCGACTGGCATCCGGAAGAAAGGAGGCGGGGAGTGGTCCCGACGGCCTCCTGGCGGGACCACCCGGACATCCGCTCCATCGCCGGGTTCCATTCGAGGATGACGCCCCGGTTGTTGGTGAGGATCACCCCGTCCTGGACCTGGGCAAAAAGGCGCTCAAAGAGTGAGAGCTGGGTCTCCTCCTTCTTCCACCGTTCAAGCAAGGTCGCGACGGTATTGGCCACCGTCTCCAGAAATCCGATTTCGGAGCGGGTAAAGTGGCGCACCGTTCGGGTATGGGCGCTCATCGCTCCGAGGACCTGGTCGTGAAACATCATCGGAACGCTCACCCCCGAGCGGACCCGGTGCTCGGAGAGCAGCTCAGAGGGAGAAAACCGGCGTTCGGTCAGCAGATCCTCGACCACCACCGGCTTCTTCTGGTGGATGGCAAACCCGGCCTGGGAGTGGACGCCTCCTTCCTGCACATAGGTTCCGACCAGTCCGGGCCGCCATCCCACTCCCGCCAGGAGATGCAGCATGGGGTCGGAATCTCCGGGTGTGAGGATCTTGCAGAATTCGACATTCAATGCCCGGGCGGTTTCCCGGGCGGCAAAGTCGGCAATTTCGACAAACCGGGTCCCCGTCACGGCGAGATGGGCGATCTTTCCCAGGACCTCCTGGTAGCGGCCGAAGGCCTGCGTTTCGCGGGAGAGGACTTCGAGATGGGTCGAATCCCGCACATGAATCACGATCCGCTCCTCTCCTCCCAACTCCAGGGGAAGGCAGGCGCTCTGGCAATCCAGGATCCGGGCTTTGCCGTCCTTGTCGACCACCGTGAAGGTCTCCCGTTCCTCGTCCCTTCCCTCCAGGGTTTTTAAGGCCATTTCCTTCAGCTTCCCTCCCAGAAACACCGTCTCGCCGGAGAGGTCGATCAGGGAAAATGCCCGGAGCATCGAATCGAGTCCTGGGGAGCAAAAGA
>DAHVAL010000002.1 GCA_027314645.1 Nitrospirota bacterium
GGGGTCCGGCCGGGACAGGCTCCTCCTCCGTCTTCTCCCATTCGCCCTCCATGGACCCCTCGTCGCTTTCCCGGAAATCCCGATCCCCTTCCCCCACCGATTCCAGGGAGCGCCGCAGCAGGGAGGAGAAGCTCTCCATGTGCCGGGCGGGCCGGATCACCGGGGACATGAGCGGCGGGGTAAGCGCGGGCTCTTTTGACCTCCGTTTTGCGGGGGGCAAGGGAGAGGGCCCCCCTTCCGGAAGGAGCCCCAGTAGATCGGGGTGATCGGAGGCAAGGTCGGCGAGACGGTTGCTGAACGCTTCCACATGGCTCTTTCCGTAGGATTTCTTGAGGGCGAGACCCAAGAGGTGCCCCAAGGCCGGCTGGGGGAGTCTCAAGGAGGGGACGAGAAGAACGGTGCGGTGTTTGGCCCGGGTCAGCGCCACGTAAAGAAGACGCATCTCCTCGGAGAGCTCCCCCTCCCGGTCTCCCTCGGACACCTCCTCTCCCGGACGGAGGGTGTGAGGCAACCCGAACGGCAGGATGACCACCGGGAATTCGAGCCCTTTCGCCTTGTGAAGGGTGAGGATCCGGAGACGGCCGTCGAGGGCCTCAAGGCGGGGGGCGTTCCGGTCGTCCCCCTCCCCCGTCGGCTCCCGCCGAGCGGCGAGGTAGCGGTCGATATGGAGGAGAAGGGGAGGACGGTCCCGCCCCAACTCGTCGATGAGTTCGAAGAGATGCAGGAGATGGGCGACGCGTCTTTTGCCCCCGGGCCCATTTAAGAGCCTGGGAAAAATCTCCTGCTCGAGAAACAGCCCCCGAAGCGTTCCCATCGCCCCCATGCGCCCCCATCGGGCGGCCGCCCGAAACAGGGGATCGACACGGCGGTTCCAGAGGTCCTGGGATTCCTCGAGCTCCATCAGGTCCCGGGCGGTGAGACCGAAGAACCGCGAGGCGAGAACAAGGCGGACCTGGCTCCGGTTTTCGGGAGCGGCCAGGGCCAGAAGAAGCATCTCCAGATCGAAGGCGTCTTCCGTCTCGAAGACGCTCTGGGTCCCATAGGTGACCGACAGGATCCCCCGCTCCTCCAGCGCCTTATGGATCCGCGTTCCGTGGGAGTGCTGCCGGACCAGGACCGCGATATCATCGAGCCGCAGGGGTCGCCCGTCGATCGTCACGGCCCCTCCGACCAGGCGCTCGACCTCCCGTGCGCAACGGGAGGCGAAGCTATGAAGAGTCTCTTCCGCGTCCCCCGGGTGGAACAGGATGGGAATGGCCTCCCCGCCGTACTCCGCCTCCCGGTCCGAAAAGGAGCTCCGGCCCTCATGCCTGGCGCGGACCGGATCGTACCGGATGGATCCGTCGGTACGGAAGGGATCGGGCACAAGGGAGAAGAGAAGATTGACCGCCTCGACATACCGGCGATCGGAGCGGAAGTTGACCGATAGAGGGACGATGGCCCCCGCGTCCGCGCCGACGGCCTGCTCCCGCGCTTCAAGATACGCGTCGATGTCGGCCCCGCGGAAACGATAGATCGACTGTTTGGGATCGCCGACCAGAAACACGGACGGGCGGCGACCGTCCTCCTCCGGCACGCCTTCCCGAAACCGGTAGATCCGGTCGAAGATCCTGAGTTGGGCGAGGTCCGTGTCCTGGAATTCGTCGACAAACGCCACCGGAAAGCGGGTCCGGATTCGTCGGGCAAGCTCTCCGGAAGAGTCCAGGAGCAGCCCTTCAAGGACGCGAAGAATCATGTCGCCGAAGGTTTCCACTTCCCGCTTTTCCCGCTCGACGAGGGCTTCGGTCCGAAGATACGTCAGGAGATCCCTTCGGAGGGAGGTGCGCACACTTGCGGACACGGCCTCCTTGGCCTCGAGAAGGCGAAGGACCGGAGAGAAGATCTCATGACTCCCGGAGGAGGACAGGGACAGCCCCTCCTGCAGATCCGCATCATGGAGCCCCCATCCCGGAAGAGCTCCCGGGACCCCCGTCACGATCGCCCGGAGCCTCAAAAGCAACGGGAGCGGCAACGCCTCATCGGCCTTTGCCTTGCGCCGTCCCTTCCCCTTGGAGGAGGTGTCCGAGGACGCGATCCGGATGAGATCGTCCAACGACTCGGGGGACACCCGCCGGCATTCGGAAAGCAAACCGAGCCATTCGTCCTGTCGTTGCCGAAGGTCGTCCGCCTCCTCGGGCATTTTGAGGCATGCCCGTTCGCACTCCCCGTACAGAAGGGCATCGGAGGACAGGGTTCCAAGGCTTTTCGGGCCTTCCGGGAAGATCGCGGCGGTCATCAGGGCAATCTCCGGAGCCTCCGGATAGACCCGGCGGCGCCATATTTCGTTGGCCGCAAGGGCGTTGGCCCGCCGTCCGTCCGGATCGAGCTCCAGAGAAAAGGGGGAGCCGAATTCGAAGGCATATTCCCGGAGGAGACGGCGGCAGAACGCGTGGATGGTCGTCATCGTCGCACGGTCGAAGTCGAAGAGGGCCCGGGACAAGAGAGACGCATGCTCCGGGCGGACCCTTTCCAGGAAGGGGGCGAGCCGCCCCTCCACGGGGTCTCCCATGGCGCGCCTCCGCGCCGCGACAAGAAGATCGTGGGTTCTCCCCTTGACCTCCTCGGCGGCCGATTCGGTGAAGGTGACCACCAAAATTCGGTCGATCTCCGTCCCCTCCAGAATCGCGCGAAGGAAAAGGTTCGTCAGCGTCGTCGTTTTCCCGGTTCCGGCCGAGGCTTCGATCAAGTGAAGCCCGGGAAGGGGAAGATCGTGAAGGAAAGCCCCCTCCATCAGCCGACCCCCTCTTCCATCCCCCTTTTTTGGATCGGACCCCAGAGTCTTTCCGACCAGAGGGCGAATGTTCTCTCCGACGCAATGTCCCTCCCCTTGAAGGCCAGCCAGTTCCAGAAGGCGGATTTGATTCTGGGGTCCATGGGTTGGTCGTTCTTGCGTGGGGAGGACGATTGGGGTCCGAGAAGGATGCGGCGCGCACGCTCCTCCGCCCGGGAACGCAGGGTCCCGGAGAGGGCGATCCCGGCACCTCCGGACTCCTTGAGGGCCACCACATAGGCCCGGGAGGCTTCCGGGTCGAAGGGGAGCGGAGAGGTCTCACCTAGGCGATAGGCCCGAAGAAAACAGAGAAGCTCCCGGGACGCGTCGGAAGGGGCGGGGGGATTCCACCGGATGAGGCCGAGGGGAACCCGTTCCGGTCCCCCGGCCTTCTCCTTGTCCCCTCTGACCGTCAGGACACACCCTTCATAGCCGGTCACGAAGAGGCATCCCAAGAGATGGAGGAGGTAGGTCTCGAGATAATGGGAGGGCCACGCCTCCCCGGGCCACCGTTCGACCAAAAGCCTTCGGCCTCCGCTTTTCGTGGGATAGAGACCCTCGATGGGCCCTTGGATCCAACGATTCCGGAATCGGACGTCCAGCACCGCCCTGGGCCGCTCCTTCAAATCCTCCGGAAAGAGAATGTCTGCCCGGGAGGACACGGCCCTCCGGTACTCCGCGATCTCCCAAAACGCCCTCCGTTCGATGCATTCCCTGAGAGGGGGCCACGGGAGTTCGGCGCGGTCCGGAGCGGAAGTCTGAAGAATCCGGGTGAGGAGGAGATCTTCGCCGATCACGAAGGGTTCTTCCTCCCGGAGCCTCGAGATCCATTCCGAACGGGGAAAACCCATCCGCCGCGTCAGGAAATGGCGGACGGGATCCCGGGCGAAGGAGCGGAGGAGGTCGACCGGAATCCTGTTCTCGTCCCCCGAGACCCCCACCACCTCCGCCCGGCGGAAGGAGAGGTCGGGATCGAAGAACACCCGTTCCCGGGCCGGGACCGATCGCAAGGCCGCAAGGGCCGAATGCCAGGACCGGGAGTAGCTCCTGAGCCGCGGGTCCTTCTCCTCCGAATAATGGGACAAGGAAAGGGGGTCGATGGGAGCGTCCACCCAAATCTGTTCGGAAATGGGCCGGGACTCCCCTTCGAAGCCTTCCGTGAGGAGGTCCATCAGCTGGCGAACCAGAACCGACGGTTCCCGCGGGCTTCCGTCCCGGGGGTCGACCCCTGTGAAGCTGATCCAAAGACCGTCGCGGGCGGAAAGAATCGCCTCGAGAAACAGCGTCCGGTCGTCCTCCCGGAGGGACCGGTCTCCCGGCTGGGGATCCGCCGCGAGCCAGTCGAAGGAAGGCGGCCAGGAGGAGCGGGGAAAATCGGCGTCGTTCATCCCGATCAGGCACACCGCCCGAAACGGGATCGAGCGAAGAGGGACCATCCGGCCGAAGGTGACCCCCCCCGAAAAAAACCGGTCCCGTCCCTCCCCCCCTTTCGCTGACCGCTCGAGGTGGTGGGCAAGAATCTCTCCGGTGAGAAGGCCCTCGAAGGACGCCTCCGAAAATTCCCGTCCCAGCTGATCGGGAATCGCCCGGAGGGCCGCCCCCACCCCGTCGGAGGGATCGAGATCGAAGAAGTCGTCGAGGATGCGGGAGACCCGCCCGGGCCATCGGTCCGCAGGCCCGGGGACGGAGAGCGTGTCCGACAAGGCGTCGAGGGCCTCCAGAAGTTCGGAGAGGCCTCCGGCGACGTCGCCTTCCAGGTCATCGGAAAGGACCAGAGGGTCGGGACGGTCCGGGGCCGGAGGCAAGAATTCCTCCCCGCAGGCATACCCAAGGAGGAGCCGATCCACCGCCTCCTCCAGGGTGTGCTCCCGCCGTCCGGAATAAGGAGGAGGGCGGTCTCCCCCATGTCCTCCCCACCGGAACCCGGAGGCCTCAAGAATGTCCTGGAGGCGCGCGGGCCGAACCTGTCCCACGCCAAACCGTCGCGCAATCTCCGGAACCGACAGGAGCCGGAACACAAAAGGCCCGGTGAGGGGGCCCTCCCGGATCCGGAGGAGCGACAGGAGCGCTCCGAAGAGGGGATCTTCGAGGAGTTCCCGCCGGTCCGAGATCACGAAGGGAATCTCCGGATCCCTCCCCCCCTTCTCCCCCTCCTCGCGTCCGGCGAACCCGAACACGGACCGGATGATCCCTTCATAGCGCCCGATATCAGGCGCCAGAACCACGACATCCTCCGGTGTCAGGTCGGGGATCTCGGCAAAAAGCCCCAGGATCCTGTCCTTGAGCATTTCGATCTCCCGCACCGGGCTTGGGCAGCGCACCACCTCGATCGAGCGATCAGAGGCCGGGATCGGTAGCCGGCGGAGCCGGCCCTGGCGGACCAGGGAACCCCGATCCACCAATGTCCGGATATCTTCCTGGATGCGGGCCAAAAGGGTGCCGGAGGCCTCCGGGAACACCCTGACCGACTGGGGCAGATCCGAAAGGGCCTGATGGATGACCCGGAATTGTTCCCCCCAGGATGCGAGAAGCGGGGACCCGGTGGACAGGTAGGACGCCCGTTCTTCGGGAGCCCGCTCCCTCGCCCGGACGGAGACGATGTCCCCCCAATACTCTTCGCAGGGATTGAGAAAAAACAGGTGGAGATCGCACAGGCCTCCCTCTCCCAAGCTCCGGAAGAACAGGAGGTCCCGGGGAGGAATTCCTGTCAGGCCGAACAGGGTCATCCTCGGAGGGAGGTCCCCTCTGAGCTTTTCCCCTCCGTGATGGACGTAGCGCTCCATCAGGCGGGCGCGATGGAGAGGCCGTCCCTGCCCGGCGAGGCGTTGCCACAGGATCGCCGGCCAGAAAGCCCCCCCCTGGCCTTCCTCCCACGAAAGGAGAAGGTCGGGACGGTAGATCATCGACCGATCATACAGATCGGCGACGAGAACGGACAGCTCATAACGCCTGAACTCCGAGCTGTCCCGGCCCAGGAACCCCCGGACCTTCTCAAAGGCCGGGTGAGTCGAAAGGGACGGGAGAAGATCGTAGATCCGCAGGACCAGCGCGCTTTTTTCGAAGTGCACCGGATGGCGCACGTCTCCAAAGGCCGGTTCGAGAAGATCCCGGATCAGCCGGCCGGCAAGGGGAAAGGAGACATCGGAGAAGATCCCGATCTCTTCGGACATTCGGACGGCAAGCCACTGTCCGATCACGGGATTCTGAGGAACGACCACCTCCGGGCGGAGCGGGTCGAGGAGGCCCTCCCGGGCCCAGGACGAAAAACGCGCGATGAAAAGATCCGCCAGGAATTCGAGCCGCTGGCTTTCATAGAGATAAAGCACGCATCCTCACTCCCGGACCGGTCATGGGTCCCCGGATTCGATATTTGGGGAAAGACGGCGAAGCTCCCGGACCTTCGAAAAGGGGCGAGAGGACTCTTTCATGGAGGAACGGGCCGAGCCCGCCTCCCTTTTCGGACTTTTCTACGGGCCTAAAAGCCTTTTCATTATACCCGATCCCCCGGATTTTCTCCTTTGGACGGCCGTCCTTCCGGGGGCCTGAAATCACAAGGCCGCGCCAGTTTGAAGAGACGGATGTGCCTTCCCGCCCCCCCTTAAGAGTCCGCAAGGGGGAGCCGCCTGTCCCTTCCCGATAAGATCGTCAAGGGAGCGACGGGAAAATCAGGCGTTCTTTTCCAGGTGTCCCCCGAAGGCATGGCGCATGGCGGAGAGGATCTTGTCGGCGTAATCGGCATGCCCCTGGGAGGCAAACCGCGAATACAGGGCGGTGGAAAGAACCGGCGCCGGGACCCCTTCATCGATGGCGGCCGCCACCGTCCAGCGGCCTTCCCCCGAATCGGAGACGCGGCCGTGGAAAGAGGCCAGGTCCGGATCCTTGGCAAGCTCCGAAGAAGACAGGTCGAGGAGCCAGGACGCGATCACGCTCCCCCGTCGCCAGAGCTCGGCGATGTCGGCGAGGTTCATGTCGTAGGAGTAATGCTCGGGATTTCGCAATGGAGCGGTTTCCGCGTCGACATCATGGGACCTTTTTCCGATCCCCGCGTTCCTGAGAATGTTGAATCCTTCGGCATAGGCGGCCATCAGGCCATATTCGATTCCGTTGTGGACCATCTTGACGAAATGGCCCGCTCCCGCAGGACCGCAATGGAGGTACCCGTCTTGGGCGGTCCCTCCCCTGCCCGCCTCCTGGCGCTCAGGCGTGGGAGGGGCGGAGGCCCGGCCGGGAGCCAGGGTGTGGAAGATCGGGTCGAGCATTTTCACCACGTCGGTTTCTCCGCCGATCATCTGGCAATAGCCCCGCTCAAGTCCCCAGACGCCTCCGCTTGTGCCCACATCCACATAATGAATCCCCCGGGACGAGAGTTCCTTCGCTCTCCGGATATCGTCATGATAGAAAGAGTTCCCCCCATCGATCACGATGTCTCCTTTAGAGAGGAGGGGCACCGCCTGGACGATCTGGGCATCGGTGATGGCGGCCGGAATCATGAACCAGAGGATGCGGGGAGAAGAAAGCTTTCCCACCAGATCGGACAGCGAAGTGGCTCCGATGCAGGAAGTCTCCCGGGACAGGGCCTCCACCACGGCCGGAGTATGACTGTAGACCACCACTTCGTGGCCACCCTTCCGAAGACGGCGGACCATATTGGCCCCCATCCGTCCCAATCCGATCATTCCCAAGCGCATCGGAACCCTCCTTCTTTGGTGGATCGTTGGTTTTTCCCTTCAGCCCACCCTAACAAACGGCGTCAAAAACAGCAACCGAACGGCGCCTTTCAATCGATGGACACGGAGTTTTGGGCGGTTTGACGAGCATTGGCCACCAAATGACAGGATCTTCCGAAATTCTGTCATTCTTGCCATGAGCGGGTGGACATCCCTTTGCAAAACCAGTAGATCTGATCAGAGGGAACATTCCATAGGCCACGCCTGCCCCTCGATCTCCCAAGACCTTCCCTTTCTTGATAGGAGCCCTTCCATGACCACCCCTCCTTTTATCGACCAAACCTGGGACCATCCTCTCCTCCTGTTTCTGGCGTCGCTCGGGGCCGGGGGGATCGTCCATTCGATCTTCTTCTTTCTGATCAGCCGCAAAATGCCGGCTTCCCCGAACCAAGGGCCTGGACCGGCCATGAAGAATCTCAGGTGGCCCACATTCTTTCTCACCATGGAGCTCCTGACCCTCCTTCTTCATCCGGCCCTGCCGTTTCCCGGGGTGTTCGAGGGCATCCTATCGCGGACGCTGATTCTTCTGACGGTGCTGACGATCGCGTGGACGCTGACCGCGATGACCCACCTTTTGACGCAGCACATGCTGAGTCGGCAGGGACCTTCCGGGGCCGACGACCTGACCTGCAGAAAGATCCGGACCAGGCTCATGCTCATGGAAAAAATTCTTGTCGTCGGGATCGCGATTTTAAGCGCCGGGGCCGCGCTGATGACGATTCCCGGTGTCAGCCGCGTGGGGGAAAGTCTTCTTGCATCGGCGGGGTTGGCCGGCCTGGTCCTTGGTCTCGCGGCCCGGCCCCTGTTGACCAACATCATCGCAGGAATCCAGATCGCTCTGACCCAACCCATCCGGATCGATGACGTCGTGATCGCAAACAATGAATGGGGGTGGATCGAAGAGATCGGCATCGCCTATGTGGTGGTCCGGATCTGGGATTTGAGGCGTCTCGTGCTTCCGCTCTCCTACTTCATCGAGCAGCCGTTTCAAAACTGGACCTACCGGTCCTCGCAGCTCCTGGGCTATGTGCATGTCTATGCAGACTACACGGTCCATGTGGGAGATTTGCGGGCCTACCTCAAGACTGTCCTCGAGTCGACCCCCTTGTGGGATCGGCACGTCTGGAACCTGCAGGTGACGGAGCTGGATGAAAAAGGCGTCCAGCTGCGCGCCCTGTTTTCGGCCAAGGATTCCGGGAGCCGGTGGGACTTGTCTGTCTATGTCCGGGAGGGACTGATCGCCTACTTCAACCGGACCCGGGCCTCAGAATATCCCCGCGTCCGGATCGAATTCGCCCCTCAAGGTTCGGACGGATCACAGTGACACCTCCCCGGACCCTTCTTCCTCCGGGCCGTCTTCCTTCCCCGTGTCCCCCGCCGAAGACACGGAGGCAAGCGTTTTTTGCGGGAGATAGAGGCGGACGGTCGTCCCGACCCCCTCCTCGCTCTTCACCTCAATCCGCCCATGGAGCAAGGTAAGCACATGGCGCACGATCGACAGCCCCAATCCGGTTCCGGACCCCGACGCGCTCCTGGACCTGTCCACGCGGTAGAATCGTTCGAAGATCCTCGGGATCTCGTCCCGGGGAATTCCATTTCCGTTATCGATGATGGATATCCTGATCCCGCCCTCTTCCCGGTCCGCCATGATCCGGACATCCCGTTTTGGAGGAGAATACTTGATCGCGTTGTCGAGAAGATTGGTCAGGACGAGGTCCATCATCGATTCATCGCTGACATAGGGGAACGGCCTTGGAAAATCCGCATGGAACTCCATCTCCTTTTCCTTCAGGCGACCCGAAAAAACCTCCCTCATCCGGTCGGCCTGGACAGAGAGGTCGATCGGCTCAAGCTTTAAGTTGACGGTTCCGGATTCGAGCCGGGAAAGCTCGAGAAGATCGTCGATCATGCGGGAGAGGCGGTCGGCCTGTCCTGAAATGATCCCAAGAAACTTCCGGGAAAGATCGGGGTCGGACACGGCTCCGTCGATCAGGGCCTCGGCATACCCCCGGATCGAGGTCAGCGGGGTCCGGATCTCATGGGAGACGTTGGCCACGAAGTCCTTCCGGATCCGTTCGAGACTTCGGATCGTGGTCACGTCGTAGAACAGGAAGATTCCATAGTTTTTGTTGGAGTCGTCCCTCGGCGCAGAGACCGTCGCCACGACGTTGAGGGTTTTTTTCTTCCCCCCTTCGTTGTATTCGACCTCGCGAACCACCTTGGTGCCTGTCCGGAAAACCTCCTCGATCAACTGATGGATGGCGGCAACCCGGATGACCAGGCCCAGCCGGTTTCCGACCGCGGACCCGGCGGGAATTTCGAGAATTCCCTCGAAGGCGGTGTTGACGAGAAGAATCTGGGCGTTGGGAGAGGTCACCGCCACCCCCTCCACCATGTGATCGAGAACCCCCTCGAACCGGCTCGTCACCTCGGCGAGACGGGAGGAAAGATCGGATTTTTCCCGGAGAAGGAGGATCAGCCCCTTGAGCATCGGGTCGAACAGGTCGTCAAAAAGGCCTTGGGAATCGATATGAAGAGGGTTCTGAAGGGCGGTCCGGATTTGCCCCGTGACGAGTTTGCGGATGATCTGGGTGAATCCGAGCAGGGCGGCGGTAAAAACGGCCAGAAGAATGACACGTCCAAGCGGTTGGTCCCGAAGAGCGGCAAACAGCATCCCGCCCAGAAATCCGGAGCCTCCGGCCAAGATCGCGAAGGTTCGGAAACTCACCCAGGAACCCTAGCTCTCTTCACGAAACCGGTACCCGATTTGCTTGACCGTTTCAAGCCAGGTGGCCGTATGGCCCATTTTTTTCCTGAGGCGGCGGATGTGGACGTCGACGGTTCTGTCCGTTCCCTCATAGTCCCCGCCCCAGACAGCATCAAGAAGGGCGTTGCGATCCATCACGCGTCCGGCTTGGCGCATGAGGGCGAAAAGGAGGTCGAACTCTTTCGCCGTCAATGCCACCGGGGTCCCTTCAAAGGTGGCTTCGTGGCGTGCTGCGTCGATCGACACCGGTCCGATAGACAGCCTGTCCGTGGGCGTGGACAGGGTTTCGCGTCTTCGGAGGACCGCCTTGACCCGGGCGACCAATTCTTTGGGATGAAAGGGCTTGACGATATAGTCGTCGGCGCCCATTTCGAGGCCGACCACACGGTCGGTTTCCTCCCCCTTGGCCGTCACGATCACCACGGGAATGCCGGAGATTTTCGGATCCTGCTTGATCAGGCGGTTGACCGCCAATCCGTCAAGGCCGGGGAGCATGAGATCAAGAAGCACCAGGTCGGGGCGCATTCTTCGAGCCGCCGCAAGGCCGGCGCTTCCGTCGGACACGTGCTCGACGTCGTAATGCTCCGCTTTCAGGTAGTGCAGGATAAGGCCGGCGATATCGGGATCATCCTCGATCAGAAGTATCTTCTTGGCCATGAATCCTCCATCCCCAAAAAATTATTGCCATCTCTTTTCAAAAAAAGGATATTCCAGCGGCCGTCCCGCGTCAATCAAGATCCCGGACACCACCCCGGCTCTCCGGTCGGGACTAGGGAACAAGAGTCAGGGCCGCTTCGGACACCCGGCCATCGACCATGGTAAAACAGCGCAATTTGGGAGGATCGGTGGAAAGGCCGACGATAAGATAATAGCATTCGGGATAGTAGGCAAGACGGATATCGGTGGGTGACGGAGACGGCTCCGAATGGGGATGGGAATGAAAGATGCCCCACAGGGACCACCCTTCGCGGCGGATCCGCTTCATGGCATCGAATTGCTCCCGGGTGTCCATCTGGTAGCGGACGGGAGAATGGAGGGCGTTTGCGATGGGAATAACGGCGACCGGACGCCCGGACGCGTCGGCGGCCACAAGTCCGCACCCCTCCTCTGGACGCACCGCCCGGCAATGGGCAAGGATCTCCTCCCCGAGAACGGCCGGAAGGGTTACCTCCTCGTTCACGGAGCGGGGATCTGGCAAACCCATTCGGAGGATCCGGAGACGGACGTAATGGTGGGAGCCGGTCCGCAAAGCGGACAGGACGGATTTTTGGGAACCCGAAGCTTCCGGAAGGACATGGCCAGGGCATCGTAGAGAAGCAACTGCCCTGTGAGCAAATGGCCGATTCCCAAGATCTTCTTCACGACCTCGGCCGCTTGGAGCGTCCCGATCGTCCCTGCCAGGACCCCCAGGACTCCCGCCTCCGAACAAGACGGCACCAAGCCCGGTGGAGGGGCCTCCGGATAAAGACACCGGTAACAGGGGGCATCGGTGTGGCCCTCGAGGACGGTCACCTGGCCCTCAAACCGGAGGATGGACCCCGAGACGAGGGTCTTTTGAAGAAAGAAAGCGGCGTCGTTGACGATATAGCGAGTCCCGAAATTGTCGGAGCCGTCGACGATGACATCGTAATCGGAGAACATGTCCATGGCGTTCTCCGCCGTCAGTCGATCCTGAATCGGGATCACCCGGACGTCCGGATTCATCCGTTCGAGCGTCCGGGCGCCGGAAAGGACTTTCGGCATTCCGATCGTCTTCTCAGAATGCATGATCTGGCGCTGGAGATTGGAGACGTCCACCACATCCATGTCGACGAGGCCGATGGTCCCGACGCCCGCGGCGGCGAGATACATGGCCACCGGGCTTCCCAGGCCGCCCGCCCCGATCACCAGGACCTTGGCGCCGAGAAGTTTTTCCTGGCCTCGTCCGCCGACCTCTTTTAAGATAATGTGTCGGCTGTACCGGGAGATCTGGTCTTCACGAAATGGCATCGGATTCCTCCTACCCTTCGAGGATGCTTTTCTCGAGAGGGTCCACATGAACGCCCCGTTCCCTCAGATAGGACACGGTCCGGTCGATGTCCGCGAGCTCCCCGTCCATCTCGAGCTCGACCCATCCGCTGTCAAGGGAAATGTCCGCCCGCCGTATGTTGATCACCACGGGAAATTTCCGGCAGATCTCATAGATGATCGGGTCCCTCACCCGCTCCTCCGGAAAGGTCAGGTGCAGTCGCATCTGCGTCATTCCGCCCCTCCGGCGATCGCGGGGATGATGGAGACCTCGTCTCCGAGCTTGATCTTCGTATCCAGTCCATCCTGGAAGCGGATGTCCTCCTCATTCACATAGATATTGATAAAGCGACGCAACTCCCCGCTCTCGTCCGTCAACCTTTCTCCGATCCCCGGGTAATGGACCTCGAGATTTTTGAGGACCTCCCGAATCGTCCCTCCCTCCTCCCGGATCTCGCTCTGGTTTCCGGTCAGTTTGCGGAGAGGTGTAGGAATTCGTACGGTGACGGCCATGGATGTCCTTTCTTTCGAATGTCAGTTCGAGGGGTTGACGGTTTTTCTGAAGGAGGCCAGCGTCGGATCGATCGAGATGGGTTCCGAAAGCGCTCCCGCAAGAGCTTCCATCGTTTTGAGGCCATTTCCCGTAATATAGGCGACGGTCAGGTCCTTCCGGCCGATCCGGCCTTCTTCGCACAGTTTTTTGAGCGAGGCGACGGTCACCCCTCCCGCCGTTTCGGCAAAAACCCCTTCCGTCTCGGCAAGAAGCTTCATTCCCTCGACAATTTCAGGATCGGTGGCCGCCGCGATCGCTCCCTTGGACTTGAAGACCACCTCCAGGGCGTAGAATCCGTCGGCCGGATTCCCGATCGCCAGGGATTTTGCGATCGTCTGGGGCTTGACCGGGATCAGATGGTTTTTTCCAGAAACAAACGCCCGGTACACGGGAGAGCATCCTTCCGCCTGGGCCCCATTGACCGTGAGCCGATCGTTCGGGGCGACAAGCCCGAGCTTTTCGAACTCCTGGAACCCCTTGCGAATCTTGGTCAACAGGGACCCTGAGGCGATGGGCACAACCACCTGGTCGGGGATCCGCCATCCCAGTTGCTCCGCCGTTTCGAAGGCCAGGGATTTCGAGCCTTCGGCATAATACGGCCGGATATTGATGTTGACGAAGGCCCAGGGATATTCTCCCCCGATCTCGCTGCAAAGACGGTTGACATCATCATAATTTCCGCGGACGGCCACGACCGTCGGGTTATAGATCAAGTTCCCCAGAACCTTCCCCGCCTCAAGGTCGTGGGGGATGAACACGAAGCACTTCATTCCGGAACTGGCCGCATGGGCCGAGACGGAGTTGGCGAGATTCCCGGTGGACGCGCAGGCCACGGTGTCGAATCCCAGCTCGCGGGCCCGTGTCATCGCGACGGCCACGACCCGGTCCTTAAAGGAAAGGGTCGGATGGTTGACCGTATCGTTCTTGATGTAGAGATTGTCCAAGCCCAGATACTTTCCAAGGCGCTTGGCATGAATCAGCGGGGTCATGCCCGCATGGAGACCGACGGTCGGCTCCCCGGTGACCGGGAGCAACTCATGATAGCGCCACAGGGACTTGGGACCCCCTTCGATCGAGCTGCGGCTGATCCGCCGGCCGATCGCGGCATAGTCGTAATCCACCTCCAACGGTCCAAAACAGAATTCACAGATATGGATCGCCACGGCCGGATAGAGGCGTCCGCACTCGCGGCACTTCAGTCCCTTTATCTTCGACTCCTTCGAGGAAGGGGCGTTTCCGCCTTCCGCGCGGGTTCGTTCAGATTCCTGGTGTGGTGCAGACGGGCTGTTCATAATCGATTAACTCCGTGATCGTAGGATGATCCCCGCAAACGGGGCACTTCGGACTTCGGCGAACCGAAACGGGCCGGAAGGTCGTGGTCAACGCATCGTAGGTCATGAGGCGGTTGGTGAGGAGGTGCCCTTTTTCGAGAAGAATCTTGATCGCCTCTGTCGCCTGGATGGTGCCGATGACGCCTGCGATGACGCCGAGAACCCCCGCTTCGGAACAGGTGGGGACGGCTCCGGCGGGCGGAGGCTCCCTGAAAAGGCACCGGTAGCACGCCGATTCTCCCGGCAGCACCGTCAGAACCTGCCCCACAAACCGCAGGATTCCTCCATGGACGAGCGGCTTCCGGGTCATGACCGCGAGATCGTTGATGAGGAATTTGGCCGGAAAATTATCCGTCCCGTCGAGGATCACATCGTAGCCGGCCACGATCTCGCGGGCATTGGCCGCTGTCAGGGCAAACGGATAGGTCGTCACCGTCACGTCCGGATTGAGCCCCGCGATCTTTTCCCGGGCCGATTCAACCTTCGGACGATCCAGGTCCTCGGTTGTGTGGATGATCTGCCGCTGAAGGTTGGAAAGATCCACCACGTCCATATCCACGATTCCGATGGTCCCGACGCCAGCCGCCGCCAGGTACAATGCGGCGGGGCTCCCAAGCCCCCCGGCTCCGATGATGAGAATGCGGGAAGAAAGAAGCCGTTTTTGCCCTTTTCCCCCGACCTCCGGCAAAAGGATATGCCGGGAATATCGCTCGATTTGGTCTTCGCTCAGTTCCATGGAAGGGTCCCCTCAGAGAGAAAGATATTTTTCGATCGAAAAATATCGCTCATATCCGTCACACACCACCGTCACCACCTTGGAGCCCTCGGGAAGCGTTCTGGCCAGGGCGATCGCCCCAAACACATTGGCTCCCGAGGAGATGCCAGCCATGATCCCCTCCTCCCGGGCGAGACGGTGGGCCATATCAATCGCTTGCCGATCGGTGACGGTCAACACCTTGGTGATTACCGACCTGTCAAAATTTTTCGGGACAAACCCTGCCCCGATCCCCTGAATCCTGTGGGGGCCCGGACTGCTTCCCGACAGAACGGCGGAGCCCGCCGGCTCCAAGGCCCACACTGGAATGTCCGGCGTCATTTTCTTCAAGAATCGCCCGGTTCCGGAAATGGTTCCTCCGGTTCCGACCCCCGCGACAAACCCGTCCGGAGGGCCCCCGAGAGCCTCCACGATCTCCGGCCCCGTCGTCTTGAAATGGGACTCCGGATTGGCGGGATTGTCAAACTGCCTGGGCATGAAGGAGCCCGGCTCCTCTTTCATGATTGCCTCGGCCCGGTCGATGGCGGCCTGCATTCCTCCGGCAGACGGCGTCAATTCGACGACCGCGCCGAGGGCGCGAAGATGGGAGACACGCTCCTGACTCATTCCTTCCGGCATGACGATCGTCACGGGGTGCCGGTAGAGGACGGCGATTTGCGCGAGCCCTATCCCCATATTACCACTCGTCGCTTCGACGATGCGGGCCCGGGGCTTCAGAAGACCTTGCCTGCGCGCATCCTCGATCATAAACAGGGCCGGTCGGTCCTTGACGCTTCCCCCAAGGCTCCGGGATTCCAGTTTGACCAGAATTGTCCGGCCGATTTCGAGGCTGATCCCCGAGAGGGAAACAAGCGGGGTGCGCCCAATCAGCTCAAGAAGGGGAGAGGCAGGGGCCCCTCCCTTATGTGGGGACGCCACGCTGACAGGTCCCGTTCAGTAAGGAAAAATGTCGACCCTCTGCGGTCAATTCCTTCCCCCTCCCATGAAAAAAAGAATTTCCAGTTCATCTCCCTCGGCCAAAACTGCCCCGCCGAGGTCTGATTTTTCCAGGATCTTCCCGTTATGCTCCACCGACACGAGAGCGGGGTCCAGGTCTTTTGCATCGAGGACCGATTTGACCGTGCTTCCCCCCTCCACAGCTTCGGATTTGCCGTTTACCAAAATGTTCATGCGCGCTCCTAGGTTCCCTGCT
The DNA here is from genome assembly GCA_027314645.1 of Nitrospirota bacterium. GTDB lineage: Bacteria > Nitrospirota > Leptospirillia > Leptospirillales > Leptospirillaceae > UBA4572. Next base: position 16,162 of record DAHVAL010000002.1, read on the forward strand.
CCCATGACGCCAGATACCTCTCCTGCTCGGGGGTCAGGGTATCGATCCCGATCCCCAGAGCGGCGAGTTTTCTCCGGGCGATTTCCCGGTCGACCTCTTTCGGGATGGTCAACACATCCTTGGGAAGGGTCTTGGCGTGCTGAACGATATATTCGGCACCCAGGGCCTGGTTCGCAAAACTCATGTCCATCACCTGTGCAGGATGGCCTTCGGCAGAGGCGAGATTGATCAGACGGCCCTCTCCGAGAAGCATGATCCGGCGCCCGTCCTTCATGACGTACTCTTCCACGAAGTCCCTGAGGGGGTTCTTCTTGACGGAAAGCTTTTCCAAGGCGGGGATATCGATCTCGGCGTTAAAGTGGCCGGAGTTGCAAACGATCGCTCCATCCTTCATGGACTTGAAGGCGTCTTTGGCGATGACGTTGATGTCGCCGGTGACGGTAATGAAAAAGTCGCCGACCTTGGCCGCCTCCCGGATGGGCATCACCCCAAACCCGTCCATCGCCGCTTCCAGCCCCTTGATCGGATCGACCTCGGTGACGATGACTTTGGCGCCCATTCCCGAAGCGCGGCGGGCGATTCCCCGTCCGCACCACCCGTAGCCGCAGACCACCACCGTGGAACCGGCGAAGAGACGGTTTGTCGCCCTCATGATGCCGTCGAGGGTCGACTGGCCAGTCCCGTAGCGGTTGTCGAAAAGATGCTTGGTTTCGGAGTCGTTGACCGCGACAATCGGATACCCCAACACCTTGTTTTTGGCCATGGCCTTGAGCCGGATCACCCCCGTTGTCGTCTCTTCCGTCCCGCCGATGACATAGGGAAGAAGCGCCTTGAGATCGGAGTGGAGCATGGACACGAGATCCGCCCCGTCGTCCATCGTGATCTGGGGCTTCACTTCAAGGACCGCCCTGATATGGCTGTAATAGGTATCATGATCCTCCCCCTTGATGGCAAAAACCGGGATGCCATCGTTGACCACCAGGGAGGCGGCGACATCGTCCTGCGTCGACAGTGGATTGGAGGCACACAGCATGACATCGGCTCCACCCGCCTTGAGAGTTTTCATCAGATTGGCGGTCTCGCTGGTCACATGAAGGCAGGCGGCCACCTTGACGCCCTTGAGAGGCCTGGTCTTGGCAAAGTCTTTGGCAATTTTGGCCAGGACAGGCATGTCCCGGCTGGCCCATTCGATCCGGCTCGCGCCTATGGCCGCCAGCTTTTTATCCTTGATGTCACACTTCATTCATTGGCTCCCGTCTGTTCTAAAGAGTGGTTTCAGTGAAAGTCAGGCCAGTCTTTCCGCTTCACGTCGGAGACTTTCGGCCATGTCAAGCTTTTCCCAGGTAAAGTCCTCTTCGTTCCGCCCAAAGTGCCCGTATGAGGCCGTCTTTCGGTAAATCGGCCGTCGGAGCTTCAAATGCTCGATGATCCCCTTGGGAGTCAAGGGGAACAGTTCGCGGACAACCCCCTCGATCAGTCGGTCGGAGACGGGTGAGGTCTGGAAGGTATTGACGTGAACGGAGACAGGGTCTGCAACACCAATGGCATAGGCGATCTGAACCTCGCATCGCTTGGCGAGCCCAGCGCCAACGATGTTTTTTGCAACATACCGTGCCATGTAGCAGGCGGACCGGTCGACCTTGGTGGGATCCTTCCCGGAAAAGGCCCCTCCCCCATGACGTCCAGCGCCGCCATAGGTATCGACGATGATTTTCCTCCCTGTCAGGCCGGCGTCCCCATGCGGCCCGCCCGTCACGAACCGGCCGGTGGGATTGATATGGAACGTCACCGGCCTTTGTCCCAGAAGATGCTCGGGAAGGACCGGCCGGATGATCTTCTCGATCACATCGCTGTAAATTTCTTCCTGCGTCACTTCAGGAGCATGCTGCGTGGAAACGACGACGGTGTCGACCGCAACCGGAGTGGCGCCATCGTATTCAAGGGTCACCTGGGCCTTTCCGTCCGGGCGGAGATAGGGAATGACCCCCGATTTTCTGAGATTTGAAAGCTGGCGTGTCAGGCGATGCGCCAGAAGAATCGGCATCGGCATCAACTCCTCGGTCTCGTCGGTGGCCATCCCAAACATGAGTCCCTGGTCGCCCGCTCCCCCGGTATCCACCCCCATCGATATATCGGGAGATTGCGAGTGGATCGTGGTCACAACGGCACAGGTCTTGTAGTCAAACCCAGAGGATGAATCCGTATATCCGATATCCTTAACGACTTCGCGGGCCACTTCGTCAAAGAGAACATTGTGTCGGGCGGTGATCTCACCCGCCAAAACGATGAGACCGGTGGTCGTCAGAGTCTCGCACGCCACACGCGCCATCGGATCGTGGGAAAGGATCGCATCAAGAACGCCGTCTGAAATTTGGTCGCACATCTTGTCCGGATGCCCTTCAGTCACGGACTCCGATGTAAACAGATAGTGGCTCTTGGCCATCAAATCCTCCATGGATTGAAGACAAAAAAAAACCCAGTGCTAATCAGCACAGGGTTTACCGAGATCATCGAGTATCCTGGACTTTTAGCACTTTTTTTTAAGGTGGTTGCAATAGTCTCAAATCACTCCACCAAGTTGTATTGAATCAAATACTAACGCGTGTTCCGGGTGGTGTCAATGTTTTTTTTCAAACATTCCTTCTCCCGACTCCCTTGAATCGATCCACCGGTTTTGATAGGATGGCTCAGTCGATGTTCATCGATGTCCAAGAGAGGGGCTGTGGCGCAGTTGGGAGCGCGCAAGACTGGCAGTCTTGAGGTCACGGGTTCGACCCCCGTCAGCTCCACCATATCTTTCCATCACGTCCTCAAATCGTTCCCTTTTATAGATGACGCCCAAACCAGCGCTTCGCTTGTTGGATCCTCTTGAGAACCCTGAAGGTTTTCGGATCGGCAAAGAGCGTCTTCTCCTCTATCGTCCGCTCAATGGTGGAATCAATCTTTATCAGATACCCTCGTAACACTTTCTTTGCTTCTCTCGTTTCTTTCAGGGCGAAATTGAACCCCTTTTGGAGGAGGGCTCGCTCCTTGTTTCCTCCGTCCACTTCCTGGAATTTTTTGGTTTTCATCACTCCCTCCTTTTCTCCTCCTCATTTTGGATCTCTCACTTTGAACATCGTATCAGGTTTTAAGGTGGCAACCTTCGAGACGGCTTCCAATCGCATCCGGAGATCCGGAGATGACATATCTTCTGGGACCAGGGGGCCTGGTATAACCTCATCCATTCCTCCCCGTACAGCCAGGGATGAGAGGATGCCGGGTACGGTCAGGACCGATCGGGGCCCCACACGGGACTCCTCCCTCTCTCTTTGCACATCCTCCCTACACCACAAGGATATGGATCATGAGATCGATTTCTCGCCCCACGTGGATCCTCGGAAGCCTCCTTCTCGCGTTTCTGAGTCTGTCCGCCTGCCATGGGATGAATAACGGGGGCGGTTCCGGTTATTAGGAATCGGGAAGGGGTGAGCGGGATCGACCCCGGATGCCCCCATGCGGCGGGGGACCACACCCCCGTTTGCGGCTCATTTGGCCCCGGCTCGTGCCTTTTCTTCGGATTCCTCCGGCATCGTGAAGGTCTTCAGGACCCCGTTCAAATTGTTCACCGCGGTTTCAAGCGAGACGATGCTCTTTTGCCCTGTGGCCACCATGTCAAAGGTCCGGGCCACGGAAACATCCACATTTTCAACCAGACCCGACATGTGTTTCTCCGATTGAAGGAGGGCGGTCAGGGTGCGTTCGGCGTTGGAGACGCTCTCTTCGACGGTGTTCATTCCGTTCATGATCGACATGAAGGCCTTCTTCGTCTCTTTCCCTTTGGCCACCACCTGTCCCATCGACCCCTGGACCCGCTCCATGGAGGACACCGCCTGCCCTGTGAATTCATTCACCAGCCGAATCGTCTCTTCGATCTCCTTCGTCTGTTGCTGGGTTCGAAGGGAGAGTTTCCGGACCTCGTCGGCGACGACGGCAAACCCTTTCCCGTGCATGCCGGCCCGGGAGGCTTCGATGGCCGCATTCAGGGAGAGCATGTTCGTCTGGTCCGTGATTTCCTGAATCGCTTGGGTCACGTGGGCGATCCGGCTCGTGGCTTCCTGAAGGTTCTGGAGATTCTTGCAGGCCTCCGAGACTTCCTGTCCGGTCGTGTCCGTGAGCGTGGTGGTTTCTTCCCCCGTCCGTGTTCCATTCAACACCTCTTTCGCCGTGACCTTCACCATGTCGGAAATTCTTCCGAGGTTCCGGGCGACTTCCGAGACATTTTCCCGAAAATTCATGAGCCCTTCCCGGGAGGCCTGGGACTCCTCCTGGTTCTTCCGGGAGGTTTGGACGAGTTCCGAGAAAATCCCGGTCACACTCTGTCCCGTTTCATCGACATTCCTGGCCTCCGCCCTCACATTCCGAAGCGTCAGAATCAGCGTGTTCAGCATCCGCTTCATGGCCTCCCCGAGACGACCCGTTTCATCGTTGCCAAAGGACCCGAGGGTTCCCGTCAAATTTCTCTGCGCCATCCTCTGTGCCGCCAGGAGCAATGGATCAAAGGCTTTGGTAACCCGCGTCAGAACTCTCGACTGGTAGAAAAATCCGATCACGAGACCCGCAAAAATAAATAGGAGACTCGATCGCATTGTGGAGACGTAAAGGGACTGCATCGCTTCCCTCTCTGAACGGACGGACTCAGCAGCCCTCCCGATCAGCTGGAGAATGATCTTTCTGATCGGCCTCCATTGATCCGTGACCTTGAGCGCCTTCTTTACGGCCTCCGCTTCGGAAACGCCCGTCCCGTTCCATTCGATGAGCGGCCGTTTCAAGGCCGTCAACAGGTTCCAGCGGGAAAGAATATCGGAAAGCTTCGCCTTTTCCTCGGGGGAGATCCCCGGAGATCTCCTCAGACCGGTGACAGTATTGATGAACTGGGCGTCCGTTTTCCTGAAGACGCTTGGAGGTATGGGATCATTCGGATCGAAAATGTGATTGCGGATCGAAAGTTCGTTCTGGAGCCCGATACGAAGAAGATCAACCTCTGCAACATAGGAAGGCTCCTGAGAATTGATAAAGAACAGGATTCTCCCGGTCATGCGATAAAACCCGAAAAGCGCGGTCCCGACCGCAAAGGAAATGATCAAGGCCGACAAGCTGGAGGCGAGAAGAATCTTCCCGCGTATGGACGATATTGCGAACATAGACAGTCCTTAAATTTGAAGGTGGACCACGATCTCCTTGGATTCCTGGGACTCCAAAGAACCCTATCGGAATCATCAAAAGCTCTCTAAAGGTGACACCTTCTTCCTGAATAGGCTAATTAATATTTTTTATTTTTTTTATTAATGTAATGGGAGGGTCCATGTTTAGAGGCTATGATAGGGATTCTCCGCACCCTTTATGGGGAAGCAATCCTAGAAAGCGCGGGAAGGGAAGATCTGGAAGAACTGGGAGGCGCCAAAGGATTAAGCGGAAGCCGGGGGCCGACGCTCGATGCCTCACGCGGAAAAGATGCCCAATAGATGGATCAGACTCCGAATGCGGCCATTTTCTGGCGGGACCGGGAGGAAGATTCCTCCGACGAACGGGGTCTCCGTCCTACTCCGTGAATCGCCGACCCCCAAGGACCCGCTCGATCCGCCGGTCGGGAATCAGCCAGATCAGGGCCACCAAGGTATACAGGAAATACCCCGCCCACTGGGAAATCAAAGACATCCCGATGGCGATCATATAAAGGACCGGAGAAAGCTTTCCCTTCCAGTCCGATCCGATCGCCTGCCTCAAGAGAGAGTTCGGACCTTGGGATTTGATGATCCTCCATTGAAGGATCCAATACCCGATGGCCGCCATCAGGAGAACGATTCCGTAAAAGGCGGTCGGAACCGGATCGAACGGGTTCAGGTTCACCCAGTGCGTCACGAAGGGAATCAGGGAGAGCCAGAACAGTAGATGCAGATTGGCCCACAGCATCCCTCCCGTCACCTTCTCGACGGTATGCAGCATGTGGTGGTGGTTGTTCCAGTAAATGCCGAGGTAAAGGAAGCTCAGCACATAGCTCAGGAAGTCCGGAAGGACCGGGATAAGGGCCTTGAGCGACCCGCCTGCGGGCACTTTCATCTCAAGAACCATGATCGTGATGATGATGGCAATGACTCCATCGCTGAATGCCTCGATCCGTCCTTTTCCCATGCCTCCCCCCTCTCTCCGGCCTCTTTAAAGACCCGAGAACACGCCATTGATCCATCTCCCACGTGCGTAAAACTCCGAGCGCGGAAAGAAACCTCTCCAACGTACCATCCCTTTTTTTCCGTCCCCGCCATCCCCCAGAATCTTTCGTTCATTTTGGGGATCATGGTAGAATACTTGTATTTCTTGAACCATTCCGTTCCCGGCTCCGGTCGTCATGGCTACCGGAAAGGAGTTTCAGGATTGGATAAGGAGAGTTTTCGGGAAATATCCGGGCCGATGATCAGCATCAATCGTCTGATCGCCTCTCTCCCCGACGAGGACACCCTCTTCGACGGAATCTGCAGGATTCTGGTCGAGGAATGCGGCCTCACCCATGCCCTGATCGGCCTGCCCGATGAGGAGGGGTGGGTGGATGTCCGGGCCTCCCATGGAAAGATGCGGAACCGGCTCAGGAAGGTCCGGATTTCAGTCGACCAGGGACGCCCCGAAGGGCTCGGATTGTTCGGAAGAGCCTACAGAACCGCCACTCCCATCATTGAAAATCAGCTCCTCGACCTCCCGGAAATGCAGATATGGCGCCCTTTCCTAGCCGAGATGGCGACCGGCTCGGTCGCCGTTTTTCCCTTTTACCGGGCAGGAAATGTTTACGGGTGCCTGGCCGCCCATTCGAAGGACCAGGAATTCTTCGATGCCAACATCAAGGAAATTTTGAAGGGTGTCGCCCTCTCCCTCTCCTTCGGCATCGACAACGACGAGCGGCGCATACAACAGACGCTCCAGGACCAAGCCTCGCTGACGCTCAAGAACTACTACCGGGCCCTCTCCGAAATCAACCGTTTTCTCGTTCACATTCCGACGCCTCAGGCCCTGCTCCAGAAGGTATGCGACATTCTCTACGCCCGCGGAGATCCCAAAGGGGCGGTGATCGGGATTGTCGACCCCCGGACCGATTCGCTGGTCTGGATCGCCTATGCCGGCCTGCCCATGGAATGGGTGTATTCCATCCGCTTGAAGGTCCCCGCCAATATGACGGAAGGGTCGTCAGTGATCGGTCAGGTCATCGGCTCCGGAGCACCGGTGGTCCTGAACGATTTTTACAACTCCTCGATCGGACAGGCCCTCCGCATGAAATTCGAAGAACAGGGGATCAGGTCCGCGGCCGTGTACCCGATCCGCCGCGGGGACTCCCCGATCGGCGTTCTCATCGCCTTTTCCCTTTTTACGGACTTTTTCGGAAGGGAAATGGATCAGCTCCTCACCGAAATGACGCAGAGCCTCTCCTTTGCCCTGGACAACCTGGAGAGACTCCGCGATCAACAGCGGAATGAACGGAAGATCTTGACCCTCAAAAACTACTACCAGGCCCTTTCAGAGATCAACGAACTGGTCGCCCACATTCCGACCCCCGAAGGACTCCTCGAAAAGACCTGCCCCATCCTCCATCGGAGCGAGGAAACCAGCATCGTCGCCATCGGGATCATCGACACGGCCACAGGTCTTCTCACCTGGAGAAATCATCTCGGACCTGACTCCGACTGGCTCCCTGCACTCCGCATCCAGATCCGCGGGGACAGTCAGGATTCTGATGCTCCCCGGACCATCTCCCAGCGCGTCTTCAAGCACGGGAAGTCCCAGATCGTCAACGACTACATGCGGGATCTCCCCGACAACGACCTCAAGCCGATTTTAAGAGAACACGGAATCCGATCCGCCGCCATGTTCCCCTTATTTCGGAATAAAAAGGTCTATGGGGTGCTCGCGGTCATCTCACGGGAAACGGGGTTCTTCAGTCTGGAGCTTTCAAGCCTTCTGGACGGCGTCTCACGGAGTCTCTCCTTCGCCCTCGCCAACAGAGACCGGGAAGACGCCAGAACCAAACAGGCCGAACAGTCCCACTTCCTCTCCCTCCATGATCCGCTGACGGGCCTTCCGAACCGGAGGCTGTTTTTCGACAGGCTTGAACACGCGCGCCGGATCGCGATTCGGCATAAATCAACCTTTGCCGTGGCCGTGCTGGACTTGGACGGGTTCAAGAATGTCAACGACACGATGGGACACCAGACGGGGGACTGCCTCCTTGTCACCGTCGCCGGCACCCTCAAGTCCCTGCTCAGGGACTCGGACACCGTCGCCCGTCTGGGCGGGGATGAATTTGCCCTCATTCTTCCCGGCATGACCAGGTCCCTGGTCGACGGGACCTTCTCCCGGATCCTCAACATGATCCGGGGGATCCGGAATGTCGACGGCCACACGGTCGACATTTCCGGATGCCTTGGAATCACCGTCTTTCCCGATGATTCGTCGGAGGCCGAGAGTCTGCTCTTTCACGCCGACCAGGCCATGTATGACGTAAAGCGCGGGGGAAAGAACGGATGGAAAATCCATGAGACGCCCCCCCTCCCCTAGCCCCTTCAAAGGGAAATCTTCCATTGATGTCAATCTCCAAAAATGTCTCGTTGTGTGCTAGGATGGCCACGATCGCCTCACAATCCAACCTTTAAAGATGAGGGGCCTATGACGACCAGATCCAGCCGTTTCCGCACACTTTATAAACCGATCCTTTTGACCCTGTTGGTTGGGGGAATCCTTGGGACATTCGATCTCTCGGCGACCCGTGCGGACGAAGTGACCGCGATATTCCGTGTCACCCGGGCAGTCGGCGACTTCGACTCCCGCATTTCCCGTGCTTCGAGCCGATACCATTCGGCGCTAGGCGAGGCCCGGAAAAAATTCGACGCTGCAAAAAGAGGGGCCGACGCGGCCTACGACAAAGCCACTGAGCACGCCAACCAGGAAGTGACGCTCAAGATCAATACCGTGAAGGAAGAAGTCGCCCAAAGCCCAAGATTCGATGCGCACGTGAAGGACAAGATCAAGGGAGCCGCCCGGGACTTCGCCATCGCGATCGCCCGCGCCCGCGCCGTCCGTCAAGGCGCGATGGCGGACGCTCTTCGTAAATATACAGAAGCGCTCAAAAAGGTCACGGCCGAGTACGCAGAGGCGGTCCAAAAAGCCGAAGCCTCCTATCGCACCGCCGCGAAGGGCTGGATTCAATGATCGCAACACCCTGCGTTAGAGTCTAATCCATTCGGGCCCGGGCGATCTCCCGGGCCCATTTTTTTCCGGAGACCGACGTGCGTCTGTTTTTCGCCATCCTCGGACATCCTGTATCCCATTCCTTATCTCCGCGGTTCCAGCAGGCCGCCTTTGACGCCCTCGGGATCGATGCCTCCTACCTGCCCTTCGACCTCCCTCCCGAACGGCTCCAAAAAGGCCTTGAAGCACTCCGAACCCTGAACGTCTCGGGATTCAACATCACCCTTCCCCACAAGGAAGCCATGTTGGGGTGCGTGGACACCGCGACGCAAACCGCATCGGAAATCGGGGCGGTCAACACCGTCATCTCCACCGAGGGCCGGTGGCTTGGAGAAAATACTGATGGCCCGGGATTTCTCCTGGCACTGGAGCGGTTTCTCGAAGAGAACCGCCTCCCCTTTCCCACCCATGCCCTTCTTTTCGGGGCCGGAGGGTCGGCCCGTTCCGTCCTGTGGGCTCTTTCCAAACGTCCGGTCACCCACCTTCTCATGGTCAACCGGACCCTTTCCCGGGGAAAAGAGCTTCTTAAACTTCCCTTCCTGTCGACTATCCGCACCCGGATGGCCGCCGACCTTACGGACCCGGCCCTCGGAAATTGGCTGTCGGACTCTCCTGGAGCCCTTCTCATCAACACCCTTTCGCTCCATGCCTTCCAGGGCCGCTCAGTCCCCTTCCCTCCCCTGGAGGGGCTTCCCCTTTCCGGGCATCTCCTGTTCGACCTGTCCTATGCATCGAAAGAGAGCGGAACAGCAGGCGGACTGACTCCCTTTCTTCACATGGGAACCCCTTATCGGACTCCACGGCAGAACGGGCTCGGAATGCTCCTTTTCCAGGGGGCCCTGGCCTTTGAGAAATGGACCGGGCGCAAGGCTCCGGTGGAGAAAATGGAGTCCGTCCTCCGCGACGCCACCGGGCAGGACAGTCTCTGGAGAAGCGTGTGATCGGATCCTGCAGGGGGAATCGCCCCCTGAAGGATCCGAGAGCAGGGATCAGAGCGTTCGGGAAAAAAGAGGGCCCTTGGGGGCTTCCTTAAGGTAGGCGTCAAACACCATGGCAATGTTTCGGAGAAAAATCCGGCCGAGGCTGGTGATCCGGATCTTTTCCGGCGAAATTTCGATCAGCCCGTCCGCCACAAATCCTTCCAAAACGGTCACTTCTTTGGCGAAATAGGAGTCGAACGATTCACCAAACCGGGAAAGAACGGTTTTGCGGTCGATTTCAAGATCGCACATGACCTTCGAAATAAGCTCCCGCCGAATTTGGTCGTCCTTCGAAAGACGGAACCCCCGAAAGGCGCCGATCCTTCCGGAAAGGGTTCGGGAGGCATAGTCCGGAAGCGCCTTGACATTCTGCCAATAGGCGTTCTTCAGCATGCTGATGGCGGTCACGCCCAAACCGATCAGATCGGCATTTTTCTTGGTCGTGTACCCCTGGAAGTTCCGATACAGGGTCTTGTTCACCTGGGCCAGGAAGAGCTCGTCGTCCGGTTTCGCGAAATGGTCCATTCCGATGAACCGGTACCCCGCCTTTTCCAGTTTTTCCCCGATCAGGCTGATGAGCGCAAACTTCACGTCCGGGGAAGGAAGGGTGGACTCGCGGATCAGAACCATATGTTTCTTGAGCCAGGGAACATGGGCATAGTTGAACACCGCGATCCTGTCGGGCGAAAGGGCCACGATCCGGTCCAGCGTTTCCGAAAAGCTCTCCGCCGTCTGAAAGGGAAGTCCATAGATAAGGTCGATGTTGATGCTGTGGAAGGAGAGCTCCCGGCATTTTCGAAAGACGCGTTCGGTCATGTCGACAGGCTGGATCCGGTGGACGGCTTTCTGGACCTCGGGAGCGAAGTCCTGAACCCCCATGCTGATCCGGTTGACTCCGACCTCCTTCAAGATTTCCAGGTATTCATTGGAGGATTCCCGGGGATCGATTTCGACTGAAATTTCTCCCCCCTTGTAGTCCACCGAAAAATGGCTGTCTATATTGGAGAACAGGCGCCGTGTCTGGGCCGGCGTCAGGCTCGACGGCGTCCCTCCCCCGAGGTGGAGCTGGACCACCTTGCGGTTTCTATCCAAGAGGGGGCTGATCACTCCCATCTCACGGGCCAGAAAATCATTGTATTCTTCCGCCTTGGCCTTATCTCTGGTGATGATGGTGCTGCACCCGCAAAAATAGCAGAGCGATTCGCAGAAGGGAATGTGAAAATAGAGGGAAAGATCCCGGGACGGAAGTTCCTTGTTGGATCGAAGGAGTTCCTCCTTGGCCTCTTTTTCGCCGAAGTCCTCCGTCCATACGGGCGCGGTCGGGTAACTGGTGTACCGCGGTCCAGCCTTGTCATATTTTTTGAGAAGTTCGATCGTCACAGGGCTCATCATGGCTGAAAACGACTCCTTGTTTCGGTCCTAGAGACCGTTCTTGACTATCTTGACGAGGTGACGGGCCATTTCCATCGGTGTGTCAGGGAGAATTCCGTGCCCCAAGTTGAAAATATGCCCGGGACGCGTCCCGACAGCCTTCAAAACCCGCCTTGCCTCGGATTCGAGAGTGTCTTTTGTGGAAAGAAGGACCACCGGATCCAGGTTCCCCTGGAGCACTTTCTCCGGGGGCACCCGTGGAATCGCCCGATCCATGGGAAGGCGCCAGTCGATGGACAGGACATCGGTGCCGGCCCGGTTCATGTCCTCAAGCAGCGCACAGGTCCCATTGACATACAGGATCGACGGGATCCCGTGGCGGGAGAGGGCCCGAACAATCTCCTGTGTATAGGGGAGGGCATATTCGCGGTAGTGATCGGCAGAGAGGGAGCCGGCCCATGTGTCGAAGAGCTGGTAGGCATGAATGCCCGCCTCAATCTGCATCTCGAGGTATCCGATCACCGTTTCGGTGATCTTTTCCATCAGGGCCCGGTACCCTTTGGGATTTCCAAACATCAGCCGTTTGACCCGCGTGAACTCCTTGGAGGTCTCTCCCTCGACCATGTAGGTGGCCAGCGTAAAGGGAGACCCGGAAAATCCGAGAAGGGGGACGCGACCGGCCAGCCGCTGATTGATCAAACGAATCGCCTCGGCCACGAATCCGGTGGTTTTGCGCGCATCGGGAACCGTGAGCCGGTCGATGTCCGCATCGCTCCGAACCGGTTCGGGAAATCGCGGCCCCTTGTGTTCGGTGAACTCAAGAGCCAAGCCCATCGCTTCGAGGGGAATCAGGATGTCGGAGAAAAGGATCGCCGCATCCAGACCCAGGAGGTCGATCGGAAGCAGCGTGGCCTGGGTCGCAAGTTCCGGCGTCTTGCATAATCCAAGGAAGGTCGTCTTTTTCCGGATTTCCTGATATTCCGGCATATAGCGTCCCGCCTGGCGCATGATCCAGATCGGTGGGCGGTCGAGCTTTTCTCGGCGACAGGCCCGGAGGAAAAGATCATTGGAAAGGGCTCTAGAACCCATCAACGGCCTTCCGGTTAAAGAGTGGCAGATGCCGGAGGATCAAGAGAGAGCCACCGGGGCATGACGGTCTGCCGGTTTCGCACAAGGCGGACAAGCCTCCCGGCAATGGCATCGAGCAATACAGGGTGATCGCCGAATGGGGGCGTGACAAGGCCTCCGTGCGGGATCGGGCACCGGACTAAAAAGTCCTCCAATCCCTTCCTGATGCGATCCATCAGGACCCCTTCGAACAGGAAATAGGGCACGACGAGAAGTCGATCGAATCCCTGGGGATCAAGGGTCTCCAACAGGAGCTTATACCTAGGTTCGGTCACTCCGATGAAGGAGTAAAGGAACTCCGGCCCCCGGCGACGTTCCCAAAGCCGGCGTCCCTGGTAGTAGAGCGAGGCATTGGCCCCCGGGTCGAGACTTCCCCGTCCGACGATCACGACTTGATCCCGGATCTCAGGGTCGGGAGGGGGAAGCAGATCCGAAAGGACGGCGATGGGCGCGTGGTCGATTCCGATCGCCCATTCCCGAACGACCGAGACGCCGGGAAAGTCCCGGGCCAGGTCCGACATGAATCCCCAGACATCCCCTTTGGAGTGTCCGGCGTCGAAGAGGAGAAACGGAAACAAATGGATCGCCGCGTCCTCTTTGGCCAGCGACCGCAAAACGCTCCGGACCTCCGGCTCGGCATGTTCAAGAAACGCCTCGCGGACGATCCAGTCCTTGGGAAGACGCGGGGAAAGAAGCCGGACCGTTTCCCTGAAATGCCGGTTCCCTTCTTCCATCGGACTTCCGTGACCGATCAGCACGACCGCGGTGGGACCCCGATCCTTCCGAATACCTTCCTGATCCTGTTCCATGTCCTGATTATACGGTGGGGGGCGGGAAGGGTCAATGAAATGGCAGGGTTTTCACCGTGATCGTCCCGTGATAACAGGGGCTGCCCGGGCGCGAATTTTCCGACCCGCCCTTGAAAGGAATCACGCGGACTTGGTTTCCCGAGGCCGAACATACGCCGCGACACCGATGAGGGCCCCCAGAAGGAGGTCCGCTCCCGCAATCCCCCATTCCTGAAGAGCCAGGGCCACGAAAAAGTTGAAGAGGAAGACGGTCCCGTACAGAAAGGCGGGAAGGAATCGGTCAAGGCGGTTCGCGCCATCTCCGGACACTTTCATCGGAAGGATCTTCCAAAGGGTCATGATGAAGAAGCCCGTCACGCCCCATCCAAGAAAATTCGAAATGGTGACCCCAAAATAGGAGCCTCCCCCCGGATATTCGTAGATCTGACCAAGGAACCACCGGTTTCCACGGAGCGCCACCGGGTCGATCACCATGTCGATCAGCATGAAAAGAAGGACCCCTCCCGCCAACACCTTCCAAAAGCTTCTCCATGGGAGGACCAGCGCCTGCGCAAGCGATCTCCCCCCTAAGAGGGCGGCGACCCCGAGAGAGGCCACGGCCAGAAAGGCAAAGGAAAGAGAGTCCATCAGAGGAAGAATGCCGATCCAGATTTCACGCGCGGTGGTGGTCGGAAGGTAGCGGTAGTGGCCGAAAGGGAACCATCCTCCCGGACGGGCCGAAGACCATTCACACCCGTAGGCCACCCCATAGGCCAGGAGAAATCGAAGCAGGGCCCAGGGAAAGCCGACAAGCCTTGCCAGGGCGAAGAGTCCCACTCCCCAAAAAAAGAACACATACCATCGGAACCAGAGCGTGGAGAGGAGTAAATGCATCCCTCATCCTCCGGAATGTGCGATCAGGGCCACGCCGATTGTAATGAGGGAGATCCCCCCCCACCGCAAGAGGGGAATCGTTTCCCGGAGAAACAAACGGGCCAGAAGGGCAATCAACACATACCCGAATCCGGTCATGGGAACGACAAGACTTACCGGAAGCTCCCGAAGAAGTCCCAGAAGAAGGATGTAGTACAGCGCCTGGAGGAAGACCCCCAGCAGCACCTCCGGATGGCGCAAGATTGCCCGAATCCGCCCGGCGCCCACATCCATTCTTGTGGCCTTCATTCCCCGGGAGAGGATGAGGAATCCGATATCTTCCACCAGAAGGGAGAGGAAGAAAAGACTCAGAAGCCCCGCATAGGAGAACATCAGGTCCGGTGGGTCTTGGGGAGAGTGTTTCCTGGCGAAGAGACGGGATCGAGAGGCATGAGTGCCCCTCCCGGAAGAATCCGGTATCGATGGCCCCGCCAGAAGACCCGTCGTCCAAAGCTCCCGAAATAGGAGATGATCGAGACCAGTTCCCGCATCAACCAAACCCCTCCGTCCCGGTGGGTCATCGGTCGGTCGAGAAACTGCCCGGTCAAGTAGGACACCAGGGCCAGATGGAGGACATAGAGGCCAGCCGCCCCCACGGAAATGGCCGGATTCCCGGAAGCGACTCCCAAAATCAGGGAAAGAACGGCAAAGAGAAACGGACGGACAAAAAAGGACAGGCTGTATCCCCAGGGGCGGAGACTCGAATAGGTCCGGGCCCATCGGATTTCGTGGGCAACGATCGACGAAAGCGGTTCGTCCCGAATGTGGGCGTCGATCAAGGTCGGCGACAGGACGATCCGGAATCCCTTTTCATGAATCAGACGTCCAAGATGGTAGTCATCGGCCAAATAATCCTTCATGACGTCGAACCCTCCAATGGCCCGGATCGCTTCCCCACGAAAGAGCATTGTTGGGCCATAGAGATAGGTGAGCGGCATCAGGAGGTAGGCGACCAAGGCCTGGGGGATCATTTCGCTGTTTAACAGCATGGCCGAAAGACGGGAGGAGAACCCCCCTTCAGGGGTTCCGCGCTGGAGGCAGGTGACGGCGCCCACGGTCGTGTCCGAAAGGATCGGGGCAACGATTTCCCGAAGGTAGTTCGGGCCGACCCTGATGTCGCTGTCGTTTAAAAGAATGTAGGGATCGTTTCTGTCCCTGGCCACCGAGGCCACCTTGTTCATCTTCTTGTTCGCCCCCGAGCGTTCGGAGACGATCGCAAGCGAGACCTTGTCCGGATAGAGGGCTTCAAGCTCGCGGATCACGCCGATGGAAGCGTCATCCGGAGAGTCGACGGTAAAGACGATGCTGAATCGGGGATAATTTTGCTCGATAAAGGACAGATAATTTTCCCGGGCCCCATGATCCAATCCCCTGACAGGCTTGATCATCAGGACTGGCGGAAGAACGCCGTCGGGGATCCAGGTTTCCTTGCGGCTTCTGAGCAGCCGGTCGGCCCCGTAAAGGGCCAGTCCGTCGAACGTGACACCGAGGGCGGTGATGGAAATCGAGCAATCACCGGTCAACGTGAGAATATCGGCCAGGGTCATTGCAAAGTGCCAAACTTCATGTGGTCTGATGGACCTTTTCCGATTCCCGCCTCTTCGCCATAAAGCGGAAGAATTCCCGGGCTTCACGCACGATTTTTTTGAATTCGCTGAAACTGAACATGGCTCTCCGCAACACCTTCAAGACATAGCGGGGACGGAAGTAGTATTCCCGGTAAAACTTCGGAACGGCCATGAAGATTTCACGAGACGAAATCTCCGGATAGGCCACGTTCACCGCCTGGAATCCATCGTCCGACACCATTTCCGCATCCACGAGGTACCCGTTTTCCTTCGCATAATTGTAGAAGTGCGTCCCCGGATAGGGAGAGGCGAGCGACACCTGAAGGGTTTCGATGTTCAAGCGGCTGGCAAAGGAAATCGTCTCGTCGATCGTCTGGGAGGTCTCGCCGGGCAACCCGACGATAAAGGTTCCATGGATCGTCATTCCCAGTTGGTGGGAATCTCGCGTGAACTGCTCGGCCTGATCCACCCGGATCCCCTTCTTGACGTTATTGAGGATCTGCTGGTTCCCCGATTCGTATCCGACGACCATGACCCGGCACCCGGACTCCCGCATGATCCGAAGGGTCTCGTAATCGACATTGGCCTTGGAGTTGCAGCCCCAGGAAAGGTTGAAGGACTTGAGTCCCTGGGCAAGCTCCCTGGTCCGGTCCCGATACTCGGTGAGGGTGTCGTCGTCGAAAAAGAGTTCCTTGATCCCGGGAAAGGCCTTCTTGATATAGGCCACTTCTTCCAGGACGTTCTCGACCGAGCGGACACGATAGACGTTCCCCGAAAAGGTTTGCGGCCACAGGCAGAAGGTGCACTTGCTTCCGCACCCTCTCCCCGTATAGATGGAAATGTAGGGGAATTTCATCCAGGGGATTTCATAATCGCTGATCTTGAGATCCCGCGCATACACTTTGGATGCAAAGGGAAGAATGTCGAGATTCTCGATCACCGGACGGTCCGGGTTTCCGATGATCGCCCCGTCCTTGCGAAAGTGGATGCCCGCCACGTCTTCCAGTCGTGCCCCATTGGCGATCTCGGGAATGACGTAATCGAACTCCTCCCGAACGACAAAGTCGATGACAGGATCGGCTTTGAGGGTCAGTTCAGGAAGAACGGACGGGTGGGGTCCGACAAATCCGACGAGCATCGACGGGTTGCGCTCCTTGAGCCCTTGCGCCGTTGCGATGTCGTTCTTGAGGGACGGAGTGCTGGTGTAAAGGACCACCATATCGAAGGAAGAGGCCAGTCTGAGAGTCTCATCGCGCCCCAAATTCTGTGCGGGAGCGTCCACTACGAGGGAATTTTCGATCATCCCAGCCGGATATGTCAGCCAAGTGGGATACCAGAAGGAGCGCACCTCACGCGTTGCCTGGTAGCGCGCCCCCGCGCCTCCGTCAAAATCATCGAATGAAGGCGGGTTCAGAAATAACGTCCGCATTGTCGCCATGACATCCTTTCAATCAAGTGGCCGGCGACAGACTGTCCGCCCGGCATTATCCGCTTCGATCAGGATCAACATCGCCATAAGAATCAATGGACTTCGATAAACTCCTCTTCGGAGGATTCATTCCGGATCACCGATGGCGCGACGCCTTTTTCGACGGAGATCTCCATCAGCTTTTCGATCACGCCTTCGATCAGATAATCCGGAGTCGATGCCCCCGCCGTCACGCCGACGCGCTCGCCCCCGGTGAACCATTCGGCCCGGATGTCGGCGGCCGTGTCCACCAGATAGGAATCCTTGCAAAGACCTCCCGATACCTCCTGAAGGCGCCTGGAGTTCGCCGAACTCATCGACCCGACGGTGATCATCACATCCATATTCCCGGCAATTTCGAGAGCCGAGGTCTGGCGCTTCTCGGTCGCGTCGCAGATGGTATTGTGGACCTCGAGCTGCGGGTAGCGTTCCTTGAGAAGGGTGAGGATTTCGTCGAAATATTTGATCGACTGGGTCGTCTGGGACACGAGGGCCACAGGACCGTCGGTCAAAGGAAGCCCGTGGATCTCTTCCTTGCGGTGAAAAATATGGATATTGTCCTTCGCATGGCCCTGAACCCCCATCACCTCGTCATGGCTTTTTTCCCCAAGAAGGAGGATCGTGTAGCTCTTGTCGGACAATGCCTTGACGATGCGGTGAATCTTGGAAACCAGGGGGCATGTGGTGTCGACCACGTCGAGATTCCGCGATTTCGCTTCGGAGATGACACTGGGGGAGACGCCATGGGCACTGATGATCAATGTCCCCGTCGTCACCTCCGACACATCGTCGACCGATTGGACGCCACGGTTGGCCAGATCATTGACCACATGATTATTATGGACAATTTCGTGCAGAACGAAGATGGGACCGTCTGAGTCCTCCGTCGTACGATGGGCCATCTTGATGGCGCGTTTCACTCCGACACAGACGCCGGCATATTCTGTCAGAAAGATCTCCATTCACTCCTCCATATTTTTATTTGCAAGAGCGCACTTAGAATTCGAAAATATTACCATCATGCCGGAAAGAAGCATCCCGCCTTCAGGATGGATGACTCGCAAGACGGTCCAGCAGACGACCGGAAAGAACGGGAGCAAGATACCCGGATGAGGCGAAATAGCGCACTGCATCCTGGAACGCCTCCTCCACCGGAGTGAGGGAGAGTCCCAATTCCCGAACAGCCCGTGTTCCATTATAATACATGAGTTTTTTCGCCATGCGAACCCCCTCCAGCGGAATCATC
Source organism: Nitrospirota bacterium (assembly GCA_027314645.1). Lineage (GTDB taxonomy): Bacteria > Nitrospirota > Leptospirillia > Leptospirillales > Leptospirillaceae > UBA4572. The sequence continues at coordinate 34,911 of DAHVAL010000002.1, forward strand.
GGTTCGCGGCCGGTGATGCGGGCAATTCCCTCTGACACGTAGGCCAAAGGAAGCACGACCCCGCGGGGAACGGTCAGGGTCGGCGCGGGGATCCCCGTCACCTTCTCGAGGGTCTGGAAAACCTCACATAGCGTCATGTTCTGTCCCGCAAGAATATATTTCTCCCCCACTTTTCCATGGAGGGCGGCCCGGAGATGGCCCTCGGCCACATCCCGGACGTGAACCACATTCAGGCCCGTATGGATCGCGGCCTTCATGCGCCCCTTGAGAAAGTCGAGCACGATCCTCCCTGTGGGCGTGGGCTTGATGTCCCTCCCCCCGATCGGAGCGGAAGGATTCACGACCACAAGCGACAGGCGGCCGGCATAGGAAAGGGCCACCTGCTCGGCCTCATACTTAGAAAGTTTATACTCTCCCACAAGCGATTGTCTATCCACAGGCATAAATTCGTCGATGGGAACCCCGTCCGTCCTGGCACCCAACGCCGCCACACTGCTGCAGTAGACCACTCTCTTCACCCCTGCGCGAAGCGCCGCGTCAAGGATGTTTCGGGTTCCTGCAACATTCGCATGAAGGATCTCCCCCTTTCGGGGAGACCAAAGACGATAATCGGCCGCAACGTGATAAAGGGTGTCGACTCCTTCCATGGCGCGATCGAGGGAGGAGACGTCCAGAAGGTCCCCTTCTGTCCACTCCACCAAGGCCCCCCGGGGGGGGAGATTTTTTGTGGAGGAGCTCGGACGGTGAAGGCAACGTATCCGGTCGCCTCGCTCATGGAGAAGAGAGGCCACCCAAGAGCCGACAAATCCGGTTGCCCCTGTCACGAGGGAAAGGGGGGACAAAGAGGCAGATTCCATGGCTTCATGATGCCATGAAGCGGAAAGGGTTGTCCATCGGGTCGCGTTCGGCGATTGACAGGAGCCGATACCGATGGCAGGATGTCCTCAGCACCGATCCGAAATCTGTAGAGCCGACCCTTTCACCTCTCTTCCAAGGACTCCCGACCATTGCACAGACCATGGACAGGACCGGTTCCATGACAGCCTCCCGGATTCGAAAAGTTTCCCGGGCAAGCGGGTCTCTTCTTCTTATCGGCATGGCTGCCTTCCTGCTGGCCTCCTGCGAAACCGCGCCGGTTCCCCTCTCCGACCAGGAAGTGCTCGATCGTACCAACATTCACCTGCCGGACACCTACCCCCCAGGATCTCCGGAGCACCCCCGCATGGTTCAGGCTCTCCAGTCGATGGGATTCGCGTGGAACGATCCCCGGTTTACAATGGGACGCCATTTGATGCGGAAAAACGAAGTCGCCTGGTTTGATTCCGGAGGCACCCTTCATGTCACGCGGTACACCGGCATTTTCAAGGAAACCGGCTATCAGATCCGCCGGTATGTTCCCAGTCCCTCTGGAGATCTTGAGCACAGAGGCCAGCACGTCCGCCCCGGCCTAATGCTCTGCATGTTCGACCGGCCGGCCAATGCGATTCACTGGCACAAAGAAATAAGCGCGGTCGATCTTTTGGCCGAGATGGCGATCGGTGCCCCCATCGACCTCCTCGTCACTCCTTTTTCCTTCCCCCTTTGCCTGTTTTCCGACCGGATGCCCTCCACCTACCTTCGCGCCGTCGGAGAATCCGACGAGGGGGCTGTCAAAGACGCCTTGCGGCGGTACAAGGAACGACTTCAGAAAGGGAAACCGATCCCGACATAGGTCACCGCTCCCGCCTCGGTCGAATACCCGATATCGAAACGTCCCACAACATTGGGCTTGACCTGAACCCGAAACCCCACTCCTGGATTGATGGCATAATCGGCCCATTGCGTGACCTGATACGCATCCCTGAAGACTTCTCCCACGCCCAGGAACGGGGCGATCTGCCACTGTGACTCGATATTGAACAGAGTCAGGTTAAACGCCGCGATCCGTTCCTCGATATTCAGGAGCGAGGCATCATAATCGTAAAATCGGCCAAAGCCGAATCCCTCGAGAGTATAGGGCCCTCCCAAGGTGCTCATCGCAAAAAACGGGATGTTGGGGCCATTCATCAGATTGACGAACGCCCGGATTGCCAAGATGTCCTGATCATCGTCCCCATGGGCGAGCCAGAATTTGTATTCGGCATTGAACCGGTCGAACACACTCGATTGGCCAGGGCTCATGTTGTTGTCGAGTTCCCCAAAAATATGCGCATAGGTGCCTGAACTGGGAATCAGATGATTATCCCGCGTGTCGTAGGTGGCATTGACCCGAGAGGTCAGGATCTGGGCTCCGGTCGAAAATCCCGGGGCGGTCGGGAAAAGGGTCCCCGTATAGGGCAAAGCGGAAACCTGCCCTGGAGAGGCGCCATACGACCGATACCGTTCCATGAACCAGACCCGGACTTTACTATCGAACATATTGGCCCCGAAGGTGCCATGGACCGAGGTGGTGGACAACGTGAAGTTCGACTGGTCGGAAAAGGTGGAGTTCGGTCCGATGCCGAAGAATTGCCAGGTCGGGTCCTTGAAATCCTTGACCCGGATATCCATGATGTATTTTCCCTGATCCATCGCCAGATCGCGATAATGGAACTCGTAAAAATTCATGATGGAACTCGACTGGATGGCGACCACATGCCACCGTCTCAGGTTGTTCTTGTAGAACCGGTAATACCGGACTCCCGCCTCGAGTCCCATATAGGAGTTGTACATGACGGACGGAGCAAGGATGGAGGTGATCCGTCCGGAGGGTTTTGTGTAAAGGATCGGAACGATTGTCCCATATGTCACTCCGGAGTTGTAATCATCCCCGATTGCGGGAAGCGGAACTACAATAGTATTGTCAAAGGGAGTGCTGTAGGTAAACGGGGGCGGGCTTCCGATCGGAAGTTGGGGAAAGGTCAACCCCTGGGGTCCCATGCTCGTGGGAACAGGACCCGGAGGCGGGCCTGGACGCATCATCGGCCCTTCCGCCCAGGAGCGCGGTCCCCACCCCAGGGTCACAGTCACGAAAAAAATTATCCACCCGGCAAGGATCGGGAGGGACATCGACCGTCTCGGCCGAGGGACCTTCCCCGTCACGATCGTTCCTCCAGGCTCCCAGGGCGATCGATGGTAACGGCCACGGTTTGGCCCAATTCTCTGAGCGCGGCATGGGCGGCCCGAAGTCCCTTTTGCAAGGACAGGAGCGGGACCCAAAAAGACGGTCCTTCCATCAACGCGCTCAACATTCCCCGGATTGAATTTTCACCTTTTTCATCGATGCATTGGAGCAGCGCGGGGGGGAGGGATTCGTTGAACGCGTCGGAAACGATACGGACAAACCAAGCCGTCATATCGTGAGATTTCGCCGATTCAAACCACCCGGCACTTTCCATATCCACCAAATCACCACCGGTCTCTGAATAGAGGAGTTCCTTGTCTTTTGGAGAAGAGATCATGCGGTCCACCGGGACGATGGACCCGGTCCTGTACCGGGAGATCAGAAACTCAGGGAGCCCGAGGGGCTCAGGAGACCTTCCGGGGACGAGGAGCCGAGAGCCGAGGACAATGTCTCCGGACACCAAGGAGGGAGAGAGCCCCCCTGCGAACCCGCAAAACAGGATGGTCCGGAATCTTCCCCCAGAGAGGAACCTGTCGAGCGCGGAAATACCTGCGTGGCCTGGACCGGTGTAGACGACCGGAACTTTTTTTTCTTGTTCCGGAAAATTCTTGGAGAATGCGATGCAGGCCTGAGAGAGCCCTACCGGGAAAAAAGCCTTGCCAGCCCCACGGCAGAAGGTCACCGCTTCGTCCTTGAGGGCCGTCACGACAAGCAAAGAAAGGGGGGGGCCAGGCCTCTTCTCAGGCACTTTTACGGATTGGGTCGAAGGGGGAGTTTTTCCAGGGGGCCACGCGCTCATGGCCCAAAGCCCTCCCGCGCATCTTCAAATTTCGGTAGAGCGCCAACGCCCAAAGAGGAAAGTAATGCCGATACATATGATAACGAAGATAGAACACTCTCGGGAACCCTGTACCAGTAAAGAGCGCTTCCTCCCACGTTCCGTCGCTTCCCATGCGAGAGACCAGATATCCGATTCCTTTTTCAACGGATGGATGGTCACGATATCCGCCGTGGAGAAGAGCGATCAGTGCCCATGCCGTCTGAGAGGGGGTCGACTCCCCCGTCCCTGAATAATCCGAGCGCGCGTAAGAGAGGCAATCTTCTCCCCAGCCTCCGTCCTGATTCTGGCGTTCGAGAAGGTAGGTCATGGCACGCACGATCCATGGAGCGTTCATATCGACGCCCATACTCTTGAGCCCGGCGATCGCAGACCAGGTCCCGTAGATATAGTTAACACCCCACCGTCCAAACCATGATCCGTCCTTTTCCTGTTCACGCTTAAGAAACCTGATTCCCCTGGCGGCTGGCGGAAAGTCTGGGCCGTACCCGAGCGCGCCCAAAAGCTCCAGGACTCTGCCGGTGAGATCCGCCGTACTCGGATCGAGGAGAGCTCCGTGATCCGCAAAGGGAATCTGGTTCAATATGAGCGTGTCATTGTCCTTATCGAACGCCCCCCATCCGCCATCGGTTCCCTGCATGGCCATCACCCATCGGCACGCGCGCCGGAAGACGGACTCCATTTTTTTTTCCAGATCAGGCCGCCAGGGGAAGATCTTTGCCATTCCCATCAGGACCATCGCCGTATCGTCTACATCCGGATAATACTCATTCTCGAACTGGAACGCCCACCCCCCCGGTTCACAGTTTGGAGCGCGGACGGCCCAATCCCCCTTCACGCGGACCTCGCGCGAGCGAAACCATTCCATGGCCTTATCGATGGAGGGGGAATCCAATGCAAGACCGGCTTCGATCAAGGCACCCAGAGCCAGGGCGGTATCCCAGATCGGAGAAACACACGGCTGGACAAGGACTTTTTCACCCTGGACAAGAATGAGGTCGTCGATGGACTCCAACACGCGCTCCATCAGGGGATGGGAGAGCGTGTATCCCGACAGGTGGAGGGCCACCGCGCTATTGGCCATAGCCGGATAAATGGCCCCGAGCCCCCCTTCTCCAGCCAGGCGGGGCATCATCCACTCCATGGCCTTTGAAAGAGCCAGCTTTCTCAATGGTTTGAGGGGGTTCCGATTCCAGAACCTCAGCATGGTATCGAGACGCAAAAACAAGGTTCTGTAGGAAAAGAAATTCCTTGAAGGCGAGAATCGTTCCCCATCCGGATGGGCAGGATCAAAGAGTTCCGAAATCCCGCGGTCGGGGGACACGCTCACCAAGGGGCGGTGATGAAAAATAAAAAGGAGGGGAACGATCACCGTTCGCGACCAATAGGACACGGAGTAGATCGAAAATGGAAACCATGAAGGGAGCAAAATGATTTCAGGAGGCAGAGCCGGGATTTTTTCCCAGTCGTACTGGCCGAAAACCGCAAGGGCGATCCGGGTGAACACATTGACCCGGCCGGCTCCTCCATGCGAACGGATCCATTGCCTGGCCCGTACCAGGGAAGGATCGTCGGCGGAAAACCCCGAGAGCTTGAGGGCAAAATAAGCCTTGACTGTCGCGCTGATGTCCGGATCTCCGTCCTTGAACAGGGGCCACGCCCCGTCTTTTCCTTGGACGGACAGGATCGAGTCCACGATTTTTTTCCGGAGTTCCGGAGAAACCGGACGGTCTAGGATTTCCTGCAGAAAAAGATATTCGGAAGGGATTGTGGCATCGGCTTCGAGGGGGGCCACCCAGTATCCGTTCTCGTTCTGGGCCGCCACCAGCCATGAAATGGCGCGGGAAATTGTTTTGTCCAATAGGGCCGTTTGCTGGTCGGAGCTGGCCATGAGATCCGCCACGGTCAGGAGAGCGTCCCGTTCCTTTAGGCGCGCCTCCCCCCGTCCCACCGTGTCCGGTCCCGCCTGTCCGTTTTCCCTCATATCCATAAGAAAGCCCGTCTTCCTTATAATTTTGGTCCTGATCACAATCTTCTTCTCTTAACAAATACCTCCCAAAAGGTCAAGCGATACAAGCACAAATTATCTTCATATATGTGATTTTACAAAAGGCTGACAGAATTTTCCCTTGATTTTCGTGGGAAAATCAGCAATAGTACCCTCAGAGAACATCCCAGGATACTTGCAACCAATAGCCGCTTCAATCGGTCCTGCTCCGACTTGTCGGCTCCGACATAACACCTTTATGGATCCTAAGGAGATTTTCAATGGTGAAGCGCTCCCAGGCTCTTTCCAAGGAGTTGGAAACAAAGGCCATCAATACCATCCGGATGCTTGCCGTCGATATGGTCCAGAAAGCCAATTCGGGTCATCCGGGAACTCCGATGGGATTCGCTCCCCCCGCGTTTGTTCTCTGGAGGGACTATCTGCGGGCGAACCCCCGAAATCCGAACTGGCCAGGGCGCGACCGGTTTGTTCTTTCAGGCGGCCATGCGTCAGCCCTCCTCTACTCCCTTCTTTATCTGTCGGGCTATGGCCTCACCCTGGACGACCTGAAGTCGTTCCGGCAATGGGGGAGCCGCACTCCCGGGCATCCGGAATACCACCATACCCCCGGAGTCGAAACCACGACCGGTCCACTCGGTCAGGGGTTCGGGAACGCGGTCGGGCTGGCCCTTGCGCTTCGGTATCTGGGACAACGATTCAACCGGCCTGGAATGACCGTACTTTCCCCCCGGGTCTTTGTGACGGCAGGGGACGGCGACATGATGGAAGGCGTCTCGAACGAATCGGCCTCCTTCGCCGGACATCAGGGCCTTTCAAACCTGATCTGCCTTTACGACCAGAACCACATCTCCATCGATGGATCCACCGATCTCGCCTTTACCGAAGACACGCCCGCCCGCTTCAGGGCCTTGGGTTGGTCGGTTCGGGAAGTGCCGGACGGCAACGATACCCAGGCCATCCGCCAGGCACTCGATTGGGCCACCGATCCGTCGCTCCAGCTCACTACGGAAAAAGATACGCCGAAGATGATCGCGATTCGAACGCATATCGGATTCGGGAGCCCGACCTATCAGGATACGGCCCATGTGCATGGAACCGCCCTCGGGGCGGATGAGGTCAAGAAGACGAAGGAACACCTGGGCTGGCCTCTCTCCCCCGACTTTTTCGTCCCGGAGGATGTCCAGTCCCTCTTTTCGGAACTCACGGAGCGCGGGAATGCGCTTGAGAAGGAGTGGCAAGAGATTTTCACCCGCTATCAATCCTCTCATCCCGAGGACGCGGCCCTTTTTGCATCCTCCATGAAGGGAGACCACGCTTCCGGCCTGATCAAGCGCCTCTCTCCATTTCCGCCGACGGAAAAGCCCATGGCCACCCGTCAGGCCTTCGGAACGCTCCTTCAGGAAGCCGTCAAAATGCAACCCCTCCTTTGGGGAGGCTCGGCCGACCTTGCCCCATCGAACAACACCCTCATAAAAGGCGAACAGGATTGCCAGCTCAGAAATCCTGGAGGCAAGAATCTGCATTTCGGGGTGCGAGAGCATGCCATGGGTGCCATTATGAACGGGATGGCCCTTACCAGGGCCATCCGTCCCTATGGTGGCACATTCCTTGTCTTTTCGGATTACATGAAAGGCTCCATGCGTCTGTCCGCCTTGATGGGGCTACCGGTCACATACATCTTGACCCATGACAGCATCGGCCTGGGGGAGGACGGTCCGACCCACCAGCCTGTCGAACATCTGAACGCCCTCAGGGCCCTTCCAGGAATGGCCGTCATTCGTCCCTGCGATGCGAATGAGACCTTCGCGGCCATGGACTGGATCACCGCACAAAACGACATGCCGGTCTCCTTCGTCCTGTCGCGCCAGGCTCTTCCCATCCTCGACGTCCGGTTTGAAACGATCCGGGCGGGATTTCCGAGGGGAGGATATATTCTTCGGGAATCCTCCGGACCTTTACGGGTCACCCTGATCGGAACCGGATCCGAAGTCTCGCTCCTTTGGAAGGTTCAGGACGAGCTTGAGAAAAAGGGGATTGCTGCCCGTCTCGTCAGCATGCCCTCCACTACCTTGTTCGACCGTCAGCCCGAAGACTATCGGAAAACCGTTCTGGGGACGAGTCCCCTGCGGCTGATGGCCGAAGCCGGAAGCACCCTCGGATCCTGGAAATACATTGGAGAACAAGGAATCGCCGTCGGCTTGGATCATTTCGGGGCCTCGGCCCCTTACACCCGGGTGATGGAGGAATTCGGGTTCTCCGTCGAAAAGATCCTGGACCGAATCCGGAAAGAATGGCCTCAGCTAGGAATCGCGTGATCTCCCAATAATCTTCGTCTTGAACAAGGAGTCTAAGATGAATGCAGGACACCTTCCCCCCATCGCCCCCAAAGGCCCTGTGGCCGATCTTCTGAAAGAAGGCCAGAGCATTTGGCTCGATACCATCAGCCGGCACCTCATGAATTCGGGAGAGCTGACCGAATTGATCACCGCGGTCGGCGTCCGGGGAATCACCTCCAATCCCACCATCTTCGAAAAAGCCATCAATGGCTCCTCGGATTATGATGGGGAAATCCTTCAACTCGCCAAGGAAGATCAGTCTCCCACGGATATTATCCGCAGGCTGATGGTCGAAGACGTCAAGAAGGCATGCGATTTTTTCCGCCCGGTCTATGACAGCTCGGACTTCGGAGACGGATTTGTCTCGATCGAGGTCAATCCCTTGCTGGCGCACAATACGGACGAGTCCGTCGAAGAGGCCCGGCGCCTTCACAGGATGGTGGATCGCCCCAATCTGCTCGTCAAGATCCCCGGGACCCCCGAGGGAATCCCCGCCATCCGGACCCTGATTTCGGAAGGCATCTCCATCAATGTCACTCTCCTCTTCTCCCCCGATGCCTACCGCGACGCGGCAATGGCGTACATCGACGGACTCAGGGAGGCGCTCTCCCGCGGCCACAATCCGGCCCGGCTCCATAGCGTGGCCAGCCTATTCATCAGCCGGTTGGATACCCTGATCGATCGGCAACTGGGAGAAATCGCGGCTCAATCGACCGATAAGGCGGTCATCAATCACGCGACGGCCTTGCTCGGAAAGGCCGGGATCGCCAATACCCAGATCGTTTACGAACACTTCGGCGATCTATTCGAAAAAGGGCCGTTCAGGGAGCTTACCCGCAAAGGGGCGCGCGTCCAGCGGCCACTCTGGGCCTCGACGGGAACAAAAAATCCCAAGTACTCGGACATTCTGTATGTTCAGGAACTGATCGGACCGAATACCGTCAATACTGTTCCGTCAGAGACCCTCCGAGCTTTTGCCGATCATGGGAAGGCGACGCGAACGATTGATCGGTACAAATCCGACAAATCATTTTCCAATCCGCACGACGTCCTCGAAAGCTTGCAAAATATCGGCCTTTCCCTGGAAGCCGCCTACGCACAGTTGATCAGGGAGGGGGTGGGAGCGTTCAACAAGTCCTTCGAAACCCTTCGGGAGAGTACGGAAAAGAAGATCGCCGCCGTGAAGAAGGCCTGAAAATCCCATTTTCAGGCCATTGAGACACAATAGCAGTGCATCCACGACCACGACCGACCTTCAATAACGAAAGGATGCCCCTTGAGCAGCAGCATCCCGTCAATGTTCCAAACCCCCGGACCGGGCGATTTGGCAAACTCCGACTATCCCCAGCCGACCCCGCCTTTGACGATTATCATTTTCGGCGCTTCCGGGGACTTGACCAGAAGAAAGCTCATTCCTGCCCTTTACGACCTGAAGGTGGACGGACTGCTCCATCCGGAAACAAGGATTCTCGGGGTGGCGCGGAGCCCAAAGACCCACGAGGAGTTTCGGGGGGAACTCCGTTCGGCCGTCCAAACCTTTTCCAGAAGCCCTGACCATATAGACCTTTTTGCGGAGTTCGAAAAGGGGATTTTCTATCATTCCATGACCTTCGACGACCCGAACGGGTATACCGCCATCCGCACCACCCTTCTGTCGGATGAATTCCGCAAGCCGACCGAAGGGAATGTCCTGTTCTACCTCGCCACCCAGCCCAGTTTTTTCGTCCCCATCATCCGGAACCTGAAGAACTTTAGCCTTTCAAACATCAACGAGGAACCCGAAGAGACCCCGCATCCCTTCACCCGGATCATCATCGAAAAGCCCTTCGGAAGGGATCTCGCGACAGCCCGCGACTTGAACCGGGAGGTTCTTCAGGTCTTTTCCGAAAATCAGGTCTATCGGATCGACCATTATCTCGGGAAGGAAACCGTTCAGAATATCTTGGTCTTCCGTCTCTCAAATCCGGTGTTCAGCTCCCTTTGGACCAACACCTTCGTTAAGAGCGTCCATATCTCGGTCTTTGAAACGGTGGGTGTCGAAGGGAGAGGCGGGTACTTCGAGGAGGCGGGAATCCTCCGGGACATGGTTCAGAGCCACCTCTTCCAGCTCCTGACCCTCACGGCCATGGAGCCTCCCGTCGCCTTTGAAGCCGGATCGATCCGGGACGAGAAGGTGAAGGTCATCCGCTCGCTCAAACCCGTTCGGACCGAAGACATTCCACGATCCATCGTGCGCGGCCAATATACCGTGGGAGAGGTTGATGGGGTTCCCGTGGCAGGCTATCGGAACGAACCGAAGATTCCTCCGGTTTCCGACACGCCCACCTTCGCCAAGTTGCGGGTTGAAATCCAGAATTGGCGATGGGCGGGAGTCCCCTTCTTTCTGACGGCCGGGAAACGCATGTCCCGACGGGAAACCCTCGTGCATCTCATCTTCAAAGAGTTTCCCTTTGCGCTCTTCCGTCTGGCGGGTTCACCGGACACCATTCCAAACGAGCTGACCATACGCATCCAGCCCAACGAAGGAATCTCCCTCCGCTTCGGACTCAAACACCCGGGGGGAACCTTCGTGATCGATCCTGTCGATATGGACTTTTCCTATCAGCAGGCCTACCGCACACAATCTCCGGAAGCCTACGAGCGTCTGCTCCACGACGCTATTGTCGGAGACTCGACCCTCTTTGCGCGAAACGATGAGGTCGAAAATTCCTGGAGCTTCATGGCCCCCTTTCTCGGAGACCTCACGAAGCTCTCCCCTCTGCGGTTCTATACAGCCGGAACGGACGGTCCAGAAGAGCAGGACCGGCTCTCCAATTCCATCTCCCACTGAGACCGCCTCCCATTGGACAAATGTCCCTTATTCGGTCTTCTGGCGAGGAGAATGCTCCTTGCGATCCTCCTCCCAATGCTCTCTTCCTGCATTTTTTTCCCCCGCTTCACCTCGCCCTTGCCGGACCTTCTCATCTCCCAGGATCCCGTCTCCAAGCCTCTGTTCGTGGAGCATCCTCCCCATCACACGGGTTCCAGACTATGGTTTGTGGGGCATGCCAGCAAAAAAGGCTCGGAAAGGACCGCCAAAAAAGCGGCCTTGGACGATGCCTTCAAAAAACTTTCGGCGTATTTGTCCTCCAAGGGATACACGCTTTCGGAAAAAGAGCGCTCCCAGTGGCTTAAGGTTGGCCCGAAGGACTCCGACCCCCACGTGGAGGACCGATGGACTCGCGTGTACAAAGAGAGTTCGGATAAACCCTTCCTTCACCTGACGTCGATCTACCTTCTCCTCCGCGTCCCCCGAGCCTATGTCCAGAATCTTCTCGGAACCCTCGCGCACCAGGATGTTCACACCGCACACATGATGAGGGAAAAATATCACGCGGCCGAAAGCGCGTTGAAGGCGAATCAAGGATCTTCCTATCTCGCCGATCTCAGAGGGGCGCTTTTGGAGGACCGGAAGATCCATTCCGAAGCTTCCTTCCCCAAAGGAGATCGGGAAATCCTGGACCGGGACAAGACCCTTCTGGAATCGTCCTGGCGCCAAGCCCTCCGGGCTCTCACCCTTTCGTTGATACCGCCCAGCAACCCGCTTGCACTCGGAGAGTCCCCGAATCCCCCGATCGTCATCAAGGAAGGCGCCCATATCCGGATCTCCTCACATTCCGTGGGTCTTTCAGGCCTTCTTTTCCGGCCCACGCTCCATCCCTTTGAAGCCCCGGAACATCTTGTCTTTCATGGAATGATTTGGGCCGCCCTGACCTCCCGTCCCATTCTCTCCCCGGACACGATCAAATGGGAAACCCACCTCTTGAGGCAGCCCCCGTATCATGTTCCTCACCCTCTGACCATGTCCTGTTCTCCTACCGGAGAAGAGGGATCCGGCCAATGTCTTCTGTCCCGGATCCATGTCCCGCATCACCACGGAACCATTGATGGGCATTACGAACCCGTCCCATCCTCCCCGCTCGACCGGCCGTTTTTTCGAAAGTTTCTGCAGGAAACCATTCTCGATTTCCATGTTCGCTTCTATCACCGGCGCACCCTCAAGCCGATCATCCTTTCTCTGGGCGGATTGCCTCCCACCTGGCAACCGATTGTGTCAACGGCCTTCATCGCCCACGCGCACAAAGAAGATCTGACCTTCTGCCTTCGTGAAAAAGGCACATTCCATTGTCCCGGCGGACCTCCCGAGTCCTTGCTGGATCTTCGGGATCACACCGTGGTCCGGGTGACCCTTCTTTCGGAAAAGAAGGACACCCAGGCCCGCGCCGACTTCTCGATCTCCTCGGACCGTCTCCGTATCGACGAGGTCCTCTCCGACACCGGGGGAATATTCTGGAAAAAAGAGGTCACCGTCACAGGCCGGGGATTCTCCCCGGATGAATCCACCCAGGCGGCGTGGAAGGAATGTGCCCGGATTCTTGCGAAAGATCTCTCCCTGGTCTACCATCCTCCTTCCCACCCCCATCCTGGCGAGGAATTCTATGACCGCTGAGACACGGATCGAAGCCTTCGACATCGTCATTTCAGGGGCCGGCATCGGGGCCTTGACCTTAGCCAACTATTTGGCTCCCTTGGGTTTTCGCATTTTGATTCTCGACCGGAGGCCGGGGTTTGATCCCGTGTACAGAGGGGAACTGGTTCAACCGCTTGGACTCTCGATCCTCGAAGAGCTCTCCCTTCTCGATGAATTGCTGGCCTGCCCCCATACTCTCTATCGAAGCTTTGATTTTCTCGACGAACGCGGGCGCCTACTCATGCGGTCCTCGTATGAGCGGGGAGAGGCTCCGTTTCCTTATGCCCTCGCCATTGAGCCCCATCAGATGGACCAGATCCTTGCCAAAAATCTTTCTTCCTTTCCCCATGTCGTTCTTCGGCACGAGTCGGACTTCACGGGGTACACGGTCGATAGAGGGGGGGCCATTGCGACCTACGAGCGGGGGGGAGAAACCCGCCAAGTGCTGGCCAGGGTCATCATTGGAGACGACGGCCGGCATTCCCGGATTCGCGAACTCTCAAAATTGACGGGAACCGTCGCCCCCTACCAGGACTCGTATTTAGGCGCTTCCCTCCTTCTCCCGGAAGACGCGTCACGCCTTCCCGAACCGGTCAGGGACACTGCAGGCCGATACTTTATCGGACCGCGTTCGATATTCTTCTTTTTCTCCGTGTCGGAGAGGCGGCGATTCTTTTTGCTCCTTCTTCCCGACAGGAACCAGGAGACATTCTTCGCGGGCGGAATAGACAAAGTCTTGGCCATGCTCGATAGGCAGGTGCCGGGTTTTGCCGACCTGGCCCGCCTGAACGGAGTCGATTCTCCGGAGACTCTTGTGGAGCTTCCCGTTTGGAAGGTCGATTTGGACCAATGGTGCACGGATGGAGTCATCCTCATCGGCGATGCGGCCCATGCCATGAACCCCCATGTGGCCCAGGGCAGAAACCAGGCCATGGAGGATGCCAGAGTCCTGGCCCCGATTCTTTCGAAAGCGCTTCTCTCCGGATCCCTTGTCCTCCGGGACTCCATGGTCGAATATGAAAAAAAACGCCTCCCAGTCACCCGCGCTCTTCATCGGCTTGCCGACGAAATGACCCTGGTCTGGAATACGGGAAATCCTTTCATCGTCAAGGTCAGGGAAGCGACCTTCCGGGGCATCGGACGCATCCCCGCCCTCGAACGAAAGATCGTGACGACGATCAGCGGAATGAAGGTCACGCCCCTCACATCCCTCGACAAACTGCGCGCACTTGGAACCGGACTCATCTCCAGGTCGTAAATCTTGCACGCGATCCGCGGCCCGGATCCAGGGAGAATGGGCCTCATTTTGTTCCGTCGAGTCTTTTGGCGATTCCTGGGCGGCAGAAATTTCTGATAATCCCGGCGTGTGAGTGTTTGAGCTCCTCCCCGCATCAACCCGGAAGGCCGCGGAAGGGTCCCCATCGGCCTCGGGCACACATAATAACGCTCCGGTGGGCTGGGGGACCGTTGTTCCGCGATCGTGTCTCATTCCGAGAATCTCTCTTAATCACTATTTTTTTTGCAATTTTTTTTCATTTGACGGTATTCTTGTCATATGGATGCCAGTGCCGACCCGCCGGACTCCCCCGGCCCCGATCGCCCTCCCATCGGACGGACGACTCCCGTTCAGATTAGACGCCGAATCAAGCTCCAAACCCGATTAATTCTCGGGACCATCGGGCGTCTCAACATTTTTTGGCGCACAATTTTCTTTTCCATTCTGATCGGATCGGTCACCGGGCTTTTGGTGTACCTGATCGAACGGGTCGTTTACCGCCTTCTTTTTCTGACTCTCTACAATACCGCCTTCAAAAATCACCTCATCGTCATCCTGATCCCGATGGTGGGCGTGCTTGTCGCGCGTTTCATTCTTGTCTCCGGACGGGTGGACAATGCGGGCGGCACAGAGGAAATCATCAAAAGCTACCATGAGTTCCGGGGAAAGCTCCCCCTCCGGAACGCCCTCTACAAAATCCCCGCGTATATCGCCACATTAGGGCTCGGAGGCTCGGCCGGGCTCGAAGGCGCCTCGACCTATATGGGCGGAGTCGTGAGTTCTCTCGTCGACAAGACGTTCGGCTGGCTCAGGATGCCTTACGAAGAACAACGGGTCATGCTTTTGGCCGGCGCTGCGGCGGGGTTGTCGGCCATGTTCAAAGCGCCCTTTACAGGGGCCATATTCGTTCTGCAGGTCCCCTACCGCTCCGACATCGCCCCGAACGCGCTCGTCCCTACCCTGATCTCCAGTGTCAGTTCCTACATCGTCATGGTGAGCCTTGCGGGAACGGCGCCGCTTTTCACGCTGCCCGCCAAGGCCCAGTTCCATTTCAAGGACTTTCTCTCCGTCCTTGTCATCGGACTGGTGTGCGGCGTCCTGACCACTCTGTTCATCCGGATCTACCGGATGACCAAGAAATGGTTTTCCCAAGGATCGGGCCGCCTGGGCCCCCGACCGGTGATCGGCGCCCTGATGCTCGGGTTGACGGGATACATCGCCACATTGGCCTATGGCGAAGCTCTTCCGCTGGGACCAGGATACATCTTTATCCAGCACCTTCTGACGGGAAACATTCCGATCGACATGGCCATCATTCTCTTCTTCCTCAAAGCCCTCGCCGTCATCTTCACCTTTTCGTCCGGGGGGATCGGGGGCTCCTTTTTCCCCCTCCTCTGCCTCGGAGCGGCAACGGGAAGTGTCGTGGCCCAAGTGGCGGGTCTCGAGCCCTACGACTTCGGTGTGGTGATGGGAATGTCCGCCTTTCTCTCCGCAGGATACAAAACGCCTCTGGCGGCGGTGGTCTTTATCGCCGAAGCCACGCACAGTTCGGGATATCTCATTCCGGGCCTGATCGGAACGGTGGTCAGCTATGTCGTCAGCGGCAATACCTCCATCTCGACGCACCAGCGGGACCGGGAGGATATCCATCTTTCAAATCGTTTTCATCTCCCTGTCCGAGCCGCGATGATCCGGAACGTGGTCAGCGTCCCACCCGACATGTCTCTCTCCGAGTTTCGAGAACATTTCATCTTTCGCCATCTTCACAGGATCTATCCCGTTGTTTCGGAAAACGGCTCCGGACCCCGGCTGGTCGGCATTTTTTCTTTGTACGACCTGGACCGCTATCCCCCCGAGACGTGGGAGAAGACCACCGTCGGGGAGGCGATGATCAATCACGTGGTCACGGTCAGGGCCGATGATCCCATATTCGGCGCCATTGCCAAGATGAACGAGAGTGACCTTGAGTTCCTGCCGGTCATCGACGACGAGCTTCATCACCGTCTGGTCGGGGGCATCACCCGGACGGACGTCTTCCAGGGGGAATGGGCGAATCTTGTATGAAGATCACTGACCTGCTCCCTCCTCTCTTCCTGACCTTTATCCTGACGGTCCTTTTCAGCTTCGTGATCGGTCTGGAGCTTCACAGCTATCGTCGAAGCAACGAGGAGGATCTGGGATTCGGGACCACCCGGACGCTCACTCTGTCGGGAATTGCCGGGTTCATCTTCTCGGTCCTCGATCCCTCGAACACTCTTTTTGTGGCGGGGTTTCTCGCCCTTTCCGCGTTTCTCCTGATCAACTACTGGCAGCGGCAGGAAAAAAATCCTTCCCTGATTCCCCCGATCATGACGACCCTCACGTACGCCATGGGTCCGATTGCCATCAGGGAACCGCTCTGGTTCATCATGGTGTATGTGGTGGTCATCCTCCTGATTCTGGGGGAAAGTCATGGGATCAGAAAATTTTCCGACGCCATCACCGCCACCGAAGTCGTCACCCTGGCGAAATTTCTCATCATGGTCGGGGTCATTCTGCCATTTCTTCCGGAACGCCCGATCGCCCCGGTCATTCCGGTCACCTATACCCAAGTCTGGCTCGCCGTCGTCATGGTTTCGGGCTTCTCCTATGTGTCCTACCTCGCCAGGACCTATTTCTTTCCCCAAAGCGGGACGCTCCTGACGGGCACCCTGGGAGGACTGTATTCAAGCACGGTGGCCACGATCGTTCTGGCCCGGAAGGAGCGGGCCCAGCACGATCCGCTCACCTCCACGGCCATCATCTTGGCCTCGACCATGTTGTACCTGCGCATGATGGTCCTCATTCTCGTCCTTGGCCCGAAGTCCATTTCTCTTCCGCTGCTTCTCCCGTTTTCCGCCTTCCTGGTCCTGTCCCTTGGAGCCGCCTGGGGATTCCACCACTTCATCCGGGTCGAAAAAAAACCCCCAGGGGAGTCCTCCCACGAGACCCATCCTCCCCATCCCCTCGAAGTCCGCACGGCGGTGATCTTCGCCGCCGCCTTTCTCCTCTTCGCCGCGCTCACCCATATGATCTTCGGTGAATTCGGGGCCGGCGGTCTTCATGCCCTCTCTTTCGCCGCCGGATTCACCGATATCACGCCGTACATCCTGTCCCTTCTTGCCGGTAACTTTTCGATTTCCAAAAGCGCCCTCGAAGGGGCGATCATCCTGGCCACCGGCTCCAACAACTTCGTCAATGGATTGTACGCCTTGATCATTACCCGAGAGCGAACGGTCCTTCCCGCCCTTCTCTGGCTCTCCACCGCCTTTCTTTTCTCACTGGTCTACGCTTTGCTCATTCGTTAGACCACGGGGGCCAAAATTTCAAGGCGATTCACACCGAAGAGGGACTCCAGGGTCCGGGAAGGAAAACAACAGGAAATGAGCGTCTGACTTTCGAAGAGGAAGGGGGGTCGGCCCCGAAGACGTCCGGCCCCCCGGGGCATCAGGCGACGAAAGAGGCAGGGAGATCCGGCTCAAGGCCGATTTGATGGAGGATCTTCCGGGTACGATCTCGGACCGTTTCCCATAGATCGTCCTTTTCAAGTCCAAGGTCATTCCAGTACTGCTCGAACGGGACCGGAAGGGCCTCCTCGGTCATAAGATAAATTCGCTCGAATATATTGAGGAGCCCTTCTCTCTGCTTGGCCTTTTCCTGAGTATTTAAACGGGAGAGCAGCCCCCTCCATTCGAGAACTCCGAAAGAGGCCTGGCGCCGTTCATCTGAGATCGGGATTCTGAGGGACTCCTGAAAAATCGGTCCGGCGGCGGTGGCCACTTTCTCCACCACAGAAATCCCGATTCCTTCGATCCCGAGTTGGAGCCCCCCAAGAAATTCATACCAGTCGAGGTGGGAGAACCACATCTTGATCACGTTTCGTTTGTCCAGAGCCAGGGTCGGCGTAAAAGGCATCCCGATGGTTTCGAGCGTCCGTTCCTGGATGGAGAAATGGACAACCTCCTCTTCGATCTGCGTCATGAGTGCGCGGCGCGCTTCGGCGGAGGGTGCGAAGGGAAGCCGGTCGCTGCAAAGCTCGAGCGCCAGAAGGTCGATATCGGCATATACCTGCAGAAGCGTTCCAGCCGCGATTCTGATCCTATCTTCCATGAAAGGGCTCCTTTCACATGGGGTTGAATGTCCGAATACGATCGAATGGTTCAGTCTGATGAACGGCGACCCAAAGGATCCGGCGGACGGTTACCGGTCGCGATAAACCCGGTCTTTCAAGACTCCGTAGCGGAGGAGATGCCACAGAGGCCTTTTGTATCCCAGAAAGCGGATGATCTTCTGTGTGACAGGGCGAAGGGGAGGAACAACCCCCGGGAGAATCCAGTTTCCGCGGGAAGAGGCATACCGCTCAAGGTAGGATAGCAGAAAGGACCGGACGGCGGGATCAAGATAAAACTGAGGCCTCAAAAAATCCTTCGCCTCCTTCACAAGCCCATTTTCCATGGCCCAGTCCCCCAAGGGGGTGCCGGGATAGAGGCGGACCCCGGCCATCGCCACCACGGCCATCGGACGGGTTTGATCGATGGTCCGGCAGGTATTTTCCACCGTGTCGGGGGTCTCCCCCGGCCCTCCGAAGACGAGGCTGTGGCATAGCGGAATCCCGACCGAATGGCAATCCTCCGCGGCCTCAAGGATCCGGTCCCGGGAAAACCCCTTCCCCAGCGCCAAAAGGGTAGCTCCATCCGCCGAATCCGTTCCGACTTCAAGACCGTCGCATCCGGCGGCCGCCATTTTCTCAAGCAGGCTCCGGGTGAGGCCGGCGGGCGACGCGTAGGCCGACCACCGGATGCGAACATTCCTTCGGATCAAGGCGTCGGCCACGCCTTCCGCATGGGAGGCCGGGAGGTTGAAGACGCTGTCCACGAAAAAAAATGACCGGATCCCGTACCGTTCGACGATTTCCTCCACCTCGTCCGCCACGGATGCGGGATCCCTGAGCCGATGGTCCGATCCTTCGAGAACGGGATAGGTACAATATCGGCACCGGAACGCGCATCCCCTCTTGGTCTGAAGGTTCAGCATTCCGCCCCACCGCGCATAGCGTCTTGGCTCGAAGAGATCGCGGGCCGGACGCACCGATGTCCAGCTCCCCCCGGGTTTGAATGGCCTGAAAGAAGCTGTCGGGACCCCCGGCTCCCCCTGGATGGGAAAGAGCCGGGGAACAGGACCCAGGCATCGCCCCACCACCCCCGGGATGGCGTGGGGGGATTCTCCTCCCTCCAGACAGTCAAGGAGGGCGGGAAAGGCCTCCTCCGACTCGCCCGAGACCCCGTAATCGGCCTCCAGGTCCTCCAACATTTCTCCGGGCATCAGGCTGAAGGCCGAGCCCCCTACCACGATCGGAACTTTGCCCTCCGAGGCCGCCCGGGCCCTCCGGACCAACGACCGGTAGTCCGGAAGATACCAGCGGGTCAGCGGATAGGCGGCGTTATCAAGATTGCGGAAGGAAAAGGCGATCACCGAAGGCGCACTTCGCCGCACCTTTTCCGTGAGGGCCTGCTCGGAGTCGGAGACGAAGGCAAGGTCCAGAACCTCCACCGAATGGCCCGCCTTGAGGGCGGCACCCGCTGCGTAGGCCGGCCCCAAGGGAAAAACAGGGTCCGGAAAATGTTCGCGGTTCGCAGAAATCAGGAGAAGGTTCACAAAGGCCTCCAAGAAGGTTCCGGGGATAATTCAGCTTACACTTTCATTCCCATCCGTCAAGGTTTTCCTCATGACCTTCCTTGACAGAACATTGGGAGCGGGATATCGTTTAGTGAAATTTTAAAGATTTTTGAATGTCGACGATTTTCTGGAATCCTTTTTCTGAGGTCCCCTTGGCCCTTTCGCCCGGTCGGTCGTTAAGGGAATTCCCATTGGTTCTCCACGAGATGATTCCCACTGCGCCTTTCCCTTCCCTCACGATTCGATGGTCTCTGCGCCCAATCGACACCGCCGTGACCCCTACGCGGACCACGCGGCCCCCTCAGGGTTTTCTGCAGGACTCCTTCAACCTAGCGGTCTTGACCCGGGCTGTTCGGGAAGGGACCCTCAGGATTGTTGCGTCCAAGAATGGGGATGTCTTTCCGTTTATTGAAGGGTTCGGAATCTGGTTCCACGCCGTTTTCCCGGGTTTTTTGGCCAGCCGTCCTCTTGCTCTGAAGGCTTCCGAACCCCGGCCGAACCCCCGGTTTCTCCATAGAGGGGGGAGGCTTCCCTCCCCCCGGACCTCCGACTGAAGGACCGTTCATGGAATATCGCGCCCGCCTCCTCAAAAGTACATTGGTTGCCACAGGAACCCTCTCCTTCGACCTTGAGATCGAGACCAAGGGGTTTTCCTTCAAGCCCGGTCAGGCGACCACCCTCTCCTTTGCTCCGGAAGATCCATTAACCGACAATTCCCGTATCTTTTCGATGTGCACCGCCCCCGCCGAACTTCCTTTCGTCTCTTTCGCCACCCGGCTGACTCCCGGGTCGGCGTTCAAGCAGGCCTTAACCACCGCACAACCGGGACGATCCTTCATTCTTGGGGACCCTTTTGGGGATTTCACCCTCCCGGAGGAGGGTGACATGCGGACCTTGGTCTTCCTGGCGGGAGGGATCGGAATCACCCCGTTCAGGAGCATGATTCGCCATCTCCATCGGTCAAAGGATTCCTCCCCCAAAATCGTTCTCATGACCGTCAACCGGACACGGGAAGAGACCCCATTTTTTTTCGAATATGCCGAATGGATGAAATCCGGACGGGTATTCTGGGTTCCCGTCCTGACCCAAAACGGAAACCCCTCCCCGGAATCACGCCAGGAAAAAATCGGGGAAACCATGCTCCGGATCCAGGAAAAGACCGGTGAGAGCGCACAGTATTACCTGGCCGGCCCCCCGGCGATGGTCGACAATTTCCATCAGATGCTTCTCGGACAATTTCTGGTGTCGGAGACCCAAATTCTGGAGGACATGTTCTTCGGGTACCTTCCCCATAGCGACCAACCCAGGCCAAACGATCATTCCTGAACACCCCAAGGACCAATCGGGCCCTGCAGATATGAACACTCCTCCTGCCGGACAAGGGGGTCCATCGTTCCCCCCATGGAGGAGGCGAGAACACCCATTCAGGAACTCTCTTTTCGGTCCGGTCTTGACAAGATGAAAAGGGAGGAGTCACGGAGGGCTTTCCTCACGGGAGTGGACCGGTCATCCGGATGAGTCGGCCCGCAAATGCCCCGTCTTGACAAAAATAAGGCACCCTTCTTTTGAATACGGAGAGTGCCGGCTCATATGAGGCGAGCGGATCCAACTCCCCGACGGGTAGGCCCCGTGTTCATCCTCAAAGGTGCCGGACAGCACTAAAATTTCCTCGCCGCCAAAATGGCTGTGCGGCTGAAAGACCGTCCCTGGCTCCCACCGGACAAGCGCTGTGTTGGCTGTCCCTCCCGAATACAGCGGGAGAACGGAGAGCCCTTCGACCAGCCCCGGGGACCACGATCCTTGGGCGGTGTCGATTCCTCTGCTTTCACTGTCCTTCTCCGGAAATTGGCCGGTCTTGGCGAAGAGAAGCGCCCCGTCCTCACCGGCGGCAAGGGAGATCTCCATGGCCCCGGAAAGTCGAAGATAAGCGCCTTTCCCCCACCGTCTGCCACCTGCGTCCACACCCCCTTCAAGTATCAGGATCTCCCGGTCAGAAGGCCAGTCCGCCAGTCCCAATGTCTCTCCGGGGGAAAGCCGCATGAATTTGGACTCCATGATTCCGGGAAGAGACTCAAGAGCGGCGATTTTGCCGTTTTGAGCCGCGACCCACCGGCGATCGTCCGGCTTCATGACGACACGGAGAGTGCGGTTGTCATTTAAGCCCATTGGCCCCTCCTTCTTATTCGATCAACACATGAATGTCCCTCACATGTTCGAAGGATGTCCTCCTCCCTCAAAGATATTGACGCGTCCATTCCGTTAAAAGGCAAAAATTCTCGGGACGCCAGAAATTTCTGACGTCCTTTTTCCATCAAAGAAGCGTGTCCCATCGAGTCTTGGCCCGACTTTCTCCAAAATGTCAGGGGAGCGACTATTCGGGAGCCGCAGAAAATGATGTTTCGTCCTTATTTCGTAGATGCTCCCAGGAAACGAGAAGCATGGCGAAAAAGAGGACGAACATCCCCAGTCCTTCGAAAGGACCGGGACGCTCCCCCAACTGGAGCCACGCCGAAAGGATGCCGACAGCTGGAGCCAAAAGGGTTCCCATCCCCGCCACCCCGGAGGGGAGATGGTGGAGAGAGTAACTCCAAAGAAGCCAGGCCAAGGCATTGCCCGGAACGGCATTGTAAAAAAGGGCCCACCCAAGGCCTACTGTAAAATTGACATGCATGGGTTCGATACACAAGGCCAGTCCCGAGAGTACAACGCCGCCGAACAGCATTTGCCACGCGGTGGCGTCAAGCAGATCCAGGCCGGGAGGCGCCCGCTTTTTGTGCCAGATGGCAGAGGCGGCCCAGAAAAACCCTGAAAAGAGAGCCAGAATGACCCCCTTGCCGCCGTGAATCCGCCATGGCTCAAGGATGAAAACAATCCCCAAAGCGGCCAGGCCCAGAGCTGCCCAATGAATGTTCGGGATCCTTTCCCCAAGACATAGCCAAGCAAGAAGAATCAGCCAGAGAGGCATCATGTACACCAGGATCGCCGTTTTTCCGGCCCCGCCATACTCAAGCGCCCAAAGAGTGCATCCGACAAATCCGGTGGACTGCAGAAGACCGAGAGGAAGAATGAATCCTAACGGAGGACGTCTCAGGGAGCGGTTCATTCCCTTCAGAAGGAGAAACAGAATCGCCGTTCCGCCCAGCACACGCATGGAGGCGAAAAGAAGAGGAGGGCAATCCTTCAGCGCGGATTTCATCACAACCCAATTGTATCCCCAGATCAGGGAAAGCGCTCCGAGGCTGACAACGGGCCAAAGAGAGGTGAAACGCATATACTCCTTTGGATTCTGTCTCCGAAATCAGAGGAAGAGACCGACCGGACGGATCAAGGTCTAAACGGAATAAAGAGACGTATTCCGACATTCATTTTGACAGGGTGGATTTTTCACTTCAACCGATTCCAGCGATGACGATCCTCTTTCCATTCCTTAGATGGCCGGGTTCAAGGCCGAATCTCGCACCTTTTGGAGGTTGTCCCCGGATGGCTCGGGGAGCGGGGAGGCCCCGGAAAAGACCCGGCCTTGGCGCTGGCCTCGCGTGATCCCGCACATGCCTGGCCAATCCTTCTGAAGGGCTATAACGCCCTTACGCGGAGCATGGCGTTCCCCCCTCTCTGAAACTCATAGGGGACCGGAATGATCTCTGCGTCGTATCCCGCTTCAGACAGGGTGTGGAGGACGGGAGCAAGGTGTCTGGATTTTTGGGTTCCGAGTTCAAGAAGCGGAAAAATGCGGACGTCCTTTGCGACCCGACACAACTCCCGGATTGAAGCGACATGAAATTCTTCCAAAAGCAGTGCGCTGTAAAGAAACAGAAAATGGGAACATAGTGCAAGGTCGAAGGTCTCATCGGAAAAGGGAAGTTCCGGCAAAGAACCATCCATGTATCGGTCCTTTGACGACCCGGTTGAATAATCATCGAGAAACGCGTTCATGGCCGAAAGACGAATTGTTTCAAGATCCTCCACCGAAGGGATGCTGTCCCACACGAACTCGCGGGTATTTTTCCTTATTTGCTCCATCACCACGGGGACAACGGCTTCGATTCGACGACGGATATCCACGGCAGAGAAGCGATAGAGCGGATCGACGGAAATGCAACCCCTTGACCTCCGGGTGAGACATGCATTGAAAGAGGAGGGACCGCCTGCACAATCGAGCACGGATTTTAAAAGCTCGTCGGGCGTGAGGGCAAACATGGAGACATATTCATCAAAGCTTCTTCCCCACGGAACAACATTGCCCAATGTGAACCCCATCCGCCCTCATTCCTTTCTTGATTTTCACAGCACCTTGGCCATATTCTCCTCGTCCATTCGAGGGTACCCTCGAACATCAAGGGTCTTGTGTCAGGGAACAGGGGCCACGTGTTTTGGATCGAAGCGCTTTCCACCGAAGAGCGAGAGAGATTCGGCCTGGAGATCGGGGCAGGAAACATGCTTTGAACGAGGAACAATTTTCTTGAGGGAGTGGCGCGCCTGGAGAGATTTGAACTCCCGACACTCGGAACCGGAATCCGATGCTCTATCCGGACTGAGCTACAGGCGCATGGGGAAAACACGAGAAAAAAGAATAGACCAACCCTCTCGTTGGGTCAAGAGGGTCCTGATGCTTCTGGCCTCCTTACGCGGAGGTGGCCGGACACCGTTTTTTTTTGCCGGTCCGAAAGGGACACCATCGTCACGCCAAGACAGACGAGCAGAATGCCGATCCAGCGCACGGGCGGAATCCCTTCCCCCAGAAACAGAAGGGCGGAGAGGGGCGTCAGAATATACCCGATGGATGTGAGGGGGATGATGTAAGACAAATCCGAAACGGAAAGAAGCTCCATCAACACCCCGAAATGAAGCGCTTCGAACGCCGTACCAATCAATACCTGGGGAGACTTCAATATCGCTCCGATGAACACCAGGGAGGTAAGCGATTGGGAGGAAAAGGGAGGGGTACTCTGAAGACCGCGCTTGATCAGAATAAACCCGACCGCTTCAGAAAGAAGACCGATCAGAAGAAGAATCCAGACTTTCCGTTTGGAGAAGGTCATGCCTCGTTCCAATATCGCAGGTTGGCGATATTTTCGGAGTATGAATTACTTCTTGTGTTCAATCTTCTCCTCGGTGTCCGACGCGTCGGTCCCGTCCTTCAGGGAACGCTTGAAGTTCGAGATCGCTTTTCCCATTCCAGCGCCGATTTCCGGTAATTTCTTCGCCCCGAACAAAAGCATGACGATCAAAAGAAGGACAATCAGGTGAACCGGCTCAAAGAGTCCTGTCAGCATTTCTCATTCCTCCAGAAAATTTTACTCTCTAGCCAGTATACACCATTTATGACAGGGTTTATCCGCCCCCTTTGGAGGTCAAGGGACAAGAATGGCGAGCGAGGTTTCGATGTAGTGGACAAAGGGAAGAGGAAAAATCCCCATCACGACCGTCATGGCGGCCGTCAGGAAGAGAGCGAACTTTTCCATCCGATTCGGCATAAATTCCACCACTTCTTCAGGTTCCTTCATATACATCGTCATGACGATCTGAATGTAATAGTACGCCCCGACCGCGCTCAACAGGACTCCGACGACGGCAAGCCAGGTAAAGCCGGCATGAACCGCCGCCATAAAGATGTAAAACTTTGCGAGGAATCCTCCGAACGGCGGAATCCCCGCCAATGAAAACATGAAAATGAGCATGAGGAATGCGGCCATCGGATTTTTCTTGTTCAGACCCACGAAGTCCTGAATCTCCTCCCCTTCAACACCCTTACGCCGAAGGATAAGGACGATCCCGAAGGCTCCCAGGGTCATAAACAAATAAACAAACAGATAGAACATGAGGGCAAACAGACTCTCCCGGCTGGGATTGAGAAGGCCGATGACGGCGAAGCCGGCATGCCCGATGGAAGAATAGGCCAGCATCCGCTTGATGTTTTTCTGCACGAGGGCGACGATGTTTCCGATCAGCATCGAAAGGATCGCGATCATGATGATAAGCCACGTCCAGTGATCCTTGTTCGCGGAAAACGCCACCCAGAACACCCTCAGAAAAACGCCAAAGGC
Organism: Nitrospirota bacterium; assembly: GCA_027314645.1. Classification (GTDB taxonomy): domain Bacteria; phylum Nitrospirota; class Leptospirillia; order Leptospirillales; family Leptospirillaceae; genus UBA4572. Next base: position 60,699 of record DAHVAL010000002.1, read on the forward strand.
GGCCACCTTACCGACAGAGGCCATGAACCCGGTCACCACCGTAGGAGCCCCTTCATACACGTCAGGCGTCCACATATGGAAGGGCGCCGCAGAAACCTTAAAGGCAAAGCCGACCATCGTCAGAATCATTCCCGCGATGATCATGGGTTTGAGAGCCCCAGGATTTTGCACAAAGGCCGCAAGCCCGCTGATCGATTCCGTTCCGGAGGCCCCGTAAAGGAGAGAAATCCCGTAGAGAAAAATCGCGGCGGCAAAGGCGCCCAAAAGAAAATATTTGAAGGAGGCCTCGACAGACCTGTGAATGGACCGCTTGAGACCGACAAGCACATAAAGGCAAAGGGACATCAGTTCGATACCGAGGAACAAGGTGATCAGGTCTCCCGCCGAAACCATAATCATCATTCCCACGGCCGCAAAGATGAGAAAGCCGTAATATTCTCCGACATGAATGTCCTCTTTTTCCAAATACGGAAGAGAAAAGAGGATCGTGATGATCGTCCCTGTATAGATCACCATCTTAAAGAAATTGGAGAAGGGGTCGACGATATAGAGCCCTTGATAAAGGGGAAGCCCCTTGCCATTCAGGCCGAACGTGGCAATCATCGCAAAAATCAAGGATGCAATGGCGAACAGCCCGAGCCAGGAACGCTTCTCTTTGGGAACGAATGGTTCCATAAGAAGAAGAATGCTCCCCAGAACGGTCAGGTAGATCTCCGGCATGGTTCCCATAATGTTTACAGGGGAAAAATTCATCAACAACACTCCTTCAGGAACTTACATTCGTTGCTTATTGGATCCTCCCGCGACCCCGTTCGCCTCTAATGGAGCGACGCGAGGGGAACGGGCTGAAGCTGTCCGACAAGGTGTGCCACACTTTGATGAAAGACTGACAACACGGGGTTCGGCACAAGGCCGATCATGATGACAAGAACCACGAGAGGCAGCAAAGCGCCCCATTCATAGGCCTTCAGGTCCGGCATCGCATAAGTTTTGGGAGTATAGACTCCCCAAACAACCCGGGAAAGCATATACAAAAGATACATGGCAGACAGGATGACGCCCGTTGTGGCAATGGAAGAGGCGATGGCGTGATTTTTGAAAGACCCGATCAGAACCAGAAATTCTCCAACGAAGGAATTTGTTCCGGGAAGCGCCAGCGAGGAGAGGGCAAAGATGACAAGCATTGTCGAATATACCGGCATCTGCTTTGCCAATCCGCCATACTCCGAAAGGAGGCGCGAATGGGATCTGTCATAAACGACTCCAATGCAAAGAAAGAGCGCCCCCGTCGTAATCCCGTGGTTCAGCATCTGCATCAACGCCCCTTCAATCCCTTGGGTATTGAAGACAAAGATTCCAAGTGTCACCACCCCCATATGGCTTACCGAGGAATAGGCGATCAGCTTTTTCATGTCTTCCTGGGCAAGAGCCATAAAGGCCCCCCAGATGATTGCGATGATCGAAAGAGCCAGCATAAACGGGGTAAAAAAGTGGGAGGCACCGGGAAACATCGGAAGGGAAAAGCGCAAGAACCCGTAGGCTCCCATTTTAAGCATGATGGAAGCGAGGATGACCGAACCAGCCGTCGGCGCTTCGACGTGGGCGTCCGGCAGCCATGTATGGAATGGGAACATCGGAATTTTCACCGCAAAAGCGGCAAACATCGCCAGAAAACCCAAAATCTGGAATGTCATCCCGTAGTGCTGTCCCGTCAGCCGACCAATGTCGAAGGTATGTCCGCCCGCGAAGTAAAGGGCGATGATGGTGACAAGGAGAAGAAGCGAACCCGCGAGGGTGTAGAGAAAGAACTTGATGGCCGCATAGATCCTATTTGGGCCGCCCCACACCCCGATGATCAAGTACATCGGGATGAGCATGGCCTCCCAGAACACATAGAAAAGGACAAAGTCGGTTGCGCAAAAAACTCCGATCATCGCCCCCTCGAGTACCAGGAGATTGACCATGAAAAGAGGAACCTGCTTCGAGATCCCGGACCAAGAAGTCAAAACGGTCATCGGCAGGAGAAGGGTGGTCAACAGAATGAGAACGAGGCTGATCCCATCGATTCCCAGGGAATAGTGGATATTCGCAAACGGAATCCAGAGATGATTTTCGACAAATTGCATCTGGTAAAGATGGGGATCTTGCCCGACAAGGAGAGAGAGCGAAACCACAAACTCAACGAGGGTGACTCCTAATGCCACCCATTTGACGATACCCTCCGAGTCATGCCTCCGATAAAAAGGGAGAAGAAGAAGGGAGGACACCACCGGGAAGAAGATAAGAAAGGTCAGGATCGGTATCGATAAAAAAGTCATTCTTATTTACCCTCGCAAGATATGATTAATCGTCTCCGAGCGGCTGGGAGCCATGAAGGGAGACGAAGGTTGCAAGTAAACCCATTTCCGGCATTCTCCGCCGTTAATCACATTCTGTTAAACACAAGGTAGAAGGCGACCAGGCCGAACACTCCAATGGCCATGACCATGGCGTAATTTTGCAGTTGGCCCGTTTGATACCGGCGGAGCCCCAATCCAGAATTTCTGAAAAAGGCGGCCACCCCGTTCACGGTTTCATCGATCACGCCCTTGTCCAGTTCCTGCCAGAATAAGCGTCCAATGAGGAATGACGAGCGAACGAACACCAAATCGTAAAGCTCATCAAAGTACCATTTATAAAGCGACAGCTTATAGAAGAATGATAACCCCTTGGCGAGGGAGCCTGGAATAGAGGATTCCCTTCCATAAAACGCCCATGCCACAAAAATTCCCAGAACCCCCACTCCGACGGAAAGCCCCTTCAGGGCACTATCCGACATGCCTCCGGCCACGGGATCTTGGTGCGGGATCGGGAGTTCCTGGGCCAGATACTCCAAGACTCCGTAATGTTCCCCTGCCCATCCGGCAACCACCGCCGCAATCGATAAGAGCACCAGCGGGACAGTCATCGTCCATGGGCTTTCATGGGGATGAATTCCATGGCCCCCATGGCCCGCTTGATCCGAATGGAAACGCTCCTTTCCGCCAAACACCAGGAACATCAGACGGAAGCTATAAAACGCCGTAAGGACCGCCGTTAATACCCCGATCATCCAGAGGATTTGGCCCAGGGGGCCTTGCTGATAGGCCGTAACAAGGATAAGATCCTTGCTATAGTAGCCTGCAAAGGGAGGAATCCCAGAAAGGGCCAAGGACCCGATAAGCATTGTGACGAATGTCAGGCCGATATATTTGCGCAACCCCCCCATCCTGAAGACATCCTGTTCACCGGAGAGGGAGTGGATGACCGACCCCGCCCCAAGGAACAGCAACGCCTTGAAAGCCCCATGGGTCAGAAGGTGAAAGATCCCTGCGCCATATCCGCCCAAACCGCAGACCATGACCATGTAGCCAAGCTGACTCATCGTGGAGTACGCGATAATCTTCTTGATATCCGGCTGGGTCAAGGCGATGGTCGCGGCCACAATCGCTGTGATGCCCCCCGTCCAGGCGACGACATGAGCCGCAAAGGGGGCCGCATTATAGAGCGGATTCATCCTTGCGATCATGAAGATCCCCGCCGTCACCATCGTTGCCGCATGGATGAGAGCGGAAATAGGCGTGGGGCCTTCCATCGCGTCTGGAAGCCAGGGGTGGAGCGGAATCTGGGCGGATTTTCCCACGGCACCAAGGAACAGGAGAAGCGCGATGAGGTCCAGGACAGGGATGTTCATGGAGCCATGAAACGCCGAGGCGATGTTGACCGTTTGATGGAGATGGGAGGATATCGCAGGAAAGATCTCCGCAAAACTCACCGACCCAAAGGTGGAATAGGTCAAGAAAATTCCGAGAAGGAACCCGAAATCTCCCACCCGGTTCATGATGAAGGCCTTGTTCGCCGCCAGCCATGAAGGCCGGCGTTCATACCAGTGAACGATCAGCAGGTAGGAACAGAGGCCCACCGCTTCCCAAAAGATGAACATTTCAACGAGGTTGTTCGAAAGGACAAGCATGATCATGGAGAAGGAAAAGAGGGAGATATAGGAAAAAAACCGATCGTATCCCGAGTCCCCGTGCATGTACCCGATGGTGTACAGGTGAACGAGCATCGCCACTGTCGTCACCATGAAAAGCATGATTGCGGCCAAATGGTCGTATTGAAGAGATATCCCGATATCAAGATGCCCGGAGCGAATCCAGTCGTAGACAAAGGTGACGTTGGGAGGATTCGTGAAGCTTTTGAAAAATTCGGACGTTGCAATCACCCAGGACCCGATCATAAGAGGAACTGCGATGAAATGTCCTTTTCCCTTGAAGAAGGGCCAAAATATTCCGACGACCAAAAATCCGATCAGCGGAAGAAGGGGGATGAAAATAATCGGCGTCATCAAGTAAAACTCCCTCGACAGATCAAAGCTTCAGCAAGTTGTAGTCATCCATGTTGACCGACTCTTTTAATCGGAATAGGGAAATAATGATTCCCAACCCGATTGCGACCTCGGCCGCTGCCACGGTAATCACGAAGAAGACGAATATCTGCCCGTCTATCAAGTGCAGATAGTCGCTGAAAGCAACAAAGTTGACATTGACGGCGTTCAGCATGATTTCGATGCAAAGCAGAACCACGACAATATTTCTTCTAATCAGGACCCCCACCAGTCCTGTGATGAACAGGAAGGCGCTCAAGGCCACATACCAAGACAACGGAACCATCGACTCTCCCCGATAGACGTAACTGCCGAACGATTATCCCTGTCGAACTCCACTTCTTCCGCGTGCCATCACAATTGCCCCGACCAGGGCAATCAACAGAACCACCGATGCGACCTCAAACGGGAAAAGATATTGGGTGTAAAGAACCATTCCGATGGTTTCAGTGTTTCCAAGGGTCGGGACGGTCGGATGGGGAATGGCCGGCAATTTTGGATAAAAATGACTCGTGAGCACAAGATATCCAAGTTCCCCAACCGCCAGCAGGGAAAGAATGATCGCCCACGGCGTTTGCCGCTGGAGCATGGTTCCTCGGCTGTGGACGTTCAGAAGCATGACGACGAACAGATACAACACCAGAATCGCCCCTGCATACACCAGAAGCTGCACACCGGCGAGGAATGGAGCATCCAGAATGATAAAAAGCCCCGCCACATGGACGAACATCCCGAGCAACGCCATTGCCGAATAAATGGCGACTCTGGAAATGACGACTAAAAGCGCACAGACAAGGGCCATTCCCCCAAAATAAATAAATGGCAACTGTTGCATCAAGCGTTTATCCTCCCATCGTAATGGGGGGAAAGTGGTACCGTCCTTCTTCTTTCCCCGAATCTTCCGCGTCCCACATATTCTTCACCTTGAGATAGGCGTCCGACTCATCCCCCGCCCGGTCTCCCAAGGCCAGCATCTGTTCCTTGGAGTAAATCAGCCCGTTTCGGGTAAAGGACGAATGGGCGAATTCCTTGGTCATCGACAATGCATTCACCGGACACGCCACCACGCAAAATCCGCAAAATATGCACCGCGTAAAATCCAACGTGTATTCCTTTGCGTAGCGACGATCAGGAACCTCAGGGTGAATGTCGCTGACCACCCGAATCGCCTTGGCCGGGCAAATGGCCTCGCAAAGGTCGCAGCCGACGCACCGCTCCACGCCATTTTCATATCTCCGGTGAGCGATGAATCCCCGGTAGCCATCGGCTAACGTCAGCTTTTCCTTCGGGTATTGAACGGTGATCTTTTTCATGAACATATGACGAAAGGTCAGTTTCAGACCTTGTCCTAATTCACTAAACAATATTGTCTGTAAAAATTTCTTCAGCATATCCGACTCCTGCGTTCATGATCATCTTTGAACATTTCTTCCAATGTCAGGCATTTCCTTACCGTTGGAGAGCCCAGGCAACGATTCCGGTCACAATGATATTTGCAAAAGAGATCGGCAGCATGATCTTCCAACCAAAGCGCATGAGCTGATCATAGCGCAGTCGCGGTAAGGTTGCACGGATCCAGAAAAAGAAGAACAGGAAGAAGTACACCTTCAGGAGAAACCAAAGGACAGGGGGAATGAATCCGAGAGCCGGGAGGGGAGGATCCCAACCGCCAAGGAAAAGAATTGTGGCGATGGACGAAACAATGATCATGTTCGCATATTCGGCCAGATAATACAGGGAGAAACGCATTCCCGAATATTCCGTAAAGAATCCCGCCACAAGCTCGGATTCGGCTTCCGGAAGGTCGAATGGCGTTCTATTGGTCTCGGCGATTCCAGAAATGAGATAGATGACGAAGGCGACAATCTGGGGGAAAATGTACCAATGCCAAAATCCTCCTGATTGAGCGTCCTCGATCTTGACCAGAGACATCGATCCTGAAAGGATCAACACTCCGATGACCGACATTCCTGCGGTCAACTCATAGCTGATGACCTGCGCGGCTGACCTGAGCGCTCCCAGAATGGAATATTTGCTGTTGGATGCCCATCCTCCCAGGAGAATTCCGTAAGCGCCAATCGAGGAAAGAGCCAAAATCAAAAGGATGCCGACATTAATGTCGGCAATATAGGGGTGCAGGGTGATTCCCTGAAACCCGAAGGAATCGCGGCCGAAAGGAATCACCGAAAAGGCAAGAACGGCCGGAACGAGAGAGATGACGGGGGCGATCCTGAAAATTGCCTTATTGGCCTCGCTCGGGATGATGTCTTCCTTGGACAGAAGCTTGATTCCGTCCGCAAGCGGCTGGAGAAGCCCCCAGGGACCCACAACCATCGGGCCCAAGCGGTCCTGCATGAACCCGAGCACTTTCCGCTCCATGTAAGTCAGGTAGGCGATCATTGTCAAAACCACAAAGAGAACACCCAGCATCACAATCAAGGCGCCGATCAGGTCGTTTACCAAACCCCACCCTTTCCTGTTGACAAAGCTATTTTTAATTCTCCCTTAACACAGGGAACCCCATCTCCGGGAAAAGGCCCCGGACATCAATCAACCGGAAGGGTGGGAGAATTCCCGAAGGGACTCCCACCTTGTTAAACAACCGGTTCCAGAGTGACCGAGAGTGTCTGACCGGACGGAACACCCGATCGATGATTCCAGACAATGTCTTTACCGAACAGGGCAAGGGTCCGCTCGTCGGCAAAATGGATCGGGAAATGAACCTCCCTGTCAGAGAGACCGGCAACCGGATCTACTGGCAAGGAGATGGTTCCATGGGCACTGCGAACGAGAACACAATTTCCTTTTTTGACTTTCATTTTGCGTGCCCATTGGCGGGGAACACGAAGCAGCCCTGAACCTTCGATGGTCATCAAGTTGGAATCGTGGGTTGTAAAGGTTCCAGAATGATTAATGGATTTGGAGAATTGGAACATGAATTCATTTCCTGATGGCTCTTGTCCCTCCGCCTTCGGCGCCTGGCCCGGGGAAACGCCCGCTTCCCATCCACGGATCTTGGAGACAACCGTTTCCCGAAGGGCTTTATGAGGGGTGGAGGGGGTGGGAAGTGCCAAAATGATTTCGCCCGTTTTTCCCTGAAAATGGGACCCGTTTCGGGTGGATGGACGAAGATCTGGGAATATCTTGAAGATTTCCTGACTGATCGAGGAGAAGTTTTCAAACGGAAGGGACGCCCCCATCTGACGCACCAACCGTAAAAGGATCTCGGCATCGGGGAGGGATTCCCCCCAGTAAGCCATCGAAGGAGCGGTCGGTTGGACAAATCCTTCGGCGCTCACAAGATGACCTGGGCGTTCGAACGAACTCGCCGAAGGAAGAAGAAAGTGGGCGACATCGGCGATCTCGGTCTGATGCTGATCGATCACGACCAACAACTCCAATTTTCCCAAAGTTTTCCGAAGGAATTCGGAGTCGGGGATGTATTCAAAGGGATTTTCCCCAAGGGTGATGAGGGCCCGAATCTTTCCCTCTTCGATCCCCGCAAGAATTTCCTTGAGCCCTCCTCCGGGAGAATCGAGGGTGGTTCCCCAATGGGTTCCCCACACTTTTCGATTGTCAGGGTTCCCTGAATCGAGCAATCCGGGAAGCCATTCGTAGGAGGCTCCCATCATCAGGACGCCCATGTCATTGCCCAGTTCAGGAAGGGGGAAGATTCCACTCCCCTCTTGCTCCCAAAGGCCTCTCTCCTTCAGAAGAGCGATCAATGCCTCCGAGGCTTCATATCCGGCATCCGAATGGTGAAAGCGCCGGCCGGTGACAAAGACCACTTTTCGCGATGAGGAAAGATCGGAGAGGAGATTCTCCACCCCTTCCACCGACGCCCCGATTTTCACAAGGAGATCTTTCGAGGCGGTGTCGAGGGATCCCCCAGCCGCAAGGACCTTTCGAAGAAGCTCAAGAAAGGCGGCTTCGGAGTTGGGGAGAAGTTTGATGACCTCTTTCGCACGTGTCGACACGCTGACATCCTGGCCGTGAACCAGGTAAAGACGGGACCGGTTCTTCCGGACCGCTTTCTTGATCGCCAGGCCGGTGATATTGCTTTCAACGGCGGGATCCGCACCGATCACGACAATGACCTCTGCGCCAATGATGTCCTCATTGTCCACGAGCGGCCTGAGGGTTCCGGTCGCCAGCGCCAAAGGCTTGGCGATATTCATCATCCCTCTTCTTGCCCCGGAGTCGATGTAGTTGGATCGAAGGGTCTGGCGGATAAACCGCTGAAACAGGAAGGCGTCTTCGAGGGGAGTTCGGGATGAGACGAGTCCGGCCACACGGCCTGATCCTCCCGATACAATCGACTTCAGCCGGTCGGCGATCCGGGGAAGGACTTCGCTCCAGGTGCCCGGCACAAGACGGTGTTCCTTTTTGATGAGGGGCTTGTCGAGTCGTGAATGATTCTGGACATGGTTAAACCCGAAACGCCCGACAACGCAGATGGACCCTTCATTCGGGCCAAGGCCTTCTTGGGAGGAGATTCGGACGATGGCTTCGCTCTCTGTATCCACAAGCATCCGGCAGCCCGATCCGCACGAAGAACAGGTCGTCTCGATCTTTTCCATCTGCCATGGGCGAAACTGATAGCGGACGAACTTGTCCGTGATCGCCCCTGTTGGACAGATCTCAAGACAGTCCCCACAAAATTCGCAATCCAGCTTTTTTCCAAGAGGGGGACCGATAATCGTGTCAAATCCCCTGTTTATAAAGCCGATTGCGTGGACATCCTGAATCTCATCGCAAATTCTGACGCATTTTCCACATAAAATACACCGATTCGAGTTGAAGACCAGAACGTCGCTCTTCATGTCCTCCGGTTCATCATTGCGATGGGATTCAAACCGGGAATCGGCGGCCCCGTAAGCGAAGGACATATTCTGAAGGGGACACTCTCCTCCGCAGTCGCAGACCGGGCAATCGAGAGGATGATGGAGAAGGAGAAGCTCCAGGTTTGTCTTTCTCGCGTCATGCACCTTCGCCGATTCGGTGAGGACTTTCATTCCGTCAGAAACAGCGGTGATACATCCCATCACCGTCCGTTTGGAATCCTCAAGCTCGACGGCACAGATCCGGCAGGCACCGGCCGGATCCATTCGCGGATTATAGCAGAAGGTCGGAATCGGAAAACCCGCTTTTTCCGCGGCATGCAGAATCGTTTTGCCGGGCTCGACTTCGACCTCTTTCCCATTGATCGTGACTTTTACCATCGCAGAAACCTCACCCACTAAATGATCGCTCTGAATTTACAGGCATCCACACAGGCCTTGCAGCGGATACAGGTTTCCAAATTGATGTGGGCCACCTCGCCTTTTTCCCACGTCACGGAGCCGGTCGGACAGACGGGTTCGCACAGTCCGCACGTTGTACAGTCTTCCTCGATCACCACATATTTGATAAGGTTGGCGCATACAGTCCCCGGACAGTGCTTATCCCGAATATGCGCCTCAAATTCCTCACGAAAATATCGGATTGTCGACAACACAGGGTTCGGCGCCGCCGCTCCCAAGCCACACAACGAATTGGACTTGACGTACATGGAAAGCCGGATCAACTCATCAAGATCCCCTTCCTGTCCCTGACCCTCGGTTATCCGGGTCAGGATGTCCAGCATGATCTTGGACCCGACGCGGCAGGGCGTGCATTCCCCGCAGGATTCATCCTGGGTAAATTTGAGGAAGAACTTGGCCGTATCGACAATGCAGGAAGATTCGTCCATGACGACGATTCCGCCCGATCCCATGATCGCTCCCGCAGCCACGACATTTTCAAAGTCCACCGGAGTATCCAGTCCGGAGACCGGAATGCAGCCTCCCGAAGGGCCGCCGAGCTGGGCGGCCTTGAAGGGAATCTTCTTTTCAATCATCCCTCCCCCGATATCGAACACGATAGAGCGCAGCGGAGTTCCCGCAGGGACTTCGATCAGCCCTGAATTCTTGATCGATCCGGTCAAGGCAAAGGTTTTCGTTCCCTTCGTCTTTTCCGACCCATAGGAGGCGTACCAGTCTCCCCCTCCGAGAATGATATGCCCGACATTCCCAAGGGTTTCCACGTTGTTGATGACCGTCGGTTTCCCCCAGACTCCCTTTTGGGCCGGGAAGGGGGGTTTTGGCCAAGGCATGCCGCGCTCTCCCATCAGGGAGGCAAGGAGGGCAGTTTCTTCTCCGCAGACATACGCGCCCGCCCCTTCCTTGATGGTGATATCAAAGGAGAAATCGGTGCCTAGGATATTGTCGCCGAGGAAGTTTCTCTCATGGGCATCGGCGATCGCCTTTCTGAGCCGCCTGATGGCGAGGGGATATTCCGCCCGGCAATAGATATATCCTCTCTTGGAGTTTCCAATGGCCAAGGCCGCTGCGAGCATTCCTTCCAAAACGCTGTGTGGGTCCCCTTCCAGAATGGAGCGATCCATGAAGGCCCCAGGATCCCCTTCGTCAGCGTTGCAGACCACATACTTTTCGTTTCCGGGGGATTGTCGGGTAAATTTCCACTTCAACCCCGTCTGGAATCCTCCGCCACCCCGTCCACGGAGCCCGGATTTTGTCATTTCTTCGATGATCATTTCCGGCGTCATCTCGAAGAGCATCTTTTTCAATGCCTTGTATCCATTGGTCGCGATGTAGTCATCGATACTCGTGGGATTGATCAGTCCGCATCGGCTGGAAACGATTTTCACCTGACCCTTGAAGAAGTTGGTCTCGTTCATAAGGGACAGGCCTTCATAAGGGGTATGCCCCGCCACCGAAATCTGGCAGACGGCGTATTTTTTTGCGAATTCGCCCTTGACAAAGTGCGCGTCAAAAATCTGCGGAATGACCATTGCCTTTACATTGCGATAGGACACCCGGTACTTTCCGGGCATGGTGATGTCCACAAGGGGTTCGTTATGGCACATCCCGATACAGCCAGTGGGAATGATCCTTGCCTCGATCCCTCTCTTCGCAAGCTCCTTTTCGACGAGCTCCTGGATGGAGCGGGCTCCAGCAGCAAGTCCACATGTCGCCATGCCGATATGAATTGTGGGAATGGCGACATCAGGGAACAATTCGGCCGCCATTTCAACAACGGTTTCAGTGGCCATCGCAAATTCTCCTTCCGAAGGGGGCTCCAGGGTACTCGGATCCCCTCATTCCTTATATGAATATCAGGCGTGAAAAGTCATTGGCTCAACATTTACGGACCGGAACGATCTCCGGCAAAGCCTCCGGTCAGGAGGCCGAAACGGACTCCTTGTTTTCGGAGGCCTCTTCTTCCTGGAATTGGTGAATCATTTCGAGCATTCTATCGGGAGAGAGCTTCCCGAAGCTGTTCCCGTTCACCATCGCCATCGGCGCAAGAGCACACGATCCCAGACACGCCACGGGCTCGAGGGTAAACATCATATCCTCTGTGTTTTCACCCGCTTCGATGTGCAGGTTTTCTTTGATCTTGTCCACCAGCAACTCGGCACCCCGAACGTGACAGGCGGTCCCGACGCACACCTTGAGAATGAACTTGCCTCTGGGCTCCTGATAGAACTGGGAATAAAAGGTAAGCACTCCAAACATTTTGCTGTGAGGGATTCCCAAATCGTCTCCCACACGCTCAAGGACTTCTGCCGGGACATATCCGTATTTTTCTTGAATAATTTGGAGAACCTGAACTACGGATCCTTCCCGATTTCCAAATTCTTCACATATTTGGTCAATCTGTTCGTCAGTGATCTCGAGTGCTGCCCCATGTTCCGCCTTTGTCATCTTGCCTTCTCCCCGGACGAACCATAGATTATTGGACGTTTTTCGAATGGACGCCCTTCAAAGCGGGCCATCGTCACAATGGAAAACTGATAGAAGAAATCCCCCGATACGAAACTCCCCTACCGGTCGCATTCCCCCATAACAATGTCATATGTTCCAAAGATCGTGACGATATCCGCAATCATGTAACCCCGCGCCATATGGTTGAATGCCCCCATGTTGACGAATGACGGGGCGCGGATCCTCATCCGGTAGGGTTTTCCGGATCCGTCACTCACAATATAGAACCCCAATTCCCCCTTAGGCGTCTCCGTTCCACAATACGTATCCCCGGAAGGAGTTTTAAACCCTTCCACAACCAGGAGAAAATGATGGATCAACGTCTCCATGTTGTGCATGACCCTGCCCTTGGGAGGGAACGAGACCTTGTGATCATCCGTCATGAACGGACCGGACGGTAGCTTGTCCAGACATTGTCGGATGATGCTGGCACTTTGGCGCAACTCCTGGATGCGGATCCAGTATCGGTCATAAATATCCCCGTTTTTTCCCAAGGGAACAGACCAATCGACAAGGTCATAGGCTCCGTAAGGTTCGTATTTTCGGAGGTCGTAATCGACTCCCGAACCGCGAAGGGTCGGTCCGGAAAGCCCGAAATTGATCGCATCTTCCCCTGTAATCACCGCGATATTCTTCGTTCTTGCAAGCCAAATGCGATTATGCTCAAGGAGCGTGTTGTATTCGAGAATATGCGGCTCAAATGAATCCACAAACTTGTAAAGAGCGTCGATGACATCCTGGTCCAGGTCCCCTTCGACCCCTCCAACCCGGTAGTAATTCGTGGTCAGACGTGCCCCGCATATCTTTTCAAAAAGGTCGAGAAGAACTTCCCGTTCGCGAAACGTATAGAAAAAGACGCTCATCGCTCCGATATCGAGCGCTTGTGTGCCAAGCCAGAAAAGATGATTGACGATCCGCTGCATTTCGGCCACGATCGTGCGAATAAACTCCCCACGTTCCGGAACCTTCAATTGGAGAAGCTTTTCCACGGCCCGCACGAAGGCATAGTTGTTTGCCATGGCTGACACATAGTCGAGCCGGTCGGTCAGAGGAATGATCTGATTGTAGGTTCTGTATTCGGCGATCTTTTCAGTTCCCCTGTGGAGATAGCCCAGGTCGGGGACGGCTTTCTTAATCCGTTCACCGTCAAGATCAAGCAGGACCCGAAGCACGCCATGAGTACTGGGATGCTGAGGTCCCATATTCAAAAGGAACTGATCAGTTTTGATCGTGGAATCAAGCCCGTTAAGCACAGCCTGCCTGAGGGTCGAAAGAGTGATCTCCCTACGCTCTAGGCCCTGAACTCCCGGATTGGTTCGCACCTCTTCCTTTTCAACAGATTCCAAAGACTCTCCCCTTTCACCTACCCTGCCTGGAGCATTTCCCGGTTTCCAACCCTATTTGTTCCCCTCTGGAAGGGGCGGAAGATTTTGATGATATTTTGGAACGAAAGAAAAGTCGTCTCTCCATCCTTTGCCGACGAGCGGGAAATCCTTCCGCAAAGGGTACCCTTCATCATAATCATCGGGCATCAGGATGCGCCGCAAGTCCGGATGGCCCCGGAATTGAATGCCCATCATGTCGTAAACTTCACGCTCCATGAATTCGGCACCCCGCCAGATCGGCACCACAGAATCAACCACCGGGTCGCTTTCGGGAACTCGGATCTTGACCATGATCCGGTGGCGTCGAGGAATCGAATAAAATATGTAGACAACCTCAAAGCGATCGGAATCCATCGGATAATCGACCGAGGTGACGTCCACAATGTAATCGTATCGGAACTCCTCCTCGTCATGAAGGGCCCGGAAGACATCAAGCGCCCCGTTCTCGCGAAGATATACCGTGAGGTCACCCAGGGCTTCCCTGGATCCTGTCACGACCTCCGGGAACCTTCGTCGCAGGGATTCCGCTACTGGATGCATACCTGCTTCCTCCTCGCCCTAATTCCGAAAAACCGGTTTATCCTGCATGATTTTCTCCTGAAGCTTCAGAAGACCATCAAGCAATGCTTCCGGCCTCGGCGGGCACCCTGGGACATACACATCGACAGGAATGAGCCGATCCACCCCCTGAACCACACTGTAACTGTCGTAAATATTTCCACTCGTTGCACAGGACCCCATCGCGATCACGTACCGCGGTTCCGGCATCTGGTCATAGATCTTTCGGACGACAGGGGCCATCTTTCGGGTCAGGGTTCCCGCCACAATCATCAGGTCTGACTGGCGGGGCGATGCCCGAAACACCCCTGCGCCGAAACGGTCGATATCGAATCGTGAAGCCACGGCTCCCATCATCTCGATCGCACAGCAGGCAAGCCCGAATGTCATCGGCCAAAGCGCGGATTTTCGGGACCAGTTGACAATGTCGTTCACCGCATCCTGCAGCTTCATTGTCACGACGGAGAGTTCGCCATCCTTATGATGCATCACTCCCATTCAAGAGCCTCCTTCTTCCACGCATATACATATCCGACGATCAGAATCACCAGAAAGATGAGCATTTCGACCAGCCCGAACAATCCGAGCCTTCGGAAGTCAACCGCCCAGGGATAAAGGAATATAACCTCGACATCAAAAACGAGGAAAAGCATGGCGATGACGTAATAACGAATGGAGATCCTCTCCCTGGCATCATTGATAGGCGGGACTCCGCATTCGTATGGGGCATCCTTGTCACGATAGGGGTTGTGTGGACGGATGAGCCTCCCGACCAACAGGGACACAGCCCCGAAGCCGATCGCGATCAAAAGGAAGATCAGAATCGGGATATAATGGTCGGGATGAGAAAGAGAAAACATGAGCACCCTCCGTCTAAATTTTTTCGGAGCCCTGAATTTTCTAGCGTTCTAATCATGTTCTGGATCGATTTGTCCTATCATTCTATTTTTGAGTGACTATTTTGTCAACCGAAGAGTCAGGAAAAATCGTTGTGGAGTTGGATGAAAAGTCTTAATTCATACGTTATGCAGTAAAATTATTCAGCTCCATGACATTTTTTGAATTTTTTTCCGCTTCCACACGGACACGGGTCATTCCGTCCCACTTTGTGTTCCCGGCGTCCTTCGTTCCCGGCTGGAGCCGACGGAGTGGCCGGTTCAATGGGAATGGCTCCCCACATTCTCGAAGGGGTTCCGTCGTTTTCCCACACCGGCTCCCCTGATTCGTTGGGATACGAATAGTCGAGATGACCAAGCTGGGGCGCTTCAACGACCTCCGGCTCCGACACCTCCCGAATGGTTCCGATGACCTGGACCACATTTTCCCGCACTTCTCCGACAAAGGATTCGAACAAATCGAATCCCTCCCTTTTGTATTCCACCAACGGGTCCTTTTGGCCGTATCCCCGAAGACCGATGCCCTCCTTGAGGCGATCGATCCGAAGCAAATGTTCTTTCCAAAAATTGTCAAGCGTTTGAAGAGTCACATAGCGGATGATGGACTCAAGGGTCTCGGTGCCGAAGTCCTTTTCACGGTTTCCGATAAATTCTTCATACCGGGCGATGGAATGCTCGATAAGCGCCTCGATTCCGAGGTCCGCCAGTTCCTCGGTGGAAAGCTTGAGTCCGGTTTTCTCGAAAACGAGTGCCGATACTCCCGGAAGGTCGAAGCTTTCAGGATAGGCCTTTTCAGGGATAACGGACAGAACCTGATCCTCGACCACCCGTCCCCCCCATTCGAGGATCAGGTCCCGCAATCCTTCAGATTTCAGGAGGCGTCGCCGAAGCTCATAAAAGATCAGACGTTGCTGATTCATGACATCATCGTATTCGAGGAGCTGTTTACGGATATCGAAATGGTACGCTTCCACCTTCTTTTGCGCATTCTGGATCGCCTTCGTCACGAAGGTATGCTCGATCGGAACGCCTTCCTCGACCCCTAACCGCTCCATCAATCCCTTGATCTTGTCTGCCCCGAATATCCGCATAAGATCATCCTCGAGAGAGAGATAGAATCTCGATGACCCAGGATCCCCCTGACGTCCGGCCCGTCCCCGAAGCTGATTGTCGACCCGGCGGCTTTCATGCCGTTCGGTCCCGATGATATGGAGCCCCCCCACCCCCACCACGGCCTCGTGCTCCTTGCGGAAGGTCTCCTCGAGTTCAGACAATAGCTTGTCGCGGTCTTCCTCGGTGATCTCGTCTCCTCGGCTTCTGATCTGAGCGGTGCACAAAAATTCGGCATTGCCTCCAAGCACGATGTCGGTTCCCCTCCCCGCCATATTGGTCGCAATCGTCACCTTGCCCAAGCGTCCGGCCTGCGCCACGATTTCAGCTTCCTTCTCATGCAATTTTGCATTCAACACCTCATGAGGAATTCGCTTTTCCTTGAGAAGCCGGGAAATGTACTCCGATTTTTCGATCGACACCGTTCCCACCAGAACGGGTTGACCCACCTTATGGCGCGCCTCGATATCAAGGACGACGGCATCGTACTTTTCCTTCTGGGTTCGATATATTTGATCGGGAAGATCGATTCGGATCATCGTTTTGTGCGGGGGAACGACGATCACCTCCAGGTTGTATATCCGGTGAAATTCCATGGCTTCGGTGTCAGCCGTCCCTGTCATTCCGGACAATTTTTTGTACATCCGGAAATAGTTCTGGAAGGTCACGGTCGCCAGCGTCTGGTTTTCCATCTGTATCTTGGCGCGTTCCTTCGCTTCCACGGCCTGATGAAGTCCCTCCCCCCACCGGCGTCCGGTCATGAGCCTTCCCGTGAACTCGTCGACGATGATCACCTCACCGTTCTTGACCACATAGTCGACATCCCGCTTATAAAGGTGATGGGCTTTGATCGCCTGCATTAAATGATGCACATAAGAGATGTTCTTGAGATCATACAGATTCCCGACATCGAGCAGGGTTTCGACGCGGTCGGACCCCTCTTCCGTCATCGCGACGGTTTTGTGCTTTTCATCGACGGTAAAGTCTCCGCCGAGCTGAATCTGGGGAATGATCCTGTCAATTTTTTCGTAAAGGTCTGTCGATTCTTCCGAAGGGCCGGAAATAATAAGCGGGGTTCTGGCTTCATCGATCAGAATGCTGTCGACCTCGTCGACGATGGCAAAGCTGAGCTCCCTCTGAACGAATTGATCCAGCTCATATTTCATATTGTCCCGGAGATAGTCGAATCCGAATTCATTGTTCGTGCCATAGGTGATATCGCTGGCATAGGCTTTTTGGCGAAGGTCGTCGGGCAAATCATGCTGGATGAGCCCGACGGACAGCCCCAGAAACTCATAAAGCTCGCCCATCCAGGCCGAATCACGACGGGCAAGATAGTCGTTCACGGTAACGACGTGGACGCCCTTTCCTTCAAGCGCATTCAAATAGACCGGAAGCGTTCCGACAAGCGTTTTTCCTTCTCCGGTCTTCATCTCTGCAATTTTCCCCTCGTGGAGGATCGCTCCACCCATGATCTGGACATCGAAATGCCTCATTCCAAGGACCCGACGACCCGCTTCGCGAACGGTTGCAAACGCCTCGGGAAGAAGCCCATCGAGAGTCTCCCCTTCCGCCAGCCTTAAACGGAATTTTACCGTTTGAGCCGCCAATTCCTCATCGGTCAGACGGGCCATCGAACTTTCGAGGGCGTTGACGGCATCGGTGATCTGGGAAACCCGCCGGATCTCTTTGTCGTTTCGACTCGAAAAGAGAGACCGGACGAGGGATTTGAACATGCGATTTTCTCCTATTGGTTGCATCTGCATCAATCAAAAGAATGCTTGGGACGAGGCATCCTGACGGGCTGGATCAGTGCGACTGCATTCCGGCGAGGATCTCTTTGGCAAAATACCGAGCCGGATCCACCGGATGACCAAACTCCCGCAGTTCATAATGGAGATGGGGGGCCGTGGTCAGTCCTGTCACCCCGATCGTTCCGATCCGGGTTGTCCTGTCCACCGATTGCCCGAGGACGACATCGATTTGATCCAGGTGGCCAAAGAGGGATGAAAGTCCCAGACCATGGTAGACAATGACATAGTTCCCATAATCCGGTGTCCTGTCTGTCAGGACGACCACCCCTCGGGCCGGTGGATGGACGATGACGCCTTCTTCCTGAGCAATGTCCAGCCCGGGATGAAATTCCTCCACGTTTCCGATCGGACCCGTTCTTTTCCCAAAGGCCGATATGATCCATCCATTGACGGGAAGACTGAACGACCTGTCCTGCGAATCATAACTCCATGAGAGGTGCTGGGGATGCGCTTTCAAAGGAGTTGCCGAATTTGGCGTGACTGAAGGGGCGGGCTTTTCGGTTTCGGCGGGACTTTCTTCGGAACGGGGATGAACATCGGGCGCCCCCTTGGCGACCATGTTCATGATCTGGGCGTTGAGATTGTTCACCTCTGAAAGCTGGGCTTCGATGGAATCGAGATCTTTTCGGTAGTGTTCAAGGTGCTCTTTCTGAACCCGGGTCTCTTCCTGAATATTCTGGAGCGCCAGAAATTTTTTGGTTTCGTAGCTATAAAATATTACAAGAAAGATGACCCCGGTAAAGGTTAAAAAGGCGCCCCCCAGA
Organism: Nitrospirota bacterium; assembly: GCA_027314645.1. Taxonomy (GTDB): domain Bacteria; phylum Nitrospirota; class Leptospirillia; order Leptospirillales; family Leptospirillaceae; genus UBA4572. The sequence goes on from DAHVAL010000002.1 coordinate 79,439, forward strand.
AAAAGATAGATCGACCAGCGCGGAATGGTCCACTGGCGCGACTTATCCGTAATTCCGGGCAGGATCGTGATTGTCACGGTTTTTTTCATGCGGGCCAACCTAGTGTCCTCCGTGAGGTCGGGTGCAAGATTCCACCACCCAGGCAAGGTAGTCGTCACTTCCATGGTCAACGGAAAAAAACAGGATTTCCGGAACGGAGTACGGGTGTTCCTTAAGGATCTCCCTTTCCAGAAGGGCACGGTTCGCTGGAAGTGATTTTAGAAGGAGGGTGCATTCCTGTTCGGACCGGATTTCTCCCTCCCAATAAAACACCGAGGTGCCTGCGGGAAGGATATGCCCGCAGGCCACCCAATGTTCTCTGACCAATCGGTCCACAAGCAGGCGCGCAGCCTTTGGATCCGGATGAGTCACGACAACGAGATCGATCATTACTGAATGGTCTTTCTGAAAAAATCCACGGCACGCGCGATCCCTTCCTCGAAGGGAACCTCCAGGGACCAATCTGTCTCTTCGGAGAGACGCTCATGTCCCATGACCCTCGCATCCACATCCGGAAACGGGTTCGCCTGGTAATGGACCGGATATGTCGATCCGATCACCTTTCCGATCTCCCGGAATATATCTCGATCGCTCTGCAGGACCCCCGATCCCACATGGAAAATCCCTTCGGATTCGTTGGAGATGAGATGGAGAATGGCTTCCACGGCGTCATCGATGTATATATAATCCCTTCTCCGCAGGCCGTTGCCAGAAATTGAGGGGGGATTTTGGGTACTTTTCAAGAGGGTTTGCCGAATCGCGAAACCGATCACCCCCCCTTCCCCGGTAGTCGTTTGTCCGGGCCCATACACCGGTGCAAACCGGACAATTGTACTCTTCAGAGAAAGAAGCTTTGCAAAACTCTCCAAATAAAACTCGCTCGCGGCATGCGACACGCCGTAGGGAGACAGAGGGTTCACGGGAAGCTGCGGATCCAAGGGCTCAGACTCTGTTCCAGGGGAGGGAGTCAAAACCTCCCCGGACGAAACGAGAATGATCCTGTGGACTGTCTCCGTCCTGCATGCCTGCAGCACTCCAAGGATTCCCCCTACGGTCCGGCGGTAATCCTCCACCGGATCTTCCCAGGAGGTGGAAATGTCATTCTGGCCCGCAATATGGATATAAATGGACGGACGAACCTTTTCGAAGAGGCGAACCAAAAACTTCGATTGCTCCAGGTCTCCCTTCACCAGAGAAACATCCTTGTCACGGGATGAGCGAAACCCGGTCGAAAGGTTGTCAGCCGCGGAAACGTTGTGCCCCATGCCCGCAAGGGCCCGACCAAGGTGGGAGCCGATGAATCCGGCCCCCCCTCCGATAACAATGTTCACATCCTTCCTTTCCATCGCGCAAGGCAAAAATATTCGAGGTTTCCCTTCCGACCTCGCACATCCGAAGGAGCGATTCCGAAGGGATGCCCTCCATGGAGGACCAAATCCGCCAGAAACCGCCTCAACACCTGACCTATGACACCCGAATCCCGAACGACCCCTCCCTTGCCGACCAACCTGGGCGGAGCCTCAAATTGCGGTTTCACGAGACCGAGAAACCAGCCTCCATTCCTGAGGATCAACGGGACCTGAGGTAGAACGTGCCGCAAAGAAATAAAAGAAAGATCGGCTACGACCCCGTCCACGCCATCTTTGGGGATCCAGTCCCCCGGATATCGGACATTGGCCGACTCGATCAGGGTGACCCTTGGATCGGCCCTCAAGCGGCCATCCATGAGCCCTTTCCCCACATCCACCGAAACGACAGAAGCCGCTCCATGCTTGAGAAGACAGTCGGTAAAGCCGCCCGTAGAGGCGCCGAGATCCAAAAGGCGTTCACTCGTGACATTGAGAGAAAAGAATTTCAGCGCCCCTTCGAGCTTCAGGCCTCCCCGGCCCACGAACCGGACTTTTCCCATCCCAACGGCGGATGAGACCCTATCATATTCGGCCCGGACCGCCGGATCGGTCCGGGTCAGAGCGTTTACGCAGATCTTTCCCGACTCGATCAGCCGAATGGCGTCTTCTCGGGACTCTGCCCATCCCTTCCGAAGGACAATGACGTCAAGCCGCTCCTTCACGACGACCCCTTGGCCCCTTCAATAGACGGAGGCCTGGAGATTCTTTCTCGCCGTCTCGGCCAGGTGTTCCGGCGTGAGGCCCACCGATTTGCGAAGAATCCCCGGCGCCCCATGCTCGACGTAATGGTCCGGAACCCCGATCTGGCGCACCCTCACGCGGCCCAGAAGATCCGCCGCCGACAGCACCTCAAGGATGGCCGATCCGATCCCCCCCAGCACCGTCCCCTCTTCCACCGTCACGAACAGCCCGGTCGTGGGGGCCAGCTGGAGCAGCAGCTCCGTGTCGAGCGGCTTGGCGAAGCGCATGTTGACCACGCCCGCCTCCACCCCTTCCCGGCGCAAGAGTTCGGCCGCGGCCGTTGCGACCCCCACCATCGCTCCATACGCCAGAAAGACCACATCGCGCCCTTCCGAGATCACTTCGGCCTTGCCGATCGGAAGCGTCTCGAATCCCGCTTCGAGCGGAACCCCCAGCGCCTCTCCCCGGGGATAGCGCACCGCAATGGGGCCGGGATGATGCAGCGCCGTCCAGAGCATCTTGCGAAGCTCGTTCTCATCCTTCGGCGCCATGACCGTCATGTTGGGGACATGCCGAAGATAGGCGATGTCGAACACCCCATGGTGGGTCGGCCCATCCTCCCCCACCAGCCCCCCGCGGTCCATCGCGAACACCACCGGGAGGTTCTGGAGGCAGATGTCATGGACGATCTGGTCGTAGGCGCGCTGGAGAAAGGTGGAATAGATGGCCACCACCGGTCGGGCTCCCTGCGCCGCCATCCCGCCGGCCAGGGTGACCGCGTGCTGCTCGGCGATCCCCACGTCCACGAAGCGGTCGGGATACAGCTTGCCGAAGTCCACCAGGCCGGTCCCTTCCGGCATGGCCGCCGTGATCGCAAAAAGCTCCGGGATCTCCTTGGCGATATCGATCATCGCCTGGGCAAAGATCTTCGTGTAGGCCGGGTTCCCTCCGGACTTCTTCCGGAACGCCCCGGTCTCCGGATCGAACGGCGGGACCCCATGAAACGCCACCGGACTCTTTTCCGCCGGGGCGTAGCCCTTCCCCTTGACCGTCCGGACATGGAGCAGAACCGGGCCGGGGCGGTCCTTGATGGCAGACAGCGTGTCCATCAGGAGGGGAAGATCGTGCCCGTCGATCGGGCCGATGTAGGAGAGCCCCATCTCCTCAAACCACAGCCCGGGGGGGGAGACCATCCCCACGACCTGGCCATGGGCGGCCTTGGCAAACCTGGCCATGGAATCCCCGATGACGGGAATGTCCCGGAGAAGCGTCTCCGTCTTCCGGCGGATCTGGTCGATCGCCGGATCGGCGGTCAACCGGGTCAGGTAGGACGACAAGGCTCCCACATTTTCCGAGATCGACATGTTGTTGTCGTTCAAGATGACGAGGAGGTTCTTCTTGCGGGCGCCGACCTGGTTTAAGCCTTCCATCGCCATGCCCGCCGTCAGGGACCCATCCCCCACCACCGCGATGACGTGATAGTCGTCCCCGAGCAGGTCCCGCGCCTCCACCATCCCGAGCGCCGCCGAGACCGACGTTCCGGCATGCCCGGCCGAAAAGGCATCGTGCAGACTTTCTTCCCGCTTCGGAAACCCGGACAGTCCGTTCCATTGCCGGATCGTGCCCAACCTGGACCACCGCCCGGTCAGCATCTTATGCGGGTACGCCTGATGCCCCACATCCCACACGATCCGGTCCCGGGAGGTGTCGTAGATCCGGTGGAGCGCCAGCGTCAGCTCCACCACCCCCATCCCCCCGCCAAAATGCCCTCCGATCTCGGAGAGAACCCGGACCATCTCCTCCCGTATCTCCTGCGCCAGCGCCGGAAGATCTCCCTCCGGAAGGGCCTTCACGTCCTCCGGCCCCGTGATGCCTTCGAGCAATGATCCCATCAGTTCCTTCTTTCTATGATATAGGAAGCAAGATCACGAAGAGGCTCCCCCTTCATTCCCAAAAGGGCAACCGCCTCATGGGCCTCCTGACGTTTTTCCTCTGCCAGGGCCCGGGCCCGATCCACTCCCACAAGTCCAGGATAGGTGTTCTTGTGTTTCCCCGCGTCTTTCCCGATCGCCTTCCCCATTTCCGCCGCCGTCCCTTCAACGTCGAGAAGATCATCCGCGATCTGGAATGCGATGCCGATCGCTTCCCCGTAACGGGTCAGGCCGGCCATCTCCGTCTCTCCCGCCCCCCCGAGAAGCGCCCCGATCCGGACGGATGCCCGGAGAAGCGCCCCGGTTTTATGACGGTGGAGATTTTCAAGCTCCTGGAGCGTGAGAGAGCGCCCTTCCGACACGATATCGAGAAATTGCCCGCCCACCATCCCCGCCAGCCCAGAGGCCACCGAAAGCTCATAGATGACCGAAATCCTTCGGGAATATGACAGGATACTATCATACACAGGATCCGAGAGCAGGGTAAATGCATGGGTCAAGAGCGCATCTCCCGCAAGAATAGCGGCCGCCTCTCCGTAAACGACATGATTGGTCGGGCGCCCGCGACGGAGGTCGTCGTTGTCCATCGAGGGCAGATCATCGTGCACCAGGGAATAGGTGTGAATCAGCTCCAGGGGAAGGACCAGCGGAAGCAAGGGCTCCGAATCCACTCCCAAGGCTTCGATGGTCGCCAGCGCAAGAACGGGACGAATGCGTTTTCCACCCGCCAGAAGACTGTAGCGGATCCCTTCCGCCAGGACGCCATACTCACGCCTCGTCTCCTTCTGAAAAAGCAGGTCGAGCGCCTCGTCAACACGTTTTTTCTGGTGATTCAGATAATCACGGATTTCCAATGAGCATCCTTTCTTTAATTGAACTCGCCCAACGGTTTTAGCCCCTTCATTCCTTTCCGAACGGAACCTCCCGGAGGCTGGCCCCATTTTCGCCTTCTTCCCGGGAGGACGATAGGAGCGTCGTCACCTTTCGGTCCGCCTCCTCCAAAATCGACTGGCATTCGGCTGAAAGCCGCATCCCTTCCTCAAACAACCCCAAGGACTCTTCCAAAGGACGATCCCCCTGCTCCATCACCCGGACAATTTCTTCCAGACGTTTCATTTTGTCCTCGAAAGACAGCGGTCCGTCATTCTTTTCCGGAATACGCCCACCCCCATTCTTAGCCATCATGCTCTCCTTTTCCCCGTCCATTCACCCTTCGATCTTCCTCGGAATGAATCTCTGTCACCTGAAGCGTCATCGACAATCCCGCGGACCTTGCTGAAAGCCTCTCCCCCAAATCAGGTCTGTTGTCTTGAGAGACAATTCCGCGCCCCTGTTCCCGAAGGAGCAGAAAGAACCCTTTCCCCATCGGACGGGCCGGATCGCCTTCATTGAGACGCCGCACGAGCGAGACTTGCCTCTCCGTCAATTCGTCCAGGAAATGACGGACCCCTCTGGACAGGTCGTTCTTCAACACCACGAGGGCGTTTCGCCGGGACCGGATATCGACCAGGTTGTCGTGGGAAATCCTCCGATGGAGGAAGTACAGTCTGCTTTTAAATTTGGACAGGAGATCCCGTGCAACCCTTCCTATCGCGCCCCTATGCTCCCCCAGATCCCTCGAAATCCGGATCAGGCGGCGGGAGGGATGGACAAGAAGCGACGAACAGCGCCCAAGAGTCCGCCGCCGTTGCTCCAAACGCTCCTTCAAGCCGGTAACTAGCCTCTCCTGAGCCCGGACCACCACAAGGTGGGAGTGGGACATTCTCCGGGAAAACATTCCGGCGGCCATCTTGAAGTCGAGGAGGCCTCGCGATCCGTGCTGGATTCTCCCGTTTGCCAGCTCGACCAGGCGCCTCCGGTCCCGGGAGATCGTCTGGAGAACCTGGCGGCCATCAAAAAAAAGCCTTTTCGCCGCCTCGGTGGGCGTTGCCACCCGAAGATCGGCGGCAAGGTCAGCAACCGTGATGTCCACCTCATGGCCGATCGCCGTGACAACCGGAACCGGAGAGGCCAGGATGGCACGGGCCACCTCCTCCCGGTTGAACACCCAAAGGTCCTCCGCCGATCCTCCCCCCCGGGTGATCACCACGACATCGATCCCCTCCCGGGATGCGGCCAGAGACAGGGCCCGGACGATATCTCCCGCAGCCTCGTCCCCCTGCATCCGCGCGGGGATGACAACGATCGGGATCAGTCGGTTTTGCTGATCGCAGATTCGGAAAAAATCCCAAATCGCCGCCCCTTGGGGGGACGTGATCACGCCCACCGCCCGAGGAAAGGAGGGGATCGGGCGTTTACGTTCGGAAGCGAGCAGCCCTTCGCGTTCAAGGATCTCCCTCACCCGGCGAAACTCGAGGTGAAACACACCCAATCCGGCCGGCCCCATGAAATCGGCGACCATCTGGATTTCCCCCCGAGGTTCGTAGTAGGAAATCCGCCCCCGGACAAGGACCTTGAGCCCATCCACCGGAACAAAGGCGAGGGATTTGGCCGAGCCACGAAACATGACTCCTCTCAGGCTGGCCCCGGCATCTTTTAAGGTGAAATAATAATGGCCGGCGGGTTGGGAGAGTTTGACGTTCGAAAGCTCTCCCTCAATTGCAAGGATCGTCGGGAAGATTCGGTCGATGCCACGCCTGAGGGTGGCGGCGAGTTCAGAAACGGTATAAATCATCTCGGCTTGGGTTACCTGGGGAAGCCCCTGCCCGTCAGACATCCTATCCCTCCGTCTTGACCCGGATTAACCGGACATCCCTTACGCGCCCGGGGTCCTCTTTTCCTTTTGCGGCATCGATGGTCACAAGAAGCGCACAAAAAAGGGCCAGGCCTTCGGCAACCCGGAACGGCCGCGGGACTTGCGTGCGATACTTCGACAGGGCGGAAGCCGGATCGGCTCCCACGATCGACCAAAGGGGACCGGTCATGCCAACATCCCCCACAAACCACATTCCCTTCGGATAGCGGGTCAGATCGTTTGTCTGGACGTGGGTATGGGTTCCGTAAAGGACGTCGACACGGCCATCGAGATGGAAGGCCAGCGCCTGCTTTTCCCCTGTGGCTTCCGCATGGATATCCACCGCGATGAAATCGGGAGGGGTCGGGCTCTCGGTAAATTCGGACAAGAGACGGTCGGAGGCGGCAAAGGGGCAATCTGCGGGCCCCATGAAGGTCCGGCCGATCAGATTCGCCACGCCCACACGGAATCCGGAGGGAAGCGTATAAATCCGGTGGCCGGAACCCGGACAGGAGGAGGAGTAGTTTTCGGGTCGAAGGAGGCGCGGGTCTTTGACCAGCAGAAACTCGGCCTCTTTTTGGTCAAAAAGATGATTTCCCGTGGTCACGGCGGTGACACCGAGCTGGAAACATTCGTCCAGTTTTGCAGAGGTCAGGCCTCTCCCTCCCGCGAGATTTTCAGCGTTTATGAATATCCCGTCGAGGGGGGCCTCTTTGCTCAGGGACCCGATCCCCCATTCCAGGGCGGCTCGTCCCGGACTTCCGAATACATCCCCGACAAACAGAAGGCGAACAGGATTTCCGTGGAGCCCCTGATCAGCGGGCATACTCAACGATCCGGTTTTCGCGGATCACGGTCACCTTGATCTGGCCGGGATAAGTGAGCTCGCTCTCGATCTTCTGGGCAATCCCCTTGGAAATCTCAAGGAGGTCTTGATCACTGACCTGATCCTGGTTCACGATGATCCGGATTTCTCTCCCTGCCTGAATGGCGTAGGACTTTTCAACCCCCTTGAAGGAGTTGGCGATGGTTTCAAGCTTTTCAAGGCGCTTGACGTAAACGTCGATGCTTTCTCGGCGTGCCCCTGGACGTGCCGCTGAAATGGCATCCGCCGCCGCAACCAGCACCGATTCCAAGCAGTTTGGTTCGATATCCCCATGATGGGACATGATCGCATTCACCACCTGGGAAGACTCTCCAAACTTTTTCGCGGCCTCCCCCCCAAGAGAGGGGTGGGACCCCTCGCCTTCATGGGAAAGGGATTTTCCGATATCATGCAAAAGGCCCGCCCGTTTCGCGATGCGGGCGTCCAATCCCAAATCATGGGCCATCATCTGGCATAGGTAGGCCACCTCGCGGGCATGGACCAAATTGTTCTGTCCGTAGCTCGTCCGATATTTAAGACGTCCCAAAAGTTTTAGAATTTCGGGATGGATATCGGTGATTCCAAGTTCGAAGGCAAGCTTTTCGGCTTCCTCTTTCAACGAGACTTCAAGGTCTTTCTTGACCTTTTCAACGATCTCCTCGATCCGGGCCGGGTGGATCCGTCCATCGGCCAACAGTTGCTCAAGGGCAAGCCGGGCCACCTCGCGCCTCAACGGGTCAAAACCGGAAATAATGATCGCATCCGGGGTATCGTCGATGATCAGATCGACGCCGGTTGCCGCCTGAAACGCCCGAATGTTCCGGCCTTCCCGCCCGATCACCCTTCCCTTGACATCATCTGAGGGAATCGGAACGACCGATACGCTGATTTCTGCGACATGTTCGTTGGAATACCGCTGGATCGCCGATGTCATGACTTCCCGGGCCTTTCGCACTGACTGGTCCCGAACTTCCTGCTCGAGCTTATGGGCGAGCCGGGAGACCTCGGGGCGAATCGCAGCCTCTGCATTCTGCATGAGGCGCTCTCGGGCTTCTTCCAGGGTAAGGGACGCGATCTCCTCAAGCCGACGGATCTCCGATTCCATCAGGCCCTGGAGTTCCGACTCCTTTTGGGAAACCTTTTGATCCCGGGCCATCAGGGCCTTTTGATCCCGCTCAAATCTTTCCAACGCCTCCGAAAGGTGCCGGCGAGCCTGTTCAAGTTCTGACTCGCGTCCTTTCAACGACTGCTCGGATTCCTGGATGGCGGCTCTTTTTCGCGAAAAATTTTCTTCGGCTTCGATGCGGACCTTGAGCGCCTCTTCGCGGGCTTGAATCCCCGCCTCCATCAGGGCATTCTTTTTCTGCTCTTCAAGGGTTTGCCTATCGGCTTTCATACGTTCTTCTTCGACAGCAAGGGCACCCGAGCGCTTTCTGGCGGCAAAAGCATACCCTCCTGCGATTCCTGCGAATCCGGCAAGAAACACCAGAACTGCCCAAAGTCCATATCCCATTGTCGCACCCCTTTTCAAAATTCCAGGGACCTTTCCTTGCCCCTCCCGGACAGGGTTGGAACCCCCCCCAAAAAAAATTTTCAAAATTCGGTATCGCAGTATTATACACGAATCATCTATGAAAAATCCCCGACAGCGGGGTCTGTTGGAAAACGTCGGAAAAAAATGGAGAAAAGAAAAATGCGTTCTAGGAGCCTGCTTCCGGCGGCCCGGATTCTTTCCGTGTGTGATCCGGACGGATCTTTCGGACCGCCTCCAGCCGATCCTTCAGCTCGCGTTCTCGTCCCCGCTCTTCCGGCACATAATATGGTCCGGAAGGGGCCCCTGGCAGATACTCCTGATCGGAGACCCCGTCGGGCATATCCGGAGGGTACTGGTAAAGAAGCATGTCTTCCGGCGTTGTGGAGGATAAGCCCCGTTTGCTTGTCCGGTCCCGCAAAAAAACGGGCACCGGAGGGGTGAACCCTCCCCGAACGTCGGCCAAGGCACGATCGATGGCCCGGTAGGCCGAAGTGCTTTTGGGAGACAAGGCGAGATAGACTGTGGTCAGAGCCAGGGGGATGCGACCCTCCGGGAGTCCGATCTGGCTGATTGCCGTGTGGCAGGAAACGGCCTGGGTCAAGGCATGGGGATCCGCCAGCCCGATATCTTCCGCGGCGAGAACGACAAGGCGGCGGGCAATGTAAAGAGGGTCCTCCCCCCCCTCAATCATTCGCGCCAACCAGTGGAGAGCCGCATCGGGGTCGTAATTTCGGACGCTCTTGATGAAGGCCGAAATGAAATCGTAGTGCGTGTCCTTGTCCCCGTAATACTGGCCTGCGCTTTGGAGAACCGCCAAGACCTCCCGGGAGGAAATCCCGCGGCCTCGTCCCTTCTCCGTACCCGGGGCGGCAAGAAAGGCCCCTTCCAGGGTAGACAGAAGACGACGCCCGTCCCCTCCCGCAAAGCGGATCAATAAGGAGCTCGCCTCCTCATCAACCCTCAAGGGTTCTCCGTTTTCGCTGGACAGCCGGGCGATTCCCCTGTCCAAAAGGATTTTCAGGGCGTTTTCATCAAGAGGCTGGAAGGGAAACAGCAAGACTCTCGACGCCAGGGGAGGAATCAGAGCCGCATAGGGCGTGATATTGGAAAGTCCCAGGAGCGTGATCTGTCCGGATTCGACTCCGTCGAGCAGCACTTCCTGCTGGCTCTTGGACCAGGTATGGATTTCATCCACCACCACCACATGTCTTCCGCCGGACCATTGGCGCTCGGCCCCCTTGAGGAGCTCCTTGCGGAGTTCCGCCACTCCTGCTGTGGTGGCATTGATGGAAGAAAACGAATATTCCGGGAGGAGGGAGGGAAGGAGACGCATGAACCCGCTTTTGCCCGTCCCCGGTGGACCGAAAAGGACCATTGAAGGCAATCGCCCTTGAAGAATGAAATGTCTTAAGATTCCATCTTTTCCAAACAGGGTCTCCTGACCGACCATTTCGTCCATGGTCGAGGGGCGGAGTCTGTAAGGGAGAGGCATTCCCTCTTCCCCCCGATCAAAAAGGGAACGGGGTCGCTTCATGAAAAAACTCCGGGATGGAAAGACGGGAGTAGGACGCGGGAAACCTTCCAAAAGGCCGTGATAGAGAGAGGACCCGAAGTGCCGTGCCGATCTCCATTTGAGATACCCTGTCACCAATCATTGGCGCTCGAGGTGGCTTAGGCTTCCGGCCCTCCAGGGGCCGGCATGCACACTACCTGCCTGCTTGCGCCTTCTCCCAAATGTTTGTAGGTATCAAACTTGACCGGACCTCGCGCACCCCAGGTCACACCCTAAGACTATTCCTTTGAAGATTCCTTTGGCAAGGGGGTAGGCCCTGAAAGGAGATCCCCGGCCCAGGTCCGCCAATGATCAAGCTCATTGGAAAGCCGATGGCGCTCTTCCTTGGACTGGTCGATCGCATAGATTTTTTCGAGCGCCACCAAAAGGACCAATGAGAGGTAGTGCTGATCCGGAAGATCGTCTTGCTGGGGCGAGATACGGTTTCGAAGGTCGTGATCAAGGGAACGGGCTGCGGCCTCCATCCTTTTCCGGTCGAAATGTCCACGGACCTCGAGTATCGTGTTCAACACCTTGACCTGAATATGCTCACTTTTTTTCTGTATCTGCGGAGTCACTTCGTGTCCCGGAAATCGTCTGAAGCCTGTTTTCTAGCGACCGCAGGATGTTTCGGACCTGTTCACGCTCTTTTTTGAAAATTGACAAAGACCGTTTCATGGACAACATATCCCGATTCAGCTTGCGGATTTCCCCCCGAAGCCCTTCAATTTCCACCCTGTCGTCGAGAATCCTACCAGAGAGTTCTGACACAAGGCGTTCAAGCTTTCCCCTCAATTCCACGTCATAAGGATCACCCAATTCAAGGCCGGGAATCCTGTTGGAACTCATCGTGTTCCCTTCCTCCCCGCGAGGTGCCGTTGAAGATAGGCATAGTTCCAGAGCACCTCCCGGACATATCGCCGGGTTTCCTGATAGGGAATGGCTTCCGTGAAAAAGTCCCAGTCCGCGTCGGAGAGTCTTTTCCAGGACATGACCGCATGAAGGCCTGCGTTATATCCGGCGATCGCCCGCTCTGGGTGGCCGGGAACCGAGTCGATCAGCCTCTTTAAGTAGAGTCCGCCAATCAGACTGTTGAGGCCCGGATGGCGGATCATCCCAAGATTGCCCCCGATGGAGTGTCTGAGAACCGCATCATGATGATCCACCACCGCCAGTGCCGTACGCGGCATCAACTGCATGACCCCGAGAGCTCCGTCCACCGACAGTGAACGTTCCTGAAAACGGCTTTCCTGGCGGGCGATCGAAAGCGCCCAGAGTGTGGGGACACCGGATTCACGGAATCCGGTCAGGATGGAGGCCGACATCCATTCCCCCGAAGGAAGCCGGAATCCCGTCCCGTGCGCCGGAAAAATTTGGTCGACGAGAATGAGGCGGTCCCTGGCCGAAACGGCCAGGTCCAGATCGCCATAGCGGCTTATCTGATCCCGGTCCATTTCGGGAGACATATACATCCGCTCCAGGACGAGCGCCGGGCCAAAAAGGCCCATTTGAAAGAGCTCTTCCATCGCCCGACGAAGTTGGGCGGGAGGCTGGAACGTGCGCGAGGGATGGTGCACCCCCACATGGAATGTGCCGCATCGGTTCCGGCAGGAGATCGCGGCCCAAAGAGCATAAGGGGTCTCTTCCCCGTGACGAAGAACTTGGCGATAGAGACTCCGTGCAAGACCCCGATGGTCCGCCCGGGATTCGACGCGGGCCATGAAGTAAAGGACCCGCGGTAAGAGATGATCGGAGTCCGGCGGATGCCTCAAAAGCCACCGAGAAAGTCTTCGCCAGGTTCCAAGTGCCTGCGTCCCGTTCCCTCGGAGCGCTTCATCCAACCCGAGAACCCATGCAGAAAGCCGTCCGTTTGGATCGGTCCAGAAAGAGCTTGGCAACTTCCATCGCTTAGGAATTTTGGGAAGGGGGTGGACAAGATCCTGGCGCAACGCCAGGAGAACATATGTCGGAAGGAACGCCGCCCTTGGATAATCCCTGAATAACCCATCCAGACACCGCTCGCCCCGGGGAAAATCCTCGGAAAGGAGAATGCGGCAATGCAATGTCAGAAATTCAGAGCGAAGGAGTATCCGGTGGGACGGATCAAGCGCTTCCCTGATCAGAGCGCGGGATTTCCTCGTGTGACCGAGCAAGGCAAGTGATCGGGCTTCCAGATAGAGGGCCCAGTCATAGGACGGGAAGGAGGGCGATGTCGCAAGGTACGCCTTCGTCTCCCGGACGACGAGATCATTGGCACCCATTTTCTGAAGGTAGGACCATCGCCGAATCAGAAGGGAGCTGTTCACATTGGAAGGCCCCAGTTCGGCAAGCGCGAGCCCGCTCTCCGGACTCAAGGGATGATCCGACACCAGCTGTCCAAGGAGAGCCGACCTTTCCGCCCCCGACTTTTCCATCGCCTGCGCAAAAAGATCGCGTGCTCGCCCGTCGGCTCCCTCCGGTCTGTCCGACGGCGCAAAAAGGTTGTTTTCCATGCCGGTCGCCAGATTCCCTAGCGCTTTTCGGACAGGCGCCTTCACGTCATAGGAATGGGAGAGATGCCACAAAAGAAGTGGCGCAAGATCAGGGAATGCGGAAAGAGCCGGAGACAATCCTTCCTCGGTGAGCTTAATATCCGGGGATCGGAACCATGCCTTGAGAAAACGAGCCCGCCGGTCCAGGGGGGCAGGGAGAGCGCCCGGATTGAGATTCTCCCACCCTGCCTGCGGGCCGCCTTTTTGACTCTTGCCTTCCCAAAGGAAGGGATAGGGAGGGTCCTCCTGGAGAAGCACCATGGAACGAAGATACTGGCCCAAATTACCGTCGCCCGACGGTTGATCGGTGCGATCTGCCGCGGCGGCGTTGGCGGAAAAAACGAGAACCGAGACGATGGCCGGAAGCACCGGAATTTTACTGAATAACATGGAATCCGCCATTATAGAAGATGAAGGCCCATGTCAGGGTCAACCTTTTTTTGTGGAAGGAGGCCGGAAGCGGAATGTACGGAGCGGCCACCCGCACAATTCTCAGGGACTCCTCATCGAGAGCCCGGCTTCCGGAGCTTTGCGTAAGGGTGACATGGGCGAGCGTTCCGTCGGAAGCAATGGTGAAGGTGACGAGAGATCGGCCGGTCGTTCCTCTGGCCGCGGCATCCGGCGGATACTCACCGATGGTTTCGAAGCGTTCCTGGATTCTCCGGATATAGCTGGAATACGTTTCATCCTCGAGGTTGGCGGCAATCCTGTCAAGCTCTGACTTCCGGTCGCTATAGGCGGGGGCGATCTCCTTGGAGAGGTCGAGATTTTTCGTCAGCGGGTTTCCAAGAGATTCCTGGGCGAGAATTTGCTGGATCTGTTGCTTGGTCAGTGGCTGCCTGACGACCGATTTTTCCTTTTGGGTCCGAACCTCTTTTCGGGCCGCCTGCTTCATATCCGGCTTAGGGACCTCCTGGGCCTTTTCAGACTTGGATTTGTTAGGATTTTCATGCCGGACGGATTTGTGGACCTGTCTGAACCCTGGGGTGTTGTCGGCCTTCGGAGCCTCTTTGGGAGCTTCTTGCCTGGCGATGACATCAGGGGGCAAGGGGGTCCTTGGAATGGATTTCGGAACCGGCCTGTTGTGAACCGTCCTATGCTCCACTCCCTTCGGCTTTCCATTGATCGAAAAGCCTTTTGGCAGGAGCGGGGCCGAAGACCGTTGCCGGATCGGAACCTTGGAGGGGTCGACAAGATCGATGAAAACCGGTTTTTTCTCCTGGAGAATTTTTTTCTGCGCCAAGGGGGACAACGCTTTTGGTTTGGCGGCAATGAGGTTTTCGATGGTCTGATGAAAGGTCGGATCCTTCAGGAAAAGGGTTATGAGGGCCGCGTGGAACAGAAAAGAGACGAGAATGAACCATCGAAAGGCCCATTGATCTCCTTCCCGGTAATCCCCGGACAATCCGTAACCTTCCTGATAGGATGGAACTAGGGCCATAACGGGCACTCTCCAAAAGCGGCGCGACGTCCGACCCCGGGGCTCTGATTCCGGGAAGTGGCGGACTCTGATGACTTGAAGCCAACAATCAACAAGGATTTATTTTACCCTATGGGTGACGATAATGGAAATCGGAGACGTCTTCCCTCCCCGGCAAAACACCTCGGTCAACACTTCCTGACCGACCATTCCATCGCCCATCGAATCGTGGACGCTTTGGATCCCACGCTTATTTCCACAATGCCTGTCCTTGAAATCGGCCCCGGAAGAATGATCCTGACACGGATTCTGGCAGAACGAACTTCCCGCCTCATCGTCATAGAGAAAGATCCACGGCTCCTGCCGGTCTTGCAGGCCGAATTGAAATCGCCTCCGGGGGCCGTCGAAATCCTCCTAAACGATGCCATGGAGGAGCCGTTCGACCGATGGGATTTTCCCTACCTTCTCGTATCGAATCTCCCCTATAACATCTCCGTCCCCTTGTTCATGAAGATCATTCTGTCCCCGACCCCTCCCCTTCAGTCCGTCCTGATGTTTCAAAAGGAGGTTGGGGAACGAATCGTGGCCATGCCGGGAAGCAAGGCCTATGGGTCTCTATCGGTCGCTGCGGCCCTCCTTTCCCACGTCCGCCCCCTCTTCATCGTTCGCCCAGGCTCCTTTCACCCTCCTCCAAAGGTTCACTCCATGGTTCTTTCCCTGACTCCCCGGAAGGAAAGGGTCGACCCCGCAATTTCCGGAGCCATTTTTTTGGCCCGCCGGGCATTCATCTACCGGAGGAAGACGCTGAAAAACGCCTTTGCCGCTTCTCTCGCCCCGTCTCTCCTCCAGGAAACGGAGGCCCTGTTCCGGGAGTTCCCCGGCCTTCCCGCGCAGAGGCCGGAGGATCTTCCCCCGGAAAAATGGGTCGACCTCTCCAGATCCTTGCTCGCGCACAACCCAGGAATTTTTGATAGGATAGAAAAATGACCTATTCTTGCAGGAGGATCTTTTGACCGAATTTGAATCGGCGGTGCCTCCCGTCTCTCCCACTCTCCGCATCATCCCCCTCGGAGGGATCGGGGAGGTGGGAATGAACATGACAGTTTTCGAAACGGATAACCGCATTATCGTTGTCGACTGCGGCGTCCTCTTTCCCGAAGACGATCTCCTGGGAATCGACCTGATCATTCCGGATTTTTCCTACCTGGTGGAAAACAGGGACAAAATTCTGGGGCTCTTCCTGACGCACGGGCATGAAGACCACATCGGAGCCGTTCCTTATTTCCTCAGGGAATTCGACGTTCCGGTTCTGGGCACCCCTCTTACCATGGGTCTTCTCGAATCCAAACTCCGCCAGACCCGCAAGTCCGACGAGATGCCCAAACTGATCGCGTTGACTCCCCGTCGAGAATATACGCTGGGCCCCTTTTCCGTCGAACCCATCCGGATCACCCATTCGATTGCGGACGGGGTGGCGTTCGCCATCCGAACTCCCGCAGGAACGATTCTCCATACGGGGGACTTCAAGATCGACCTGACGCCCATCGATGATCTCCACATCGATATCCACCGATTTTGTGAACTCGGGGAAAAAGGCATCCTCGCCCTCCTCTCCGACAGCACCAACTCCGAAAAGGAAGGGCTGTCTCTTTCGGAAAAACTTGTCGGGGAAAATCTCGACCGGTTCATCCAGAACGCTCCCGGAAGGGTCATCGTCTCCACCTTTTCCTCAAACATCCACCGTCTCCAGCAGGTGGCGGACGTCTCACTCCGCCATGGAAGAAACATCGTCTTCATCGGCCGATCCATGGAAAACAACTATCGGGTCGCGTCCGACCTCGGACACATCCATATCCCCGCCGATCGCATCGTGAAGGTCGAATCAGCGGCCAACTTCCCTCCGGAAAAACTGACAATTCTGACCACGGGAAGTCAAGGGGAGCCCATGAGCGGACTCTTCCGTATGGCGGTCAACGACCACCGGCATATTTCCATCGGACCGGGGGACACGGTGCTCCTCTCCTCCCGGGTCATTCCCGGAAACGAGCGCGCCATCGACCGGATCATCAACCTGCTTCTGCGAAAAGGCGCCACGGTGCACTTCCGCGCCATTTCCGACATCCACGTGTCGGGGCATGCAAGCAGGGAAGACCAAAAGCTCATGATCCGGATGCTCAAGCCGCGGCACTTCGTTCCGATTCACGGGGAATTCCGTCATTTGTCGGCCCATGCCAAAACCGCCAGAAAGATGGGCATTCCCGAGGACCATGTTCACCTGATCGAAAACGGAGACGTCCTTGAACTCGGGGGGGACGTTGGGCAGCTTCTGGACCGTGTCCACACAGGCAGGACCCTGATCGACGGAAAAGGAGTGGGCGATATCGGGGAAGGGGTGATCCGGGACAGGAAGCGGTTGGCCTCGGACGGATTTGTCATGGTGATTCTCGGGCTTTCGCGCCAGGACGGGCAGATCCTGATCGGTCCGGAGGTGTTTTCAAAGGGTGTCTCGTTATCGGAACGTTCCCAGGAAATGGATTCCTTGGTCCGGGCCCAGGTCCTTGTCGCCCTTGATGGCGCGGAGCCGGAGATCCGGAGCGAATTGCCGGCGCTCAAGACGCGCATTCACAATCATCTTCGGAAATACTTCAAGAAGCAATTCGACAGGGATCCCATGATCCTTCCCGTCATACTCGAGACCTGACGTGAATGACTCAGAATCACCCCTCACGGAACGCACTCTCCCCCTGAAAAGACGCCTCGTCATGTCCTTGTTCGAAACCGCCCTGGCGCTTTTCATGGTCGGGTCCCTCCTGTCGGTTCACCCCGATGACCCATCCCTCTTGACCGGATCAACCTCCGCCCGCGCCGAAAACCTCTTTGGCCTGGCCGGTTCGACCATGGCGGATTTCCTCTTTTCATTCCTGGGACTGTCCTCGGTTCTCCTGCCCCTTTTTCTCGCGGGGCATGCGGCCCTGTCGCTCACCGGCAGAAGGCTCACCTTTGCCCCCCTTGCGGGAGTCTCCTTTCTTCTCGCGGGTCTCCCCGTTCTCTTGAGCCTCTTTGTGACGCGCTTTCTTCCGGCGCCCTACCTGCCGGGAGGACTGTTCGGAACCTCTGTCGAGAGAGAACTCCTTCCGATTCTGAACCCCGCAGGAGTCGCCCTCCTGTGCGGAACCCTTTCCATCGGCGGCGCCTTGCTTCTTTTTTCAGGCCTTCGAATTCCTTTAGCCTCCATAATCGGGCGAATCCAATCCCTCCGTGAGTCCATTCGCTGGGGGAAATCCTCTTCCACTGCCGGGATGTCCCGCCCGGACCTTCTCCCTCCTTCCACCAAAATGCCCGCAAAACCCCGGGAGATCGAAGCGGATCCCCCCGAGGGCCCGGACCTTTTTCAGACCCCGTCCCCACGGCGCTCCCTCAATTCTCCCGACCGCCCATCGCCATCGGCCGCTCTCCCGGAGGAAATCCCCACTCCGCCTTCCACCCTTTTGAACCCGCCGTCCAATGAGTCGGCCGACCAGGCGGATTTTGTCCGGGAGACCCAGAAAACGCTCGCCGAATTCTTCAATACCTATCAGGTCTCCGGCCGAATGGCCGGCACCCAGAGCGGACCGGTCGTCACACTGTTCGAATTCGCCCCTTCGCCGGGTCTCAAGGTCAGCCGCGTGACCGGTTTGTCCAGCGAGCTCGCCCTGACGCTGAAGGTTCCCCAAGTGAGGATCCAGGTTCCCGTTCCGGATAAATCGACGATCGGAATCGAGGTTCCAAACCCCCGGCGGGCGACGGTCTTTTTTCGGGACATCTACGAAAGTCTCTCGTTCAGATCCATCCCGTCCCCCTTGGCTTTGGCCATCGGAAAAACCATCGCCGGTGAGCCCTACGCGGCGGATCTCGCGCGTATGCCGCATCTTCTGGTTGCAGGGGCCACGGGAACCGGAAAGTCGGTGTGTCTAAACGGCATCATATCAAGCCTCTTGATGAAAAACGGCCCCGACGAAGTGCGACTGCTCCTTGTCGATCCCAAGCGCCTTGAAATGGCTCCGTACGAAGGGATTCCCCACCTGCTGGGACCAGTGGTCACGGAACCTGGACTGGCCGTCGTCCGCCTTCGGGCTCTGGTGGGGGAGATGCTTCGGCGCTATGACCTGATGAGGGATGAGGGGGTCAAGAACATTGCCGAATTCAAAAAAGTGGTCCCCCCCGAACGCGCCTTCCCCTATATCGTGGTGGTGATCGACGAGTTGGCGGACCTGATGCTCGCCCAAAAAAAAGACGTGGAGCCGCCCATCATCCGACTCGCCCAAATGGCGCGGGCGGCGGGAATCCACCTTATTTTGGCAACGCAGCGTCCTTCGGCCCAGGTGGTGACGGGACTGATCAAAACCAATATTCCGGTAAAGATCGCGTTCCAGGTTTCAAGCCAGATCGATTCAAGGGTCATTTTAGACACGGGAGGGGCCGAGTTTCTTCTGGGTTCGGGGGACATGCTGATGAAGCCTCCAGGAACGGACGTGGTCCGGAGGGTCCATGGATCCTACATATCGGAAGAGGAGGTTTTTCGTCTCGTTGAATTCTGGCAACGCGTGCCTCCTCCCCCTCCTCGTCCGGAAGAGGAGCACCTTCTGTCTGCGGGATCGGGGGGAAGCCGGGAGGAAGGCTCCTTCTCTTCCGAAGACAATGACCCCGACGAGGAGGAGATCTACCAGGAAGCCCTTGCGCTTGTCTCCCGGCAAAAAAAGGCCTCCACCTCCCTGATCCAGAGATACCTTAGAATCGGATACAATCGGGCCGCAAGGCTGATCGACCGCATGGAATCCGAAGGGGTCATCGGACCATCCGACGGGACGAGCCGTCCTCGTCCACTTTTGAAAGGGATCGACCCTCATGATTGACCTTGGGCGCTTCATAAAGACCCACTCCTTCTTCCACCGCTTTGGATTCGTCTTCTCCCTGGGGGCGATCATTCTGGCGATGGGGATCTTGTTCGAATCAACCGAGGCCGCCGAAGTCTCCGGGTCCTCCAAGGAACTCTCCCTCCTTGTCCAGAAGGTCAAGGAAGGAGAAGGATTCACCGGGGCATTCATCCAAACACTTGGAGCCCCCGGAAGCCCCACGACCCGATCGGAAGGATCTCTCGTCTACAAGGCCCCGGGCCTCATGATTCTTCGCTATACCAATCCTGCCGGCCAATGGCTCCGGATCGAGGGGAGCCGAATGGCGCTGTATGTGCCCCAGAACCGCCAGGTCCTTCTGAAAACCATCCGGAAGCACCGGATTCCTGAAACGCCCGCGATCCTTTTGGCGTCCATACCGGACATCTCCAAATGGTTTTTCGTCCGTCCGGAAAATTCAAGCGCCCTTCGAAAGGGGAATAAAATCTCCCTCGTTCTGATTCCCCGCCATCCCGATCCTCATCTCGCGCAGGCACGCCTGACGTTAAAGAAGGGCAAAGGAATCCTGACGGATCTCCTCTTCATGGAACAAAACGGAACCTCCCTGTCCATCCACCTCGCCAATTTCAAGGTCCTTCCTCACGTTTCGCCCAACGACCTCAAGGTATCCGTGCCAAAAGGGACGACCGCCGCCGAGATTCCGGGAGCTTTCTGATGTCCCTGTCGCACGCCCCCCAACCTCCGACAAATGAAATCATTTCCCTCAAGGGGGTCCGGCAGCACAACCTGAAGAATTTCGACCTTGAAATTCCGCGAAATCGGCTCGTCGTTATTACGGGTCTCTCCGGATCGGGAAAAAGCTCCCTGGCGTTTGACACCCTTTATGCCGAAGGACAGCGGCGGTACGTGGAGTCGCTCTCGGCTTACGTCCGCCAATTTCTTGAGATGATGGACAAGCCCGATGTCGATTCCATCGAGGGGCTGTCCCCGGCGATCGCGATCGACCAGAAGGTGACCTCCAGGAATCCCCGCTCCACCGTTGGAACCGTGACGGAGATCCATGACTACCTTAGGCTTCTGTTCGCCCGCATCGGGCACCCCCATTGTCCCGTGTGCGGACGACCCGTCACCCCCCAAACCGTTTCCCAGATGGTGGACCAGATCCAGGCCCTCCCGGACGGGGCCAGGTACATGATCCTGGCCCCGTCCATCCAAGGGCGCAAGGGGGAGTATCGCAAGGAACTCCTTCGGATTGCCCGCGAGGGATTTACCCGAGTCCGGCTCGACGGGAAGATTCATGAACTTGAGGAGATCCCCGAAATCGATCGAAAAAAGGCCCATTCCCTTGAAATCGTCATTGATCGGCTTTCTGTTCGCCCCGACAATTCCCAGAGGCTCGCGGACAGCCTCGCCATCGGTCTCCGGGAAGGTCAAGGACGAGTGATCATTCATCTTCCGGAAAAACCGGGAGATCCGTCGACGTCGGAAGACCTCATCCTGTCCGAGACCGAAGCGTGCACCATTTGCAATATCAGTCTTCCGGAGCTCTCCCCCAAGCTGTTTAGCTTCAACTCCCCCTATGGAGCCTGTCCGGAATGCCTGGGGATCGGCACTCTGATGGAGGTCGACCCGGCGCTTCTGATCCCCCACCCGGACCTTTCCCTCTCCGAGGGCGGAATCAGAATTCTCGAAAGCCGGAACCTCTCCTCGGTCCGAAACCGTCTTCTCCGATTTATGGAAGAGCGGGGAGTCAAGCCGGTGACTCCCTTTTCAAAATTGGACCCCATGTTCCTGGAGGAGATGCTCCATGGAACCACGGGACGCCCGGCGTCGGAGATTTCTGGAAAGCCCCTCTCGCGTTCCGGCTTCGATGGACTGGTCCCCCTTCTGGGGGCCCTTCATAGAAGCAACCAGATCGGGGCCTGGGCCAGGGGGGAACTGGAGTCCGTCCTATCGGAAAAACCCTGCCCCTCCTGTCAGGGGGCCCGATTGAAGCGGGAAAGCCTGGCCGTCACAGTGGGAGCGGTCAACATCCACCAGCTTTCCTCCCTTTCCGTCCACGAATCCCTCGATTTCTTCAACCGGCTCACCCTGACGGAAAAGGAAACGAACATCGCCAGAAAAATCCTGAGGGAAATCCGGGGGAGGCTTTCCTTTCTCACCGAAGTGGGCGTCGATTATCTCAATCTCGCCCGGTCCGCCCAAACCCTTTCCGGAGGCGAGTCTCAACGGATCCGCCTTGCCACTCAGATCGGGGCCGGCCTCACCGGAGTCCTCTATATTCTTGATGAGCCGTCGATCGGCCTTCACCCCAGAGACAACAAGAAGCTCCTCGACACCCTCTTTCATCTCCGGGACTTGGGAAACTCCGTCATCGTTGTCGAGCACGACGAGGAGACCATCACCTCCGCCGACCATGTCATCGACATGGGACCCGGGGCCGGTCGCCTCGGAGGCGAAATCCTGGCCCAGGGAACGCCGCAGGAAATCATGCAAAATCCACGCTCCATCACCGGCGCTTACCTGTCCGGAACCCGATCCATCGCGCGTAAAAGCAGCTGGAGAAAGCCCCGTGGAACGCTCACGGTGGTGGGGGCGACCGAACACAACCTGAAGGAAATCGATGTCTCCTTCCCCCTGGGGGTACTGACCGTCGTGGCGGGGGTCTCCGGCTCGGGAAAGAGCTCCCTCGTTCTCGATGTTCTCTATAACCGTCTCGCCAGACTTTTCTACGGGAGCCGGGAACGTCCCGGGCAATGCCGGGAAATCCGGGGCGTGGACAAGATCGACAAGGTGGTGAATATCGACCAATCGCCCATCGGGCGCACTCCCCGCTCAAACCCCGCCACCTACACCGGACTTTTTACCCCGGTCCGCGAACTTTATTCTCAGGTTCCCGAATCACGCGCCCGGGGATACGATCCGGGCCGATTCAGTTTCAACGTCAAGGGCGGCCGATGCGAAGCCTGTCAAGGGGACGGGGTGATCAAGATCGAAATGCATTTCCTGCCGGACGTCTACGTGGTATGCGACCTTTGCCGCGGAGCCCGATACAACCGCGAAACCCTCGAGATCCGGTATCGGGGCCGATCGATCGCGGAGGTCCTTGAAATGACGGTGGAGGATGCCCACGAATTCTTTGGCGCCATTCCGTCCATCTCAGGCAAACTCGAGACTTTGAGGGAGGTCGGTCTGGGCTACATTCACCTCGGACAATCGGCCACAACGCTCTCGGGGGGAGAGGCCCAGCGCGTGAAGCTCTCCCGGGAGCTTTCCAGGCGGGCCACAGGCAATACCCTCTATATCCTCGATGAGCCGACCACCGGCCTTCACTTCGCCGACATCCAGAAACTTCTCGACACCCTCGAGGCGCTCGTCGCCTCGGGAAACACGGTGGTCGTGATCGAGCATAATATCGACATCATCGCCAACGCCGACCATCTCATCGATCTCGGTCCCGAAGGGGGGGACCGCGGGGGGCGCGTCGTGGCCGAAGGCTCTCCCGAAGCGATCATGCGCCACCCGCATTCCTTCACCGGCCAGGCCCTTCGGGAACACTTCGCGCGAAAGAGTTCCAAAAAATGATGCCCACGCCTGGAGCCTTCCCATTTTTCCTGGGCTCTCCCGTCAGGATCCTCTCCTCCGCTTTCGCCGTCAACATGACGCTGGCGGGATTGAAGGTGGTGTGGGGACACCGGATCCATTCGGTGGGAATGTTGGCCGACGGCTACCATTCCCTCCTCGACTCCCTTTCGGACCTCCTCTGTCTCCTGGGATCGCTGGCCGCTCGCCGTCCTCCCGACGCCGACCACCCTTACGGGCACTCGAAATACGAACCCTTGACTCAAGCCGCCGTGGGCTTGCTGCTTTTTTTCACGGGGTACGAGGTGCTCAGCCACAGCTATGATCAATTTCAATCCCGCCAACATCCCATTTCAAGCTGGGTTTCCGTGATGGTCATGGGAATTTCGATCGGGTTGCAGATGATTCTCTATACCGCGGAGAAAAAGGTGGCGCGCATCACCGGAGATGCGATCGTGGCGGCCGATGCGACTCACATCCGGTCGGACCTGCTGGCTTCCGGGTCGGTTTTGGTGGGGCTTTTTCTGTCCTCAAGAGGCCTCCCCTTCGCCGATCCGGTCATCGGCGTCCTTATTGCCGGGTTGATCGGCCATGCCGGATACCATCTCCTGAAGGAGGGAACCCAGGTCCTTTCCGATTCCTCCCCCCTTCCCCCCGCGGAGATCACCGAGCTCGTCCGCCAGACTCCGGGTGTGGTGGACTGCCACAACATTCGCGCGCGCGGATCGAAAAATCGTATTACAATGGATTTGAATGTCCATGTTCCACGAAACATGACCGTTCAGTCCGCCCACCACATCGCCCATCGGATCGAGGCCCGGATTCGGGAACACTACCCGGCGGTTGTTGAAGTGGTTGTCCATATCGAACCCGATCAGGAGGATCTTCATGACCCCGTCGTCACCCATTGACTCCTTCAACCCCGCGGCTCCCTTCGCCATCACCATGGGTGATCCGGCTGGAATCGGACCGGAAATCATCGTGAAAGGCTGGACACACAAGGATATTTTCGGGATTCGCAAAGTCGTGGTCGGAGATATCGACCTTATTACAGACATGGCTCGGCGCTACACCCCTGAACTTTTGGTCCAGCCCGTCCAGGATCCGTCCGAAGTTCCCGATGACCCGATGGTTCTCTCCGTCCTACAGCCAAGGGACACAGGGGATCTGGAACCGGTCCAGCCCGGGCAGCCCTCGGTCGCCTCCGGCCGATGGGCTTACGCCTGCGTCAAGACCGCGGTCGAACTCGCCATGGAGAAACGGGTCGCCGCCATGACAACGGCCCCCCTGACGAAGGTAGCGCTCCGATCGGCCGGGTACGAGTTTCCCGGACACACGGAACTGATCGCCTCCCTGACCCGGACCCGGCATGTGGGCATGATGCTTGTGGGCGGCCCTTTGCGTGTGATCCTTGTGACGATCCACATCGCATTGCGGGAGGTTCCCGGCCAACTCACGATCGAAAGGGAGGCCGAAACCATCCGGCTCGCCGGGGAAGCGTTGAGGCTTCTTGGGGTGAACGAGAAGAAGATCGCCGTGGCCGCCTTGAACCCTCATGCCGGGGAAGCCTCGATGTTCGGCGACGAGGAAGAACGGATCATTTTTCCCGCCATCATGGAAGCCCGCTCCGAGGGCGTGGATGTGGAAGGGCCGTTGCCGGCGGACAGCCTCTTCCACAAGGCGGCACGGGGTGATTACGCGATCGTGGTCGCCCAGTATCACGATCAGGGGCTGATTCCGCTCAAGCTGTTAGGGTTCGGGAAGGCGGTGAACGTCACCATCGGCCTTCCGATTCTTCGGACGTCTGTGGACCATGGGACGGCCTACAACATCGTCGGAAAAGGACTGGCTCAACCCGGAAGCCTCATCGAGGCGGTTCGCCTGGCCAGATCGATCGTCGACCGCCATACGACCCCCGGAACCCATGGATAACCTCGTTTTTTCCCCTCCGATCAATTAGCTTCCTTGTTTCCATCAAGCACCTTCTTATTGGTCTCAACTTTTTAAAAAAGGCGCCGATAAGACCGCTGTAAAGAGGAAATGCGTTGAGATTTACAATTATTTCAAGGAGATCAAAATGAAGCTTCCAACTTTCCGCTCACTTCTCAACGGCTGGCGTATGAGGATCTTGGCCATTGCAGTCGCGGCGGCCGGATTCTTTTCTCCCTCTCCCTCGTACGCGGTCACCTCTGGCCCCGGAGTCTGGGATTTCATGATCTTTGGAAACTATGACCTTACCACCATCAACACCGGAGCGATCTACTCTAATTTTCCCACGGGATTCGCCTCACCGACATGGAACAAAGTTATGAACAATGGCTATGGAGGGGGCGTCGGACTGGCCTACTGGTTCAACGATACCGTGGCCCTCCGCATCGATGTCCAGACCAGTCTCTTCACCGAACAGTCCCCCCTCACCGGCTCCGTCCAGTCCTCCCCCCTGACGGGCGGGATTGAACTGAAGCTCTGGGGCGACCCCGACTATTACCTCTATTTTGTGGTGGATGCGGGCGCCGCCTACGAATCGACCATGTCCGGGACCTCCTTTTTTGGATCGGCGACTGAAAATGCCTGGACGGCCTATGGGGATGCGGGTCTCGGTCTCAACCTCGACTTTGTCTTCATCGAAGCCAAGGTGGCTTATATGCCTCAGTTCATGGCCCATTCGTCCTATTCCCAGAACGGTCTTTGGTATGTGCCTGTGACGGCGGGATTCAACTTTTAACCCTCGGGATTTTTTGCGGGGGGAAGGGCTGGAAGGCCCTCCTCCCGTAAATCTCAGACCCATGGGTCATGGCCTCTTAGGGTCGAATAATTATAAGTTTAACTCCATAAAAGGTTGAAGAATTCCCCAAGACGTGCAGATTTTTTTTACCGCCACTTGCGAATCCTCTCAGGCTCTGATAGTTTAAAGGGAGCCGCGTTTCACTCTGTCCACCATTATCAAGGAGCTTCGATGAAAAAACTGGCATCCATTGTCGGTTCCTTCGCTGCAGTGATCTTTTCGTTTTCTTTGATTGCCGCCCCGGTCACCTTTGCGGCGGACGCGTCCGCCCCTGCCGCGGCTACCGCCCCGGCAAAACCAGCGGCCCCGGCAAAGCATAAGAAAGCCCACAAGAAGAAAGTGCACCACAAGCGGCATTGGAAAAAGCACGATTGCAATCATCACACCCGGTACTACAAGCGGCACCACCGCTGCTATCCGCATCACAAGGGTCACAAGAAGCATGCCATGAAGAAGCACGTTGTAAAGAAGAACGCGGCGAATTAATAAAAAAGGCCGGAGCGTAAACGCTCCGGCCTTTTTCGTTTCTCGGGATTTTCCCTCCGGGTCTCCGTTCGATTCCTTGTGATCCCCCCTTCAATCAGCCTTTCGGAATGGCTTTCTTGGCCAAGAGATCCACGCGTTCGTTCTCCGCGTGCCCGTCATGGCCCCGCACCCATCGCCATGTCAATGAATGGACACCCGAAAGACGGTCAAGTTCGCGCCAAAGGTCCGCATTCTTGACAGGTCCCCCGGAGGAGGTCCGGAACCCGTTCTTCTTCCACCCGAAGATCCATTCGGTCATTCCCTTCTGCACGTACTGGCTATCGGTGTGGACCGTCACCCGGCAGGGCTTCTTGAGGGAGGTCAAGCCGGAGATCACGGCGGTGAGCTCCATGCGATTGTTGGTCGTCGACGGCTCTCCTCCCGAGATCTCCCGCTCCACCCCCCGGCATCGCAACAGGGCCCCCCATCCCCCTGGCCCTGGATTCCCGGAGCAGGCCCCGTCCGTATACAGGTCGACCTCATCCATCAGGGAATGTCTGCGGGAGAAAGGGTGCCTAACGCATAGCGGTATTGGACCAGGGCGGACAGGAGATCGAAGCGGGCCGAGTCCACGTCGACCCTGGCTCTTCTCAAGGCGGTTTGGGCGTCCACGGCATCCACCGAATGCGCCGTTCCGATGCGGTAGGCCTCTTCGATCAGGCGTTCGTTTTCTTCGGCATTTTCAAGGGCGGTCTTCGTTTCGCGAAGCCTTTCCCGGGCCTCCCGCACATCCTCGGCGGCATCCCGCACCGAGGCGATGAGCCTCACTTCGTCGTCGTCCTTCTGATGCATGGACTGCTGGAGGTTCGCCCGGGCTTCATGAATCTGGTGGGTGATCAGGCCTCCTTCGAAAATCGGGACGTTCAAGGCACCCCCGACAGTGACCGTGGAAAAGGGAGTCGTCGGGATTCCCGGAAAGAATTCGAGGGAGATCTGGGCCAGGTAATATTGGGCCGATCCGGTGATCGACGGATAATTCTGTTCTTTTGCCGAATCGAGAGAGGCCTTTCGGGTGCGGACCGTTTCGCTGTCAGCCAAAAGTTCCGGGTGGGAGGGAAGATATTTCGAAATATCTCCTTCCGGGTTGACCTCGACATGGACGGTTTCCCCGGACGGATCGCATGCGACGAACGGCTCCTTGTGGCGGAATCCGATGGCGCGACCGAGATCCACCTGGGATTTCCTCAGACCGGTCATTTCATGGATCAGGGCGAGCCGGGCGGATTCATAATTGACTTTGGCTTGCGTCACGTCGAGCCTCAAGCCCACCCCTGCCGCCAGGCGGGCACGGGCTTCATCCAGATGGGAAGAGGCGTCGACAAGACTTTGGCGGGCCGAAAGAACCCGGTGCTGGGCCTTGAGCAGATCGAAGTAGGCCACCTCCACATCCCGGACCACCCCCTGAACCGTCCGTTGGTTTTGGGCCTGGACCGATCTGAGCTGATGGTGACTCTGTTGCACCTGAGAGTGGACGCGTCCGAAGTCCAGAATGGTCTGGGTCAGTCCGACCGTCAGAAGATTGTAGTTTGCAAACTGATACCCCGGAAATAGAAAGTATCCGAAAATGCTGTTTCCATAGGTATCCGCCCAGGACGCCGAGAGATTCGGAAAATATCCGGCCTTCGACTCCCCCACCCGCTCCTTCGACGCCACGACCTGGTCCGAAAATGCCTTGAGAGAGGGTCGGCGTTGAAGGGCCTCACGAATGGAGTCCTGAAGCGATATGGGACGCCCGTTCGCCGCCCCATCCGCATCCATGGAGCTTTCTCCCGACACATCCGCCAAGGCGGAAGCCGTCCCAGTCGCGAGAGATACCGCCGTCACACACCCGACCAATAACCTCCAATATTTCACTCGATCCCTCCATGCACGACTTCAGGTTGAGACGGCCCCCTCCCGGGAACCGCCGGGTTCCGGTGGGACAGCCTTCTCATGAGAAGAATCATGGGAATTCCAAGCAGAGCCATGGTGCCGGCGATGATGAACGTTTCATTGTAGGCCGAAATGGAGGATTGCCTCCGGGCCGCCCCGATCACCATCGCACCAACGCGCGCGGGGACATTGGCTCCTCCGCCATGCTGGACGGACAGCGTGAAGAAATCCACCACCCGCTGATAAAAATAGGAATGATGCGTCACATTTCCCTGGTACCGACTGTAGAAATCGGCTTGCCGATGGTCCAGGATGTTCCCGAGGATGGCCACCCCCAAGGCTCCTCCGATTTGAAGCATGTTGCTCTGCAGGCTCGAGGCAAGCCCGATGTGACGCGGTTCGACCAGCGTCTGGGGAATGGAAGAAAGCAGGGCATTCAACATCCCCATCGAGAGACCGAAGACCAGCTGGGCCACGATCAGCTGGGACACCTTCGGAACCCCCATCAGAAAGGCGAAGAGGTACTGGGAAAATGCGAGCATGAGGAAGCCGCTGACGAGCAGAACCCTTTTGAACCTGTCCGACCCTTTGGCGGATATGGCCCCCAACACCGGCATGGCGATCCCGGCCATGATGGAGGAGGGCAAGAGGACAAGTCCCGCGTCTGTGGCCGTAAAGGCGTTGAAGGTCTGGACAAAGAGAGGAAGGAGGAACATCCGGCCGAAGAGGCCGACCGCACGGAAGAAATTGGCGACCATGATCAGGGAAAAATCCAGGTCCCGAAAAATGGTCAGATCGATGAGGGGATGCCGGACTCCAAAGGCAGTGATGATATACACCCAAAAAGCGATGGCCGAGACCGCCCAGCATTCATAGACAAAGGTGGCCGTCCACCCCCACCTTTCCCCTTCGGTAAGGCCCACAAGGAGGAAGGAAAGGGCCGTTCCCAACGAGATGAACCCTGCATAGTCAAACGGAACAATATGGTGGGCCCTGTCTTTCTTCAGGATGAAAAAGGTGAAGAAAAAACTCAGGAATCCGAATGGGACATTGATGAAGAAGACGTCCCGCCAGTTGAAGTTATCGACAAGCCACCCTCCCAAGATCGGCCCGATCGTGGGAGCAAGGACCACCACAATCCCAAAAAAACCGAAGGCCTTCGGACGCTCGGGCGGGGGAAAAGCCTCGGTGATGATCGTAAAGCCGAGCGGCATCATGATGCCGCCCCCGACCGCCTGGAGGATGCGGAAAACGATCATGATGTCCAAATTGGGGGAGATCCCGGCGAGGAAAGAGGACAGGACGAAGAGAAAGACCGACCCCAGATAGAGGTTCTTGATTCCAAAGACGGTCCGGACCCAGGCGCTGGCAAGGGTGCTCACGGCAAACGCCATGGAATAGGCGGTAATGACCCATCGAACTTCGTCCTGATTCGTATCCAGGCTTCCCATCATGTAGGGAAGGGCGACATTGACGATCGTCGTATCGAGGACGGGAAGGAAGAGGGACAGCATCACCACTGCCAGGGCCCACCAGCGGTAATGGGGGGACTCCCCGACCAGGCTTCCATCGTCCGCCGTCACCATGGAGAACCTTCCCGGACATGTATGCGGACCTCGGTGGAGAAACCGGGCCGGAGCACCACATCCTGGGCGTCGTCGATGTTGATCCGCACCGGCACGCGCTGCGTCACCTTCACGAAGGTTCCCGAGGCGTTCTCCGGAGGAAGAAGGGAAATGGCCGCGGCCGAGGTCGGGAGGATCTGAAACACGTGCCCATGGAAGGCCCGGCCGGGATAGGCGTCGATGGTGATGTCCACTTTTTGCCCGATCCGAACCTTTCCCATCCGGGTCTCTTTCACCTTCGCCGTCACCCATGTGTCTTTGGGGTCCACCAGAGACACGACCGCCTGTCCCCGGGATACCACCTGCCCCACCTGGGCGATCCGCTCAGCAACCTGGCCGTCGAGGGGAGAATGGATCGTGTAGTTGAGGGGATGGGATTCGGTCGTTTCCAGGGCAGTGCGGTTGACGAATTCGAGTTTTTTGAGTTCGGCCAGTTGGGACTTGAGATCTTGGTAGGCCGTCCTCAGGTGATCGAGGTCGGACTCGGTGATGAATCCGCCTTTTTTGAGCGCTTCTCCACGTTCCAGATCCCGCTTGGCATTGGCCATTCGAACCGAAAGCGAGACCTCTTCGGCTTTCGTCCTCTCAAGCTCCCCGAAGGCGGAGACATTCCTCTGCCCGATGGATTGGAGGGCGGAAAATCCCGTCGTGTCGATGCGGGCCAAAAGATCTCCCTTGTGGACCGGGTCCCCGATATTGACCGGGAGCGTCATCACACGGCCTTGCATATTCGCCGATACCAGGACGATGTTTCCATCCACCATGGCGTCCTCGGTCGACACGTAAAACGAGCTATAGTACGTGTAGCCGAGAATCACCCCTGCGGTCACGATGAGGCCGGCCCCTCCGATGATCAAGCCTATCCTTCTCCGGGAGGCCGGAACAGGGGGAGTGGCAACCTGGGCGGCCCCGGTCATGGTTCACCTCCCATCTCCACGGTTTCCTTCTTGTATTCCTTCGGGATGGGGTGGGCAATTCTGGCCCGGGCGGTGTGGTAATCGAACCCCTTGAAGGTTGGCGAGGCAGGGTTGTGGCATGTCTTGCAGGTATTTTCATCAGGACGAAGGACCAACCCGGCGAGTTTGGACTTGCTTCTGTTGATCATCACGGAAAAGTGCGCGTAATCTTCTCCCGGCCCGTGGCAGGATTCGCACTGGACCCCATCCGTCATGCGAAATGTGGAGAGTATTTCCGGAAGAGGCTTCCGATAGGCGGTCACATGGCAGGAGAGGCAACGACCATCCTTGGCGGGATTGGCGATCTTCAGACGAGAGGCGATTTCCCGGGCCTTTGGAGTCAGGAGGTCTTGGTAGGCGCGCGCGTGAGGGCTTGCCGCCCAGACGAAGAATTGGCGCCCGATCCGCTGGGAGGAATGGCATATCTCGCAGGTTTCGACCCCGACGTACCGGTGCAAAATCGAATCAGCCCGGGCATGAACCGATTCCAGCAAAGCCCCTGCTCCGCCCGCCACGAGCAGCATTACGGCCACCACACCCTGTCTCAACCTTCTCATCCTTTTTTACCATCCTTTTCCACCTGAATTGTTTGGTCCAGAGCCTGATCCATCCCATCGATTCCCGCGATGAAATGGTCCACAAGGGTTCGCAGAAAAAGTTCCCGGTCGAGGGTCCGAACGCGATGGCCAAGAAGAAGATCCTGGAACAGAAAGACCGAGACGATCGGTCCCAGGAAAAATGCGTCCTTCATGTCCGTACTTCGGTCCCGGGCACCGGAGGACACCAGATATTTTTCAAGAAGACGGGAGAATCGGTCCATCGAGAGTTCCATGATGAGCCGGGGAAAGAGCGGTTCGCTTTCTTCATCTAAAAGGCGGTACTCGGTCAGGAGAATTCGGAGGACATTCCGGTTTCTCTCCAGACCTTCGAAGGTGGCCTGCCCCAATTCGAGAAGAAATTTGCGGAAGCTGACTTTGTCCGGAGGATGGCGGTCGAATTCGGGTTCCCATCGGGCGTAACATTGTTGGGCAGGAGAGGACTCACTGTTGAACTTTTCCAGGATGATTTCCTGAAGAAGCGCTTTCTTGCTCGGAAAATAATGATAGATGAGACCCTCGGTGATTCCCGCCTTCCTTGCGATCTTGCGGTTCGTCGTCTGGAAATACCCCTCGTCCGCAAAGCATGAGAGAGCGGCTTCAAGGATCTCCCGCTTTCTCTGCGCACAACGGTCCAGTGGTTCCTCTCCCCTTTTGACTGCTCCCCTGTCCATGACTGAAGGTTGCTTCGACCGCTGTTCCGCCATTCGCGTCCTTTCTTGATTGATTGGTCAATCAATAATTGAAGTATACGAAGCGGCGAAATTGACGTCAAGGGAAAAGTCAGGACGCACGCTTCATCCAAGACCGTCTCATTTGGTATAATTCCCTTCGACTGGCATCCCGATGTCGAAACCCGTGTCCACCTCTTCAGGAATTCATCCATTGATCCATGCCTCTTCGATAAAGGACTCGTCCATCCCGCCATTGACCGGTTCCGAACAGCGGCCGCGCCCAAGAATCGGGTTGTCCACCGACCTCTACTTTCCTCCCCTTGCCCTCCTCCTTGAGGCCCTGAAGAAGGGGCCCTCCCCTGAATACCTGGAGATCTTCAGGGGGCGGACGGAAGATCTCACCCGGGCCAGGACGGAGATTCCACGGGAAATCCCCTTGGCCTACCATGGAGACTGCCTGTGGTATACGCAAGCCGATTTTTTGGATAATCCCGCCTATCGCTCCGAGGTTGGACGCGCCGTCCGGCATATGGACGCTCTTGAGGCTCCATGGATGATTCACGAGTGCGCCCAGAAGATGATGGAAGGATTCGCCTTTGGGCTCTATGCTCCCCCCCTTCTGACGGAAGAGGGGGCCACGGCCGCAAGAAATGGGGCCCTCTTCCTTCAGGAAGCCCTCGGAGAACGCCAGCTCCTCGTTGAAACTCCCCCGTTCCCCCCCCATCCCGCAGGCCGAATGGACCTCGGAGAATTCTTTTGGCGTATCACCCAGGACACCTCCATGGGGATCGGCTTGGACCTTGGCCATTGCATGACCTATCTCGCCCTCTCGAGGAGAAATCCCACTCCGGCCTCTCTCATGGACTGGCTCCGACACTCATTTCCCCTCGAACGGGTGGTCGAAATCCACGTGGGAGGACTGGCCCAAAGGATTCTGGGCGAGGAGACCATCCTAGTCGATGACCACACCCACCCCGTTCCCGATCTCTTATTCGACTCCCTGGAAGCCGTCTTGGACAGCCTCGACCTTCCGTCCCTCGCCGGCGTGGCCCTCGAGGTGGACAACAAGGCCATCCCCCTGATTATTCGGGAGTTCGCACGTTTCTTCGATATCGTGGAGCGGAAGGGGCGACCGGTCGTCCCCGGAGCCCGGCTCGGACCGAGGAGACTCCCGTCCCCTCTCACCCCGGTGGAGGAACGGACCCTTCGGGAAGGATATGCGAGTCTGGGCCGCGACATGGTCGAGAACCTGGCTTCCCCTTACCGTCGGCACCTTTATCCGGAGGAAATATGGACCTTTGGAGGGGCGATGCCCGATCTCTTCCCGGAGACCCTGTCCCTTCTGTCCGTCATGGGTCTTGATGCCCGCTCCTCCTTCATTGCATTTTTCAACCGCGATCCCTCATCCTTGCTTCAATCCATGGACTTTCTCGAGGTGAAGATCATTCGTGCCCTCGCATGGATCAAGGAGCTTGCCGACGGCCGGGGAGAGGCCTTTTCGACGATCCTTCGCACCGCCGAACGGGAAGCATCGCTCCTTCTTTCGGCCCAACACCAATTCAATGGAGACTCCCTATGACCCGCTCCCCTGTCAGGCACCTTTTCGTGTTCCTGCTCCCGTTCATCGTTGCCGCCTGCCATCCGGTCGTTATGGCGCCTTCTCCTTCTTCCGAGTCGACCATGGCCAGATTCCAGGGCCAGATGCTCTGGGATAAGACGCCGATCGGAAAAGCCGCGATATTTTTGCGTCCCCTGCCCCAAAAGGGAGACGAGATCGAGTTTAGGACGCGAACGGATGGGCGGTTCGACCTTCCCCTTGCCCCCGGCCGTTACAGCCTCCGTTCCTCCCCCACGACGATGTGCCCGGTGAAGGGGACGATCGAGATCACCCAGGGAGTCAACCGTTATCGCCTTTTTGTCCACCCTGTGTCCTTTTTGAGCTGCACCCCCGGAAAGATCGAGAAGCAATAAAGGGGCCCCCCATGATCGGCCGGCCTTTTCCTACGAAAACGCACCGGGGGAGCAGGTTCCCCCGAGAAATCGGAGAGCCCCGGCACGAGCGGTCGATACGACCGCTTTTACCGGAAGGGGACCGATCTCCCCTTTACCTGAACACGGGAGCGTACTTTCCCATAACCTGAAAATATGATACTTTACCCTGAGATTCCTCAAGGGGTATCCTTGTTGGTTTTAAAAGCCGGGAACCGCTCCCGGAGACTCTCGCGATCACGCCCCAACTGACGCCTATTATTAAACGGGATGCTAACGGGAAAGAATGTTCCGATGCAGATTATGATATTTCCCATCTCCAAAGAGGTGGATCTTGGCATCAGAATGACCGAAATAAGGCGGATCGAATCCTTCAAGCAATCAACGGATTTCGTGGAGGGTCGATGTTTCTTCCCCCAACAATGGTTCAACATGCCTCTTCCGGAAGGGGTGTCGGGGATGAAGGGAATTGCCCTTGCGTCCTTCCGAAATGCAACCATTGCCGTTCCCAGGCTCGGACGCATCCTTCGCCTCCTGGACCCCGCGGGTCCGGGAACACCCCACAAGGACTGTCCCTTCCTTTTCAAGCACCGAACCATGGAAGGGGTGGATTCATGGGTGTTGGATGTCGCCATGTTCCATAAGGCGATTTCCGGAGAGCCGATCACGCAGCATCCCGAAAGGGTCCCCACCGATAGTTCTTCGGGACTCTTTCAGCAAGTCGGACAAACGGCCCGGGACATTCAGCGGGTCCTCGCTCTTTCCGGCTCGATGATAGACTCCCTCCGGACCATGGAAGGGAAGATTCCGGAAACATCCCATGGATTGGACATCATTAGCCAGATGACCGAGGAGGCGGCCCATAAACTCATGAACCTCCTCGAAACCATCATGGAGGACCACGCCACTCTCCGGACGATCATGGGTTCTGGCCCTGTGGACGACGTTGCCCGAGGGAAGATCGGGAAGATTCTGGAAGCCGCCGAGGAAAAAATCATGGAAGGATTTGAAACCATGGCATTTCAGGATCTCGTCGGTCAAAACATCATACTGATAGGGGGACAACTGAAGGAACTCGAATCCCGTCTGGTACGAATTCTGATCGAATGTTCAACGGAAAGCGTCCAGAAAGTGGAGTCTTCGGGGAGTCCTTCAGGCACTCCCAATCCTGTTCACGGACAAACCCTTAAAGGCGTTGGGGCCCCAGGCGACATCGACCAGGATGCTGTCGACCAGCTCTTGTCCGAGTTCGGTTTTTAACAGGAGAACGGCCGTTGAGGTCGCTCACCGAAAAACAAAAATCCGTCCTGGATTTTATCGAGAGGGAAATCCGGCTTCGCCGCCAGCCTCCGACCATTAAAGAGGTCGCCCGGCACATCGGATCGGACAACACGCGTTCCGGGCTGACACACATCGAAGCCTTGATCCGCAAAGGATTTCTCGAACGGAGCCCTGGGCAGGCCCGGTCGTTGAGATTGACCGGGGCCGGAGTGGCTCTCTACGGGAACAGGGAGTCCGAAAGTCGTCGGGAAGTGCCGCTCCTGGTCGATCGGACTCTTCGTCCTGACCTCCCTGACACCTATCCTGCCCCTGGTTCTTTTTTCCCGATCCCTCCTGATTATGCCGTGATTGTGGACCCCGGGTGCGCGCTCCCCGAAGCGGACATTCGGGAAGGGGACATTCTTTTCGTCCAGAAAACCCGATATCCCCTTTCCGGAGGGATCGTTCTCTTTCGCGACCCGGCCTCGGGGAAACTTCTTCCGGGGATGCTCACAATATCGCAGAACCGGTTCATTCTCAGGTCTCCGGCGCTTTTGCATGAGGAAAAGGAGATCCGAAGGTCTGAATTCGCCTCATGGATTCAAGGGCATCTGGTTGCGCTCTTCAGGCCGGTCAAGCGTCCTGGACCCTCATCGCCCTCAGGGGCCCATTTTTAAGGAGTCATAGGATGGAATTCCAAAGGGGTCACGAACCCTCCGACAGGCCGGAAGACATGACGTCTCAAGACGAATACCTTCCCGGGATCTGCAACATCGACCGAAAGGGACGGTGGCTTCGGGGAGGTGCCTCCTTTGTCGGGCTCGTTTTTGTTGTCATTTACAATGAACAATGGCAGACGGTTTTTACCCATCCTGTCCTCTATTCATTGGGCATGGTCCTTCTTTCGACCGGAACAGCCCTTTCACTGATCCAGGCCATGGCATCCTTCTGCGTCGTCGACGGTCTGCTCGGCCGCACCTTCATTCCGGGGTCCCGTCAAAAAGGACCCGTCTCCGCCCCCGAAAACAGGCTAAAAGACAGGAAGAGGGCGCTGGTTTTGATTGGCGGAGCCCTCATCTGTGGAATGATCTTCTCCGCGGTTCTTCTGGTGTCGGAAATCAATTCCGCCCGATAACAATGTGCCGCTGATAAAATGGAGACCCCCTACCGAAGTCAGTCCTTCCCCCCTCTCAGGCTTTCCGCCGCCCGGCGTTTGCTGGAAAAAATGACCGTGTCGCTCGATATCCCCACCTATGAGGATTTGGGAGAAATCCATGCGCAGGTTCAATTGTCCCCCGGCGCTCCGGTCTCTCTCATTCGTCTGGTCGAACACGGCGAAGGCCTTCTGGCGACTTGCCCCCTGTGCCATATCCGCGATGATCTTCCCTGCACCCATGCCATCGCTGTGCTTCTCGTTTTTCGCGAACAGCATCTCGAAAGCCCCTCCTCTCCGGCCCCCCCGGACCGACCCCTCCCCGCCCCCCCCTTCAGAACGGATACTTCAGAAGGAAGGCGGCTTCGGGATCTCCCATGCCACACCCTCCTGCTTGCAGGCACTCGAAAAAATCCTTATTTTGTCGCCCTGACGAGCCGGATGTCCCTGATGACCCACGCGGACTTCCAACTCCTCGAGATGACCCCCCGGAGACATCGTCCGGATTTTTTGGAGGCGGAGCTTTTTTCCAGGGCGTTCGAGCCCGTCACCGGCCATACCGGAGAAGGCAAAACGATCCCGGGCTTCCGCCCGAAACCGGGGAATCCGGAAGCGCTGTTCCGCTATCTTGCGCTCCCAGGCATCCGGATCCTCTCTGCACGCACAAAACAGGCCTACCGGATCGAAACCCCGAGCCAGCTTCCGGCCATCCGTTTCAAGGCCCAGTGGGAGAATCTTGTGGGCCATGACCTGTGTCTCGGCGGAGAGATCCTCCTCGATCGATCCCCCCGCCCCCTAAACGAGATGCTCTGGATCGGATTCGAGTCGGTCTCCGTTTTGTGCGGGAACGGATCCCTCGTGTTCCTTTCCAGGGAGAATGCAGGCCCCAGCAACCTGAGGAGGCTTTTAGAAATTGCAGGAGAAGGCCGTTCTCTCACCCGCTTCGAATGGCCGGCGCTCCTTGAACCCTTGTTGACCGAGCCCGAATTCCGGGAGTCCTTTGAATTTTCTCCGATCGGCACCTTTCCCCGATTCGAAGCGAGGTCCGCATGGAAGGCGGTCCTCCGGATTGTCGGACGGCCGGAAGGCGGCTTTTTCCTGACCCCGGAACTCCGCTATGGCGGCCATCCTTCCGTCCCCCTCTTCGGACCGGAACGCCATCGCCTTGGCGACTATCTCGTTGTCGGAGACTCGGCGGAACCTGGCCCGATCCTGATCGCACGGGATCGCGAAAAAGAATTGCTGGTACGGAATGTCTTCGAAAAGGTGGCAAGAATTTCAAGCCCGTCTGAGTCGATCCCGGTGGACGGGGAAGCGGTGGAAGACCTCCTGAACCGGGTGGTTCCAGAACTTGAATCCCAGGGATTCCACATCGACAAGACCGGTCTCCACGATGGGACGATCCTTCCGGGGCCCGTTCACGTCTTTATCGATGTCTCCGGTCCTTCCACCCACGATTTGACCCTACAGGGCCGCCTTCAGACACAAATGGGCCTTCTTCCCTTCCCGGGGCGACCCCCCGAAGGAAACTCCCCTCTGCTCACACTCTCTTCCGGCGTCTCCGTCCTCCTCGAAGGCGCTGCCCGGGACTACTACAGAGAACTCTGCCAACTTTTCACCCTCAACGACGAAGGGGCTGGAAGGGCCAGCCGATACTATGTGTCCATGATGCACCTTCTGCGTCCTGATCTCCCGATCATTCCCGCTCCTGAGATCGAACTTGAGACCTTTGCCCCCACCCCCCTTTCCGAAGATTTCTTCTCAAGACTCCCGGAACTCTGCTCCGCCACGCTCCGGCCCTATCAGAAAGAGGCGATTTCCTTTCTCGCCTCCCTTCACCGCGAAGGTCTCTCGGGGATCCTTGCCGACGAAATGGGATTGGGAAAAACCCTCAGCGTCCTGGGATTTCTGGCCTACCTGCGCCTCGAAGGACTCCACCCCCCTGGACACAGGCCCCCGCTCGTGGTTCTCCCTGCCTCGCTGCTATACAATTGGGCCCATGAGATTCAGCACTTTTTTCCGAAGTTCAGGGTTCACCTCCATGCCGGGACAACCCGGCAGGCGCGGCTCAAGAACATGGAGGAAGCGGATCTCCTTTTGACCACCTACGGGACCCTTCGAAACGATCCCCTTCTGGCGTCCGGTCCTCCCTTTTCCTGTCTCATCCTGGACGAAGCCCACACCGTCAAGAATCCCGACTCCCGCACCCATCAGGCCTTGAAGGACCTTCCCGCCCCGCTGAAGATCGCCGTGACGGGCACACCCATTGAAAACAGGGTGTCCGATCTGTGGGGACTCATGAACCTCCTGATGCCAGGACTTCTGGGCTCCCGCCTTCAATTCGAACGTAGATTTCTCCGCACTCAGGAGATGGGCCCGGAAATGGATCGGCGGATCTCCCTTCTTAGGAACCTTGTCGCTCCATTGATTCTTCGTCGAACGAAGGAGATGGTGTTGCCCGATCTTCCTCCGAAGGTCGAGGTGGACATATGGATCGATCCGTCTCCGGAAGAGCGGGATCAGTATCACAGGCTCCGCACCCAGGGACGCCAGGAGCTTCTTTCCATGGACGGCTCCCTGCACATGGCCTATTTGACCCTCCTTCTCAGGCTCAGACAATTTGCCTGCCATCCCGTGCTGCTCTCCCCGGAAACGACCCCATGGACTGGGAGATCGAGCAAGTTCGATCTTGTCTGCGACAAAATCCAGGAAGGGGTCTCTGAAGGGCACAAAATTCTTCTTTTCAGCCAATTTACCCGCGTTCTGGACCTCTTTGAACACGCCCTGCCCCCGAAAGGGATCTCTTTCACGCGGCTCGACGGCTCCACTCCGTTGGAAGAGCGCAAGCGCCGCGTTGATGCATTCCAATCGGACGATCCGAATGCTCCCATGGTCTTTCTGGCCAGTCTCAAGGCGGGAGGAGTAGGGCTGACCCTGACCCGGGCCGACTATGTCTTCCACTACGATCCGTGGTGGAATCCTCAAGCCGAATCCCAGGCGAGCGACCGCTCCCACCGCATCGGACAGACAAAAACGGTCTTTGTCTATCGATTCCTCATGCGGGATACGGTCGAAGAACGCGTTCAGGCTCTGAAGGAATTCAAGAAGGATCTGTTCGTCCGCCTGATGAACGCAAACACCGACCCTTCGGTGGAGGGGTCCGGCCTTGGTCAGCTGTCCCTTGAAGAAATGCGGGCGCTTGTCGATGGTGACCCCGGGTTTTACAGGTCGGCCCCCCGCTCCTCATAAGGATGGACCTTCCGGGATGGTGTACAATAGGAATCTTAAAGGCCTTTGATAAACCATCGAACGAACGCAAAGGGGTCTTCTGAACCATCCAACGAAGAGGGTACGGGATGAAAGGATATTTGGCGGGGACGACCCAAGACGAAGCCCTCGAGCATGCGCGGCATTTGAATAAGGAAGGACTTGGAACCCTTCTCGCTCCTCACTGGGACCGGAAGGAAGACCCGGAGCATGTTCGGGCGGAAGCCCTGGACCTTGTGACGTCCATGGGGCATCGCATGATCCGCGGCGGGCTGTCTTTCGATCCCCTTGATTTTGGGCTGGAGGAAGGATGGAATGCGACCCTGGAACGGATGACTCCTGTCATTACGCGGGCCGAAGAGTACGGGTACGGGGTCTGGCTCGAGTCCGAGGACCCCGAGATGATCGGAGCCACGATCGATCTCTACCTGGGGCTGAGACCCCGGTTTCCCCACCTTGCCGTGACAATTCCGGCAAGGACGAAACGGGCGCTCTCCGATTTCGAGATGATCCGTCAGGTCCGGGGGCGGATTCGACTGGTCAAGGGACTTTCCAGGCTCGATACCGATCAGAAGCTTTCGGATCAGGAGGTTTCGGAGCGATTTCGGCTATTGATGGAACTTCTGTTTCAGAATTCCAATTTTTTCGCCATTGCGACCCACGACGCAACCCTCCTTGAGACGGCGGAATCCTTGATGTCCACGTATCCGAAGATGTTCGAATTCCAGCTTTATATGGGAATGGATGATGAAAGAGCGAGAAAGCTCGTGTATGTGGGAGGACATCCGACCACCATTTACCTTCCTTTTGGAGAAGGAACCAGCCGTCATATCGACCGGCTGGCCTCTTTTGGAAGGGGGCCCAGCAACTAGGCTTTTTTTTCAGGAGCCGGCAGATTCAAGAACTCGCGGGTGATGTTGACCAGCATCGCACGATGCTCAGGAAGTCCGAGGTTGAGTCGGTATTCGTTAATCACCTTGACACGCATATCCTCCCACGCTGTCCAGCAGGCCTGGCAGACATGGCCCTGAACCTCCTTTCCGAAGGGAGAAGGGAAGGGGGGCTCTTCCAGCCCTTCCGAATCGGCTCCGCAACGGGAACAGTGCACTATGGCCAT
Organism: Nitrospirota bacterium; assembly: GCA_027314645.1. Classification (GTDB taxonomy): domain Bacteria; phylum Nitrospirota; class Leptospirillia; order Leptospirillales; family Leptospirillaceae; genus UBA4572. The sequence continues at coordinate 120,428 of DAHVAL010000002.1, forward strand.
TCCTTTACCTCTCTTTCATTGTCGATGGATGTCTTAACGGTGGCGCTTGGCCAATTGTCCTGTCATTTTAGGCGACAGAAGGCTTCCTGATCATGATAACAGATCGACTTGGTGGGGAAAACCCGGAAATTTCGACAGTCTCGAGCGATCTCCGGTGAAAGACCCTTAAAAAAATCCCGGTTCAAGGGACCCTCATCTTTTTTTCCACGACACGCACCCTGTGGCTCAGGGAACCTAAAATCCCTCCCTTAACCTCGAAAGCGCGCACGTATTTAATGAGGGCTCGCCGTTCCATATTGTGTTCATCCCTGTTGCAGAATCTTGTGGGCCCTCCTTCGATCCCGCACCGAAGACGAGAGTGCAGACATGGAGAAAGACCCCATCAATCATAGAAACATCTCAAGAAAAATTAAATCATAAAATTGTTCACATTTAGAGCCATTATTTTTTTACTATTATTTTTTTGATTATTATTGAATAGAGATTATATTTTGGCTTTATGAGTCCAAAGGTCAGACATCGCACGGGTCCAATCGTATGGTATAATGAACAACCCGATCCTTATCGGGTCGGTCCTACAACCTCATCCGAAGGAGGTCACATGCTTGGTCCATCCTTCAATCCGGTCGTGCTTGTTCTCGTGATCACCGCTTTTTTTGTAGGGGTCGGCTATTTTTGTTATTTATTCGGACAAGTGGACGCGAACGGAAGAAGCAAGAGTCCCGGCCTCTAAGTCTTTCCGGGAAAAAGGGGAAGGCGATCCCTGCACTTCCCCTTTAGACTTTCCCCCTTCCCCCCCTCTTTGAAGTCCCTCCCCCCTCTCTGTTGCACCCGATCACTCCGAAGAGTAGCATCGAGACATTGTCCTTTGGTTTCTTAACGTCCCTGGAGGATGCTTGGCACGGGAACTCCCGCTTTCTAACGGACATCTTTTTGTCTCCTTCGATCACAGCGCCTTCATTCGCGAAATCACCTTTCCATTGGTGGGAAAAGAGAATCACGTCGGAGGCCGCCAATGCCGGATGGGACTTTCCGTCGGAAGCCAATTCGCGTGGTTTCAACCCGATCATATCCTGTCGCGGGGGTACGAAGGCCGCGCTCCCATCGTTGAAACACGGTTGGAGATCCCCGACTTTCCATTCTTCCGGCTGCACCTGACGGATTGGGTCGATATTTCGGACAACATCCTTTTTCGGCACCTTCGGATCGAAAACGAAAGCTCCGAACCTGCCGAAGCGGTCCTCTATCTTCATTACGACATGGACATCTCCCATTCCGACATCGGAAACACCGCCTCCTTCCTTCCCGATCACCAGGCGATGCTTCATTACAAGGACGACATCTATTTCCTGATGGCCACGCTTGATGGAGACAATCCCTCTTTGGACCAATTTGCCTGCGGAGCCCGCCACGGCCATCGTGAGGGAACCTGGAAAGATGCGGAGGACACCCGTCTCGAAGGGAACCCGATCGCCCAGGGAGCGGTGGACTCGGTCTATTCCACACGCATCACCGTTCCTCCAGGAGGGTGCGCGGAACGCACCTCCCTTTTGATCGCCGCCTCCTCCTACGTGGGGGCCACCGACCTCCTGGCAAAAACCCTCAAAATGTCGGTCCAGGAGTCCCTTTCCCGCTGCAGGAGCTTTTTCGATTTCTGGGTTGAAACCCCGTCGGCGCGCTCCGACCGTCTTCCCTCCCCCTACCGACAACTTTTTATTCACAGCCTGTTCGTCCTGCGTCACCATATGGGGGCGAACGGGTCCATCATCGCCGCGGTGGATTCCGACTCTCTCTCCCTGTCGCGGGACACGTACTCCTATCTTTGGCCCAGAGACGGAGCGATCATCGCCCATGCGCTTGACCGGGCCGGCTTCGGCGATCTGACCCGCCGATTCTATCAGCTCCTCCCCGGCCTCCTTTCCCGGGAGGGATTCCTGCTTCACAAATACCACCCCTCCCTTTCTCCCGGGTCCTCCTGGCATCCGGCAGGAATCCCGGGATCCCCTCCCTACCCGATCCAGGAAGATGAAACCGCTCTCTGCATCTGGGCGCTTGAGCGACACCTCGATCTGTACCGGGACATGGATTCGCTCCTGCCTCTCTATGGGTCCTTTGTCCTTCCAGCCGCCAATTTTCTCGAGTCATTCCGGGATGAAAAATCAGGTCTCCCCCTTCCCTCCTATGACCTCTGGGAAGAGCGGGCCGGTATCTGGACCTACACGGCAGCGACGGTTTGGGCGGGTCTCGACGCGGCCGCAAAGATGGCGACCCGTTTTGGGGACATCTCGGCCGCCCACAGGTTTTCCAAGACCAAAACCGAGATCGGAGAGGCGATACGTCACCATCTTTTCGACCCGGAGACGGGAACCTTCCTCCGGGGCCTTCTTCTTACCAAAGCGGGCTCCTTCATTCCGGACAGTGTGCCGGATTCATCCCTTTCAGCCCTCTATTGGCTCGGCCTGTTTTCCCCCCAGGATCCGTTGATGGCCCCCGCAATGGAACGTCTCTTTGAGGGGCTCCACCCGGGAGAGACCGGCGGAATTATCCGGTACAGGGACGACCCTTACTATCGGGACGACCCCTCCCATCCCGGCAATCCCTGGATTATCTCCACCCTCTGGAAGGTCCGCTGGCTCGCCAGAACGACCCCCGACCCTCTTTATTCAGGTCAAATCCGGAACCTGCTCGATTGGGTCGTCGAGCGCGCGGGAAAGACAGGGATGCTTGCAGAGCAGTACCATCCCCGGACGATGGCCCCCCTTTCCGCATCACCGCTGACCTGGAGCCACGCAGAATGGGTTCTGGCGATGATCGAACTGTATGAAGCCGCTCAGGAGCGACATCCATGGGACGATCTCCCATGAAACATGCAGCCCCCTATCCCGAAGTTCTCCATCGTCTCGAAGAATCCATCAAGGTTCCGACAATGGAGCTGGATTTTCACGATATCTTTCAACTCCTCGTCTCCACCGTCCTTTCGGCGCAAACGACGGACAAGACGGTCAATCGTGTCACTCCCGCCCTCTTTTCCAGGTATCCGGACGCCAGCTCCCTCTCACGGGCCAACTTGGAGGACTTGGAAACGCTCCTTAAACCCACAGGTTTTTTTCACAGAAAAGCCCTCCACATCAAGGCCCTGGCAGAGGCTCTCACCGAGAAGTTCGGCGCAAGGGTCCCGGACTCGATCGAACAGCTCGTGACCCTTCCGGGGGTGGGCCGGAAAACCGCCAGCGTCGTTCTCGCCCATGGGTTCAATAAGCCGGCCATCTTTGTCGATACCCATGTCGGGAGAGTCTGCCGGCGGCTCGGATGGACCCGGTCAAACGACCCGGACAAGGTCGAAGAGACCCTTGCACGCCATATTCCCCGGGAAGAATGGATTGCCGCGGCCTCCCGTCTTCTCCTTCACGGACGCTATGTGTGCCTGGCGCGGTCCCCCAAATGCGCCTCTTGCGTGCTTTTCGACATTTGCCCCTCTTCCGACTCTCCCTGACGCTATCGATTCGCTTGCACGCCTCCCCCGTGGGAGTATACTTGAATCAAGAACCGACGGGGTTCCCAGGGTGCTCTCGGGAGGACGCCTGGTCCCCTGCGAACGCAATTTGGACTCCCTGGTCAAGGAGGCATCCGATGAAGGTCAATGAGGGGATGATTGATAGAGCGGTTCGGATCTTGCTTGGGCTGGCCCTTATCTCCCTTGTGTACGTCGGGCCGAAAACCCCGTGGGGATGGGTGGGAATTGTTCCTCTGGTGACAGGAGTGTTGGGGTTCTGTGGCCTGTACGCCATACTCGGCATCACTACCTGTCCATCGAAAAAAGATTCCTGACCCCTGCCGGGAGGGGAGGTCCTGCCTTTTTCGCCGTTTCCTGCCTGTTCCCCTCTCCGGACCGATCCTGGAGAAGGAAAGGGATTTTGCGGCTTCTTTCATTTTCTTGAACCTCTTAGATCCCTCTGTTAATATAGTCTCGGCATGGTGGGTTTCATTTTCCCACATTTCGGCACTCTCTATCCTCCTTTCGGAGTGGCTGACAGTCTGCCTGGCCGGTCCAACTCCGCCACACCCGAATACAATCCAGGGGGCCGCAAGATGCCCTGGCAGAAGGAATGCATTTTTTGGACTATCCGATTGAGCGAATTCGCAATTTCTGCATCATCGCCCATATCGACCATGGGAAATCGACCTTGGCCGACCGCCTTCTGGATCTTACGGGAGCGGTGTCGAAACGCGAGGCCCGTGACCAGATCCTCGACGCGATGGACTTGGAGCGGGAGCGTGGAATCACGATCAAAGCCCATAACGTGCGCCTCAACTATCGCGCCCGGGATGGGCAGGATTACCTCCTCAACCTGATCGACACCCCCGGGCATGTGGACTTCACCTACGAGGTCTCCCGTTCCCTGGCGGCTTGCGAGGGAGCGCTGCTTGTCGTGGACGCCTCTCAGGGGGTTGAAGCCCAAACCATCGCGAACGCCTATCTCGCCCTTGAAAACGACGTCCATATGATTCCGGTCATCAACAAGATCGACCTTCCGGGCGCGGACGTTCCCGGAACGCGCGAACAGATTGAAGACGCCGTGGGACTCGATGCCTCGGAGGCCATTCTCATCTCTGCCAAGGAAGGAATCGGCATCGAGGACGTGCTGGAATCCATCGTCCAACGCGTTCCCCATCCCAAAGGGAACAGGGAAGCCCCTCTCCGAGCGCTGCTCTTCGATGCATGGTTCGACCCCTACCTCGGAGCGGTCATTCTCGTTCGGGTCTTTGACGGACGCATCACGCCTGGGCATTCGATCCGCCTTCTTTCGACAGGCCGCGATTATCCGGTCCTCTCGGTGGGTGCGTTCACTCCGAAACGCATGGAGCTGGGTTCCCTCGTGGCGGGAGAGGTGGGATTCGTCGTCACCGGGATCAAGTCGGTCCGTGAGACCCGGATCGGCGATACCTTGGCCGATGCGGGAAACACGGAGGCTCAACCCTATCCGGGCTTTCAGGAAACCAAGCCGATGGTGTTTTGCGGTCTTTTCCCAACCGATTCCGACCAGTACGAGGACCTCAAGGAGGCTCTGGATAAGCTCCGGATGAACGATGCCTCCTTTTCGTTTGAAATGGAAACCTCGCTCGCCCTGGGATTCGGCTTCCGGTGCGGCTTTCTTGGGCTCCTTCATATGGAAATCGTTCAGGAGCGCCTCGAGCGGGAATTCTCCCTGTCCCTGATCAGCACGGCGCCCACCGTGGTCTACCAGGTTCGGCTGGTCGACGGGGAGGAAATCACGGTGGTGAACCCCGCCGAAATGCCCTCACCCAACAAAATCGGCTCTATTTTTGAACCCTTCATTCTCGGCTCCCTTTACATGCCGACCGAATTTCTTGGCCCCATCATGACTCTTTGCCAGGAAAGGCGGGGCATCCAGCGCGACCTGAAGTACCTCGACACCCGCCGTGTCCAGGTCCAGTACGAACTCCCCTTAAATGAGGTCGTCCTCGATTTCTACGACCGCCTGAAAAGCCTTTCCAAGGGATACGCGTCCTTCGATTACGAATGGCTGGGATATCGACCCGCCGATCTCGAAAAAGTGGATGTGATGGTGTCGGGGGAAAGGGTGGACGCGCTGTCTTTCATTGTTCACAGGGACCGGGCCTATTCCCGGGCACGCCTGCTCGTGGAGAAGCTGAAGGAGGTCATCCCCCGCCAGATGTTCGAGGTCGCCATTCAGGCCGCGATCGGGTCCCGCGTGATCGCCCGGGAAACGATCGGGGCCATGCGGAAAAATGTTCTGGCAAAATGTTACGGTGGGGATATTACCCGAAAAAGGAAACTTCTCGAAAAGCAGAAAGAGGGCAAGAAGCGGATGAAACAGATCGGTCGCGTCGAAGTCCCTCAAGAAGCCTTCATGGCTGTCCTGAAAGTCTCGGAAGGAAGTAAGGAAAAGTGACAGAGAATCCCGATAAGTCCAACATCGCAGGAACGGACCCGGCGCTCAAGAAAAAAGGGCTGATTCGGGAGCTGACGGAAGGCCTTTTGACCGCCTTCATCATCGCGGCCATCCTAAAACTCTTCATCGTCCAGGCATTCAGGATTCCCTCGGGATCGATGATCCCGACTCTTCTCGTCGGGGACCAGATCCTGGTGTCAAAGCTCGCCTACGGTCTTAAAAATCCTTTTCACGACCGCTACCTCTTTCGAACCGGCCATCCCCATCATGGGGACATCGTCGTCTTCAAGTACCCGAAGGATGAATCGAAGGACTTTATAAAACGGGTCATCGGACTCCCGGGCGACCATATCAAGATTGTCAAGAAACAGCTTTTCGTCAACGGGGTCCTGCAACACGAGCCCTACATCCAAACGCTCGACCCCTCCGGCATCGATCAGATCCCCCGAGACAACTTCGATGCGGTCGTGCCGCCTCATTCCTATTTCGTCATGGGAGACAATCGGGACGACTCCTACGATTCTCGTTTCTGGGGATTTGTCAAAAGCCGAAAGATCGTCGGGCGGGCCGTCCTGATCTATTGGTCCTGGAATAAACACTCCGGGTCACCTCGTTTTTCCAGGCTCGGAAAATTGATTCATTAACGAAGGAGCGAACGGTGAGTACTGGCGTCTTGGGAGAGGTGCTCCTCTCCCGACTGCTCGATACCATGGAACGGTTTTCCGAGACTCGGGTCCTTGTGGTGGGGGATGTGATGCTGGACCATTATATATGGGGGCAGGTCGACCGGATTTCTCCCGAAGCGCCCGTCGCCGTGGTCGGAGTGACAAGCGATACCTACCGCCTCGGGGGGGCTGCAAACGTGGCCCACAACATCAACCGGCTGGGGGGGGCCGCATCCATCATCTCCGTTGCCGGACAGGACGGGGAGGGAGCGCGCCTTCGGGAAGAAATGAAACGGATCGGCATCGACACCACCGGTCTTCTGTCTCTCCCCGATCGCGCGACAACCACCAAATCCAGGATCATGGCCCACAATCAGCAGCTTCTCCGCATCGACCGTGAAGTCCGATCGGACATTTCGGAGGATGCGCGAAAGGAAGCCCTGGAGAGCTTTTTGACCAAGATCGACACGGCTCAGGCGATCATCTTTTCGGACTATGCCAAGGGCATGCTCGTGGCTCCGATGGTCCGCTCCATGATCGACCTCGCGAAGAAGAAAGGGGTCCCCGTGTTTGTCGATCCGAAGGTCGCCTCGATCGATTCCTATCGGGGAGCAACCTTGCTGACGCCCAATCATTTGGAGGCCTCACGCTCCTCGGGGGTCGAAATCACCGACGAGGGATCTTTGCTTCTGGCAGGACAAGGGTTGATGGCCCGAACCGAATCCCAGGCCGTTCTCATCACCCGCGGGGAAGCCGGAATGACGCTGTTCGAAGGAGGGGACTCCATCCATGCCTCTCACATTCCTGCGGTGGCCCAAGACGTGTTCGATGTCACCGGAGCCGGAGACACGGTGATGGCGACCCTTTCGCTCGCCCACGCGGCGGGGGCCTCCCTTCTGGAGGCGGCAGTTCTTTCCAATCTTGCCGCAGGAATTGTGGTCGGCATGGTGGGCACCTCCACCGTGAGCTTAGACGAGTTGCGTGAGGTCGTGACCTTTTCCTCCCTGTTCGAAACCTCGCGGGGGGTTTTCAGGCCGGCGGGCTTCCGGGCCCGCGTCCGACTCTAGAAGGAGAGGCTTTGGCTTCGTTGGCGGATCATCCATTTTTTGCAGCCTTTCCGGGGGCCATGCCTTCCGTCCCCCTTTCCCAGGAAGAGGGGGAACCGGAAGTGGTGGTCGTGATTCCCGCCAGAATGGGCTCAACCCGGTTTCCCGGAAAGCCGCTGGCCGACGTGAACGGGTTGCCCCTCATCATTCACGTCGCACGCATGGCTCAAAAATCGGAGGTCGTGGATCGGGTCATCATTGCGACGGACGCCCCCGAAATTTCCGATGCCGTCAAAAAATATGGATTCGAACCCGCCATGACATCCTCCGGCGCCCATACAGGGTCGGACCGTGTTGCCGAGGTGGCGAAAACGCTTTCGGCAGAGATCATCGTCAACCTCCAGGCGGACGAAATCATCGGAGATGCACGCATCATCGACCAAGCCGTGTTTCCGCTCCTGAAGGATGACCGTCTTCCCATGGCGACCGTGCGCCGGTCCTTTGGGGATACGTCTGAGATCCTGAACCCCAACATCGTCAAAGTGGTCTGCAATCAGCGAAGCTTTGCCCTCTATTTTTCAAGAAGTCCGATCCCGATGGACCGGGACAGCATTGCGGCGGAGCGGCCCGATCTGAAATGGGACCAGCACCTTGGGATCTATGCGTTCAGGCGCCCAGCGTTGTTGGAATTTGCCAGGCTTCCGGTCTCTCCTCTGGAAGATCTGGAAAAGCTCGAACAGTTAAGGGCTCTGGACTTCGGATTTTCGATCTATGTCGCCCGAACCGACTACCCTTCATGGAGGGTGGACACGCCGGAGGACCTGAAACGTTTTGCCGATTCTCTTCGGGGAAAAAATCCCTAAGCCAGGGATCGGCGCGTTGTCCACTCGGGGTGCTCCTCAGGTCGATGGAACGAGTTCGCGTCCGGGAAGTGGCTCATTTCAATGGCTCTTCGCTGCCCGGGCCCAAGGACCTTATCAGGACGGGAAGACCTCAGCCGCCACCCATGGGCGGGGGGCACGATGAAAGGCTTCCAAGGGGAAACGGCGCAAACCGAAAGGAGAATCCGGGACACGGCTAGGCGTCAACATCCCAGGCTCACACCGATGGGATTCCCGGGGAATGGGACATGAAATTCATCTTCATCACGGGAGGGGTCGTTTCCTCCCTTGGAAAAGGGATTGCTTCGGCCTCCCTGGGCTGCCTTCTTGAAAGTCGCGGATATAAAATCGATTTTCTGAAATTCGACCCCTATATCAATGTCGATCCCGGCACGATGAACCCATACCAGCACGGGGAGGTTTACGTCACCTCCGACGGCGCCGAAACCGATCTCGACCTCGGCCACTATGAGCGGTTTACCTCCCTCACCATGGGGAAGGAAAACAATCACACCACGGGGAGAATCTACTATGACGTCATCTCCAAGGAACGCCGGGGGGATTTTCTAGGCGGCACCGTCCAGGTCGTCCCGCACATCACCAACGAAATCAAACGTGTCATTATGGAGCGTGGAGAAAATGCCGATATTGTCCTTGTCGAGATCGGCGGCACGGTGGGTGATATCGAATCGCTTCCGTTTCTGGAAACCATTCGCCAGTTTCCACGAGAGGTCGGAAAACATAACGTCGCCTTCGTCCACCTCACCCTTGTTCCCTATGTCCGGGCCTCGTCCGAGTTAAAGACAAAGCCTTCCCAGCATTCGGTTCATAAGCTTAGGGAGATCGGAATCAGTCCGAACATCATCCTCTGCCGGGCGGAGGAAGAAATTCCGGAAGAGGTCAAAAACAAGATCGCCCTTTTTTGCGATGTGGATGCCGAAGCGGTCATTTCGGCGCCGGATGTTCCGACGATCTACCAGATCCCTCTCGAGTTTTACCGCCAGAAGCTGGACCGGTATCTTCTCCGCCATCTCCGGATGAGGATTCCTCCGGCCCAGTTGATGCCATGGAAGGCCATGGTGGGACAAATCCGAAAGGCACGCAAGAACGTCAAAATCGGCATCGTCGGAAAATACTTGAACCTCAAGGACTCCTATAAAAGCCTCATCGAGGCCCTGAACCATGCGGGAACGCAGCACGGGATCCGGGTCTCGCTGGAGTGGCTGGATGCAGAGGAGATCGAGGCGGCCCATGATCCGGCCGTGCACTTCGAAGATTTGGGGGGGATTCTGGTCCCGGGGGGATTCGGGTCCCGGGGCATCGACGGGAAAATCCGGGCCATCACCTACGCCCGGGAACGTGGAGTTCCCTTTCTCGGGATCTGCTTGGGCATGCAACTTGCCGTGATCGAGTTTGCTCGAACGAAGCTTGGGCTCACCGAAGCGACCAGCAGGGAGTTTTCTCCCCACCCGGTCGACCCGGTGATCGATCTTCTTCCGGAACAGCGTGACCATCCCGACCTTGGGGGGACGATGCGTCTGGGGCGCTACGACGTCGACCTCATTCCGGGAACATTGGCGTCCACCCTTTACGGAACCATCAGAATCCAGGAACGCCATCGTCACCGGTTCGAAGTGAACGCGGATTATCTCCCGCGGCTGAAAAAGGAAGGATTGGCCATTTCCGGCACATACGGGGACAGAAAGCTCGTGGAGGTGGTCGAAATTCCTTCCCATCCCTTTTATGTCGCCTCCCAGTTCCACCCGGAATTCTGCTCGCGTCCGCTGATGCCCCACCCTCTTTTCCTCGGGTTCGTCCAGGCGGCCTTGACCCACACCCAAAAGCCGGAGAAAGGACAGGATCCCCGATGAGTCCTGGACGCAAAACCGGCCCTGTCTCCATCGGAGGGACCGACGCCCCTTTTTTCCGGGTGGGCGAAGGGAATCCCCCCGTCTTTATTCTGGGTCCATGCGTCATCGAATCCCGGAACCACGCCATGGAAGTGGCCCACAGGATTTCAGAACTGCGCGACAAGAACTCGCTTTCCGTGGTCTTCAAGGCCTCCTACGACAAGGCCAACCGGACCTCCCATCGAAGCTTTCGCGGAATCGGAAGAACAGAAGGCCTGACCATTCTCGAGGACATCCGGCAGCGATTCACCATTCCGGTGCTGTCGGATATCCACGAGACCGCGGAAGTCCCGGACGCCGCGCAGGCCCTTGATATACTTCAAATTCCCGCCTTTCTTTGCCGGCAGACCGATCTCCTGGTCGCGGCCGGCCGCACCGGAAAACCGGTCCATTTGAAAAAAGGCCAGTTTCTCGCTCCAGAGGACATGGGCCCCGCCGCCCGAAAAATCGCCGAGACAGGAAATGAACGAATCCTTCTCTGCGAACGGGGAACGACATTTGGCTACCACAATTTGGTCGTCGACTTTCGCTCATTGGCCGTGATGGCGCGAATGGGATATCCCGTGATCTTCGACGGAACGCACTCGGTCCAAAGTCCCGGAGGGTCCGGTGACCGCTCGGGGGGAGACAGGATGTATGTCCCCCTTCTCGTCCGCGCAGCACTTGCCGCCGGGTGCGACGGACTTTTCCTCGAAACCCATCCCGACCCCGACAAGGCTCCAAGCGACGGTCCGAACATGATTCCGCTTTCCACGCTTCCGGATCTCCTGATGGACGCCCTCGCAATCCATAAGCTCCGGACCGAACTCCCCGCCGACCCTGCGTTTGCCCGACCAAAAGGAGACCCCTCATGACCGCCCCGGACCCGGAGACCATGCGACTCCGGATGGAGCGGGGTCGAAGGATTCTTGATGAAGAGGCCCAGGCCATCCGGTCAATCAGCGGACGCCTGGATGAAGCCTTTGCAGGCGCGGCAGGGGCGATTCTTTCAAATCCAGGAAAGCTTGCGGTGACAGGGATGGGAAAGTCCGGCCACATCGCCCGCAAGATTTCCGCGACCTTTTCCTCGACTGGAACGCCCGCCTTTTTCCTCCATCCGGGAGAGGCGCTTCATGGCGACCTCGGAATGCTCGAATCCAGGGACATCCTCCTGGCTTTTTCCAAGTCCGGAGAAACGGAGGAGATTCGAGCGCTTCTTCCGCTCCTTGAACGCATGGACATTCCCATGATCGGCATTCTCGGCAACCCGGAGTCTCTTCTGGGGAAAAAAGCGGCCTGGGTCCTCTCAGCCGCGGTGGACAAAGAGGCCGGTCCGCTGGGGATCGCTCCGACATCCAGCACCACCGCAATGTTGGCCCTTGGGGACGCATTGGCCATGACCGTCTTGTCCGAAAGGAATTTCGGGATTTCCGATTTCGCGTCGCTCCATCCCGGGGGCTCCCTGGGACGGCGCTATTTTCTGAAAATCAACGACCTCATGCATTCGGGAGACCGTCTGCCGGTCGTTTCCCCTCACGCGCCCTTGCGGGAGGTGATCGTCGAAATCACGGCAAAAAAGCTCGGGATGACCACGGTGATCTCATCCACCGGCCATCTATTGGGTGTCCTGACCGATGGGGACCTCCGTCGGACGCTCGAATCCGCCCGATCCACCGAGGGAGCCATTCTCAACCTCCATGTGGAGACGCTCATGACGCGCCGTCCAGCCACACTCTCTCCGGACACCCTGGCATCGGAGGCCTTGAACCTCATGGAGGAGCGCCAAATTACCAGCATTGTCGTCACGGACGAAACGGGTCTTGTGTTGGGCGTCGTCCATCTTCATGATTTATTGAGAGCCGGAGTCCTTTAATGGGGAGGATGCCGCTCTCCGTCCGACGCCTCCTTCCTTCCATCCATGGTCTCATTCTCGATATCGATGGAATTCTCACCGATGGCCGCCTTGTGTACAGCGACACGGAAGAGGCGAAGACCTTTCATGTCCGTGACGGTCACGGGCTGGCCCTCCTCGTGAGGGCTGGCTTTCCCGTCGGCGTCATCTCGGGAAGGGCGGGGTCTGCCACCGAACGGCGACTTGAAGAACTCGGGATTCGCGATTATTTTTTAGGAATCCGCGATAAAACCGGAGCCTTCGAAACCCTTCTCGATCGATGGAGGATGAACGACACGGATGTCGGCATGATGGGGGATGACATTACGGATCTCCCCCTTCTAGAACGGGCGGGACTCTCGATCACAGTTCCTGATGCCCATCCTGTTGTCAGGCGTCAGGCTGCGTGGCTCACCACCTTGTCTGGAGGAGGCGGGGCTGTCCGCGAGGTGGCCGACGCGCTTCTTTTCGTCATGAAACGCGGGCGCCTTCCGGCCCAAGAGGGATATCTGTGCTGAACCTGCCAAACGGACTGACTCTGATACGCCTTCTGCTGATTCCTGCCGTCATCGTCGCGGATCATCCCCCCAAGGATGGTCCAAGCCATCTGGCCGCGATCCTGTTTCTCGTGGCGTCGCTTACAGACATTCTCGACGGATTCATCGCCCGGCGCTATAACATGGTCACCTCCATGGGCAAGCTCCTCGATCCCGTTGCCGATAAAATCCTTGTCAGCTCCGTTCTCTTTCTTCTGGTCGCCCATGGCCTCCTTCCGGCCATTCTCGCCATCATTGTCGTCGCCCGTGAATTCGCCGTCTCCGGGCTCCGTTCCGTCGCCGCCTCCCAAGGAATCATCATCCCCGCGGAAAAAAGCGGGAAGGCGAAAATGGTTGTCCAAACGACCTCGATCGCGCTCCTTCTCGATAACAACCGTCACCTCCCCATCCCCGGATCGAACTTTCTGTTGAACTTCCACTGGATCGGACTTTTGATCTTCTGGGTCGCCATTGCGCTCACCATTGTTTCCGGGGTCCAATACGTGCTGTGGTATCTCTGGATCACCAGCCAGGACGGCTCTCAATGACCCTCCTCCTCATCCTGGGCGCCTACCTTCTCGGCTCGATCCCCACGGGCCTTCTGCTGGCCCGGCTCAAGGGGGTGGACATCCGGCAATCGGGAAGCGGAAACATCGGGTTCAGCAACGTGATGCGGGTCATCGGCAAGGACCGGCAAGGAAAATTGCTGGGCCTGCTCACGTTGACCGGAGACATGGGGAAAGGCATTCTCGCCGTCATGGTCGGCCTCCACTTTGGAGGTCCCAACGATCCATTCCTGACCGGCCTTTTCGTGTTTCTCGGACATATCTTTTCGGTGTGGCTCCGGGGAAGGGGCGGCAAGGGTGTCGCCACCGGACTCGGGGTGGCCTTGGGGATCGAGCCGTTTCTCGGCCTCCTGATCTGCGCTCCATGGGCCCTTCTCTACCTCGGGACCAGAACCGCCTCCCTCTCGTCCCTCGGGACCTTTGCCCTCATGCCGGTCCTGTCTATCCTTTGGGTCCGATTTCCGCTCTCGGAGAAGCACCCCCTTCCAAACCACTCGGTCCTTCTCTTTACAATCATGGCCACTTTTGTGTTTCTGCGGCACCGGGACAATATCCATAGGCTTCTTAGTAACAATGAAAACAAATTATGAATTTATAACTTAGATAAAGCTTATTATTGTAAAAAAAATATTATATTTATTGTACTTACGAATTTCCTTGAACATAATTTCACTATATAGATCCCTAATGGAACTTGACATTTCATTGTTTTGCGCCATAATCGTACATGGGTGACGCCACCCCTCTTCATCATCGAGGCGGAACGGAACATTAAGAATGCTTTCTTCCCAGACCAAGGAGGAAGACCTAATGGGAATGAAGTCTCTCAAGGAAAAAACCTTCACGGTCCTTTTGGTTCCCTCTCCGAACGATCGAATTCGCCGATATGAAATTTCAGGCCGATGGATTCGATGGGGCGGATTGGCTTCGCTGATCGTTGTCGCATTTACCGGCGTCTTTTTCGTGATGGCCCTTCTCCTGTTCGAGAAGGAGGCCCGCATGATTGCCCTCCAACATGAAAGCCGGGTGCAAAAAGAGGAGATTGTCCGCATCTACCGTCGCCTGCAGGACATCCATTCCACCATGCTAGATGTCGCAAAGTTCGAGCGGAAGGTCCGTCTCATCATGAACACCTCAGAATCGAACAGCTCCAACGTCATTCTTGGTTTGGGGGGTCCTGAAACCTCCGTGGCTCCCTCCGTCCTCATCCAGAAGGGGAAAAAAGGGATGGACGACCTCATGACCGAAATGGACCGCCAGATTGGGGACATCAGCCATGGAGTCCTGAACCAGGAAGAGTCCTTGTCGGGATTGATGCGGGTCATCCGAAACCAGCAGATGGAATGGGCCTTTACTCCAAGCATCTGGCCGACCCACGGGGTTCTTACCTCACGGTTCGGGTGGAGAACCTCCCCTTTCGGCCTGGGGCGCGACTTTCATCCGGGAGTGGACATTGCGGGTTCGATGGGAACCCCGATCATCGCAACCGCTTCAGGAACAGTGTTTCTCGCGGGATGGGACCAAGGCTTCGGGAAAACCGTTATCATCCACCATTCGGGATCGATCTCAACCCTTTATGGACATCTTGAAAAAGTGGCGGTATTTGAAGGGGAGCATGTCAAACGGGGTGACGTCATCGGTTATCTTGGAAACTCGGGACTTTCGACCGGTCCTCATCTCCATTATCAGATCATGGTCAACAAAGCCCCCGTCAATCCCCGGAGATATATCCTAAACCGCTTCTGACGCGGCGAACCGGACTTCGGGATTGTGAACCACTGATGCTGGTTTAATTCCTTCATTTGTTCTAAAATTTCCCTGTCGCCTAGGTTATCTCCCTCAAGGGAGCCGATGAAAATCCCAGTTGAAGGCAGGGGACTGGATTGAGCCAACAAAGACGGGGCTTTCGGCTCCGAACCAAAATCTTTCTTTTTTCATCCGTTCTCCTCGGGATCATTCTCTCATCGAACCTTTATGCCATTGTCAGTCTTTACGCCCTCCACAAGATCCTTCTCGAAATCAAGAACCAATCGGTCTCGGGCCTGCTTCTGATCTCCCAGATAAAAAACCGCGTGGGGGTCATTCTGGCGGAGGACAAGCGGTATATTTTTTTCGCCCCCCTTCCCCCCAATGCGCCTTCCCCGGTCGAAGCCGAATTGCCCCTCCTTCTTGCCCAACTCAAGACTCTTCCTCAGCCGGACATTGCGACCACCAATCTGGTTCGGGGGACCCAAGCCGCCGAGTTCGGGCTTTTGAATGCCATCCGCTCCGAAACGGACGCCCTTGAGCATGGAAACAGAACACTCGCAATTGCGGTCAGCAGAGGCTCGACCGCCCCTCTGCTGATTTATATGGCGAGGCTTCTGAGGGAACTCGAAGAGAGCTACCAGCACGCCCTCGAGCGGAAAATCGCCGAAACAACCGCCCGGGAGGAGCAAATGACAACCGTCAGCATCGAGATGACCGCCGTCGGCTCTCTCCTGGTCCTTCTTCTCCTGGTCTCCTTTTCACGGATGGTGCTCGTCCCGATCAATGCCCTCATTGCGGGGACGAAACGGATTTCCCAGGGGGCCTTCCACAATCCCGTCACGATCGGAAACACCGACGAGATGGGCGACCTCGCCAAAGCGTTGAACGAAATGGCTCTCAGGCTGGGAGAACTCTCGAGGAAAAAGTCGGAGTTCGTGACGGTGGCCTCCCATGAACTCCGAACCCCCCTGACGAGCATTCGGGGATTCATCGCGATGTTGAAGCGTCAAGCGCTGGGACCTTTAAACGACGAACAGCAGAAAAGCCTGACGGTGGTGGGGGAAGAGATCGACCATCTGGTCGATCTGGTCAATCAGCTGCTTGATCTCGGGCGCATCGAGGCGGGACAGATGCGCCTTGATATTCATCCTCTGGAACTCCTTACTTTTCTTGACAGAATCATCAAACGCTACCGCCTCTCCGCGGAAAGTTCCGGCAAGAGATTCATTGCGAAGATCGATCACGAACTCCCCCACACCATCCATACCGATGCCAACAAATTGGCCCAGGTCCTGGACAATCTTTTGGGAAACGCCTTCAAGTTCACCCAGGAGGGGGAGGAAATCCGATTATCGATCACACGGGAGCTCACCGCCCTCCGATTCGAAATTGCCGACACCGGCATCGGCATTCCTCCCGAAAACCATCCCTTTTTATTCGACAAGTTTTACCAAGTCGCTCCGTTCGACATACGGACCAAGGAAGGGCTCGGGCTTGGCCTCGCCGTCACGAGAGGAATCGTCATCACCATGGGGGGAACAATCGAGATCGCCCAGAACACCCCGAAAGGAACCGTCTTCATCATCTCCCTCCCCCTACATCTTGAAGAGGAATCCAGTGAATAGCCCCTCCATATCCCCCCTTTTTCGCACCCTATTGCCCGTCCTTTTGTGCGTGGTGGCGTCTTGCCAAACGCTTCCGGAGGGCAAAAAAATGGCGCCCTGTCCTCATCCGGTGGTCAACCTTCCTCCCTTTGCGATCGCCGAAATAAGCCACCAGGACGCGAAATATTTCGAGGGCATGTCCTTTCTTTTCTCGAAGGGATATTACGTGGCGGCCCGGTCCCTCCTGAAAAGGCGCGCGTCCCTCCCCAATCTTTCCGGCCATGTCCGGGACCGGCTCGTGTTCGCCTGGGCTCTGGCGGATCTCCATCTTGGCCCCGCCGAACGGAATGAAGGACACGACCTCCTCGCGACGCTGAACGAGGTAGGAACGCCCTACGAATTGAAGGAAGCGTCTCAAAGACTGATGGAGTATGCCGAAGAAACCGCCAAACTCCGCAGGGAGCAGGTGCTTCTCCGCCAAAAGATTTCCCAGGTTAAAAAAACGCTCAAGGAATTTTCCAACCTGGAAAAATCCTTGAAATGAAAAACCAGGGACATATTCTCATCGTCGACGATCACACCAATACCCGGCTTTATCTGAAGACGCTTCTGACGCACGAAGGGTTTGAGGTCTCTGAAGCGGGGACCGGAGGGGAAGCTCTCCAGGTCCTCCATGAGAGTCCCCATCCGGCGCACCGCTCGGCGATCCTTCTCGACCTCAAGCTCCCCGATACCACCGGGACAGAAATGCTGGAACCGCTCCAGACCCTTTATCCCCAGGTTCCCGTGGTCATCATGACGGCACATGCGACGGTCGAGACGGCGGTCGAGGCGATCCGAAAGGGGGCCGCCAACTATCTCGAAAAGCCGATCGATGAAAAAAAGCTTTTGGCCCTCCTCGAGGATTTGACCTCCGCCCCGAAAAACGTTGAACGCGGCCTTCTCGGTCACGGGGACCTTCCGATCCCTCTGCTCCAGGGGGAAAGTCCTGTCATGAGAGCGCTGGCCGACCGGATCCGGAAGGCCTCCTCCCATTCCATTCCGATCCTGATCACCGGAGAGTCCGGAACGGGAAAGGAGCTGGTCGCCCGCTCCATTCACCAGCTTTCTCCCAGACGGGAGGAGCCCTTTATCGCCGTCAACACGGGTGCGATCTCAAGAGAGCTGGTCAATTCCGAACTGTTTGGCCATGAGAAGGGCTCCTTCACCAATGCCCACTCCAGGAAGGAAGGATGGCTGTCCACCGCCGGCCAGGGAACCCTCTTTCTCGACGAAATTGGAACCATGGAACTGTCGACACAAATCGCCCTTCTCCGGGTTCTGGAGAACCGGACCTTCTACCGGGTGGGGGGAACGGAGGAAATCTCTTTTCATGCCCGGATCATCGGAGCCAGCAATATCGACCCGCTCCTCCTGGTCAATCAGGGACGGTTGAGGGAGGATCTCTATTACCGGATGAATGTGTTCCCGATCAATGTCCCCCCCTTGCGGGAACGGGGCGAAGATATCCTTCTTCTCGCCAGGAAGTGTCTCTCCGAGGCTTTCGACATTCCCGGGGTCGAAGTCGAGCTTTCTTTGGACGCCAAAAGCGTCCTGATGGGCTATACGTGGCCAGGCAACGTTCGGGAGCTCAAAAACCGAATGATCGAGGTGGCGGTCGTCCACGGACTCACCGGCCCCAACCGGTTCGAATTGTCGAAAGAGATGATCGCCCCCTTGCTCCAGTTCGGATCCTCCTCCTATTCCCCGACCGTCCTTTCCTCCCAATCGATGACCCTCAAGGAAAGTGAGCGGGAACAGATCCGACGGGCCCTTGCCGAGGCCGAAGGGAACAAAAGCCGTGCGGCCCGTACCCTTGGAATCAGCCGAAAAGCGCTCTATGCAAAGATGCGCGAGTACGGGATCGAGGAGGGAGAGTGAGGGATCGATCGGAGCCTCCTGCCCCCTGATCCGCCCTCTCCCTTCCCGCCTGAAGCGGTCATCCTTTCTCCCATAGACTCCAAAGAAGCCTGAGAATCGTCACTCCAAGAAGGGTTCCCTGAAGAATCCGGATCCACCGGGACCCGATTCTTTTCGTGAATCGGGCGCCCACACTGGATCCGGCCAACGCTCCAAGAACGACGGGAAGGGTCTGGGGGGCGATCGATCCGGAGGCCACCACCTTGGAGATGGCGGCAGAGGCTGCCATGGGAAACATCACTCCAAGGCTTGAACCCACGGCGACGTAGGACGGATACCCAAAAAATAAGGTGAGGACCGGATAGAAGAGAAATCCCCCGCCGACACCCAGGATGCCGCTGGTGAGTCCGATGGTGGACATGACCGGAAACTCCAGAACGGACCCCGAAGGCCGGCCGGCCCCCCCCGTTTTGCCGCGGGGGGGGATGCAAAGAAGGGTGAGGGCCAGGAGGGCCTCCGCAAGAAATAGAAGGAGGATCACCTTTCCGGAGAAGTGATAGGAGAGAAGCCCTCCGACCACCCCTCCGACCAGCGCCGAGAGGGCCCACAGGGCAAGGCGCATCACAGGGACGTAGGCGGTGGGCCTGTGAAGATAGAGGCCCATCAGGGCGGCAAAAGCGACCTGAACCATCGAGATCTCGGTCGCCTGAAAGGGGGTGACCCCGTGTCCGGACACCAAAGGAAGCAAAAACAGCAAAGCCGGAAGAAGCACCACCCCGCCGCCGATTCCGAGAAGGCCGGATAGCGCCCCCGACACCATGCCCAACCCGAGATAAAGGCCGGTCATTTCCCAAGTCTGAACCACGGTCATCTCCCCCCGCCTGCGGTGTCAGGAACTCCCCGTGTAGGACGTGATCGATTGGAAGGTCTGATCGGGAAGCGCTCCAAGAGTGCCAAGGGGAGACAGGGTTCCCCCGGGATTGAGAATCGCATTGAGCCCGAACAGCGACACTTGACCCGTTGAGCCCGCCATCAGAAAATCCTGGGAGGGATCCGTTTGAAGAAGGGTCGGCGGGGCGGAAAGATTGAGCGCGGTCTGCCAATCCCACGTCAAAGGCCCGGTTGATGAGCTATCATACAACTTCGTCACCTGATAAATGTCCACCTTCGGGGAAGTCGGATCGGGAAGAAGGACCGCTTCCAAAAGGGCGGCCCCGGAAAGAGGCACCCCCGCTTTATAGGACGCAGAAAGGGTCCAGGAGTTTTGGAGGGTGAGCCCCGAGCCGGAAAGGACGCTCTGTTGGGTCAGGAGATAAAGCGTCGTGCTCGGGCCTGACGGGTTCACAAGACCCGCCAGAAACATGACTCCGTCGGCCAGCGGCAGCAGGAACCCCCCCGAAATGGCCCCAGAGGCAATTTTCTGGCAGGAGCCGGTTGGATCAATCGTTTGGCCCCCCCCCATCGAAATCAGGGTGTTCACATCAAAAAGCTCGAGGCATCCATAGGAATTGGTGGAATACTTTTCGAGCACCACAATTCTCTGGGTGGTGACGAGGGCAAGGGCGTAAGGGGTTCCTAACCCATTCTCTATCTTCACCTGGACGAAGGAGGAGGCCGTGGAAAGAGGAACGGGGGCGACGAGGAAGGTTCCCGCCCCCGACCCGTCCTGGGAGAGGAGGATCAGATGGCCATCGACATAGGCACTCCCCCAGAGGGAATATCCCGCCGGAATCGGAAGGCTGGACACTGGAGTCGGAGTGGATCCGGTGAAGGGGACGGCCGTCCCAAGGGCTGTTCCTGCGGTCGCTCCCCCCTCCCCCGTGACCATCACCTCGGGGGGGATCGGGGAGGTTGACGGAAGCCCGCAGCTTGTCAGAAGGAGAGCGGCAAAGAACGTCACCAGACGGGGACCGGGCCTCACAGCTGGTCTCCCCGGACGCCGTGGAATCCCAGGGCCCGCGCCATGGGAGCGGACCCCAAGGCCCCGATGGCGATCGTTCCCGCCACAACGGAGAAGACGATCAGTGTGGCCGAGGAAGGGAGGACATCGTGGGTGAGCCCCAGCAAGGCGCCCGCCATGATTCCCGTTTCGCGCACCACCGCCATGAAGCCCATCTCAGGCACGGAAAACCGGGACCGCCGGTCAAGAGGCAAGAGAGAGAAGACCACGGCGGGACGGACCACGAGGACGAGAAAAAGAACCAGCATGATCAGGCGCCACCAGGAAACCCCTCCCGTCGACCCAGGAATAAGGGTCCCCATCACCAGAAAGACAAAAAAGCTCGCCAGATAGACGACCAGATCGTTCACCGTCTTGAACGCCTCGCTGGAAAAGGGAGCTCCGTCCTTCTTAAGAAACCTCGACGCCCCGCCGGCGACGATTCCCAACACATAGCCACAGAGAAGCGTCTGCCCGTGCAAGGCGAGGGAAAGGCCGAATCCTGCCAAAAGGCCGGACAGCATAAGAATGGGAAGATTTTGGCGAAAAAGGCCGATCCGCGGATGGATCGCAAGAAGGATCACCACCCCTCCCATGATCGCCCCGATCAATCCTCCCCAGAGCACCGAGAGGGAAAAATTGAGGAATGTTCCCGAAAAGGTATGCCCCGGCGTCGACAGGGAAAGAATGAAAAGCGTCAAAAGGCTTCCCGTCACGTCCCCCAGGGCGCTTTCCGCCACGAGCGTCTCAGTCAGCCGTGAGGGAATGGGGAGCCGGCGGAGGATCGGTAGAATCGAGGCAGGATCGGTCGTGGAGAGGATCGCCCCCAGCAGAAGACCCTCATAGAGCGTCATTCCGAAAAGAAAATGCAGCGCGAACGACAGGAGAATCGCTGTGAGCAAAAGCCCAAACGTCACGAGGAGAGAGATGGCGATGCCGTGATCCCTGACGCGGTCGAGCCGGGTTCGGAGCCCTGCTTCGTACAAGACGAGAAAGACGGCCCCAAGGAGAAAGACATGGCCGGTTCCCATGAGCGCCTCCCCCGACAGGATGCCGAACCCGGTGGGACCCAGGGCCAGTCCCAAAAGCATGAACCACAGGATGTCGGGAGTGCGAAGACGTTCGGAAAGATGGGAGAGGAAAAGGGCGCCCACGAGAAGGCCTGACAGAAGCAGAAAAATGAGGGAGTCTTTTTCCACGGAATCCTTTCGCGATCGGCCAATGTACCGGGAGCGGGTTATTCGTGTATAATACCTTCAAACGTCTCTCCAAATCACTCACCACCGCAGGAGTCCTCATCCCATGCCCGTTTATTCTCTCGTGAGCCGGGATCCGGAACATTCAGGGGAGATCGATCTGTGGCATCCCGATCGGCTCTCGGAGGAAGAATTCGGGGAGCTGGTCCTTGAAAGTATGCGATGGACGAGCTCTTCTGCCTGGAGGGAGCAGATTTTCGAGGTGTCCCGCTACCTGATCGAAAAGCATGGATTTTCTGAAGCCGGCGGTGTCTTCCGAATCTCCTACCCCTCGGACTGGGCCAAATCCGCTGTCCAGGGCCGCCTCCAGTCCATTCTTGCCAGAGACCGATCAGACTAGCATTTTTTTCTCTCTCCCGAAAGGACAGATGAACAGCCTCATCCATGCCGACCAGAGCCTCTTTCTCTGGATCAACAATTCATTGGACCGGTCCTGGCTCGATCCGGTCATGGAGTCGGCCACCGCACTCGGAAACGGATTCTACCTTTTTCCTCTGGGTCTTGCCCTCATGGCACTCTTTGCAAGAAAGAACTTTCGGAGGGATTTTATCCTCTGGGCCTCCACGTCCTTTGTGTCCTTCATCATCGGAACCACGCTCAAGCATCTCATCCATCGGGACCGGCCACTGGCGGCCATGCACACGGCGATCGTCCACCATTCGGTGACCGTTCATGTCCTTGGGCCCGCCCTCTATGCCAACTCCTTTCCTTCGGGGCACACGTTTACCGCCTTTTCCACCGCGTCACTCTTCTCAGCCCTCTACCCTCCCCTCTCCCTCCCCCTTTACGCGGCGGCAACCCTGACAGGCCTTTCAAGAATCTATGTGGGGGCCCACTTTCCGTTCGATGTTCTGGGAGGGGCCCTCATCGGCCTTGTCTCGACCGCCCTTGTCATGCGATGGATCGCACCCAAATGGGCGCCTGAGGAGGCGCGATCGGGCCAAGGGGGGGCAACGCCATGAACCTTTTGGACCTCCCTGTCCCGCTGTGGGGGGAGACCTTGTCCCAATACGGCGAGGTCCCCTACCGGGGACGGCAGATCTCACATTGGGTGTTCAAGAAGCTTGTGACCGACCTGTCCCAGATGACCAACCTTCCGCTCTCCTCCCGTGCCCTCCCTCCCGGGAATCTTTCGTTCGACTTGCCGGAAGTGGTGACCTCTGAAACATCGGTCGACGGGACCCGGAAAATCGCCTTGAGACTCCATGACGGCCCGATCATCGAATCGGTCCTGATCCCCCGAAAGGGCCGCATGACCCTGTGTCTCTCCACGCAGGCCGGATGCGGAATCGGATGCCGGTTTTGCCGAACGGCCGCCATGGGTCTCATCAGAAACCTCGGCGTCTCTGAAATTCTGGGTCAATGGATAGAGGCCATGCGCCTGCTGGTCCGGGAAGGTTGGGGGGAGAGAGAAGGCCCTCCGATCGACCATATCGTCTTCATGGGAATGGGGGAACCGCTTGCCAATCTCGATGTCCTGATCCCGGCGATCCGCACCTTGACGCATCCTGACGGGGTGGGGCTTTCTCCGAGGAGAATCACGGTATCGACCTCGGGACTCGTCCCCAAGATCGATCTCCTCGGGAGGGCCAATCTCGGCGTCCAATTGGCGGTGAGCCTTTGTGCCCCCACCGATGAATTGAGGCGTGAGATCATGCCCGTGGGGCGGGTTTACCCCATCGGAGAGATCCTTGACGTCTGCCGCAGGTATCCGCTCAGGAACCGCGAACGGGTCACCTTCGAATATGTCCTGCTGAGCGGAGTCAACGATTCCCGGGAACAGGCCCGGTTGCTGGGACGGCTGCTCGCGCCCTTCCGCTCAAAGGTCAACCTGATCCCGTTCAATCCCTTTCCGGGATCCCCCTTCGGGCGGCCCTCCGATCAAACGGTTGCCCTGTTTGCGGAAATTCTTGCAGGGTTTCATATCACCGCCACGGTCAGGAAATCCATGGGGCCCGACGTCCTGGCCGCTTGTGGCCAACTGGCCCGGGAACATCAGACAATGGTCCATGCCTTAGAGAAGGGAGACCCCTCCACGTGACACACAGCCAGCCCTTCATCCTCAAACTGATCCTTTATCTCGGAATCGAATTTTTGCTGATCCAGGGGGGAATGACCCTGAACATGTACGCCTCGAAGTACGATATCGGGGCACTGGAGCTGATTTCCTGGTCGGCCATCACGGGAAGCCTTGCGGCGGCAGTGGGATTTGGGGCGCTCCTCTCGGAAGCGCGCATGGAGCCGGAGCCAGGGAGGGACCCAGGGCTTCTCTGGAGGGTTTCGCCCCAGCTTCCATGGATTTTCGCTCTGGTCCTGATGTACGGGGAATCCTTTTTCTATTTCCCCAAATTTTGATCAGGCCATCGGCGATGGCGCCTCGTCAGGAGACTTTTTCGGGTTTCGGGAGTATCCCTTTCTGCCGATGCAGGGCAGAATCCAGGGCATCGAGGAACCGGTGGGGCTCGAACTTCACCACGTAATCCTCGATTCCCAGCTCCCGGCCTCTCCGAATATTTTCTCTTCCGCTCATCGAAGAATTAATGACGACAGGAATCTCTTTCCAGGCTTGATTTTCCTTGATCTTCTGGATGAAGGTGTATCCGTCCATGACGGGCATCTCCACATCGCAAATAATGGCTGCCAGGGCGTCAGGATTTTTCTGCCACAACTTTTTGAGCGCCGTCAGGCCCTCTTCCCCGTTTCTCGCCAGGACCACCCTGTAGCCTTGTTTCCCCAGGACTTTCGACACCATGGAGCGCGCCACGGCGCTATCGTCGAGCACGAGAACAGTCTTTCCGGTCGGATCATTCTTTGGAAGGGCTTCGATGTCGTGGTTTGACCGCGAATAGAGTCCCATATCTTCGACGATGCCTTCAAAATCCAAAATGAGCAGGACCTTCCCGGCGTCCGTACCGTCGGTCAGCTTGACCGTCCCGACCACATTGGAGTCCTTGTGGTTGGCGGAAGACGGAAGATCGATCGGAACGATGCTTTTCCAGGAGACACGGCGGATCTGGACGCTCTGATGGACGAGAAAGCCGAGCCGTATATTGGAGAATTCTGTCACGATCACCTGTAAGGATGCAGGGGAAATGCCCGGAGGTTCGATCACCTGCATCCACCGGGCAATATTGATGATCGGAATCACAATCCCCCTCAGAATGATGACGCCCTCCTGAAAAGGATTGGCATTCGGAACCGGGGTGATTTCGGGCAGCTTGATGATCTCGATCACCTTGGCGACATTGACCCCGTAAATTCCTTCCAGGATCTTTTCAGGATCGTTTTTGTCCACCTGATAGATCCTGAAGTCCACCAGTTCCATCTGGTTCGTTCCAACTTGAAGAACCAGATTTTCAAGATGGGTTTTTCCGCTCATCGTCTTCTCTCCAAAAGGGTCTTGAGTGAGAATCACCGTCCGGATACTGCCATCCTGGGCACTGGAACGGCGGCATTAATTGCGAGGAGAGGCCGGGGCTGGGATGCCGTCGAGAACCTCCATTTCCTTTCCGGATTTTCGGGATCGGCCGTTGCGTCCGATCAGGATTGGGGAGGGTGATCGGTGTCCCCAATGTCGGAATACGATCAATAACCCATTTTAAAATACATGAGTCCTGGAGAAAAGCCTATTCATCCCTCTCTTCTCTCCACTTCGCCGACGCCGTTTCTTCCTTTGGGCGTCACCCTCTCCCACCCGGACAGCCCCATTCCCCTTCCAGTTTCATACCCTTTGATGAAGGCGCGCCGATAGCGCTGACCATAATACTCTTATCGGGAAATAATTCAAAAGCTGAAGAGTGAACATTTGGTTAAACCTTCTCTGGGACGACGTTTCCGCCCTTCAATGAACAATTTCCTGCTTCTCTTCCCGATATTTCAGATCCTCTCTCCATGGGGGTCGCATCTCCTGGCCTTTCAGGATTTTCTTGATCCCCCCTCCCCCAAAAAGACGGGTCCTCCTCCAAAAACCTCCGAAAGGGCCCCCACGCTCCTTCTCATTCGCCCATAAGTCGACCTTTTTGCATGAGACAGAACAACATTATCAGGCTTCATCCCCCCACGTCCTTCGCCCATCACATTGGCACTTTTTTTGCGTATTGTCAGACAGGGTGCACCGATCCATTGCATGGGAAGGAGAACCGAATGGAAGATCAAGACGCGAAGGGACTGGAAAGTCCACCTGAATCCCTCAACAACCCGGAGGAGCCGCCCCTCATCCCGGAAGACGGCCTGAGCCTGATCGATCAAAGATTAAATCGTTTGACCGAACGGGTGGATACTCTTTTTTCGGAATGACCCGTTCTATGAATGTCTTGGCTTGAGATCCTTGCATGAATCCGGCACAGAGGGGTCCGGAGGGGGCGCGAACGTCCTTCCCTGCTGGTTTACAGGATGAGTGGGTCGAAGCTTGCCAATATCTGAACCAGCCCAGGAATGCGCTCCTTGGCCCATAGGCGGCCCCCATGGACATCCAACCCCTTGAGAAGGTGCAGCTCCCGGAGCCTCCCCGGAGGATCCAGTCGGTCCAGGATGTCTCGATTCAGGGCGGGAAGGAATCCCCAATCCGGGTCCTTCCCGCCCAGTACCCCCGCAATCATTTTATCCATCCAAAAAGGAATCAGGGGATCCTCCCGTCCTCTCGCCATTTCCATCGGATTCTGCGACCAGATGCCTGAAAGAAGAAGAAGAATTTTTCCTCTCCCAGAGCCGACTTTCAACCGCCGCAGGGATTCTCCCAGAAGAAATGCCTGCCGCACCCCGTAAAGAGACTGCGAAACGGGAACCACCGGGGTCGTCCCTTCCGGGAGAAGAAAGAAAAGGGGAATGGACATGGCATGGTCGATGCCATGGATTCCCTCCGCAACGGGCATGCCGCACGAACGGGCGGCCAAGATCAACGAACGTCCGATCTCAGGCTCACCCGGGGGATCATATTGGTAATGATGCCCGAATCCCGAGAAATCCCGAGAGGACCGATGCTCGGCCGAAAGATCGATGAGGGTGGCATGCCGTGCCTGCCACCCGGGGGAATAGGCGATGACCGCCCTAAACGGTTCGGCAGATCTTGAAAAGAGATCCTGGCGCATCTTCACGAACGCCCCGAGGATCTCTCGATCCAGTCCGCTCTTCCAGGAGGAGAGCAGATCCGGGGTATGGGGGGCCATGACCGGCCAAAGTTCCACCTATTCCTCCTCCGAAGACTCCCAGGGAGTCCCGTTTGGCCTTAAAACTCCCGTCACGGGAACCTCTTTGGGCCAATCCTCAAAGGGCGATGACCCCTTGTTGAAACCGGCGTCCATGGGAGCCCATGGGGCAAGGACCGATTCCCCCCGCTTAAGGTGCCAGAAGACCCGATTGTCACCTGTTCTGTTTCTGTTGAGGAGACGCAATTTATGGATCCGCTCACCGTCGCAGAAAAGTCCCCAGGCCATTCCTTTTTCCCGGTGAAGGGGAGACACGAGGCGGATCAGGGGGGAGAAAGAAAGGCGGCGGGGGTCCCCGGTCCGGGAAAGAATCAGGTAGGTCATTTTCAGCGCATCCTTGATATGTCCCAGGACACTGGCCGTCTTTTTCGTTTCCTCAGAAAAGACGGCGGGCCTGTCTTCATGACACCAATCCTCCGGAGAGCGGAGGGCGGGGCAAGAACCCAGCCGGTCATTCGGGCAGGGAGCTAAAATATGCAGATCGGGACACGCAGTCCTCAATTCATCGCCCAGAAACAGGAGGGCGCGCGAGGACAGCCGGTCCGCAGGTTCGGCGAAAATCATCATTCCACCGGGAGAGAGCGTGTCATGGACCCGGCGGAGCAGCGTGAGGAACCCAGAGAGATCCGCTCCGTTTTCGGCAAGAAGATTGCCGGCCGTCAACAGATCAATCGGGGTCCTTCCCTCGATCCATGAGAGGAACCCCGGAAGCGTTCCGACCGCCAGACGAAGAGACAGATTCTCCACTTGGCCCAGCCCCCGGGAGGCTTCTTCCAGAACTCCCTTTGACCGGTCGACCAGGAGGAGGTCGAAGGAAGCTGGAATGTGGTCCCGAAGTCCTGACACAAGTCCACGGATAAACTCACCGGTTCCGGTCCCCAGGTCGACGATGGACAGACGTTCCTGTCCCATGAGATCGGCGCCATTTCTCCGAAGGATCTCCTCCGAAAGAGCCCTCCCTTTTTTTAGGCTTACCGCCCCGTAGTATTCCCCATAAGCCTCCCGGGTCTCCGGATCGTCCATGTAACTTCCGGGGACGCTCCGCTCCGTGAAGCCTCGGGAAAGTCCGGAAAGAATCGTCAGTTTCTTGTTTTTTGGGTTTACCATTGCCCTCTGCTAGAATGATCTACCGATGATTTTCAAAATCCGGGATCGTGAAGGGTCCCTGGACCCAGAACAATGTTCATTCCATAGATCGGATCACCATGAAATTTCAGGCTCCCCGCGGGGTCAAGGACCTTCTCCCCCCCGCATCGGAATCCTTTCGGCGTCTCGAGGACGAAATAAGAGCCTTGTTCGTCCTCGCAGGGTTCCGGGAAATCAGACTCCCCATCTTCGAATCGGCCGAGTTGTTCGCCCGATCGATCGGCGAGTCCACCGACATCGTCGAAAAAGAAATGTACGTCTTTTCCACCAAAGGCGGAGAAACCTTGGCGTTAAGGCCTGAAGGAACCGCCTCGCTGATCCGGGCGGCCCTTGAACACCGCCTCGCCGACCCGGGCCGAATCGAACGGCTTTACTACCAAGGCCCGATGTTCCGTCATGAACGCCCCCAGGCTGGTCGACTTCGGCAGTTTCACCAAGCGGGAGCAGAGCTCATTGGATCCTCCGACCCCGATGATGATGTGGATTTGATCGCGACCGTCAGCCGCCACGCTCAGGCCACCTCCATTCCTTCTTCCCGGCTGCTCATCAACAGCATGGGATGCGCGGAATGTCGGCCGGCCTATCGCGAAGTTCTCGTCCGATACCTGGAAAAATACAGGGCGGATCTCTGCGAAACATGCCGGAAAAGGACAGAGACCAATCCTCTGAGGGTGCTGGACTGCAAAATCCCCCAGTGTCAACCGATCCTTGAAAGCGCCCCTCACATCACTGATTTTCTGTGTCCGGATTCCCGGAACCATTTCGACCATGTCTCGAGAGGCCTGGAGGGAGAAGGCATTCCCTTCACCCTCACGCACCGGCTTGTCCGGGGCCTGGATTATTATACAGAAACAGCCTTCGAGTGGGTTTCCGATGCCCTCGGAGCTCAATCCACCTGGGCAGCGGGCGGGCGCTACAACGGTCTCGTGCGTCAATTGGGCGGAGGGGATGTTCCCGGGGTAGGACTTGCCATCGGGTTCGAGCGGCTCTTCCTTCTTCGGGAACTTGCCGGGACGCTCCCACATTTTCCGGACCCCGCCGTTCTCCTCGCGATTCACCCCTTGGAGGAGGCCGCTCGGCCCTATGCGCACCGGATCATGGCCTCGCTGAGAGAGCATGGGATTCCCGTGGTCGGCCTCTTCGGAAAGACCCGGATGAAAAAGGCGTTCGTTCAAGCGGAGCGGGAAGGGGTTCGTTTCATCGGTCTTCTGGGAGGGGATGAACTCTCAGGAGGGACGATCACGATCAAACATTTGCAGTCGGGAATCCAGAAAACCGTTTCTGCCTTTCCTCCCGAGGACCTCGCCAAAACCCTCAGGGAGACCTGGTCTCCCTGAGAAGGGTCTCACGAGGATTTTCCAAGCACATACACTGTCGCGTTCTGGCTGAACTCCCCCGGCTGTGGGGTTTTTTCATGCACCCTCACGATAAAATTGTGAAGGCCAGGCCCCAGGTCTTTTCCAGGTTCCACCGTAAACCGAATCTTTTGATGCGCTCCTGGCGGAAGACTCACCCGGGTGGTCTCAAATTTCACCCTGTCGGCGGGAATTCCTGTTTCCCCAATCAAGAATTGTTCCGGCTTCGGGGTCTTATTGTAGAGTCCCACCTCAAACTGGTCCAGGCGCCCAGGAACTTGGCTGACCGTGACGTGGTACGGCAAATAGGTGAGGATTCCATAAATAAACAAGCTCAAGGGGATCAGGCTCCCAACCCCTGAGAGAAGGAACCGCACTGTTCCGGGGGAGAGCTTCCGCCCTTTCATTGTCCCATCGGGCTTGACGAAGACTCCGTTCTTGTGGAAGGTCAGAAGTGAGGGAACCCCGCGTTTCAACGAATAATCCTCGCAGGCAACCACACATTCTCCGCAATTGATGCACCGCGAATAGTTTTTGGTATCCCGCGGATCAATATCAATAAAGCAGGACTTGACGCAAAGATTGCAGCCGGTGCATTCGTTTCGCCGCTTGTGGTCGAAGGCCACCTTCAAGGTGTCGTCCGTCTTGAACATATGTTGCCAAAGGGGGTAGGGGCAGACCCATTTGCACCAATAATGACGGACGAGGAGCAGGTTCATGAACATCACTCCCCCGACTCCGAACACAAGCCAGTAAACCGTTTGGCTCCGGCCGGAAAGAAGGTCTTGGATCAACGTTTTCGGGGGAATGACATACGCCGATATAAGGATCGACACTGTCAGGGAAAAAAGAACGACCCCTCCAAGAAAAATTGACCATTGAAAGATTTTTCGCGGCACCGAGGTTTTTTTGGGCTTTGGGCCGGACAGGGAAATCTCCCCGATTCCAGGGCCGAGAGTCGCCGCACCGAACGCGAATCTGGCAAGAGCATTGGTCCATTCTGAGAACGTGTTCTGAATGCAGGCCCATCCGCAATACACCATCCCGAACACAGCATAGACGGCTGTCATCGCAAAGATGAGGAAGAGCCAAAAAGGAAGAATCAGATAAAAGTCGCTCCACCAGATCTGATAACCGAAAAGGTCGAAGCGTCCCGTGGAGAGATCGATATGAAAAATTCCGGTGAACGGAAAGAGAATAAGCAAAAGAATGAAAGCCACTTGGACGGCATAGCGCACTTGCGTGACGCGGATCCCGCGCGAGGGGAGAGGGCGGTTGCCGATTTTGGGCATGGGGATGAGCGGTTGGGTCTGTTCCATATATGAGGGCTCCCGTTATTCCTTCTCAGAATAAACATTCCCACAGAGCCTACTCTTCTGTGTCTTCATCCCGGGAACCCTTTCCTGGTCCGGCTTTCTCGAGATCCCGTTTAAAATACCAGGCAACCCCAAGATACAAGAAAACCGGGACGAGGACTCCCATTAAAAAGACCAGGTAGGCAAACCAGGGCAATCCCAAAGTGACGTGCACATAACGGGGGAGGTAGGCCCAGGATTTCTCCGGGATCCACATGTCCCCTACTCCCCATATTGCCCCCAACAGCAGGGATTTGTAAAGCCGGGAGATTTTCCCGATTCTACCCATTGGCTCCACTACTGGTGCACCTGACCGGAAGACCTCGGTACGGGAGCCATGAGGCGTGCAGGGGCTTCTTCCCGTTCGCCAAGCGGAAGCGCGCGCCGCCCTTTGGCCACCTGGACGGTCATATAGATGTTATAGGCAAAGATGATATTGGCCAACAACACAAAGAGTCCAAAGATCCCCACCATTTCCATGTATGGGGCTTCCACGGGTTTGATATCGGCGACATTTCCGTGAAGAAGGATCATGCCTCCCTTGTATCCGGCAATGCAGAAGGCCAGCACCATTCCGACCAGGCTGATGTTGTGCATCCAAAAATGGATTTTCAGGAGACGATAGCTGTACAGCGGCCCTTGAAAGATTTTCGGAACAATAAAATACATGGACCCAAAGATCGCCATTTCCACCCAGCCAAGGAGATTGATATGGGTGTGTCCCAGAACGATGAGATCCGAAGGACCTCCAGCCCCGGCCTGGACAAAATTCCTGAAGCTTTCAACTCCGCCCATGACCGCCCCCCAGGAAAAGCCGACGATCGCGTACAAGAGGCAGGCGTAGTAGAACTTCATGATGTAATCCTTGATCCTTTCATCCCTTGTCATGGCATTCTCCTTGGGTCTTCAAAGTATTATCGACGGGCATCCATGCAAAGGCGGAAGCCAAAAAAGTCCGATGCATAAAATGCCCATGTCGGGTTTCTTGCGCTCACCCGGGCGCTATACTGGTCGCTTTTCCAAGAACCGCCCCGCAGGACGAAATAACTCTTTCCCTTGACCGGATGGAGCGCCCCGGTCGCATCCACCTTATACGAATAGAATCGCGCCTTATTGGCCGTATTTCCCGGATATGGCCGATATTTTGAGCTGGTCCATTCGAAGACATTCCCGGCCATGTCAAGGACGCCATAGGGGCTGGCTCCCATCGGATAGCGATTGACCGGAGAGGTGTCTCCTACCGTGTAATTGGCATTCGCCCTTCTGGGGTCCCATGTATTTCCCCAGGGCCACATCCGTTTATCATCTCCCCGGGCCGCTTTTTCCCACTCCTCTTCTGTACAAAGGCGGGCGCGCCTGAACTGGGCGTAATCCTTGGCATTATCCATCGACACAAAGGTCACGGGATAGTCTCCTCTGTCGGGAAGATATTGGCCGTTTTTCCAGTTTCCGGGAGGAATGTAATGGGCATTGTCGACAAAATCCTTGTATTCTTTATTCGTAACGAGATGTTTTTCGATCAGATAGGGAGGAAGATAGACCTTGTGAATCGGTTTTTCGTCAAAATTGGCGAATGAATCCTCCGATCCCATCCAGAAGGGACCTGCAGGGATGAGGACAAACCCTTCGGAAATTTTGTAGCCGGAGGAATCCACCTTTATTTGTGCCGTGGGAGCAAGATTTTTCCCTTCATGAAGATTTTTGGAAGCGGTCATTTGCTGAGCCGTTTTTCCTCCGGGCTGGACCCCGGTCAACACTCCCCCCATCGGCCGGAATTCCCCGGGCGCCTCCCCATGCTTTCGAATACTGGCGGTCGACAACCGGACGATCCGGTTCGAGGCCAATCCCACCACATGGACCGCCCCAGCAATGAGGATCAAGAGAACGAATGTGATGGTAATAGCCTTCCAGGGAAGTTGCCAGGGAGACATTTCCGAAGGGGTCAGATCATCGTCATCGGCCGTCGTCAGCGTTCGACCTTCTGGGGGGGGATTTTCCTTTTGGTGTTGACTCGCTCCATTGCCCTCTCTCTTGTCCTCTTCCATTCCCATCAAACCCTTTCCTTCACAACCCCTGCCGTAGTTTTCACCATCTTCCTTTTATCGCGCGCCCAGACCGTAGCAAAAACATTGAAAACAAAGGTCCAATGCCCGATCCCCATCAACAGCGCTGAAAGGACGAACCCGATTTGATGGTACGGCTGGTAGACCGCCCGCGCCATCGGGTACACCTCCCCCTGATCCAACATCCTGTTCCCTTCAAGAATTCCGAAGGTCAAAAGGACCGAATAGAAGGCCACGACCCCCGCGACCATGAATACATAGCTCAATTCCCCCAGCATCTGACTCCATATCTGCTTTCCCGAAAGGCGCGGGAGAAGGTAATACACCATGGCCATCACGACGGACACCACTCCCCCGATCAGGTTGATATGGGCATGGGCTAAGGGATCCACCAAATGTCCCGCCTGACCGGTCATGTGAATCCAATGCCGAATTCGGGGGGTTGACTGAATGAAGCCTTGCAGAGTGCCGACGAACAGGCAAAACACTCCAAAAAGGATGAAGCGGAGTCCCAAGCGATCTGTCGAAGAATTGAGGGGTACTTCCTCTTGGCGTTGAATCATGGTTGACCTCGCTTAAACATTCAGGACACCCTTTCCGGCCCACGGGACCTGGGCTGTCTCGCCTTTGGAGGTCCGGAAGAGCGTCTTCGGCGCAGGACCTCCCCGACATATCCTCCAAGGAAAGACACCTCGGGAACCGTGATAAAGAAAATCATCATGAAAGGGGCGACTGGGATGCCGACCGCCATACCTGAAGGATGATAAACCTCATTCAGATATGCGATCAGCAAATACCCCATGGGGGGGATTGGGCCGACAAATTTTCCGTAGGGGCCGGTGATGTATCCGGTAACAAAGGAAACGAACAGGGGAGCAAGGAGATAGGAAAAAAGGATTCCCGTTCCAAAAATGTGATGAAAAGCCCCACTTGTGAGTCCAAAGAATCGGTCGGATAACCAGAAAAGTGCGAATCCCGAAATGACGGCTAACCCAGCGTTGATTCGGTTCAGAGTTTTTTTCAATATTCCCGCCTCGTCCAAAGATCCAATGGGGGGTTACTTGCCTTTGGGGGCTGACTGATGAGACTCCGGTTGTTCATGCGGAGGTTTCTGGGTGTCCCCGTCTTCGTCATTAAAAATGATGTATTTGATATTTTCATCAAATTGGCCATTTTTATAGGCCCAGTAGATTCCAAAAATAATAATGACAAGGGAAACAAGTCCGGTCGCCGTCCACAAATAGGCAACAATACCCTCCGGTAACTTCATTTTTGCGCTCCTTTTCCACAGGCATTCATCGTGGTCCAATCCTCATTTTGGCGGTTTCGGATAATTCGGCGATCCTGGGAGAGACTTAAGACTCATCAAGAGGTCCACCAATTTATTCCGTTCCTCGGACGTCAGCTTGGAAAAGGTCGGTGCAAACTTTCCATCATGAGCTGTGCCAGGAACCAAGGACCCTGGATTATCAAAATAACGATGAAGCCAGTCCGAAGTTCGCCGGGTCCCTTCTCCATCCATATCGGGACCGTCATAATCCCCTTCTCCATAAACGACGTGACAGTCTCTGCATCCATACTTCTGAAAGACTTGGAACCCTGCATTCGATTTTTTGGAAAACAGGTAGACATCATTGGTCGTCCAAAATGTCAGGATATTCATTCGAGCCAAAACATATAGGACCACTACCGAGAGTACCATCAATCCAGAGAGCAAAAAAACAACCTTTTCGCCTGTTTTCATTCGGCAGCTACACCAGAATTCTTAAGAGAAGTTGAATGATCGCAAAGGAAATAACGCTGATGATTCCGACAAAGCTCATCGCAATGATAACCTGCTCTCCGCGTTTGAGCTTTTTGAAGGGGCCGATAATGTAACGGGACATAATAGCAAAGGTTATCACCGATGCCGTAAGAAAGGTAAAGATTACGATCGAAACCGACATCTTGATCGACATTCACCACCTCGCAAACCGATTGTACACCCACGGCGCAAAAAACCGCAACTTATAAAGGCAACAAAAAAGGCGGTTCCTCAAGGAAACCGCCCTTTTATGTATACGGAGTGGTGTTGTTCTCCGTGAGCCTTCTTCAGAAACGCAGAGACGTCACTCTGGCTTCACGTCATCGATGAAGAAGGAATAAATGAGTGAGGAAAAGAGCATAATCAATGTAATACACCAAAAGACCATTGGACTATTTACATTCCACAAAGGACTCACCTCCCTTTGGATTGTGAGTGTCACCTTTAGAAAGAGCCAAGTACATCCTAATAAAGTCCCTTACTAGAAATCTCTGGCAACTTCCGTTCTTTTCATCAGCAAGCCAACCCAAACAAAAAAGACGCACACATAGACGGAATTGATCACATACCCTTGATCCCACCAAGGACGAGCCAGATTGGGGGAAGTATGGGCTTTAAGCGTCGGCACACCCTGCACCAACCAGTAATGAAGGTGTCCCGGAAGCTGAGGACGGGCTCCAAACAACGGGAAAGTCAAAAGTGCTGCCGTCACAACGACCATCACGAGAAGCAGGATGATAATCCCTGGAACGTTGTTGGTCCCTTCGAGCATTCCGTCAAATCTCTCATTTAGAAGCTCTTCAACATCAGCCATTACGGCTCTCCTTTCAGCAACTCTAATGGAATTAGTTCACCCATTCACAAGAATTCTCTGGAGCCTGCCGCTCTCCGAAAATTTCATTCCGGAGAGCGATCCACTTTTCAGACCTATTTAAGGCTCATCATGTAATCTGCAAGCGCGTTGAGATCACGCCTGGAGAGATAGCTAAATGACGGCATCTGAGACATCGGCTGAACCGAACGAGGATTGGCGTGATGCACGAGATGCCAACCTTTGATCGGAAGACGGCTTCCCACATGGAGAAGGTCCGGCGCCTTTCGGTCAGATCCGAACACGGTTGGAGCTTCTCCCACAAAGTCAGCAATTCTTGGGGGTGCTCCGAAATACTGCCAGTCCTGAGTTTGCTCTGGAAGAAGGGTATGACACCACCAGCATCCTTCGCGGACGAAGATCACCTTTCCTTTTCCGATCATGGTCGGTCGATCTTCTCCAGTCATGAATGGATCCTCAATCGTGAATCCACTGTCCGGACCATAGTCCTTTGCCTTCTGAATGGCCGTCGCAGAGGGAGGAACCTTGCTCATCTGCATGCTGGGGAACAACACTGTGATGGAGAGAGTTACGGCAAAAACCGTTCCAGTCATCATCACACCAAATTTATACTCGCGAAATGCCATCTCGCACTCCTTAGCGCTCTTGAGTTTTAATCTGCCATCCACATGTCATGGATAACAATCCAGTTGCAAAGGGGAAAAACCCAATCCAAGAGAAGAAGACCGAGTCATCCCGGCAGACTTCTTCCCTCTGCAATCACCTACTTCTTGCGTGCAGGATCGAACTTGGCATTCCCGCCAATTCCGGAAAAGCAGACAAACAACAGAACAATGCTCCCAATGGCCGAAGCTGTTCCCATAAAAGCGGCAAAGGAGGCCACGCCCTGGCTAGCCCCACCAGGCGTCATGCCGCAACAATGACTTGGATCGGATAGCTCTTTAAGCTGATCGGGAGTAAATGACGAAATCGCACTCAACATCCACATACTGGAACCTCCTCAGATTTTGGCTGGATTATTCGGATGTCCGGGATCTTCTCACCAACCTTCGCGCTTTCTGTGATAGGAGTAAGAATACAAACCGATAAGCGCTCCAGTAATGGTCGAAAGAACCATGATCCAATAAATCCACACATAGGATTCACGCCATGTTTCAAAACGATGGGCACCGAACCATTCTTGGAGACAGAAGCCGACAACGGATCCGCTCCCGACAGCCGAAAAAGCTCCTCCGAGCCAATAGGCCACAATCCCTTTCTGACTGCTTTCAGCCACGACTACCCCCTTATAAAATGGAGACTAAAGAATAAGTGCCACGGTCCGCGCCATATCATACGGACCCTTATTTTTTTGAGGGCATTACACAACGAAGAATACGCTTTGAAGAATGGCTTGTCAAGAAAAAATGTGAAAAGGATCCCTGCGCGTCCTTTCAAGTTTTTATCGCTGGCATCCCATTCTTTTTTTCGTTAAGATCCCGTCATGGATTCGACTAACCCTTCATTTTCCCCTCCCATATCCTCCGAAGGCGGACACCTTCCGTCCGGGCGAAGAATCCGCGACTTTATCCTGGGATTGAACGACGGCATGGTCACGCTCATCAGTTTTCTTGGGGGTCTGACCGGATCTTCCCTTTCTCGAAGCTCGATCCTTTATGCGGGAATCATGACCGCCATTGCCGGTTCCATTTCCATGGGGGCCGGCGGATATCTTGCCTCACGAAGCCAAAACGATATTTTCAAACGGGAAATCGAACGGGAAAAGTGGGAGATCGAGCATATCCCGGATACTGAACGGGAAGAGGTTCGACACCTCTTTGTTTCTTTTGGCTTGAGCCCGGAAGAGGCGAACAGCGTGACCGAGAGAATTACTTCCAACCCCATCGCGTGGCACCGATTTATGGTCAGGGAAGAATTGGGGATTCATGAAGAAACCATCGAAAATCCACTCTCCGGCTCACTGGTCCTCGGAGGGTCTTTCCTCATCGGGGCCATCCCCCCGATTCTTCCTTATTTTTTACTGGATATGATCGGCACGGCATTTACATGGTCCCTCATTTTCTCTTCCTTGACACTTGCCGTCGCAGGGGGCATCAAATCGCGTCTCTCCAACGAACCCCCCTCCAAGGGGGCGGGGGAAATGCTTCTTCTGGGCGGAATGGCGGGAGTGTCCGGATTGTTCATCGGGACACTGCTTCCCCGGATACTCTCGCTTCTCCATTGAACCAAGACGACGCATTCCTTCTTTCTATGTTAGGATAATCCCGGCAGGCCGCGATCCGGAAAACATCATCCCCAGGGAAGGATCCCTTACCCATGTCAGGCAGGCTCCCATCATCCCCTATCACCGTTTACGCCCCCGCTTCGGTCGGCAATATCGGCCCGGGATTCGACACGCTTGGGATGGCGGTGACCAAAATGGGAGACCTCATTTCCGGGCATCTTGACCCCTCCCTGAAGAGTGATCAGATTGACGAAATCACAGGAGCTTGGACGCCGATCCCCTTAACTCACCGGGAAAATACCGCCAGCATCGCGGCCCGACTGCTTCTTGACCGGGCGGGCATCAAGACCCCCTTCCGCATGAAAATCGCCAAGGGAGTGCCAGGATCGGGCCTCGGCTCATCCGCAGCCTCGGCCGTCGGGGGCGCCTACCTCGGGCATGTGCTCTCCGGCGCATGCTTTTCTATGAATGAAATCCTCGAGGCGGCGCTGACTGCAGAGGCCGGTGTCAGCGGAGGCGTGTTCCTTGACAATATTTCAGCCTGTCTCTTCGGAGGTGTTACTGTCAGCCACGGGGAGACACACTCCGCGGTTCCCGTCGGCTATATTGAGGGAATTTCTCTGATTTTCGTCGTTCCAAAGGCCACCATCAAAACCTCAGACGCCCGGAGGATCCTTCCAGAGATCGTTCCTCGTCGCGATGCTGTGGGAGCCATTTCAAACACGGCAGGCATCCTTGCCGGATTGCTCAGAAAAGATCCCCTTCTCTTTTGCCAACGAGTCTCTGACCCCCTCATCGAACCCTACAGGAAAACCTTGCTTCCCGGCTTCGAGGCCTTAAAAAAAGCCGCTCTTTCTTCAGGGGCCGCTGGGTTTGCCATTTCAGGAGCCGGATCGACCACTGTCGCCTTGACACCTGATCCAGAAATGGTTCAGAAAATTCATAAAAATCTTAGGAATGTTTTGGATGCCCATGGGATCGAGGCGTCGATTTTCCTGTCGACTATTGACCCGAAAGGAGTGCGCGTTGCAGATTCCTGAACCCGTTTACAACATTCAGCGGTCCTACGATGACAATTACCGGGAGGGCCCTGTCTTTCGGGGGCGCATTCCAGAACACATCCCCAATGGCCCTCCTGTGTCCTTCCTGGGAATCCCGGCAAACAGCAGGCTGGGCATCCCGGCAGGGCCTTTACTCAACTCGGAGTGGATCGAGTTCTACGCCTCCATGGGCTTCGACCTTCTCGTATACAAGACAGTCCGGACCCATCCCCACCCATCATACCCTCCCCCCAATTGCCTCTATGTCGCTGTTGAGGGGGATCTCTCCCCCGAGTCGCTTAACAGGCCGATCATCGGACTCCCTTACAAGGACCCGAAATCTATGCGGGATATCACGATCACCAACTCCTTCGGAATGCCAAGCAAGGCGCCCTCTGTGTGGCAGGAGGACGTGTCGCGAGCCCTTAAGAGAATCGCGCCCGGTCAAGTATTGATCGTGAGTGTTGTCGGGACAGAACGCGAGGGGGAGTCGATCGCAGGAAATTTTGCCCGGGCGGCAAGGATGGCGCAAGAAGCCGGGGCCATGGCGATCGAAGTCAATTTTTCCTGCCCGAACGTCAAGGGAACAGAAGGACAAATCTTTCAAGACCCCCAAAATGCCGGTTGGGTGGCCAAAACCGTCCGGGAAGCGATCGGCCCTGAAATGCCGCTCATCGTAAAAATCGGCTATCTCGACACCGATGCCCAAGCCGAGACCCTGCTCAAATCGATTGCTCCTTATATTCATGCCGTTTCTGCGATCAACACTCTCTCCGCAACCGTCATCAACCCGGAGGGGCGATCGGCACTTCCTGGCCCCGGACGTGAAAAATCCGGAATTTGCGGAAATGGGATACGCAGGGCGGCCCTTACGGTCGTCAATCGACTTTCCCGGGCCATCTCTTCGATGAAATTCCCTGTCTCTCTCATCGGAGTGGGGGGAATCATGACCGTGGAAGATTACGATCTTTTCCGTGCTTCAGGAGCCGATTTTGCCATGACCGCAACGGGGGCTATGTGGGATCCTTACTTGGCCTACCATCAAAAACAGCAAAACCTTCGCGAGTAAAGTCGGCGATTGTATGAGCGGCAATACTTCGGCGATGAGGGAATTTTCCGGAAAATCCTGTGACGAAACGAGGAATCAGGCGGAGAAATCAGTTTTTTCAGCCTCCAGAAAATAGGAGGCGACCTCTTTACG
Organism: Nitrospirota bacterium; assembly: GCA_027314645.1. GTDB lineage: Bacteria > Nitrospirota > Leptospirillia > Leptospirillales > Leptospirillaceae > UBA4572. Next base: position 160,509 of record DAHVAL010000002.1, read on the forward strand.
ATACGTTTTGAAGGGGTCGAGCATGTAGAGAATTTCTCCGCTCTCGACCTGGACCCCAAACCATTGGATGATGTAGTCATGGTAGGTGCGTCCGGAGTGACCCTTCAAAATCCGGTGAACGGCCTCCGACCTTCCCTGGGCCCTGGTCCCTGCCGGGCCATCCTCGGTGGCGGCCCGTACCGCCGTCGGCGAGACGAGTCGCCGATGCACGCCATCCTCTTCCAAGGGAAAGAAGAGACCTCTGACTTGATCAAGGTCGTGGTAGGCCAAATCCAGACTTTCCATCCACGGATCATCCCAAGAAAGGTTTTCAGCCTGCCGGAACGCGTCCAAGAGAACATATTTCTGAGCCCAATCAATCCGGTCGGATACGAGGGAGGGGTCTTTCTTCTCCAAATCGGTCAAAATTTCCTTCCATGCGTCCAGAACCCAGTCCGTATCGTCGTTCTCTCCCCGAAAAGCCCTTTCCGCCGCGTCAAAAAACCTCCACTGAATATCGATGGCTCCGACCACGCCCTCGTCGTTGACCTCGAGCGGCCAATTCATCGACATATCATGCGAAATGGCCCGGACGGCTTGAACGGGATCGCTGACCGGGATCCAGGGCGCCTGCCCACGTTCGATCAGGCCAAGGACCAGCCTTGTGGTTCCAACCTTCAAGGCAAAAGCGAATTGTGACATGTTGGAATCACCCAGCAGCAAGTGAATCCGCCGAAACTGAAGAGGGTCCGCCAAGGGTTCATCCCGCGTGTTCACGATCGAGCGATTCATCTGAACCCATTGATAAAACTTGTTGACGACATAATCTGCGCGCTGGGATATCTGGAATGGAATCGATCGAATTTCATCGTCGAGCGTAATCAGACTGTCATTAATAATGGACGCTCCGACCCGTCCGGCCCCGGAAAAAATCTGGCGCGTGGCCAAAAAGGCCACCAGCGGATCAAGCCCCTTTTCATTGAATGGAAAACTTCGAGGAACCGAATAATTTTCATGGGATCCGAAGGTCGCAAGGGTCTGATGATCGATATTGTTCTTGATGAAGGAAACATTGTTGGAGAGCCCCAACTCGCGGAGGGCATCCTCCAGAAGCAAGTCCCCTGCCCTGTCCATGGCGACCATGTCATGAATGGTCCCGCATTCCGGGGAGGCATATTCGACATGTCCCATATCGATGTACAATCGTCCCCCATTTTTCAGGAATCCGCCGTTTCCCGGAGGCTCGTCATAGGCCCGTTGATGCAAATCGATCAATCCGGTCTTTTTCTCAAAGAACAGATAATCCCGAACCCGTCGAAAGAGCTCTTCCTGGCGGATCATGGAAGATCCCCGTCCTTCGCTGTCCCTGATCAAGAGCCCATATTCCGTTTCAATTCCGCAGAGGAACCTCACCGGCCCATATCCTCGGGGTGAATGACCTTTTTGACCCTCGCGGGAGAGGTTCTGTCAAGCAACACCCCCTCCCAGCTTTTTTCTTTGAAAAGCCTGGATTTGCACTCCTCGAGCTTATCGGGGGTGATCACATTGCCCGACCCATCCATTCCCAGCTCTTCCTGCGAATACAAAATTTCCATGAAAACGCGAGATAATACCGGAAGAACTTCATCGAGCGTCCGGTCCTTGGGAGGAAGTCTTTCCTCCAGCAACCCGTCCATTTTTGACGACATTTCATCCGAAGGCGCCAGGACAGTCAGCCCTTTCGAACGTTGCAGGTTTCCATCGAACGACACCTGGAGAAAAAGGTCCTCCTTGGAGGATTGACCGACTTCTGCCAAAAGAACATCGAGAATCAGAGGGGGAGCCGCAATGTCTTCAAATGCCGCCTTCAATCTGGGAGCGATGCCGAACAGGGCGAGTCGCTCGATGCTTACGTCGAACGCAGAACGCTGGTAACCTTCGACATGAGCCATATTCAGGAGCAGTTCCCTCACCGTTTCCAAATCAGCCGGATGGCCGATCCCTCCCATGGCAATCCGATCATATATCTCGTAGAGTTTCGGATTCTGCCGGTGGAAAGTGGCGAGCAAAATTCCTTCTCTGACGGAAAGGCCCACCACCGGGGTGGCCCGGTTAATTTGTTCGGCAATGTAGTCCCGCCGCTGGTGGATGGCGTCAATCCAACGGTAGGGCTCATCGAACACGCATCACCTCATTTCGGTATATGGTGGAAATGGCTTCTTCCTCGATTGTCTCAAGAGACTCGGGGGTCAGGAGCTTGATGAGAGGCCAAATGGGATCCTGGCCACCGACTCCCCCGGTCGCCGAATCAAAATATGAGGCTGTTTCAAGAAGCCGGAGAGCCAACAGGATGGCTTCGTCCCTCGACAATTCCCGAAGAGGCCGGGGGCTCCAACGATCAAGGTATCGAAGGATTCCCTGCACTTCGGGCGATCCAGACCCCCCGACCGAAAACTCGACCCCTTCAAAATGAGCCCCCAGAATATCGTAGAAAAAGATACGAACGACCCTTGTCGCTCCATCTCGAGCGATGAACAGGGGGGCCACCGCCCCGATCCCCTCCACGGCCATTGGAAGATTTTCCTTGAGAAGCTGGGCAAGGATCCGCACCTTTCCTTCGAGGGAAATATCCGTCAATTGGCTCCTTCGATAGTATTTAAGGGAATGGTCAAGAACCCGCCCCATCTCCAAGGCCATGGCCGGGGATCCTGAAATGGCAAGCAATGCCGAGTCATCAATTTCCAAGACCTTATCGACCCGGTTGGACATAATTCTATTCGAGGCGGTTGCGCGACGGTCTCCGGCCACCAGAACCCCATCCTTGAAATGAAAAGCCAGGATCGTCGTTCCGTGGGCAACCCCCGAAAGGGGTCTTCCCTCGTCACTTTTTATCCTGAACCAGGGCTGATCCTTTTTTATGAGGTCCGGAAAGAATCCCGGCCGCGGGAATGAAAACGCCTCCCCCTTATTTTCCATTCTCAATGGCTTTTCCTTTCCTGTCCCGACCTGTTGACGAAGCTATTCTCCCGTCCTCTGACGATAGCGCTCCGATTGTTTGGGGTCCACCTTCCGCATGCGATCCATCATGCGATCTTTTAATGGCTTGGGATCAAGATTCTTTGGAGATGGTCCCTCCGGAGTTCCTCCCTTCTTGGAAGGGAAAGGAACCCTCTCCTGTTCATCCAAGCCGATCGCCTCAAGGTGGTGAGAATATAAATGAAAGGGTTGCTCAGCCGAGAAATTCATGACCTTTGCCTCCTCCCTTTAAATAATAGTGGGTTAGACTGGTTGATTGTCCCCTTGGTCAGGGAGCCAGACCGAGAAACGAGGAACCATTGCCTTTCCTCTCCGGCGCATTTAGAAGGGATCTTAAAAAGCCCCTCTCACAAGGACGCCTTGAGAAGGCGCTCAAGATCTTCCTTGCCCTTGCAACACCCGATCTGGTTGCAAAGGAGCAAAACTGCATTCTTATCCAGCTCCTGAAAGAGAGGCAATTTTAGGGTCATCCCATTGGTAAAATGGATCCGCTCCCACCCGGCATCCCGGATCTCCCCTTCAAATCGACGAATAATGGCAGCTCTGACCGGCGCCCTTCCATAGGAAGGGGGATGGAGGGTGGCTCGCTCCACATCCCTTGGATCGGTGAGCCGTCGAATGCGGCCTTCTTCTTCCATAGGCCAAAACATTCCTTCGTCGGAATCGAGGTCATGGTAGGCAAGGTCGAGACTTTGAAGCCACGGGTCCCCGTCCTGAATCCCCTCTTCCGCACAAAAAAGATCGAGAAGCTGGCGTTTGGCGACCCAATCCACCCGGTCCGAAAGGAGATGCGGGTTTTTCCTGTAGTCGGAGGACGCCTTCTTCCACTCTTCCAGGACCCAGCGATCTTCCCCTTCATCCGCGAACGCCTCGGCCAACGAAAGGTAAACCTCCAGGATCTCCATGGAAGACATTGTTCTTCCATCGATAAGCTTAAGGAGGGCATTTCCATTTTCAGCCCTCGAAACCTGACGGAACGCATGAACAGGATCTTCAAGAACCGGGGGACCCCATGAGGGGGTTGACGCGATCCCCGCAAGAACAAGCCGCGACATACCGATCTTCATGGCGGTCTGCCACTCCGACATATTCGCATCCCCGCAAATCAGATGAAGGCGACGGTAGAGCGTTGGTTCGGCGTGAGGTTCATCCCTGCTGTTGACGACAGGACGATGGTGCATGGTGTCCACACCGATCCGCTCCTCTATGAAATCCGCCCGCTGGGATATCTGAAAGAAACCCTTTGAAAGCCCATCCTCTCCTTCCCGCCCAACCTTCCCCGCTCCAAGAAAAAGGGAGCGGCACACAAGAAAGGGGGTCATTCCCTCCACGATCCGATCGAACGGGAGGCTCCTGGGAAGAAGATAGTTTTCATGACAGCCATAGCTATGACCATGAAAATCCGTATTGTTCCGGTAAAGCCCCAGGGATCCCTTCCGGCCGATCTCTTCCTCTCTCGACTTGGCGGCGCTTCTGACAATTTCCGTCCCGGCCCGGTCATACAGGACAAGATCATGAAGTGTCAGACACTCCGGAGTCGAGTATTCCGGATGGGTATGATCGTTGTAAAAGCGGGCCCCGTTCTGAAGGATGCGATCGCTCTTTGACTCCCTGAAAGACATAAAGCGACGCCGCTCCGACCGCGAAAATGCCTCCTCCTCTTCGTCCTGGGCCAAACGATCCACTCTGAAGCCCCGCGCATCAGCGCGTGGATCCTCGGAATCATAAGCCCAAGCGCCAAAGGACTCGGAACGGTAGGCCTTCACAAGGGCCATCGACTCGCTGACAGGATCGGATTCCTCCTGGTCTTTCCGGATGATCCCAAATTCGGTCTCGATCCCGGCGACGATTTCCCTTGTGGACAGGTTGTGGGTTTTCTTTCCCGGCATTTCAGGCGGATCCCCGTTTATTCTATCGCTCGGATGGATCGGGAGGACAGGGTGTCGGGACGCACTTTTCTAACATCCACGACATCCTGCGCATCAAGGTCGAGAAGGTTCATCCATTCGAAGGCGATTTCCGTCGGGGGAAGGATGTCTCCTTCGTCATATTCGCATCGCGAAGCCCAAAGAAGATCCTCAAGGGTCAATCCTCCGTTTTCATTCTCGACTTCCCGAAGAAGGGCTCGTTCCTTGGCCCGGAGAACGATGGATTCAAGAATGGCCCCGCTCACAAGATCAGACCAGTACACAGAAGACCGCTTCCCCGACCGGCGAAACACTTCGAAAAGGGAATTCTGTTCGGTTCTGGCAAAAAAACGATCCCGAAAAGCTTCGAGAAGGGCCTCCCGATCGTCCTTTTGCAATTCTCCCGTGGAAGATTTTTGAATGGGAACATTCGGTCCAAGATGGATCTTTAGAATGTCCAGGGCCGACTCATAGGTCGGCCGGGTGACCTTGATCTTTCGGTCAATGCGTCCTGGCCGAAGAATTGCCGGATCAATCATCTCAGGCCGGTTGGTCGCCAGGATGACCATCTGGAAGCCTCCTGGTCCTGCCAAGCCGTCCAGTTCCGCGCAGAACATCGGGACGATGGTATTGTGGATATTAAATCCTCGACCGTTCCGGCGTGTTCCCAGGATCGCTTCGGCCTCATCGATAAAGAGGACAGGAAAGTCACCGGATTTCCGGATTTTTTCTCCCTCATCAAAAAGCTCCCGAACGATCCGTTCTGATTCCCCCAACCACATATTCAGAATTTCGGGCCCTTTGATATGGAAAAAGACCCCTTTCACCGGCCGTCCTTCTTTCAAGGCCAGTCTATTTGCAATCTCATGGGCGGTCGCTTTCCCGATCAGGGTCTTCCCGCATCCAGGGGGGCCATGGAGCAGAAAACCCCGAGGAGATTTGAAGGAGTAACGCGAATAGGCCTCCGGATAAAGGAGGGGGTTCAGAATGGCCTTCTGTATCTCGTGAATGGCGTCTTCTTGGCCGCCAATGGACTCCCACCCGACAGTGGGGACTTCGGCGAGAAGGTAATTTTCTTCCCGCTTCCGGATTTTTTCGACCGCGAGCCGCGAGGTGCTGTCAAGACGGACAAAGTCGCCCGTTGACAAGACTTCATCCTTGAGGTGATCGGACCGATCAAGGATCGTCCCAAGGGTATTGTCCGGACGGTCCGAAGCGATTTCAAGGCGCCCGTCGGGAAACAGTCTTCCAACGCGGACGATGGGCCCTGAAAGATCCGGCCCCACGGTTCCCAGAATGGAAAGGGCCTCGTTGAGACGAACCCGCTCTCCTTTTTTCAGGGATTCGCTCGGGACCCTCGGATCGACCGTCGCCTGATAATCTCCTCCCCCGACCGAAACCCAGACCAAGCCGTCGTCCGTCGCTCCGAGACAGGTTCCGATCCGAAAAGCCGGTTTGGTCACTTTTTCGAGAACTTCAGAAAGGCGAGACGCTTCATTCTGCATACGCTGCCATTCATTCTCGAATTCCTGAAGCTTCTTTCTGATCCTGTAGGCTTCCCGCATTTCCTCTTCCCGCCCATCAAGAAGGCGGATCAGCCGCTCCATCGCCGTCACAAGATCGGAAAAAGGTTCCACCCCTTGTCCTTCTTTTTTGTCGCTGCGCGTTTCGGATTCATTGTTTTTTCGATAAAAGGGGTCGGTCTTGTCCATGAAAAAGCCCTCATGATGGGAGAAAAGAAGCGTCCAGAGGCATTTCTGGCACTTTTGGAAGACTCTGGTCCTCTGTTACATCCTAAGCCCCCCGGACGCTCTCGTCAATTTTGGGACAGATGGGCCCATCAGATGTTTTGGAGGATCAGCTCTTCGGGAATCGCCCGCCCTTTCAAGACGGAAATCGTTTCCTCAACCATCTCTTTCATTCCGCAGACATACGCCACAGTCTGGTGCAAGGGGTCGCTCTGGGATTGAAGAATATGCTGGACGAATCCTGAATGACGGTCCCAATGCTCATCCGGGAAAGTCACGGTGATCACAACGTTGACGCCTTGGGCATGCCAGGCGGCAAGCTCCTCTCCAAAATACAGGTGCTCCGGGGTAAGCGTGCCGAAGTAGAACTCGATCTTCCCGAATTCCTCGCGCCGGCGAAGCGCCTCGAGAATGGTGGAGCGAAGGGGGGCGATGGCCGTTCCAACCCCCACAAAAAGGAGATTTTTTTCCCGATGAAGGTCGAGCGGAAACCCGTGCCCGAGGGGGCCTTCGAAGGAAATCTTGTCCCCCGGTTGGGCGGAGAACAGGCGCTCCGACACACCCTTTCCTTTTTTGACGAGGACTTCGGTAAACCTTGTTTCATAGGGCGGGGACGCGATCGCAAAATAGGACCCCTTTTCACCCTCCCAAAGGACTTTGATGAATTGCCCCTGGACAAAAGATAAGGGCGCCCCTTCCGGGACAAGGCGGAAGAGTCTTACATCTTCTGCAAAAGGTTCGATTGTCTCAATGGTTGCATTGATCACTTCCGCCATGAATCCCCATCCTTTCGTTATGCGTCGGGTTGCTTGAATCTGCTCATTTGTCCTATTGTAAGGGGAATAACTCAAAATTCCCATATCCTTCAACCGATCGCCAAGAGTAAAGGACACGTTTCCATGAGTAAAATGGAACTGATCAAGACGACCTATACGATCCGTTCGGCCGACGTTCCCAAAGCCGCCGCCCTCATTGCCCGGGAAATGAGTCTGGGGGTAAAGAAAACCTCCTATGAGACGGCTGGAACGGAATCCTTTGCCGCCAAACCGTTTACCGTCAAAGAAGGAAAGAAAAAAGCCGTGATCGAGATCATGGTCCCTTCCCAGAGGATTTCCTCGGGGTACGGATTGGTGCTGTCCATTGCGGGTGAAATCAGTTGCCTCAATATTCTCAAATCGATCGAACTGACAGACTTCGATCCCCCCGCCAAGCTCCTCTCCAGGCTCCCGGGTCCCCAATTCGGTCTCGAAGGGATCGCCGCCAGGCGGAATGCCCCCAAGCGTCCTCTTTTCATTACCGTGCTGAAACCTTCCCAGGGGCTGACGATCGATGAGTATGCCCATATCGCGTTCGAGAGTCTCGTGGGAGGCATGGACGTCGTCAAATCGGATGAACTTCTTCAGGAACCCGAGGGCGATTATCTTAAACGCCTTCAGGCGACCGTTGAAGCGGCAAAAAGAGCGGAAGAGGAGACGGGTGAGCCCAAGTGGGTCATGATGCATACCGTGGACAGACCGCAAGCCATGATCGACCGGTATCTTAAAGGGTCCTCGGCAGGGGCCAAGATTGCCATGCTGAGCCCGGCGGCCAGCGGCTTCCCGATGCTCGAAGAGCTGGCAAGGCACTCCCAGGTCCCCATCATGGCCCATATGGCGACCAGCGACTGGCTATGGCAAAAACATGGGATGTCCGTCCGATCCTGGGCCAAATTCATGCGCATTCTCGGTTCCGACCTCATCCTCTACCCCGCCCTTTCCGGAACCCTCAAGGCCAAAAAATCCCTCCTCAAGGATGTCTTGGAGGTGTGCCGAATGCCTCTGGAAGGGATGAAACCTTCGATGATCGCCGTCGGTGGGGGAATGCATGCGGGCACCCTGGGCGTTCATGCCGATCTTTTCGGGCCCGATTTTGCCTACCTCTGTGGTGGAGGGGTCTGCGGGCACCCCGATGGAGCCCGGGCTGGAGGACAATCGATTCGCCAGGCCTGGGACGCCTGGTCCCAAGGCATCTCCCTTGAAAAGTACCGGAAGAAGCACAAGGCCTTGGACCGGGCGCTGGCAGCGTTTGCGGTCTATGTGTGAACTTTGGGCCGGGGGGGCCTCATTCACTCTCGAGGGACCCGCAGTGGAGAATTTCTCCCCGACGTTCCGGTCCGCGAGCGATCAAGAAGATCAAGGAGAGTGTGGAAAGGCCGGCCACCATCATCAGGGCTAAATCGAGCCGGCCATTCCACCGCTGGGCAAGCATTGACTGAAGTGTCGCGTTTGCCGACGCCAGAAGGTTTCCGGTCTGATAGACCAATCCTGGAAAGACCCCGCGAATAGGGGCGGGGGACACTTCGTTCAAGTATGCAGGAACGACTCCCCAGGCCCCTTGAACGGCAAACTGCATCATAAACGCCCCCAAGGCAAGTCCCACAGGACCCGCCGCTTCACCCCATAAGGGCAACAGCACCAACACGACGATCCCGGCAAGGAGAATCGCCCTCCTGCGTCCGATCCGCTCCGAAAAAGTCCCCAGCACGATCCCGCCCAGAATCGCCCCGACATTATAAATGACGGCAATTGCCCCCACTGTATGCGGGGACAAGTGGTGAACCGTTTGAAGAAAGGTCGGATACATGTCCTGAGTGCCGTGACCCAGAAAGTTGAAGGCCGTCATCAGAAAAATGGCAAAAACCGCCAGCTTCCAGTGGTCCACCACAAGCGTCTTAAGGTCAGGGGAAGGGGTGTTCCGTTTCTTTTGAAAGGAGGGGGATTCAGGAACCTTTCTCCTGATGAAGTAAACCAGAAAGGCAGGAAGGATTCCCAACATCAAAAGGCCTCTCCAACCCGTCAGGGGATAGACGAGCGCGTAGGCAAGCGATGCCAGCAAATACCCGGCCGGATACCCTCCCTGCAGGATTCCGGACACGAATCCCCGACAGTGGCTGGGGAATGCTTTCCATGACCAATGAAGAGCCTGCCCCCCACTCTCCTCCCATCGCGACCCCAAACAATGCCCTCAAGAGGAGAAAAACCCCGATGGATTGCGCCAGGGCCGAGGCAAATCCAAAAATCGGATAGAGAAGCACCACCACCATGAGGACCGGTCGCCGACCGATCCGGTCGGCCAGCGCTCCGAAAATGAGGGCCCCCAACGGTCTGGTCGCCAACGTCAAAAAGATCGCCTCCGTCACGGTTGTCAGGGAGACGGAAAAAGTATGGGCCACATCTTTTAGGACAAAAACCAAAAGAAAAAAGTCAAAAGCATCAAGGGTCCAGCCCAGGAAAGCCGCGGCGACGATTTGCCGTTCCTTGGGCCCCATGGAATTCCAGTCATGGAGGAAGATCACAGAACCCCCTGTCAGGGACTCGAACACTCTCGGTCCATATCAAGGGCCGAGGAGGTTTCGGCCTCTCAGGTTATTATCGCGGGCATCACAAACGGCGGAAAACTCTGGGAATCGAAAATGGCTCCCCGGGCAGGGATCGAACCTGCGACATGGTGATTAACAGTCACCCGCTCTGCCGACTGAGCTACCGGGGAATGGGAAGAAGGATCTGCGTTACCGCATATCTTTTGATGGTATTTTTTTTTGTCCTAAAAATCAATCCTAGGGGGCGTTCTTCTCGGCGACGTTAAAATCATTAATAAAATAACGACTGATATTAAGTCCTTGGTGGGTGTAACTGGAGCCGATTCCTTGACCGTAGGGAAGATCCGGCGGCCGTTCCATCCGTTCATACCGCAACTTGAACACAGGCTGACCATCCACCACCCGGAATGGAACGTCATGAGGGCGCACCTCGAGAACCCCCCGGGCTCCCTCTCCGGACATTCCAAAGCCGGGGTCGAAAAATCCTGCATAGTGGGTTCTCAACTCTCCGGCGGCGGCATCGAAGGGGAGCATTTCGGCGGCCAAATCCAGAGGGACACGAATTTTTGCTTTTGAGGCAAAAAGATAAAATTTTTCGGGTTCGAGGATCAACTCCCCTCGGGACACCTCTCGGATCGGCTCCCAAAACTCCGTGGCGCGTTGCGAATCCCCCGGAACAAGGCTCAATATCCCCGCGTCCGGTCGCGCCCGGAATCCGGCAATCGGGTCTCCAAGGAGGCGAACTCCCAAATAGAGCCCTCCGTCAACGATCCTGTCGCGCGTTCCCTGACCAATTTCTCCCGGAAAATGGTAGAGAGGAGATTGCTGGTGCCGAAGCATCATTTCTTCATCCGACAAAAACCTCCGATCGACAAAAAACCGCATCTGACAAAGAGCCAGCCCAGGATGGATCTTCAATGTAAAGGACCGGGAAAAAATTTCGAGGTAGAGCTTTCCTGAATATCCGGCAGGAATGTCATCAAACCGGTCGCCCTGTTCGGTCAAGACCCTCGTGAAGACATCCAGACGCCCGGTCGATGATTTTGGATTGGCCTTTGCCGAAAGAAATGGCGGAAGAGCAAGGGATTCGAACAAAGGGACAAGATAGACCGCCCCTTTTTCAAGGAATGGGGAGGATTGAATGTCGAAGGAATAGAGAGAGAGATCGGGCAGGAGTTCCGACACGGAAGATTCGAGCGGAAGAAAACTTGAACGGAGACGGTAGGCCACCGATCCAATTCTTAAATCCAAAGAGGCTGGCTGGACTTGGCGGCCGCCCCATTCCATGGCCGAGGCCACACATCCGTCCGCAATAAGGCCACGGATCTGGCAATCGCTTAATGTTCCCAAGGCCAATCTTCCTTCGCATCAAGGCTGTCTTTAATATTGTCCCAAAGCCCGCCCGCTTGATTCCCCCACCCGTCGATATACACATGTTTCGAGAGGGGTTGACGATAGGCCCAATCTTCCGTTTCAAGCATCGGCCTCCGGGGAAATTCCCGCACATACCCCAGACACAGAAGCCCGATGGGTTTGATGTGGTAGGGCAGATTCAAGATCCCCTGAACGTCCTCTCTCCTGAATATCGTCACCCATCCCATTCCGATCCCTTCCGCACGCGCCGCCAGCCAAAGATTCATGATGGCGCAGGACGCGCTGTAGACATCGGTATCGGGATCCGAGAGCCGGCCCAGAACAAAGGGACCTTCGCGGGCGGGATCAATGGTCACGGCGATGAGGACCGGAGCGTCCAGGATCGCTTCAACCTTCAGGGACAGAAACTTTTCCGAGCGGGGTGACTCGAACACGATGGCGGCCGCCCTGCGCTCCTTGTCCACAACGCGTTTCAACTCCTGGCGAATGGAGGATTTATCGACCAAGATAAAGTTCCATGGCTGCATGAACCCTACAGAAGGCGCATGATGGGCCGCTTTCAGGAGCCGGGTCAGGGTCTCGTAAGGGACCGGGTCCGGCAAGAACTCCCTCCGAATATCCCGCCTCGTATAAATCGCATGGTAGACCCCAACCCTTTCCGCTTCCGGCAAAGAGAGGTCAGGGTGCCCTTTTTCCGGAGCCGGGTCTGTCATAGGGGGCTCCGCTCGGGTGTCTTGGATGCAGAAGATCCGATCCCTCCGGAGGGATAGAATTTCCTTTCATGGTGGATGGACCGGTCATCCGGAATTCCCGGCCGGGGAGATCCCTGCGTAAGGGACTCCCCATGGGGGGGTGCACTGTTGGACGGGGTTGGTTCCGGCTCCGGATGAGTCCCAGGATTTTTTTCGTTGGCCACGAAAGGGTCCGCATCCGGATAGGAAAATACACGATTTTCGTAGTTTTTTAGAATAATGGCTCCATCTTCCTTGCCAAGGAGATAATCGTCGGGCAAAACGGGAATCTTTCCCCCTCCTCCGGGCGCATCGATGACAAAGTGGGGAATGGCCATTCCAGAAATGTTTCCCTGAAGCGCCCGCATGATTTCAAGGCCCTTCGACAGAGGTGTCCTGAAATGGTTGGCCCCCCGCGTCAAGTCTGCCTGATAAAGGTAATAGGGTTTGACCCGGATGCGGAGCAGCTGTTTGAACAACGTGCCAAGAACCTCGGCATCGTCGTTGACCCCCTTCATCAAGACGGTCTGGCATCCCAAGGGTATCCCTGCATCGGCCAGCCGGGTGCATGCGTCGGAGGACTCAGGGGTAATTTCTCGTGGATGATTGAAATGGAGGTTCATAAAAAGAGGGTGGTACCGCTTCAGCATATCACACAAGGCCGGAGTCACTCTCTGTGGAAGCGCCGAGGGGACGCGAGTCCCGATGCGGATGATCTCGAGATGGGGAATCGCCCGCAGGCCCGCCAGAATCTCCTCCAGCATGGCATCTTTGAGCATGAGCGGATCCCCGCCCGAAAGGACCACGTCCCGAACCTCCGGGTGGTCCCGGATATAGTCGATCCCTTCCTGAATCTCGTTTCTCGTGACCACGCCTTCCGGTTTGCCGACCAGCCTTTTTCGAGTGCAGTAACGGCAATAGATTGGACATTGGTTCGTCACAAGAAAAAGAACCCTGTCAGGATACCGATGCACGATCGAGGAGACGGGGCTATCCTCGTCCTCTCCAAGCGGATCGAGAGGACTGTCTCCGTCCATCCATTCGACCGGATCGGGGATGACCTGGAGTCCCACGGGATCATCCGGACGTTCGATCAGAGACCGGTAATAGGAATTGATTCTTAAAGGATAGAGGGATTCCACATTTTCAGGGCCGATCCCCTCCTTATTTTGGATCCATTCGGGGGGGAGATCGCTACTGCGGCGAATGCCGTTGACTAGCAGCTCCTGCCATTCTTCCATCTGCACCTCTCTTCCCGACCGGGAAGGTTCGGGATCAACGCAGAAACCGCTACGGTCAAATTTTCGATGCCCTGCTAAACGTCCCGTTCGGCCGTCAGACCGGGTCCGTTTTGGGACCAGACGGGAGACAGGACCGCGTCGACCATTCCATGAATGAGTTTTTTATCCTTGGGACAGCTTGTGGCAAGAACGCCACCGGTCCTAACCTGGTCAGTCCCTGTCACAAAATAATAGGGGCAGACCCGCACACGGTACCCTTCCCGCCGGAGGTCGCTTGTCGAAAAATCATACCCCGACATATCCAGAACGCTCGTCGAGCGAAATGGTTGCAATACGAAAGGAACGGAGTCGAAGGAGCTAAAAGCCGATTCCAAGGCATTACGCCAGGACTCCTCGGAGACGTCATGTCCCACAACGACCCCCCGGCTTCCCCATGCCTGCGGAGAAAAGCCGGATGGCTTAATAATGAATCGGCGCTCCTTCTGAGTCAACCCGAAGAGACCATAAAAATCCCTCATGATACGGTCTCCGACCGGGAGCGGGGGAACCACGGCCGAAGAAAACGGAACCGGGGAAGGATCCAGGACCCAGGTCGGAGGAATGATCCGGTCAAGCAAATTCCTGGACACGTCCGGCATCTCCTGCAGCCAGAACGAACGCAACTCGGGATGATGCCATAGAGCCATTCCGGCCTTCTCTTCAAGCCAGGGCTTGAGCGGAGGAGTGATCGTGACCTTCCCCCCCTTCACGAAATACAGGATGAGCTCGGATTTCGGAATATTGGGAAGATCAAAAAGTTCAAAAAATCGATAAATGATATTCACCCGGAGGGAGCCATCGGGGGTGGCAATAAAGAGGCCGTCGTCATTAAAGCGGAGAGCCCGTGGATGGATGCAAAAAGCGGGGAAATGGGCTCTTGAGAGACTCTCAGCAAGAAGGATCATTTCCGCCCTGTAGTCCTCCGATTCGTCGGAGACCACGATGGCCAGCACCGGATCCTTTTCGAGGGAGCGGATCATCGCCGCGAATCCTTCAAGAATCCCCTCCGGACCCCCGATCATCCCTCCCTCCCCCGTGTCCCGATAGATCCGTGACAGGGCAAGGAGCAGTCCCGGGCCGCCAGGAACAGAATCCATTTCCGTGAGAATCGGCCCCTCCGGGGTCAGGAGGAGATCCGGTCTGAGAAGTCTCGGGAGGTCATGACGGAACCTGCGTCCAAGCCCGAAATCGAGAAGGTCGGAAGGTTTTCCACGATCGAGGTAGGCCCGTACAAAGGGATGGTTCTGGGTGGCCTCCCTGTAAAGGACGTCGAGCGCCCGGTAAAAATGGAGCAAGGCCTGACCGAGTTGATCGAGAAATTCTTCGTTGATTCCCGGCAGGACGACAGGCGAGGGCGAGACCCTGAAAGGGCGGTCAAAAAGGCCTTGCGCCTTGAGTGCATAGTGGAAATTGCCGAACAAGAGGCCTCCGACTTGCGAAAACGCTCAACAGGCTCCAAAGGGTCACGAGGCCTTTGGCCTCTGCTGCGCCATTTATGGTAAACTTGCTCAATATTATTTTTATGAGAGGAAATTTTCCTAATCATCATAACAGAACGAACGGGCTTCATGCTCTTTCTTATCGCGGCCTCAAAAAATCAATATCGGTCTGGTCATCGGTCAACCCGCCTCCATCCTCCGCGGAGTTGCCGGAGTGGACCATCATGAAAATTTCCCCCCTAGAATTGCTTCTCCTCGAAATGGCCAGCGGGTTTTACCTGGGAGCCTTCGTCCTATACATGTCTGAAATCCTTCTGTCCCGTCCGACACGAGTTCCCTGGGCTCCCGTCACCGCCGGGATCGGAGGGGTCCTTTTCCAGTCTCTTGCGATCTTCATCCGTTTCGGCTTCCAAGGACATGTGGCGCTGCTTTCACTCCGGGAAGTCCTTTCCTTTTTCTCATGGACCCTCGTCCTCGCGTTCCTCTATCTCGAACATCAGAGGAAAGTGAGAATTCTCGGCCTCTTCATATTTGGCATCGCCTCCCTCTCCACCCTCATGGTCATCGGGATCTCGTTCCATTCGCCCATTTTTTCCTCCCGAGCCCCCATCGGCCTCCTGCTCTCGCTTCATACCATCCTGATCGATTTAGGGCTGGCTTCAGCGGCACTGGCCTTTATCGTCTCCCTCCTCTATCTGATTCTCGATTTCTTCCTTCGGAACAAGATCTTTAATCGTTTCTTCAGCCGCATTCCGTCCCTCGAAACCCTCGACCAGCTCAATAACAATTTCAGCGGACTCGGGTTTGTTTTCTTGACCACCGGATTGATTTTTGCCATGATCTGGTCATGGGAAAAGTTCGGGCGAACCCTTCCCCATGCCTCACAGGGAGGGCTCGCGTTCATTGGGGCATTCCTGGTTTGGGTGGCCTACGCAGCGACTGTGTTGCTCCGGTGGAGCAAGCGTTTCCGGGGAAAACAGGCTGCCTACCTATCCATTTCCGGATTCCTCATTTTTGCGGCCACAATCACGGCCCTGGCATTATTTTCGAAGGGATCACACTTCATTCTGTAGGCGGTTGGAACGGCCTCGGGAGGAGAACCGGGTGACTGTGGAGGCAGGCAGGTGATCAAGATAACCCTTGCAGGAGTCAATCACAAAACCGCTCCTGTTGAGATCAGGGAGAAAATCGCCTACCCGAAGGACACCTTCATCCCAGCCATAGACGCCCTCTCCAAGGAAGAAAGTGTCCTAGAGTGCGTCATTCTCTCTACCTGCAACCGGGTGGAAATCCTCACGATTACCTCGAACATTTATCCCGAACCTGAGTTTTTCACCGGCTTTTTCTCCCGCACCCATCCGTCGCTCGCATCGATTCCCATTCGCCCCCACCTCTACTACAAAACCGATATCGACGCCGTCGAACATCTCTTCAATGTGACCTCAAGTCTCGACTCCATGATCGTGGGAGAACCGCAAATCACTGGACAGGTCAAAGAGGCCTTCGAATCCTGCAGGCGGGAAAATACCATCGGCCCCTATCTCAACCAGATTTTTCAACGGGCGGTGAGCACGGCAAAACGTGTCCGTTCGGAGACGGCCATCAGCCATCTTCCGGTCTCCATCAGCTATGCCGCCTGCCAACTGGCCCGAAAAATTTTCCAGAATATGTCCAATAAATCCGTCCTTCTCCTAGGCGGCGGGGAAATGGCCCAGCTGACCGCCAGACATATGAAGAAGATGGGGGTCCACTCCTTGACAGTCATGACCCGGGATCCCCAAAAAGGGATGCTTCTCGCCGGGGAATATGAGGCGGCTTTCGCGCCGATGGAGCGCCTGTCCGATGTGATGGCCGAGTCCGACATGGTCGTATGTTCAACGGGAGCCGACACCTATCTCCTGACGGTCCCGATCATGGAAAAGGCCATGGAACAGAGAGGCTTCAAACCCCTTTTCCTCATCGATATCGCCGTCCCAAGGAATATCGATCCTGAGATTTCAAGGCTGTCCAACACCTTCCTGTACAATATCGATGATCTGAAAACGGTCGTGGAATCAAACCAAAAAGAACGGGAAATGGAAACCTTTGCCGCCCGTGAGATTGTCCAGCATGAGATCGCCCTCTTCCAGAAATGGCGCTCCGAGCGTTCCGCTGTTCCCTTGATTCAGGCCCTTCGGCGTCATACCGAAAAAATGTACAAATCCGAACTCGACCGTTTTTCAGGAACCCTCGACGGTCTTCCGGAAGAATCCAGAAAACAAGTCAAAATCCTGACCCAGTCCCTGATCAACAAGATGCTTCACCCCACCTACCAAACCCTGAGAAACTCCTCCAATATCGAGGAAGCATGGGAATGGATTTCCAGGTGCTATGGACTGCCACCGGAAATCCTGTCCCAGGAGGCCCTCTCTCCCTCCGAAGATTCCGAGAAAAAAGAGCCGGCTGACGCCGCCCTCGACTCTCCCCACTCAAATTTCCCCATTCCCGGCGAGCAATCCTGTTGACCACACCACGTTCTGTCTCTCCGATAAAAATTGGAACCCGTGGATCCGAACTTGCCCTATGGCAGGCCCGTCACGTCGCGGAATTAATCGAAAAGATCACTGGGATTCCTTCCGAACTGACGATTATCAAAACGACGGGCGATATGATTCTGGCGGTTCCCCTTTCGGAAGTTGGAGGAAAAGGTCTTTTCGTCAAGGAAATCGAAGAAGCCCTTCTCGACCGCTCGATCGATCTTGCCGTTCACAGCATGAAGGATGTTCCTGCCTATCTACCGGAAGGGCTGATTCTCGGGGCAATCCTTTCCCGGGAAGATCCCAGGGATGCCTTCGTCTCCGTCAATTTTCCCGCCCTGGAGGCGCTCCCGCCGGGGGCCCGCGTCGGAACCTCCTCTCTCAGGAGGATCGCCCAACTTCGTCATTTTCGTTCGGACCTTGAATTTAAAGCGCTTCGCGGAAATGTGGGAACGCGGCTCAGAAAGCTTGAAGAAGGGCAGGTCGACGCGATCATCCTTGCCGCTGCAGGACTGATCAGACTCGGATTTGCCGAACGAATCCGCCAGTATCTTCCCCCCTCCCTGTCCCTTCCGGCCGTCGGTCAGGGAGCCCTGGGGCTGGAGATCCGGCAAGAAGACAGCCGGATGGGCGAGATTCTTTCACGCATCAACGACAAAGAAACCTCTCTGTGCGTCCAGGCCGAACGAGGATTTCTTGAAATCCTCAATGGTGGGTGCCAGCTCCCCCTTGCCGCCCAGGCCAGGTTTCTTCCGGACAGCCGTCTTGAAATCGTCGCCCGAGTGCTCAATCCGGAAGGGACCGTTCTTCTTGAGGAAATCCTGACAGGTGAGACCGACCGCGCGTATGAGCTGGGAGCGCGGGCCGGGAAAAAGCTCCTCGAGAGAGGTGGCAAGGCGTTGCTTGAGGCCGTTCTGTCCCGTTGACCCGTTCAGGACATTTCCTTCCCCGGTTCTCTTGAAGACCCGGCACCCCCCGCCTCATAATAAAATTTCGAACAAAGAATTCAGGGACATCCGCTCATTTTCCAATACCCGAGATACGAGGAGTTCATGACAGATCCACCCGCCGATTTGAGCTCGACCTTCAAAAACCTCCTTCCCCGAGTCCACCTCGTCGGGGCTGGGCCGGGAGACCCCGGTCTCCTCACGCAAAAAGGGGCCCAGCTTCTTTCGACCGCGGATGTCATCCTCTACGACCATCTCGTTCCCCTCGAACTTTTGGATCTCGCCTCCCCCGCCGCTCTTTTGATCGACGTGGGAAAGATTCGCAACCATCCCGTGATGACTCAGCAGGAAATCGAGGCCACCATGATCGACCATGCGCGTCAAGGCCGCATCGTGGTTCGGCTCAAAGGCGGGGACCCCTTCATGTTTGGACGGGGAGGGGAGGAAGCCCAGGCTCTTCAAAAGGCGGGCATTCCCTTTGCGGTTGTCCCCGGCATCTCCTCTCCCATCGCGGTTCCGGCCTATGCAGGCGTCCCGGTGACTCACCGGGATTTCAACTCCCGGCTTGTCATCCTGACGGGCCATGACAACCCTTCAGTGTGGAGCGACAACGATCTTGCCTCCCTGGCTCTTCCGAACCAGACGATTGTTGTTCTCATGGGCGTGATGTACATGAAGCAGTTCGCCAAAAGACTGGTTCATGCCGGACTTCCCAAGGAAACCCCCGCCTTGATCGTCCGATGGGGAACCACAGCCAGACAGGAAAGCTTTGAAACCCCCCTTGGAGACCTTGAGAATTTTCTCGAAGAGAATCCGGTGTCTCCCCCTGCCATTCTTCTGATCGGAGAAGTGGTCCGCGTCCGCTCGGAAATCGGATGGGTTCACCGACTCCCCCTCTTCGGGAAACGGATCCTTTTGACCCGTGAACGAGAACGTTCCGAGGAATTGGGAAGAATGTTCGAAACTCTTGGGGCCTCTGTCGTTTCTTGCCCCACAGTGTCGATCATTCCTGCGCTTTCGGAAAACTTCGACACCGCCCTTTCGCATCTCAAGGAATACGCCTGGCTCGTTTTCCTGAGCCCCAACGGAGTCCGGCACTTTTTCCGGGAACTCTCAAGACGACACTGGGATCTACGTGTCCTTGCGGGTCTTAGGATATTTTCCATGGGATCTTCGACGACCGAGGCCCTCTCCTCGGTCGGCATCCTTCCCGACGCATCTCCGGAGAGTTCCCATGGAGCGGGAGTGGTCAACGCCTTCGCCGCGTTCTCCCTTCCCGATCGCAGCAAGATTCTCCTTGTGAGGGGAGACAGGGGCTCCGGAGTGATTCCGGAGGGCCTCAAAAAACTCGGGCACGACGTCGACACCATCGGGGTCTATGAAAATATCCTTCCCGAAATCCCCCCCTACAAAAGAGAGCGCCTGAACACCTTCATCGAGGATCACTCGATAGACCTGGCGATTTATTACAGCCCCTCGGCCTTTACAGGTCTTTGCGAACTGTTCCCCGAGCTTCTCCCTCGAATCATGTCGATTCCGAGCCTTGCCATCGGTCCTACGACGAAGGCGGCACTTGAGAAGGGCCCGGCATCAACGATCCTCCTTTCCAGATTGCCCACCAACTCAGGAATTCTTGAAGCCGCACTGGATTTCCTTTCCCCAATGGGGAATAATTCTGGTGGCTTCGGAAGATCCAACACCACAGCCTCCTCTTCCGAGGAGTCCACCTTTAATAACGAGGAACAGGTATCCCCTTGAGCCATCCCATCGAACGTCCCAGGCGCCTTCGAAAATCCCCCTCCATTCGAAATCTGGTCCGGGAAGTGGACCTCGCTCCTGAACATCTGATTCTTCCGCTCTTCGTGACATGGGGAAAAAACCGCAAGGAACCGATCTCGTCCATGCCGAATGTCTTTCGGTACTCCACCGACCTGCTTCCGGACATTCTCGACGAGGCTTGGAATGCCGGGGTCCGAACCGTCCTGCTCTTCGGAATCCCTGAAATCAAGGATGACTCTGGCTCGGAAGCGCTCAATCCCGACGGACCGGTCCCCCTTGCAATCGGAGCGATCCGAACCCATAATCCCGGTTTCGTCATCATGACGGACGTCTGCATCGACGAATACACGACCCACGGCCATTGCGGCCTCGTGTGCGGCGACACGATCCAGAACGATCCCACGCTCGACATCCTCGCCAACATGGCGCTCCTTCATGCCCAGGCCGGCGCGGATATCGTGGCCCCGTCGGACATGATGGATGGACGTGTCCTCGCGATCAGACACATGCTCGACCAGAACGCTTTCACCGATACGCTGATCCTTTCCTACGCCGTCAAATATGCCTCTGCCCTTTACGGCCCCTTTCGCGACGCCATGATGTCGGGCCCCCAGTTTGGAGACCGCTCCTCGTATCAGATGGATTTCCGGGGCATTAAGGACGCAATGAGAGAAGCACGACTGGATGCGGAAGAAGGGGCCGACATTCTTATGGTCAAACCCGCCCAAGCCTATCTCGATATCATTGTCCGTGTTTCCGGAATGACGGATCTTCCCGTTGCGGCCTACCAAGTCTCGGGGGAGTATTCGATGATCGTGGCCGCCGGACAAAACGGGTGGATCGACCAGGATCGGGTGGTGATCGAAACCCTGACCGCCATTCGTCGGGCCGGGGCCCAGATGATCGTCACCTACTTCGCCGTCGAGGCGGCAAAGATCCTCTCCCGCCGTCCATGAAAACCTTCAGGGGAAATCTGAATACGCTCCGAGGAACTCTCCCCCAAGGCCCTCACGCCGTGACCATCGGAAACTTCGACGGGATCCATGCCGGCCATCAATTTCTTCTGAAGACCCTGATGGACAAGGCCAAGTCCCTCAAGGTCCCCTCTCTTCTTTTGACCTTTGATCCCCATCCTCTTTTCGTCCTGTCTCCAGACACCCCTTTTCGGATGATCATGTCTCCCGAACAAAAGGAAGAGGTTCTCTCCCAACTCGGGCTCGACACCCTCGTGGTCCTGTCCTTCGACCCTACGATTCGGAGATTGTCCCCCGCGGACTTCTCCCGATTGGTGCTCTGGGATCTTTTCCATCCGGCGGCCCTGATCATCGGGGAAGGGTTTCGGTTTGGAAGCGGGCGATCAGGTTCGATCGACGACCTCAAATCCGTCCTCGGACCGCTCGGGACAGAGGTTTTTTCCCTCCCAGCCCTTCAAGAACAGGGGATGCGTGTCTCCAGTTCGCGAATCCGCAAAGCCGTCGACCATGGGGAGATCGAAGAAGCCAATCGTCTTCTGACGCGGGCGATCGAAATCGCCGGACCCATTTCCACAGGGGAGAGGAGGGGCCGCAAATTGGGATTCCCGACCCTCAACCTCATTCCCCCCGACCATCGCCTCATTCCCCCTCCCGGAGTCTATGCCACCCGAACCCTGCTCGGCGGAAGGAGCTATGACGGGGCGACCTATATCGGAACGAAGCCCACCTTCGGCACTCACAGGCCGGTGGTTGAAACCCACCTTTTTGCCTTCGACAGGGAGTGCTACGGAGAATTTCATCGGGTTTTCTTCTTCCACCGAATCCGGGGAGAACGCTCCTTCGGGAGCATTGATGCCCTCAAGGCCCAGATCGGGGCCGATGTCGAAGAAGCGAGGAAGTTTCTTCATGACCACCCCTTTACAGGATCCCCACGTCCCCTTTGAAGCGAAAATTCGGGATTTTCTTTTGCGCCACCATCTTCTTACGGAGGGGCAGGGAGAGCCGCGGTTCCGGGAATGGGGGGTCGGTCTTTCGGGAGGGGGAGATTCGGTGTTTCTCGCCTATTTTCTCTCTCGGCTCTGTCCTTCTTCGGTCTCCCTCTCCCTCGTCCATTTCAATCACCGCACCCACCCCGGGAAAAACCTGGAAGATGCGGAATTCGTTAGGGATTTTTCCAGAAAGGTCGGCGTCCCTCTCGATTATGGCGAATCTCCCTCAAAGGAGACTCACCGGCCGGGAATTTCGGAAACGGTCCTTCGTGAGGAACGCCAATATTATTTCCAGGGGCTCCTGAAATCCCGGCCGAAAATGGCCCTGTTTCTCGCCCATCAGAGAGATGACCGCATCGAAACCGTCCTTGCGAATCTCTTCAGGGGAGGCGGGCCCCGGTCCATCATCGGCATTTCCCCGGTAACCCGAAAGAGAGTTTTCCGGCCCCTCCTCGAAATCGGGCGCGAGGAAATCCGCACCTTCCTGCTTCAATCCGCGATCCCGTTCAGAAACGACCCGGAAAATACGAACATGGCCCATCTCAGAAACAGAACCCGTCATGAACTCAGGGCCGCCATCGATGGCTTCTTTCCTCCCCATGGAACCTCCCATCTCTCTCGCCTAGCGGATTTGATGGAACGGGAGCTTCAAGGACCGTCCCTTTCTCCTGCACTTCTGTGCAGGCGGGAGTCAGCGGGCATCATCGGATTTTCCCTCTTTCTTTACAAGTCGCTGCGTCCTTCTGCCCAAGGAGACTTCCTGAGGGCCTTGCTGAACCGTCAATCCGACCTGGGTATTCCCGTCCCTCCGGAACGGAATCTCCTTCGGACCCTCGACAACTCTGATCCCGGGACAAACCGTCAGAACTTTCCCCTTGGTGTGGGATGGTCGATCAGTATTGTCTTTGGACAAGCGGATCTGGTATACAAATACCCTGGCACCGACAAATGGCATCTTGAGCTCAATAGGACGCGGGTCCCGGATTTCTTAGCCTCCCGCAACATTGCGCTCCCGCGAGGAGGCTCGCTCCTTTTCTCCCGGACGGATCCCCAGGAGAGCGAGACCCCTCAGAAGGTACGGGCGGGCATATCGGTCCGGGTCAGGCTTTGCGGAGAGAATTCCCCCGACTCCTCCTTCTCCGTCAGATACTGGTCGCCCGGCCTGGGCCTCTTTCCTGAACCCGAATCGCCTGTTCATAAGACCGTGGCCGCCTTCTGGAAAGATCGTTCCTTGGCCTGGGCGCGAAAGCTGAGACTCCCCATCCTTTGCCGGGGGCCTCGCGCGCTCTGGATTCCCTGCATACTCGACAGATCGGGCCATTTACCGGACAATGGACCAGGAGAGGATATCCAAATAACATTTCAGGAGCGGGAGCGATCCGAGTGGAAAAAATTTTTGGAAAACCCCTGATCACCCAGGAAGAGATTGTCCATCGCATTCGCGAACTCGGCTTACGGATCACCCGGGATTATGAAGGGAAAAATCTCGTCCTCATCGGCATATTGAAGGGGGCCTTCGCCTTCACGGCCGACCTTGCCCGATCCATCGGGATTCCCGCCCAGATCGACTTTCTGATGACCTCTTCCGCCCCCTCCTCCGATGGAACCGGGACGACCCGCCTTCTATCGGAACCCTCCATCAATCTGAAGGGAACGGATGTCCTTGTCATAGAAGACATCGTGGATTCGGGGAAAACCGCGAAGCTCATCTTGGAGACCCTGGACAAGCATCATCCTGAAAGCATCCGCTTTTGCGCCCTTCTCGATAAAACGGGCGGCCGGGAGATGCCCTTTTCGCCCGACTACACCGGATTCTCGATCCCGAACCGGTTCGTGATCGGGTACGGGCTCGATTACAAAAACAAATATCGCACTCTCCCTTTCATCGCCGTCCTCGAACAGACCTCCTGATTTGAAATTAAGAGCCACGAGGAATCCATTCTCCTCCAGCGCTTTATCCATGAAATCCGATTGAAGAGGTGTAGGCTCCATGCTAGAATCAAGAAGCGTACCCCTTGAAGGAGGAACCTGTTGATGAAGCCGTTCTACAAGAATCTTGCCCTCTGGTTGATTATCGGGATTGTCGTGTTTCTCGTGTTTGACATGTTCCAGTTCCGCCAGCCTTCCTCCCAGAACCTGATTTACTCCGACTTCATTTCCAAGCTGGATTCGAATCAGATCAGCGAGGTGACCATTAAACAAAATCACATCAACGGCGTCATGAAGGATGGATCGCATTTCCAAACCTATGCCGCCAATGATCCGAATCTGGTGGAAGAACTTCAGAAGAGAAACGTCCGCATCATCGCCGTTCCTCCCGGAGAAAGCCCCTGGTATATGAGTCTTCTGATCTCGTGGGGACCGATCATCGTCCTGGTCCTCCTATGGGTCTTTTTCATGCGCCAGATGCAGACCGGCGGGAACAAAGCGATGTCGTTCGGAAAATCGCGCGCAAAAATGATGACGGAGGACAAAAAGAAAATCACCTTCGCGGATGTTGCCGGAGTCGACGAGGCGAAAGAGGAGGTCTTTGAAATCGTCGAATTTCTGAAAGATCCCTCCAAGTTTCAGAGGCTCGGAGGACATATCCCGAAGGGAGTCCTTGTTGTCGGCCCCCCTGGGACGGGAAAGACTTTGCTCGCGAAGGCGATCGCCGGAGAGGCGGACGTTCCGTTTTTCCATATCAGCGGTTCCGATTTTGTCGAGATGTTTGTCGGCGTCGGAGCATCCCGCGTCCGCGATCTTTTCGAGCAGGGAAAGAAAAATGCTCCCTGCATCATCTTTATCGATGAAATTGACGCGGTGGGACGCCACCGGGGGGCGGGACTCGGGGGAGGTCACGATGAGCGTGAGCAGACCTTAAACCAGCTCCTCGTCGAAATGGACGGCTTCGAAAGCAATGAAGGGGTCATTCTTATCGCCGCGACAAACAGGCCGGATGTTTTGGACCCCGCTCTTCTGAGGCCAGGGCGCTTTGATCGTCAGATCATTGTCGGAAAGCCGGACCTGAAGGGGCGTATCAAAATCCTGGAAGTTCACACGAAAAAGATCCCCCTCGACTCCTCGGTCAATCTTGAAACCGTTGCCCGCGGCACCCCCGGTTTTTCGGGAGCCGATCTGGCCAACCTCGTCAACGAGGCGGCCCTTCTTGCGGCGCGTCGCGACAAGAAGGTTGTCGAGATGAGCGAGTTCGAAGATGCCAAGGACAAGGTGCTTATGGGAGTCGAACGCAAGTCGATCCTCATCACGGAGGACGAAAAGCGCGTGACGGCTTTCCACGAGGCCGGCCACACCCTTGTGGCCAAGCTCATTCCCGGGACCGATCCGGTTCACAAGGTCTCCATCATCCCGAGAGGAAGAGCCCTCGGGGTCACCCAACAGCTGCCGACCGATGACCGCTACACCTATGGCAAGGACTTTCTTCTCAACAACATTGCCATCCTCATGGGCGGACGTGTCGCGGAAGAACTGGTGACTCATTCGATCACCACCGGAGCGGGGAACGACATTGAACGCGCCACCGATCTCGCGCGAAAAATGGTGTGTGAGTGGGGCATGAGCGATAAGCTTGGCCCCATCACCTTTGCCCAGAAGAACGATGAGATCTTCCTAGGGCGAGAAATGTTCCAGCGGCGGGACTACAGCGAATCAACCGCCATCGATATCGACCGGGAGGTGAGCGGCATCATCTTCGATGCCTACGCCAAGGCCAAAAGCCTGATCTCGGGACAAATGAAGGCCCTGACCAATATCGCCGAAGCTCTCCTGGAAAAAGAAACGCTCGATTCTCCCCAAATCGACGCCCTTATCCAGGCGGCCAATGCCCCCTGATCTAAGATCCATCCTTACGCTTGCACAAGAGGGGGGGAAACCGCTCCCCCTCATCATGGGGATCATCAATCTGACCCCCGATTCTTTTTCCCAGGACGGTCTGCTCACTAAGGATGCATCGATCGTGGACTATGCCCGTCACCTCGTCGATTCTGGGGCCGACATCCTCGATATCGGAGCCTCCTCCACCCGGCCGGGTTCAAAGCCCGTCCCTTTGGAGGAGGAACGATCCCGTCTGTTCCCAGCGATCGAAGCACTGTCGGAGATCTCCGTCCCACTGTCCATCGACACCCGGCGGCCAGAAATCTTTCAGGAGGCCCTGCCCCTCGGAGCTTCTCTGATCAACGATGTCGGTGGACTCATGGATCCAGGATTCATGACCATCCTAAAGGAAAATCCGAACGTCATGGCCGTTGTCATGCATATGCAGGGGACCCCGGAAACGATGCAGCGCCACCCGACTTACACCCATGTCATCTCCGAAGTTCGTGACTTCCTGCGATCCCGGAAAACCGCCCTTGGCCAGGAAGGGATCGATCCTTCACGCCTCATCTTTGATCCGGGACTGGGGTTCGGAAAGACCCTCGACCACAACCTGGCTCTTCTCCGGCAGATCGAGGATTTTTCCGAATTGGGACCCATTCTCGTGGGACCCTCGCGAAAACGCTTTTTGGACGACCCCGCCCATCCGCTCCCGCCGGAAGATCGCGACATTTCCACCGGAGCCGTCGTGGCGTGGTGCACCCTCCACAAGACGGCGATGATCCGGACCCATCGGCCCGACATCGCCTGGCAGGTCCGCCGGGTCCTTCGGTCGATCGAGGGGACCCCCCATGTATAACGTGATATCGTGGGACTTTTGGCGGAATCTTCTCGACATCCTCGCCGTCTGGTTCATTTTCTATCAGATTCTCCTCCTGATCCGCGGGACCCGGGCGTTCCAGATGGTGATCGGGGTTCTTGTGTTTTTGCTGGTCTTTTTCGTCTCGGGCTGGTTGAAGCTCTACACGCTCAACTGGCTGATCACGAGCTTCTGGTCTCAGATTGTCCTGGCTCTTTTGATTCTTTTCCAGCCGGAAATCAGGAAGGCGCTGGCAAGAGTCGGGAAAAGCCCTCTGCTGCTTGGAATCCCCTTAGGCGACGCCTCCCTGGACATTGAGGAACTTGTCAAGGCGATCCAGACCCTCAGTCGGCGCGGAATCGGGGGAATCATCGTTGTCGAGCGCAACACCGATCTCTCGGAGATTGTCGAGGTCGGTGTTGCGCTCGACGCCGTCATCTCCAACGAATTGTTGGTCAGCCTTTTTCTTCCCTATTCCCCCATTCATGACGGAGCGGCCATCATCCGTAAGAACAGGATCGCCTCCGCGGGATGTTTTCTCCCGATTTCCCTTTCCTCCGACCTGTCCCGGCAATATGGGACCCGCTACCGCGCCGCTATCGGAATCACCGAGGAAACGGATGCCGTGGCGCTGGTGGTCTCCGAAGAAACCTCCCAAGTGTCCCTGGTGGTGGCGGGAAGGGTTACGCCGCAAACCGACATGATTCTCTTGAGGCAGACCCTTACGCGACTCTTTCGCAAGGAAAGCCGCCCCTCAAAAAACAGAAAGATTCATACGCTCAGAAAACGCTTCTATGGGCTCCTTTCATCCGTCCCCGGACTCTCTTCGATCTTGAAGTTCGGAGGCCGGTCCGGCACGTCTCCAAGGAACCTTCCATGACCCGGTCAGACTTTTTTCAGCGCTCTCTCGGAAAAAATCTTCCTCTCAAGGGCCTGGCCCTGGTTCTGGCGCTGACCCTCTGGTTCCATATCAGCCGGACAGGCCGGGAATATTTTTCGCTCACCGTTCCGGTCAACGTCGTCAATCTTCCCTCACGTCTTGCGCTTAAGCGATCGTCTCCAGACCATGCGACCCTCACTCTTGAAGGCCCTCCCGGATTCGGGCAACGCCTTCACACCGAAAACCTTTCCATCATGCTTGACGGACGGTCCTTTACCCAGGGACATCGGACCGTTCTCCTGACCAACAAATCCCTCGCCCTTCCTACGGGTGTTTCGGTGATCCGCATCTCCCCCCGGATCGTGGTCCTTAATCTTCTGCCCTTAACGCAAAAGACCGTGCGCATTCTTCCCCAACTCATCGGAGAGACACGCCACCGGATCGCCGCCCTGAGGGTTCGTCTTGTTCCCGAAGTCGCCACCATCGAAGGCGACACGAAGGGCCTTGCCGCAATTCATTTTCTCAAGACCACCCCGATCGAGCTGTCCCAATTGGCGGGAGGCAAGACCCAGTCCTTCAACATCTCGATCGCCATTCCCGACTCGTCTCATATTCGTTTGATCACTCCCCAGACCGTCAGGGTCGAGATCTCCCAGGCCGATCATTCCCGATCTATAGACAAACGTTAACCTATGGTCTGCTTGGAAATTCTGATATCATGTCAGGGAAGATGACCGAACCGCGCGAGGGAGGGACATGAGCAAGACAAGACACAGGCTGTTCGGAACGGACGGGATCAGGGGACGTGCCAATGTCCATCCCATCACGGGAGAAATGGCCTATCGGCTTGGCAGAGCCGCAGCCCATCTTTTCGTCAGGACCGGGGAAGAACACCACATCGTCATCGGAAAAGACACCCGCATTTCGGGATACATGCTGGAAATGGCCCTCACCTCGGGAATCACCTCCATGGGCGTCAATGTCATTCTGGTTGGGCCCTTCACCACCCCCGGGATCGCCTTTTTGACCCGCAGCCTCCGGGCCGATGCCGGTATCATGATTTCTGCTTCCCACAATCCTTACGACGACAACGGGATCAAGTTTTTCTCCTCCGAAGGGCTCAAGCTCCCGGACGAGCTTGAAGACCGGATCGAGCGGTTGGTGACGGACCCCGAGATCGACCATATCCGGCCGACGGGGGCGCTTATCGGGAAAGTGTCCAGACTGTCCGGGGCCGAAGGCCGCTACGTCGAATTCCTGAAAAACACCCTTCCCCGAAAACAGAAGTTCGACGGGATCCGCATCGTGGCCGATATGGCCAACGGGGGAGCCTATAAGGTTGCGCCCATGGCCTTGCGGGAACTGGGCGCCGAGGTCATCACCATCGCGGATTCTCCCGACGGGATCAATATCAATGACACCTGCGGGGCCCTGTATCCCGAAGCGCTGGCCAAAAAGGTGGTCGAAACAGGAGCGGACCTGGGGGTCGCCCTCGACGGCGATGCCGACCGGACCGTCTTCGTCACCAGCTCGGGAAAAATTCTCGACGGGGACAGGATCATGGCGATTGTCGCGCCGTTTCTCAAGAGGGAAGGGCGTCTCTTGGAAGACACGATGGTCACGACCGTCATGAGCAATCTCGCGCTCGAAGAATCCATGAAAAGGCAAGGAATCCGTGTCCGGAAGACCCAGGTCGGCGACCGCTACATTCTCGAGGAAATCGACCGTTTGGCCCTTTCGTTCGGGGGAGAACAGTCGGGACATATCATTTTCAGGGACTTCCACTCGACCGGAGACGGTCTGCTCACCACGCTCCAGGTTCTTTCGGTCCTTGAGACCGACGGTGTCTCTCTCGATGACGCCGCCCGGATCATGGAGCCATATCCGCAGATTCTCAAAACCATTCCTGTATCTTCCAAAATTCCCATCGATACCCTTCCGGTTCTGTCCAAGAGAAAAGTCCAGGTTGAAAAAGAGCTGGAGGAAGGACACGGCCGGCTCCTTTTGCGATACTCCGGGACCGAGATGGCCATCCGGATCATGCTCGAAGGGCCCGACCCAGCAGCACTCGAGCGTATGATGGGGTCCCTCGAGGAAGCGGTCTCCAAAGACTTTTCGTCCATTCAGCCCTCTCACTGACACACCCAAATATCCACCGTGACGGCCCGATCCCTTTTCCCTGCTTCCGTCATGTGCGCCGGAGGCCTCTTTCTCTCCGCCTTCTTCCCGTACTTCCCCGGGGCGATTCTCTTGATCCTGGGAGGGACCACGCTCCTTCTCATCCTCCTGTTAAAAGAGCCGGTCCTTCCCGCTTTCTTCCTCGCCGGAAGCGCCGCGGCGGGATTATGCCTCCTTTTCCCCCTTCACGAGACCCTAGAAAGGTCTTCCCCGCGTCACGTCGATTTCTGCATCGACGCCCAACCCGCCCTTTCGAAGAATGGGACGTGGGTGGAAGGGTCGGATCACGGGAATGAGGCCCTTCTTCCGACCCGAATCAGGGTATTCGTTCCGGAAAGCCGCCTCCCGTCTGTCCCCCTGACCAGAGGGGACTGTCTTTCCGGAACGGCGACTCCCCTCCGATCCCGATCCCCGGCGCTCTTTCTTGTCCCGTCCCCTCCCTCCTATATATTCACCGACTCGGACCTTCTGACCTTCACACCGGGGTCCTCGGCAATCGACCATCTCCTTCGCCGTTCGGCAGAGATGGAACAGCGCCTTGCCCAAACGCTCACGGCGTTGTTTCCCGAGGATACAGCCGGTCTTTTGTCCGCACTCGTGCTTTCCGACACGCGATTTCTGCCCTCCAAGAACCAGGAGGATTTCAGGGTCGCCGGGGTGTCCCATCTCCTTTCCGTGTCGGGGGAGCATATGACGCTTCTCGCACTCTTTCTCGGAAGCGCATTTCTCCTCCTTCTCCGGACCATGCCGCTTCCCCTGCTCAGAACTCTCTCCGTCCATCTCCCTCTCTCAAGGATCGTTCTCGCCTCCACCCTCCCATTTCTGGGTCTTTATACACTCATGATCGGTTCTCCCCCAGCCGCCGTGCGAGCCTTCCTTGGGTTTTCCCTGGTCACGCTTCTGAACATCCTCTTTATCGATCTTTCCTTTGAAGAAACCCTGGGTCTCTCGACCCTGATCATGCTGATGGCCTTTCCTTCCCTGGCCCACTCCCTCTCTTTTCTTCTCTCTCTTCTCGCCCTCTGGAGCCTGGTGGCCGTGACACGTCTTCCGGGAGGAGCAAGAAAACGGGAGGGCGTAAAAGGTCTCCTTCTCCAATCCTTCACCGCGAGTCTCGTCATTGTGTTCGTGACCGCGCCGCTCCTGGGATTTCTCTTCAAGACCGCAACTCCGTCCGGGATCGTCTCCAATCCTCTCATGGTCCCCCTGGCGGGGGATATTCTTCTCCCGCTTGGCTTCACCGATCTGGCCATGCTTCTTTCGGGCAGCCTTCCCTTCCCGTTGTGGGTCGCCACCAACGGGTTGGCCCATGGGGTCCTGGGGCTTGCGGGCGGGTTTGCCGCGCTCCCGGCAAGTGAAATTTCACTCCGACCCTTAAGGCCGGTATTCGTATTTGTCTTCTATGGGGCGTTCGTTCTGTTTCTCGTGATCCCGTTCCGGTCAATGCGGCCCTCTCTCCTCTTTCTCGCGCTTCTCTTTTGCGTCGCCCTGGCCACCTCCTCTTCCCGATCCCCCTCCCTTGCGAGAGCGCTCTCCACCGCCGAAACCGGAGCGCTCTCGTACGATCCTAGCGTCGAACGACAGAATATCTTCCATCTCTTTCGGTGACTCCAAGGACAAAATACCTCCAAAGGGGTAAAATGAATTGTAAAGACCTTCAGGCCTTTTCCAACGAACGGAGGAGGAGCAAAATGAGCACCGGAGGATCCCGTAAAGAGGAAATCGACATTAAGGACGACATGCCCCTCGAAACCATGAAAAAAAAGGCCTGCCCGATATGCGGGAAGCCGATGAGATGGCTGGATGGGGATTACTTGTGCGTTTCTTGCAACGGGACAGACTACGGACCCGAAGAGGGATGATCGGACCGGAAGCGTCGAAGCGGGCGTAACGGTCCGTGACCGACCCCCGCAATGAAGGCGGGATCTGTCCGAGAGGTATGTTCTTTATTTGAAAGATCGGGGGTTGGGCTTTTTTTCCGCCTCAGCCTCCCCCGTCCTGGAAAAGGGAGGGGTCCCTTTTCAGGACGAAGGGATGCCGGTCCAAGGCTTTTCGTGAGGACATGCCCGTTCGCCGATCCGGCGATCTTCGATCTCCCGATCCGGATCGGCTGTTTTCATCCCTCATGGGAGAGGGCATGCATCGGAGCGCCGCTCAAACCAGGACCTTTGGCAAGAGAACCGATACCACGAGGCTCCCCAAACTGATGAGAAAGGCTGCGAGAAGCGCCGCCGAAAACGAGTGAATGGAAAACCCGGGGACGACCTCGGAGACCAGCCACAGCAAGAGCGCATTCAACACGAAAATAAAGAGTCCGAGCGTCACGATCGTAATCGGAAGGGTCAGGATAATAAGCACCGGTCGAACCAGAATGTTCAGAAACCCCAGAACGACAGACACTGCGATAGCCGTGGGATATCCGCGGATTTCGACCCCTCGCACCATGCGCGACACCGCCAGAATGATCAAGGCGTTCAGGAAAAGTCTTAACAGGATGACGACCATCGGAATATCCCCTTTCAAAAGCTGCCTCAAGAGCGTTGTCAGGCCACCCGGAAGTGGCTGGCGTCACTTTCCTCTCCGTTCACTCGTGTCATAATAGCAAAATGCAGACTCTCTCGGAAAAGGTCTTCCACGCCGTGGAAAAATGGCGGAAATGGGTCCTTCTGCGGATCCGGCAGACTCCAGGCGGGTCCTGGTTTTTCCCCCACGGTCTCCTGGCCGCAGTTGTCGGACTTTACGGGCTCAAGAATGTCCTCCCGTTCCTGGATCAGGTCAAGCTGATCCGGACCCATCTCAAGAACTTCGGTCCGGCCCAGGACTTTTCGCACCTTCCCACGGTCTTTCACATTCCCGGGGGAATTCCCCAAACGATCATCGGGCTTGTCCTGCTCCTCATGTCCGTCGGATTATTTCTCCGATCCCGCTTTGCCTGGGTCATCACGATCCTCCTGACCTTCGTGTCCATGGCCTTCCTCTTCCGACAGGCTCCGCACCCGTTTTCCCTTCAATTCACGATCATCCTGCTGTTGTTGATCGGTCTTATCCTGGCCAGAAAATCCTTTGACCAGTCGAGCCTGACGACCGGATCCTTTTTCTCGCTCCTCAGCGCCCTCTTGCTCATGGGGTATGGAATTTTCGGCGCCTTTATCCTGGGGAACGGGTTTTCTCCTCCCATCACCAACCTCGTCACCGCCTTCTATTTCGCCGTCATCACCATGGCCACCGTCGGCTACGGAGACATCGTTCCGAAGACCGACGACGCCCGCCTTTTTGTCGTGAGCCTCGTCATCTTCGGCATCACCGTTTTCAGCGCGGCCATTTCATCTGTTCTCATCCCCCTCATCAATGAACGCCTCAAAAAGGTCCTCATCCCGGAGAAACCCAAGATGCCTCGAAAGAACCATTACATCCTCGTCGGGACCGGCAGCCTGGCCCGCCAGGTCTACCATGAACTCACCTCGCGCCAGCTTCCAGTCACCCTCGTCGTCCCTCACGAATATCATGATCCTCCCTTCGAAGAGGCGGACGAGGTGCTCGGGGACCCCGCCGACGGTGATACGCTCAAAAAGGCGGGAGCGCTCGACGCACATGCCATTTTGGCGCTTCTTGAGGATGATGCGGAAAATGCCTTCGTGGTTCTTGCCGCACGCGACATCGGATCCAAGGCGCGAACCATCGTCTCCGTTCGAAGCCGTTCCGGATTTTACCGGATCCGATCTGTGGCCCCGGACATGATCCTTTCACCGGAGATGATCGGCGGGGAGCTGATCGCCATGGCGCTGAACAACGAAAAGATCGACGGAGACGCATTCATCAAAAAAGTTCTTTTCCTCGATGACCGGATGAAAGGGTTCTCCCCTTCCCCCAAGGACACCACGGGATGATCCGATTCGAAGGCCGTGGCTTGGACGAAACCACCCTCCCATGCCATCCTCCCCACCCCGTCTCCCCCCTCCGCTTGACCTCGCCCGAACCACGGGTTATCGTGAAATCACTTCGATCCTCTCATTGTTTCAGAAGACCCGGTCAACGAATTTTGGGCAGATCGTTTACGGCCAGTCATAAGGGAGACAATTTCATGGAGGCCCCCTACACGTCCGATGCGAAGGCCGACACCGTCACCATTATCGATTTTTCCGACGACGGAACCCCGCTGGGAAAAACAACGGTGTCGAAGGTCCATGACGACGATCAATGGCAGCGGATGCTTCCTCCCATCTCCTATGACGTCACCCGGCGACATGGGACCGAACGGCCATTTTCGGCCCCTGGCTATGACCGGAAAGACCCGGGGCTCTACCGCTGCATCTGCTGCGGGACCCCTCTGTTCTCAGGTGCGGCGAAGTTCGACTCCGGAACGGGCTGGCCGAGCTTCTGGGAGCCGATCGCCCCTGAGAATCTCCTCCTCCGGGAAGACGGCAGCTACGGAATGCGCCGCACGGAGGTCCTCTGTATCCGGTGCGACGCCCATCTGGGACATGTGTTCGAAGACGGGCCTCCCCCCACACACCTTCGATACTGCATCAACATGGCCGCCCTGACCTTCATTCCTTTTTCAGCCTAAGGAGAGGGAAGGATGGTCCTCCCGCACTCTTTTCTCCCGGAACTGCTCCTGGTGGTGTCAGGCATCGGATGCTTCGGTGACGCCCAGGCCGACACCGTTCTTCCAGAGCCTGACCATCCTTCACCCCCGGGGGGAATCCAGACAGCCGTTCTGGCCGGAGGATGCTTTTGGGGGGTCGACGCTGTCTTCAAGCATGTGAAGGGCGTGATACGGGTCGTCTCAGGATATGCGGGGGGGACGGCCGAGACCGCCCATTACGACATCGTCTGTTCCGGGCGGACCGGCCATGCCGAATCGGTGGAAATCACCTTCGATTCCAGCATTGTCGCCTTTTCGACGATTCTTCGGGTCTTTTTTTCCGTCGCCCACGATCCGACTCAAATCGATCGTCAGGGGCCGGACACCGGACCCCAATACAGGTCGGCCATTTTCTATGTGACCGAAGAGCAGCATGTCACCGCGAAGGCCTATATCGACCAGTTGAACCGTGCGCACATTTTTCAAAAACCCATTGCCACCCAAATCGCTCCCCTCGAGGCCTTCTACCCTGCGGAAGACTTCCATCAGAACTTTCTCGAAGACCACCCCACCTACCCCTATATCGTCTATCACGACCTTCCCAAGCTAAAAGCCTTGAAAAAACTTTATCCGTCACTTTGGCATTCCTCCACTCCTACCGTCTCCTAAGCCCCAGAACACGTCCCTATTTCCCGCTTTGGATGCTCCCAGGCGGGGACCGTCCCTTCTCGACCTCTCACACGGCGCCACCGGTTTTGGGTGAGAAGAAAAAAAATGGAGACTCAGACGGCCCGGATCGTGTATCATATTCCGACCCGGTAATGGTACCGGAGCAATAATCACAGTTTACGAGAAAGGACCAATCATGGGACTTGGACCCGCTTCCAGCCCGATCAGTATCTTTATCGTAATCTTTGCCTTTTTGGTCGGTATGGGATTCTTGGTATACTCATTCGGGAAGAAAGACCACAATTCCCGCCAATCCTGATCAGAGCATGTGATCTGGTTCTTTCTTTATTGGTAAGAGAGGGAGAGACCCCCCGATTCAAGTCTCTCCCTTCTTTTTCTGACCTTCCCTTCCTTCATCCCCGTCAACGCAGCCCGCAACCATAGATTCGCCGATACGGCGTTCCCCTGTGTCAATTGATTCGTTGCTGAACAGCGGACAGATTGGGTTCTTCTTGCAACAAGACCCCCCTCCTTGCCTCCCACCCAGGATGGCCTTCCCCACGCCATGCGACACAGTCCTTGCCCCTAGCGGGGAAGAAGATGGTCCTGCCCTCCCTGGAAGTAGTACCAGAGGGAGAAATTGGGGGTGGTCGCCAGATACTCGTTGGCTCCAAAGGCCGGGAGCAGCACACCAATGGACGCGGCCAGGCGAGGGGTGATGTTGAACTCGATGGTCGGCTGAACCCCCAAGAGGTTGAAGGCCGACGGATGGGTGTTGACGGCCAGACCGTCGATCGAGAACGGGAGTCCTGTGAGGCCGGCGATTTCAAGAATGAACCCCAGACCATTCTTGTCGTCGATCACGTCCTCCACCCCCAGGCGGTACTGGAGAAGGTCCCCGAACTGGGAATAGACCGGAGGATCCCCGGCGACTGCGGTGATGGTGCCGGGGACGGAGAAGGTGTAATAGACGTCCGCGATCAGTCGAAGGGGTTGGACGTTCTTTCGAAGCATGGCGATGGTGCTGAAGGCCGGGGTTCCGAAGTGGGTGGAGGGAACGACATTGATCGGAGGAAGCCCCCCGACCGGAACGGGCGTCCCCAGCCAGGAGGTGGTGGGAAGCGTCACAAGAAAGGCGGTGGTGAAGCTGGGACGGAGGCTTGAAAAATCCTGAATAATCCAGCGATGCTTGATGCCAAAACTCAGATCGTTGAGCCCGGCGCCGTTTAACGGAATCCCGTTCTCGGTGGAAAAGGTGGTGATGACCGACGGGAGAAAAACCAGCTCGGTATTGATATCCAATCCATAGAACATGGCAAAAAGATTAAGAAGCTGCGTCTGACTGAAGCCTTGAGGCAGTCCGGTGATCCCCCCCGAATCGGTATACTGGCCCTGGGTAAAACGCGCATACATGAAAAAGCGGGCATTGAACTCACCTTCCGGAAGGGTGTCGGCCTGCGGCATGAGATTGGGGCCTGCGGTCAGGGGGTTCCACCCTTTCCGATAGGCCGCGAGGGCATCCTTTCCATCCAAGGACAGCCCCGCAGGTGGGACAGCCGCCGAAGGGACGGCGGAAACGGGAACCGGCGGCTTTTTCGCCTGGGGGGAAGGGGGACTCCCGGCCGCACTGGACGAAGGAGGGGAAGGAGAGGATTTCCCGGGCGCCGCCGGGCCGGTCGGAGAAGCGCTCGTCGACGAGGAAACGCTGGGAGGGGAAATGGGCCCGGCAACAGCTGGCGCCGGCATGAATCCGAAGACTCCCCCTATGACCGAGGAAAGAATCGCGCTCCAAAAGGGGGGCCTTCCAAGAAAATACGAGTGTTTCGAAGATAATCGCCGTTTATTTCCTGTCGGATTTAGAAGGGCGGGAACAGATGTCAGCACAAAAAAGACGCCTCCTTTTAAACGATGCGTTTGAGCCGTTCGGGCTCAATCTTTCGAGAACATGGCGAACACACCAAGAAGAAAACTTTGAATCCTCCCCCGGAAAACGGAAAAGCCTCCCATCAACGCGCCAGGAATGAGCCTCGACAGAGACCATCCCCGCTCCATCGGGGCACCTTGGCCTCCCGATAAGGGGCAAGCCCCCCAAAAAGCCCCTTTATTCTCATAATAAACCCAGATTTTCTGCATAAACTCCCACAATCCTCCGCATGTGGGCCCAAACGCCCAAGGACCCCCGGAGTCGATGGAGGATGAGGCACTGTCCGGCATTCTCCTGCAGTTCCGGGGTCATTACGGAGGCGCTTCTCCGGGAACGACGGAGACCGGAATCTTTTCGGAGCCCCTGAGAAGCGTGAGACTGACGGCTTTTTTTCCTTCGGCCCCAACGAGCACGCGTTGAATATCGTCCATGGTCGAAACCGCCACTTCCCCGATGGAGACGATGAGGTCCCCCACCCTGATGTTTTCACGGACAGCCGGCCCCTTGGGGTCAAGCGTCACGACCTCCGCCGCGGACCGGTTGGGAATGCCGGTATAGCGGGCAAGCCTTCTCGGAACGGGCCGCGTGCGGCCGACGATCCCCAGGTAACCACGCCGGACCCGGCCTTCGGTCATGATTTGCGTGAGGACCCAATGGGCGGTGTCGGACGGGATGGCGAACCCCAGACCTTGGGCTCCGGCAATGATCGCGGTATTGATGCCGACCAGGTGTCCCAGATGATCGAGAAGGGGTCCTCCGGAATTTCCCGGATTCATGGGGGCGGTATGCTGGATGACGGATTCGATGAGGCGGCCTTCCTGGCTTCTTAGGGTTCGGCCCAACGCGCTGACCACCCCCGTCGGCTTGACTGGAACCCGAAAGGGTTCCCCATGGCGATCACAAGCTGGCCGACCCGCAAGAAAGAAGAGCGGCCAAAAGACACGAACGGCAGACCGTTGGCCTGGGCCCGCACCACCGCGAGATCGGTGGGGGGATCGATCCCCACCAACGTGCCGTCGACTTCGTCCCCGCTTGTAAAGGAGAGCCGGATTCTCGGGGAACCCCCGACAACATGGGCGTTTGTCAGGATGTAACCATCCGGAGCGATGACGGCTCCGGACCCCGCGCCGGCGTGTTCCGGTCCTGCCCGCCTCCCCGAATGGCCGGCATGAACGCTCACCACCGCCCGCCCGGCGCTGTCGACGACCCCCACAACCACCTTGGAAAAGGCGTCGAGGGCTTCCGTGTCACCGATTTCCGGAGCATCCTGGACCACTGTGGACTCCGTCGAATCCGGATCCGGGCCGAAAGGATTCTCGATCCACAGGGGAGCGTTTTTGAACGGGTCGGTATCCATGCATTTATCCTCGGCTCCGCAACCTTCGTTGTCAAATCTCCCGGAGGGCGGGACCGCCTGGGTGTTATCCCAAATCCAGACACCCCCCGGGTGAAGAAAAGGGCTCTCTAATCGCACATGGACGGGACCTATCGTCCGGATCTTTCCCGAGGCTATACTCATACAGAGTGACTCGCTCGCCCAATGGTTTATCAGGTGGAGGGACGGAATGTCAGCCGAACGAAAAATAATGATCGCGGTGAATGGCCCCTACATCGTTTCCGGAAAGGTTCCTCTGACGATCGGAGTCATCGGGACAAACGCCAGAGGAGAATCCATTAAATGGAAAGAAGGACGGTCCTTTCCAGTCTCGGAACAGTATGCGCTTTGCCGCTGCGGGCGATCAAAGACCACGCCGTTCTGCGACGGCACGCACTTGAGATTCGATTTCAATGGAACGGAGACGGCGAACCGAAGGCCCGTCATGGAACAGGCGGAAGTATTCGATGGGTCGAGGATGCAACTTTTCGACGCGGAAGAGCTGTGCGCCTTTGCGCGCTTCTGCGATCCCAACGGAAGAGTCTGGAACCAGGTGGCGGACACGGAAGACCCCCAGGTTCGCCGGCATTTTGTCCACCAGGTGGGAATGTGCCCGGCAGGCCGGCTTATGGCCGTCGATAAGGACACCGGGGAGCAGGTGGAGCCGGACCTCCCGCCATCGATCTGTGCCGTGGAGGACCCGTCCTGGCAATGTAGCGGTCCCTTGTGGATCCGAGGGGGGATTGTTCTCGTGGGGTGCGATGGAAAGAGGTACGAGATTCGGAACCGAATGACGCTATGTCGCTGTGGCCGTTCTGAAAACAAGCCATTTTGCGATGCCGCTCACGCAAGCGAGCCTAAGTTCCATGACGGGATTGAATAGAAGGCCTTCGAGGGGAACCGGTGAGGGGCTGGTCGGAACACACCCCTTCCCCATGGTCCGTCCTGAAGGCCAAAATCTTTGCAATGGATTCCGCATCGTCCCTCGGAAGCCCCTT
>DAHVAL010000030.1 GCA_027314645.1 Nitrospirota bacterium
GGCCTGATTTTTAAGGAGCTCTGGAATATCCTTCTCGTCCAACGCGACAATCTCAAACACTTTCATACCTCTCCTCACAATAGCGTCATCGTCTGGGGGGGGACACGGGTTCGGGACCTCCGGCTTTTCAGAGCCGATGCTCCCAGTCTATCATCAAAGGACAGGGATTCCCCCTTCCCCAGGAGAAGCTATGAAGACCCGGCTCCATGCGTTCCCTCCTTTATTGAATTCGAAAATCCCAATAATGGGGATCGTCCTGGGTGTGTTGCTCCTCCACTCCGTGAGCGCGTTCGCGACCCCCAACCAGGATCTCCTCGAAGGGGCGTCCTCGGGGAATATTCCCGCTATCGAGAGCGCCCTTTCACGCGGAGCCGACATCAATGCCCGGACACGCTTCGGCAACACCTCCCTGATGTGGGCGGTCACCCAAAACCAGGAAGAGGCGGTCAAGGTCCTGCTCTCCCACAAGGCCGATCCGAACACCCAAAACATGAAAGGCATGACCCCTCTCATGACGGCGACCCTGCTCGGACAGGAAGGCATCACAAGAAGTCTTCTCTTTGCCGGCGCAAGAATCGACACCGCCTCCACCACCGGGATGACCGCGCTCATCATCGCCTGCGGGAGGGACAGTGTCCCGCTCGCCCACATACTTTTATCCCATGGAGCCCTGAAAAACAAAGCCGATACCCAAGGGAGGACGCCCCTCATGTGGGCCGCCCAAACAGGAGACCAGGCGCTCATCCGTTTGTTTTTAAGATCCGGGGCCGATCCGTCGCGAAAAGATGTCGACGGAAAAACCGCCTCCGATCTGGTGCGCGGCACCCGTCCCGATATCGCCTCCTTGATCGATCATTGGCGGTGAGCCCCCACGCCTTTTGATAAATTGTGCGCCATCCTTTCATCGGGTCCTGTGCCCGATCGAACGCTCATGCTGCCACCGAGCGCAGGATGCCGGCCCTCCGTTCGCTTTGGCCAGACACCGGTGTTCATGGGATCAATTCTTGGGCTGTTCGATCATGAGGCCATTGTGAAAGGGCTTCGTGGCGATGGTTTTGGAATCAAATGGAGAAACTGGGGGAAAGGATGAATGAGGGAGCGCAGTTCCGGTGGGGACAATCGATGCGGCTTGGATGGTCCCGGTCCTCCTTATTTCCGAGGACATAGAGCGATACGTTCATCGGCCTGACTCAAGCGGACCTGCGCCATTCCCTATGAGAGCTACTTTAATCCCGAAAGCTTCTGAGAAAAAATCGGGGATCGGGACACCCTATCCCTGAAAGAATCCCGCGGGCGTGGTGGTTTGGTTCCAAACCCCAAAGCCCTGATCAACGGTTGATTTCTTCGGATGCTTGGGGAAAAAGTAGGCCGGGCGGAGCCGTCCGTTCTTCTTGAACACAAAGGCGATCTTTGAAAAGGCATCCATGATGTCCGGATTGTCCTTGGAAAACGGCAGATCGGAGGCATTCCAGATGAAGGCCATCCCCATCCCCTTCACTTGCTTGACCGTCGCATTGGAGACTCCTCCGTTGATGCGGCAGATGATTTCCTTGACATCATACCTGGGCGGATTCGTTCCTTGTATAGGCTTAAAGTTATAAATTGTGACCAGGTTTTGGTACTTTCCCGACAGCTGCGTCGTGCTCTTCCCATAGAAAGGCGCATAGAATTCGTTCAGCGCCGAAATGACTTCCGATTGGTCGGTCTGATCCATGGGTTGGGATGAGCATCCCGCCCCCAACGAAAGGGTGATCAGGATCAGGGAAAGAACAAAGATCGTTTTCACGCCACGCCTCCATTTCCATTAATTATTTAAGAATAAAAGGAAAAATAACAATATGGATCAAGGATCATTTGACCATTAGATGTTAAAACTTAATAATAATTTTTAATCAAAAAAACTATATACCCGGTAATAGACTATGTCAACATCATAAAAACACAAAATGCGATAAAGGTAAAAATCCAGATTCTGCGCCATAATTTTTTGTTTTTTTAAGCGGACCCTCAAGGTCTCTATCCTTCTTATCGTCGAATTTTATTTTTTGTACAGGTGGGGAGGACATTCCCGTCTCTTTCCTTATCAGGGCGATTCTCCTTCCCCGATCGCCCGGGAAAACGAGACGGCCCGCACCTTGTCCTGAAGGGCCTTTCCTTCATGGTCGGTGAACGCCGGAACAAGGAACAATTCTCCGGGACCGATGATTTTCGTTTCGCTGCCAACCGTCATCTGAAGACGCCCTTCCAAAACCAGGGTGAGAACATCCGCCGGATGCCGGTGCGGGGGAATCCGGGTCTCTGGATCAATGTCGATCCGCCTTGCCTCATGCCCATGAATGAGAAGGGAGGAGACCCGGATCCCCCGTTCCACCTCCACAGGGTCCAGGCTCTCGAAGGAATTAAAAAACGAATGGCAGTTCACTCCCCTCTCCTTCTCTTCTTTGGATCAAAGATCAAGGTCGCCAAGACCCGGATGGTCGATCGGTCTCGGACCAAGAGGCCAGTGGAATTTTCGTTCCTTTTCTTCGATCGATAAATCGTTGATGCTGGCAAGGCGCCGGGACATCAGGCCATTCGAAGCAAACTCCCAGTTTTCGTTCCCGTAGGACCGGAACCACTGTCCGGAATCGTCATGCCATTCATAGGCGAACCGGACGGCGATCCTCGATCCTTCAAACGCCCAGAGTTCCTTGATCAATCGATAATCAAGCTCTTTCCCCCACTTTCGGAGCAGGAACTGGACGATCTCCCTTCGTCCCCGGAAAAACTCGCTCCGGTTCCTCCATCGGCTCTCCATCGTATAGGCGAACGCGACCTTTTCGGGATTCCGGGTGTTCCAGGCATCTTCAGCCATCCGGACCTTTTGAATGGCCGTCTCGCGCGTGAAGGGAGGACGCGGAGGACGGGACTCGCCCTGAACTTTCGCCTCATGGTTGTGCAGGACCTGGTCAAGAGAGATCCGGCCTTCGTCATAATCGATGAGGTCGCATGGGTTGATCGTTCCCAGAATGGACAGCCCGAGGGTCTCCGCCGGGCCCGGATAAGAGCGCTTTCTCGCGGAGATCCGCTCATCCGTCGGGACCGAAAGGGAGGAGAGGAGAATGGACGACCAGGCCGCGATCTCTTCACGCGAATGGGGGACGCCATTTTTCTCAACCCACTTGAGAACCTCCGAATCGTCCGTTGCGTCAAGGATCACGCGGCGAAGCTCCTCAGGATCAAGCCCGGCAAACAGCAAAAAACGCCCGTCAAAGGTTCGATCGTTCTGTGCCAGAAGGTTGTCATGGTAGGCTTCGGGAAGAACATTTCGGGCGTTGAGGCGCACCTTGTCGATCAACCGTGGTAAAAACACGTAGCCCCCCAGCATTTCCCGGGGAGACCTAAGGTCCGTTTTGGGGTCGAACGATGGGCTCATCGCTCCCTCCTTCCGCTTCTTCGTGATCCGAAGAATGATCCTTCCAGGCTCTTGATAGGGCCCCTCCGATTTTACGAAACATCCCGGCTCCCGGGGAAGCGTTCTGACGTCTTCAGGCCGTTATTATTGTCTCGATCATGGAGACAGCCAGGTCAAGAGCCGCAGTGAGACGCTTTTCCAGAACCGCCTCCATTATAAAAAAACCTTTTGAGGGTCGTCGATCGGAAAATGCCCCACTGCCAAAGGCCATGGTGTCCAATATTCGCCAAGGGTCTGGTCATCGGGAGGCCCGCCACCACACCTGCGTGCAGGGAGGCGAGGCCTCCGGACGGTTCAGTAAATCCACGGCACGAGGCGCCAAGTCCGGGCAACGTAGTCGTCATACTCCTTCCCGAAGTGCTCGCGCAGCAACCGTTCCTCGGAGCGGATGCGGGGGATGAGCGGAATCAGGAGGAGAAGGGAGAGAAGGACCCCCACGATGGACCGGAATGCGAGCGCCCAGCCGATGGCCGAGAGGAGCATGCCGAGATAGCTTGGATTTCGGATGTGCCCATAGATCCCGCGTGTTTCGAGGGTGTGCCCGGCCTGGATCGCCACCAGCCCGCTGAATCTGTTGTTTAAGACGAACACGGGGATGAGGCGGACGGTTGAGCCGACGGCGCACACACCGACTCCGATCCACCGCATGGCCTCTCCGTCGATGGTCCAGAATCCCCAGCGGTCGGTCGCGGCTGAGAGGTACCCCATCAAAAGCGAAATGATCAAAAACGCCCCAAGGACCCACCGGTCTCCCTTGTCTTCTTTCTGCCCGGAACTTAGACCGCTGCTTCCCGAGAACATCGCCACGACGATGAAGAACACCGTGACCCATGCGAGCGCCTGGAGGGCGGGGTGGGAAAAGAAGACACTCCATCCTCCCAGGCCTAAGATGCCAAGCCCAAATAGAATAGCACTCGACAGGAGACCAGTGACAAGGATCGTGACCGGTGTCACAGCGTTTCCGGGTGTGCGCCCGGACGTCGGCTCGCTCACGGGGCCCCTCCTCCCGCCGACCGGGGCTCTTGCCATATGA
Organism: Nitrospirota bacterium; assembly: GCA_027314645.1. Taxonomy (GTDB): domain Bacteria; phylum Nitrospirota; class Leptospirillia; order Leptospirillales; family Leptospirillaceae; genus UBA4572. Next base: position 4,488 of record DAHVAL010000030.1, read on the forward strand.
ATGTGGGGATCATGGAAGGGCGTCCTCCGTCGAAATCGTCGCAGAAAATGGACGACAGCCTCGGAGGAGGCCCCGTCCTCCATCCCCCATTCGCATTCGTCCCCTCATCTTCCACGGAGGGAGGCTTCGGGTTGGGACCCCTCCTCCCCCGGGCCCCCTTGGGGTCAAAGCACTCAACATTGGCCCCATCATACGTGAAATCTGCGTCTTGACAACATACCAACCAGTTGGTATGTTGTGTCCATGACACCTCCCCCATCGGCCAAACAAAAAATTCTCGATTCGGCCCTCACCATCATTCGCGCCAAGGGCTATGAGGCGACCACCGTGGAGGATCTGTGCCAAGCGGCGGGCGTCACGAAGGGTGCATTTTTCCATCACTTCACGTCCAAGGAGGATCTCGCCGTCGCCGCCGCCGAGCATTGGTCCGGGGTGACGGGGGAATTGTTCCGTCTTGCTCCGTACCATCGCCATGACGATCCTCTGGACCGGGTTCTGGGGTACCTCGACTTTCGAAAAGCCCTCATTCGGGGGACCCTCCCCGAGTTCACCTGCCTGGTCGGAACGATGGTCCAGGAGACCTTCGGGACCCATCCGGCGATCCGGGAAGCCTCCCGCAAAAGTCTCGTGGGAAACGCCGAAGCCCTTGTCCAAGATATCGACCTTGCCAAAAAGAAATACGCCCCCGGCGCGGCTTGGACCTCGAGAAGCCTCGCCCTTCATACGCAGGCGGTCATCCAGGGGGCGTTCATTCTGTCGAAAGCCTGCGACGACCCCGGCGTTGCCATGGACACCATCGACCATCTTCGCCGGTATCTCGAATGCTGTTTCAAGGACCCCAACAATGGATAGAAAGGATCAGCCATGAACCCCGTACCCGGAAAAGCCATTCTGGCAGGGCGGATCATCAGCGGCCTTGCGGCCGTGCCCTTTGTGTTGAGCGCGGCGATGAAATTTTCAGGATCGCCCTTTATGGTGAAGGGATTCGAGCATTTGGGGTGGCCCCAATCGTTGACCCGCCCCCTCGGAGTGCTCGAATCCCTGTGCGTGATTCTCTATCTCGTTCCCGCGTCGTCGGTGCTGGGCGCGATTCTTCTCACCGGCTACATCGGCGGAGCGATCGCCACGCATAGTCGGATCGGAGAGCCGGTGCTCCTCCAGATCGCCATGGGGATCCTGGTCTGGCTCGGGCTCTTTTTACGAGAGCCAAGGCTCATGGAGCTCCTCCCTGTGCGGGCCAAGGATTTCAAGATCGAGCGGGAGATCGTGATCGCTCTCCCCCGAAGCGCGGTCTTTGCCTATCTCAAGCCCCTCAGCAATTTCCGGCACTGGGACCCGTTCCTTCGAAAAGACCCACACGCCAGGATCTCGATGCGCGGATCGGACGGAGAGGTCGGCACCGTGGCGTCGTGGGAGGGAAATCGCGCATTGGGGTCCGGAGAACAGGAGATCACCCGGATCGTCGACGGAGAACGCGTCGAGTTCGAGCTCAGGTTCAAGACCCCCTTTCAGGAGACCAATCGGGGCTACTTTTCCGCCGAAGACGCCGGCGAATCGCTCACGAGGGTCCGATGGGGCATGACCGGGAAATCCGCCTTTCCCAGGAATGTGATCGGGCTCTTCCTCAACTGCGACCGGATGATCGAACGGGAATTCGATCTGGGCTTGCACCAGCTCAAGTCCGTACTGGAAAAGAGGTGAGGCCGATGAACGACATCCAGACCTGTCTCTGGTTTGACGACCAGGGAGAGGAGGCCGCCACGTTTTACTGTTCCATCTTTCCCGATTCGCGAATCGGACGGACGGTTGCCTACGGCCCGTCCGCCTCGAACGCCGCCGGACGGCCGGAAGGATCGGTGATGACGGTGGAGTTCACGATCGGAAACCGGCCCTTCCTGGCCTTGAACGGCGGGCCGCACTTTCGGATCGACCCGTCCATCTCGTTCGTGGTCGGCTGCGAATCGGAGTCCGAGATAAAGCGGCTCTGGAAGCCCCTCTGCCACATCGTGCGCATGGAGCTTTCCTCCTATCCGTTCGCAGAGACATACGGATGGTGCGAAGACCGGTTCGGAGTGAACTGGCAGCTCATTTTGGGGTCCGGACGCCAAAAAATATCCCCCGCCCTGTTGTTTTCCAACAAAAGATTCGGGAAGGCGGAAGAAGCGATCGGGTTTTATGTCGACAGTGTTCCGAACTCCCGGGTCCTGGCCATGGCGAAGGATGAAAGAACGAAGGCGATCCTTCACGGAAGGATCATTCTCGCAGGGAGGGAGTTCGTGATTTTTGAGGGGCCGCAGGATCCCGCGTCCGATTTCTCCCCCGCGGTCTCCTTTGTGCTGGGCTGCGAGTCCCAGGAGGAAATCGACACCCTGTGGGAGAGGCTCTCCGCCGATCCCGACGGCGGACAATGCGGGTGGCTTACGGATCGCTACGGGGTGTCGTGGCAGGTGGTTCCCAAGGACTGGGGGACGATGCTCCATGAGTCCGATCCCGATCGGAGGGAGCGTCTCATGAAGGCGATCTTGGGAATGAAAAAGATTGATGTGGCCCGACTTTCGAAATAATGAGGAGTGGGGACTGCGACGATGCGGGAACGGAGGCGCCCTTGTCAGGAAGGGCTTATGGCGCAAAACCCCCGGTCACGAACCCCGTGTTTCCTTTGGAGCCCTGCTATTTCGCCTCTTTCCTCCTCCCTTAGGCTCTCCCCATGCGGGCCGCGCCGATTCTGCGGATCAGCGCCTCGCCAAGACCCATGGCCCCGCCCCCCACGATCAAATGGAGCGCCTCCACGGTCCAATGCATCCCCCCCGGAAGGAGTTGCCCCTGAAACATCCCGAGAAGCGGCATGAAGAGGCTGAAAAGCAGCGCAAGGGACAGAATTCCCCCGGGGGCCCCGGATCTAAATCCCATTCCTGCCAGAACCCACAGGCACAGCACCAGGATTCCTCCGAGCAGCATATGGAGGGGGAGGAGCCCGAGGGCCCGTCCGCTCCAGAACAGGAGCCCCATGACGATCAAGGCCGTTCCGACTCCCCTCACCAGAAACCTGAATATTGTAAGTTCTCGATTCATCGTTTTATCCTTGTCCATTGGGAGGAATCCGGATCATGCACCCATTCCCCCGCGATAAGCATGACGTCCGCACTCAACGTTATTTTACAAATCGGGGAACGAATTTAGGAGGCTAACAATTTCATGGACGCACGTCAATACGCGCCCGGAATCGGATCGCAGCACAGAGCCTGAGACGGCGATTTGCTGCTGGAACAGGCGAATTCGCCGATGCGCCGCCGGGGGAACCCCCGTCGTCCGGGCCCTGTCCCTTAAGGCGAGAGATTTTCAATAATGAATTTTCTCAAAGGGAATGAAGGATTACATACTCCGTCCGGATCAATACTATTACTATAATATTATTGACATAATAGAGTTTTAATATATTATAAATGATAGCTAGGTTTCCGGATAGATCCTGAGGGAACCTTCTTTCTCCACCTGAAGAAAGAGGAAGGGCGAGATTTTCCTCAGGCTTATTCGGGCCGGCTCGGGCTGACATATTGGCCAGCCAAGGAGCAAAAAATGGCCACCATGACGCGGGATCAGGCACTCAAGAGGGCTCGGGAGATCGGAATAACAGCCCCCGTTGACATGGTCCCGGAAATGACGGATTGGGGCTTGGCCCTTTGGAAGGAGAATTTGATGGAATTTTTCGGGTGCGCGGCCGACAACCTGACCGCCGGATCCGGCATGATAGAAGAGATGCGCCCCGAAATCCTTTCCGCCATGAAAGAGGGATTCAAGACATTGATGGGGTCTCAACCGTTGGACGCTTCTCAGAGAACAACGGTGACCAAGCTCGTCGATCTCGTGTTCGACAAGGAGTTGCCGGTTCATCCTCATCACTGTACCCATTAGGAGGGGGTCAAGTCCCCGATCCCGGAGAATGGGGCAGGGTCCTGCCCCATTCTCTCTTTCCACGTTTTATCCTCCGCACGGCCCTGTTTGTCCCTTCCAACGATCCCATTGATGGGTGTTTCCCGCCGGAATGTCCCAGCGTGAATCTCCTCTCGGACATGTGAGAGAATCTCCCCTGTCTCTCTTAGTCCCCACGCCCCCCGCCCGGGACACCGGGAGGATGAAGGGGGTTCCCCCATTTGCCCAAGGAGTCATAGATTTCGGGGGTGTTCATCGGTATTTTATTGTAAGGGTGTCCGGGATTGTCCCCTTTTTGTCGTCCCCACATGCATCCCAATGAATGAGGTGGCCCCATGGAATCCCTCTTCGATCTTGAGATTCTGTTCGGCCTCGCCATCCTCACGGTGGTCTTCGTCCGGAGGTTACGGTTTCCGTCCATTGTCGGCTTCTTGATTGCCGGCATTCTCGCAAGCCCCCATGCCCTCGGGCTGGTGAAAGATACGAAAAAATAGAGGAGCTTGCCCAGATCGGCGTCGTCCTCCTTCTGTTTACGATCGGGATCGAGTTTTCCCTCAAAGAGCTCATGCGGATCAAACAGGTCGCGTTCCTGGGCGGAGGGCTTCAGGTCGGGCTTACGATTCTTGCCGCCGCGGGGCTCGGCCTTCTGCTCCATTATCCTCTCAATACCTCGATTTTTTTCGGATTCCTCATCGCGCTTTCCAGCACAGCGATCATTCTGAAACTCATGATGGACGCGGGCGAAATCGACTCGCCCCACGGAAAGGCCACCATCGGCATTCTGATCCTTCAGGATCTCTGCGTCGTTCCCATGATGCTGTTCACCCCCATGCTCGGGAACTCCCAGCCAAGCGTGCAATCGGTGCTGGAGATCGCCCTCAAAGCCCTGGCGGTCATCGTATTGGCATTTTTCGGCGCCCGCTCCTTCATTCCCCGCATTCTGGGAGTGGTCGTGAATTCCCGCAACCGGGAGCTTTTCCTCCTGACGATCATCTTCATCGGGATCGGCACGGCTTGGCTGACCAGCCAGGCGGGTCTCTCCCTCGCACTGGGGGCCTTCATCGCGGGACTGGCCATCTCGGATTCGGACTACAGCCATCAGGTCCTGGGCGACATCATGCCCTTCCGGGACGCCTTCATGAGCCTCTTTTTCATCTCGATCGGGATGCTCTTCGATCCCTCGATCCTGGTCCGTCATCTCCCGTTCATCGCCAGTCTGATCGCCGCCATTCTGATCCTCAAGCTCCTGGTCTCCACTTTTGCCCTCCGGGCGATCGGGCTCCCGCTTCGCGTGTCGCTCCTGTCGGCCTTTACCCTGGCCCAGATTGGGGAGTTTTCCTTCGTTCTCTCCCAGGAAGGGGTCAAGGAAGGACTGCTTTCTCCGGAAACCTACCAATCCTTTCTCGCCGCATCCATCGCCACGATGGTCCTGACCCCCTTCTTTCTCCTTGTATCGGAACCTGTCGCGGCCTTCACCCTCAAGAGGCTTCCCCCATGGCTGGTCCGGGGACGGCGGTCCCTGGTCGGAAAGGAAAAAAAGCTCACCTTGTCCGAACACGTGATCATCGCCGGCTATGGGCTAAACGGTCGGAACATTGCCCGGGTGCTGAAGTTCCAGAAGATCCCTTACGCAATCATCGACACCAACCCGTTCACAGTCCAGGCCGAACAGAAGAAGGGGGAGCCGGTTCTCTTCGGGGATGCCTCCCAGTCGGAAGTTCTGAAACACGCCCGAATCGCGTCCGCCCGCATCCTTGTCGTAGCCGTTTCGGACAAGGCCGCAAGCAGGCGGATCGTCTCAACCGCCCGCTCCATCAACCCCGCCCTCCATATCATTGCCCGGACCCGCTACCTTTCGGAATCCGAGGATTTCTACCGTCTCGGAGTCAATGAAGTCGTGCCGGAGGAGTTCGAAACCTCGATCGAGATCCTTTCCAAAATCCTGAAGCAGTTTCTGTTCACCCGAGAGGACATCGAACGGTCGGTCGATGAGGTCCGAAAGGAGGGCTACGAGATGCTCCGCTCTCTCAACAGTACCTATGGCCAGCCAGCGACGATCACCGGGTATCTTCCGGGGGTCGAGATCGGAACCTTCCGCGTCAAGGAAGGATCCCCCACGGAGGGGGATTCCCTGAAGGAGGGACGGATCCGGAGGGACAGCGGGGCGACCGTCCTGGCTGTCAAAAGCGGAGAAGAAATCCGTGCCAACCCGCCGCCGTCGTGGAAGCTCGAGAAAGACCAAATCGTTCTGCTTCTCGGCACTCCGGAGCAGCTGTCGCGGGCCGGACCGCTCTTCGAGCCCGGGACCGAAACGACCGGACCAGTCTAAGGGGTCGAAGGGGCGACAACCGGGAGATTCCATCCTCCCGGGCCTCCTGGGCCTTCCTTAATTCGGGGGACGATGACGGGAGCCCGTCAAAAGAAAAGTGCGCGGACGAGGGACACGGACCCCCGGGGGGATCTACCCCTTGACGCAGATTTTGGGAACGAGGTAGGCCACGCGTTTCGCCAACCCCGCCAATTCGGTCGCCCGCCCCACCTCCTCGATCGATTTGTAGGCTCCCGGGGCCTCCTCGGCGACCCCCCGCATCGATCGGGAACGAATGACAATCCCCTTCGCTTTCAAATCCTGGACCAGGCTCCGTCCATTCCAGTGCTTGAGGGCTTCGTGGCGGCTCATCGCCCGCCCGGCCCCGTGGCTGGCGGACGAAAAAGACAGCGCTTCGCTCTCCGGGGTCCCGGCAAGGATATAGGAGCCCGTTCCCATGCTTCCGCCGATAAAAACAGGCTGGCCCGTCTCGAGAAAGGGAGGGGACAATGCGGGGTGGCCGGGACCGAAGGCCCGGGTCGCCCCTTTTCGATGAACCCATAACCGCCGTTTTTTTCCCTCATAAAGATGGACTTCCTCTTTGCAGGTGTTATGCGACAGGTCATAGACCGTCTCAATGGAAAGATCTCCAAAAAACCTCTTGAAGACTTCCCGCGCGAGATGGGTGAGAATTTGGCGATTGGCGAGCGCCACGTTGATCGCGGACTTCATCGCGCCGATATATTCTTGCCCGAGGGCGGAGCGAATCGGGGCATAGGCGAGCTCCCGGTCCGGGAATTGAATGTTGTGTTTGGGGGCCTCCTTGACGAACCGGAGAAGATAGTCGGTTCCGATCTGGTGACCGAACCCCCGCGAGCCGCAATGGATGGAGATGAGGACCTGGTCCGGGAAGAGGCCGAACATGGCTGCGGTGCGGGAATCCTCAAGGTGTTCCACGACCTGGATTTCCAAATAATGATTGCCCGAGCCGAGCGTTCCCATCTCGTTTCGCTGCCGTTCCTTGGCTTTGTCCGACACCGCCGATGGATTCGCGCCTTCCATCGTCCCGTTCTCTTCGCTCCGGGAGAGGTCGGACTCCGTTCCGAATCCATTCCTGACCGCCCAACCGGCCCCCCCCTTCATGATCTGGTCGAGTTCCTTCAAGGTCACCGGGTGGTGTCCGGGTTCCCCCACCCCCGCGGGAATCGCCCGGAAAAGGGCCTCGGAAAGCTCGCCGATCACCGGTTCGATCTGCTTAGAGGTCAAGGGAGTTCGGAGGGAGCGGATGCCGCAGGAAATGTCGAAGCCCACCCCTCCCGCCGAAATGACCCCGCCTTCGTCCGCATCAAACGCGGCCACCCCGCCGATGGGAAACCCGTACCCCCAATGGGCGTCCGGCATCGTGACGGCGGGTCCAACAATCCCCGGCAGCCGGGAGGTATTGAGGATCTGCTCGAGCACCTTGTCGTCCATCGTGGACAAGAGGGACTCCGTCCCGAAAAGAATGACCGGGGCGCGCGTCTCGTGTGAAGCCAGGGGGACGGTCCACCGCGTGTCATCGATTTTCCGAAGCCGTCCGACATCCATGATCGCCTCTCAAGGAACAGGCGGTCCGGACCAATGTCAAGGAGTCCGGTGCCCCGTAAGTGTCAAAGGGGGGGGCGCCCCCCGCGTGATCCGCACAGGCCCCTGCCCCGTCCTTCGCCCGAAGGAGGACCTAGACGTCGACGATGAGACGGGTTTCCCACCTTCCCCGGCCTGATTTTCGGACGGAGAGATCGGTCATGGTGGCTCCCTTGACCTCGATTCCTCGCGTGAGATCCTCCCGCCACGCCTCCCCCCATCCCGACCCTTCCCAGAAGTCGTTTCGGCGAATCAGGGAGAACCTGCAAAGAATCATCTCCCCGATCATCGCCTCGGTCAGGAGGAGATTGATCCATTGATACAGCGCGAGCTCCAGGTCCTCTTCCTTGAACCTCACATCGATCCGGCGTCGCGGAAGAACCTCTGCAAGGTCTCCCATGAGGAAAAAGGTCGCTTCGGCCGTCTGGATGAAGGCCTCCTCGAGCGTCTTCCCCCAGGCGCTGATCCCGATGTCGGCGTCATGCTTGAAGTAAGAATAGGAGGAACCGGAGTCCCCCGGTTCGGGGGGATCCGGAGGGCGCGTGGGCGGCATCGACCTCTTGTCCATGAACGCGGGCTTCACTCTCCTTGACCAGACCCTGTCGGCCCATCGGAGAGGCTCTCATACGGCCCCAAATATTTCTGGAACCATTCGCAGGCCATGTGCGCCACCTGTTCGAGGGCTCCGGGCTCTTCGAACAGGTGGCTCGCTCCAGGAACAATCGTGAGCGCTTTCGGACATTCCAGCAACTCGAAGGCCTCCCGGTTCAATTCCAGGACAAATTCATCGGCGCCCCCCACGATCAGCAGGGTGGGCGCCCGGACCTTCAGGAGGGATTTTCCTGCCAAGTCGGGGCGGCCTCCACGCGAGACGACGGCCCGGACCGAGGGATCCTCCGCCGCAAGACACAAGGCGGCCGCCCCTCCCGTGCTGGATCCGAACAGCCCGAGCGGAAGGTCGGCGGTCGAGCCGTTCATGGAGAGCCATTCGGAGACCATCCTGAGGCGCGACACCAGAAAAAGGATATCGAATCTCTTGGCATAGATTTTGTCCTCTTGCTCCGTCAGAAGGTCGATCAGAAGGGTGGCGAGGCCGCCCCTCTGAAGCTCGGAGGCCACCGCCCTGTTCCGAGGGCTGTAACGGCTCGACCCGCTTCCATGGGCAAAAAGCACGACACCCATCGGCTGGGGGGGAACGGCCAGGAACCCCTGCATCACCGCGGATCCTGAAGCTTCCTGAATGGAAATCTCGGATTCACTCCTGTCCATGTTTTTCCAAGGTCACCCGCTTGGCCTGGGGACCTTCCTCCCCTTCTTCGATGAGAAAATGCACGTGCTGGTTGATGTCGAGGTGCTCAAATGCGGGATTGGAGCAGTTGTCGCGATTGAAATACACATCCCTTCCGTCATCGGACACGATGAAGCCGTATCCGTCATCGGGAAAGATCCTGGAAATGCGTCCCGAGGCCAACGGGCCATGACTCTTGACCTTCCCTTCCCGGATCCTTCCGAAGTCCTCAAGTTTTCTTCGTGCCGCATCGAACGCGTCCCGGATGGCCACGTTGACATCCTCGTGGCGGTCATGCGTGATGACGATCTCCCGTCCGGGAACGGTCAATTCGATTTTGACATTGAACAGCTTTCCCTGATGCTGGTGTTTTTGAAGGATGTCCACCACGACCCGGCACCCGATGATCGGAGAAAAATATTTTTCGAGGTGGCCCGCTTTTTTGCGGATCAGCCCCTCGATCGCATCGGAATGGGGCATGTCTTGGAGGATGATCTTCACAGGGGTTTCCATGGCGTACCTTCTTTCAATAGTTCCGGCCTGGCCCGTTTTTGAACCGGGGACTCCCCGCCTTCCCAGGGAGCGGGCAGATCGGCGGAGGGTCCCCCACAAGGTGTCACCCGCGTCCACCGGGAAAGAGGACGCGGCGACAGGGATATTACACCATGTGCCGATGGGAAAAGAAGGGCCCGGGGAGGATTGCAGGAAAGGAAGGAGGCGTTTTTGAAAAGGGTCAGGACAGCCCTGTCCAAGGTGCCATCATGACCGCATCGTGCGGAAATGGGAGTGGAAATCATCACGCCGTCCCCGGTTTTGGTGCCCGTTCGATCCCATGGATGAAGAGGGCCGAAGGCTCTCCTCGCATTCGAGCTATTCGTCCTCGCGATTTTTATGGTTGTTCAAAAATTCCCTGGCGTTCCAAAGATCCACGTTGACGACCCATATCCGATCGTCGGGGGTCTCGTTCCAGATGACCTCAAGGCCCTTTTTCCTCAATGTGTCGACGATTGCGAAGCCGATCGCGAGGTGATTCATGCGGCCGGGATCTTTGCCAAAGGCCCCGAAGCCGAGAGTGAATCGTCGTTTCTCCTCGACGCCGTCGAGGTCTTGGGCTGGGGCATAGGCGAATCCGGCGTATTCGTGAGGATCCGAATCGTTGATCCTCGCGAACGCCTCCCTGGCATTGAACGGCCATCGTAAGAAGTTGAAGGCCCCGAAAATTTTGTGGTCGCTGTCCAGGTCCCGAAACACATTCGCGATCGCATACCAGTCTCCGATGTATTCAAGGTCATCGCCGTTGACGGCGTCATCGACCAATGCATCCAGCGCGTCAAAGGACAAAATGTCGTATTTCTCCGAGAAATCCCTCACCAGCTCAGGATTTGAGACGACGATTCTTGACACTTCTGAAACCGTTCCTCCCTTTTTTGAGGTGGGTGAGGATCGGCGCGGGGACATCAACCGCCTCCGACCCTCATTGATAACTCCATAAAGAACGACGACCATGTCACGTTCCATCCTTATTGAACAATGAGCGAAATTCCTCTCCTGCGGCCTCCACAACGGCCGTCCGAAGAGCGGGCCGGACAGGAAAAATGGCGCCGGGCCCCCGCACTGGTCCCGCACTCACCCTTGGACACCGAATCTCTCCTCTTGCGTCATTGTGCGCGCTGCCTTCCCAGCCTCATCCTTCAATAAAATCACCCCGGGAAAGCCCACCTCCTCCAAAGGCTCCATCTCCTCCCCGTTTTCGCCGAACCTGGCCTCGAGGGTCTCCCGAACCTTTTCCAGAATCCGATCGAGGATCGTTCCGCCATGGAACAGGAAGGCTTCCCCGGCCAAGAGCGAAGAGGACGGGGTCAGCAGTTCTTCGCAGAGGCTCCGTTCCTGGCCGGAATCGAGATGGAAGATCCGGACCAGTTCCGCGGCGATCTCCACCGCGTGGTTTGATAGGTCGGCATCCTTTCGCCAGGCCCCCTTTTGAAGAAGCATGCGGGGGAAGAGATTGAGAAAAAAATTGTAGAGATCGAAGTTTTTTTCGATGGCCGGCGTATGGGTCGCCCAATTCACGACATTCTCAAAGATCCCCTCATGAACCGCGAAGCACAGAAGGCCGCGTCCCACGTCCGCCCCGAATTCGCGATTGAACACGAGAACGGCGTTCTGGCATGGGTGGATGAGAAAACTCCTCTCACCCTTGGCCGACAGCAGCACATCCCACACCGAGGGAACCTCGCAGGACAGATGTTCGATCGATAGATCGCCGTTTTTCACCTTTTGAAGGGCCTCTTCGGGGGACAGAAGAAGCGTTCCCTTGTCATGTCCTGAAAACATAAGAGGCGGGCTCGAACGAAGGGCCCAACTATAGACCGTGTGACAGGCCTGGTCATAGGCCTCCTGTCCTCTGAGACGAATCATCGCTTATTCACCTTCCTTGAAGATAGTCGATCCTGGCCCTTTAAAATCTCCCGGCCTTCCCGGAGCCGCCGGATCGATCCCCCGCAGCCGGCCGGCCTTTCGCCTTTCGACCCGGGGGAGGGCGGCGTGATGGTCGGGCTCACTCGATCGTGATCGGCGTCGACGTGGGCACCGCCCCGTCCCGTTTCCCGATCCGGACATGGAGCACCCCGTCCTTCATCTCCGCCTTGACCTTTTTCGGATCGGCATCGGCCGGAAGCGTGAAGGAGCGCAGGAACGACCCGTAGCTTCGCTCGATCCGGTGGTACCGGAGCCCTTTCTTCTCCGTCTCCTTCTTCCGCTCTCCCGAGATCACGAGCGCGCCGTCCGCGATCGCCACCTTGACCTCTTCCTTCTTGATCTCCGGAAGCTCCGCCGTCACCAGGTACGCGTGGTCGTCCTCGGCGATGTCGACCGTCGGCATCCACTCGGTCACGGTCAGGGGCTGGCTTTCCTCCCGCGTCATCCGCCCGAACCACGGGGCCATCCTTCGGCCGAACTCCTCA
>DAHVAL010000031.1 GCA_027314645.1 Nitrospirota bacterium
TGGAGGCCAAGATCTCCCACCTTTGAGTGGGCGTGAATGTCGTCTCTTACGATTCCGAGGTAATAAGGGCCGACGGCGGGAATCAAGGCGATGAGGGACATCATTGCGCCCAGGAGGCGGAGGGCTTTAATCGACATGAGAGCTCCTTCTGGCATGAGGGGTTCTGTAGCGAGATCCATTTGCGGCATCAGCCTTCATGACCCATTTCCAATGGCCGCGATCATGGCCGGTACGTCAGGGGGAAGCCCGATCAAGAGCTGGATGACCCCCCTGGAATCCTTGTAAAGAAGGGTCGGGGTCGCGATTTGACCGGTCCACAAGCGGAGAATCATGGTGTTTTTTGTCACATCTTCCTGGGCCCGGGCGGGAAGAGTCGGAGGGATCGGGAAACCTCCCCGCTCCCGGAGGTCGTCGAAATGTTGCTCATTTTGGATAAGCGCCTGGACAGGGTCTTGGGCGGCCAATATGGCCGCGGAGCGGGCAAGGGACTCTTTTTTGAGCGAAAACGTGACCGGGATCCAGGACACGGTGAGGTCGGAGACTCCCTCGAGCGAGACCCAAAGGCGATGGCAGTAGGAACAGTCGGGATTGAAATAGACCCATAGGTTTCGGGACCCGTGTCCGATCGAAATGGAGACCGTGTCCGATCGGGTGATCGACAGGAATTTTACCCGGTCGGAGGCTCCGGACCCTGGTGTGTCCCCAAGGATGGAAAGGCCTTCTGAGGCGGCCGTCTCCGGATGGAAAAAACCCGGGACGAGCAAGGCGGCTGAAAGGAGAAGACCCCCGGCCTTCACGAGGGCCCATCCCCGGGCATTCCCCCTTCTCCTGATCGTCCGTGTCATGGGGCGGTTCTCCCTTTTACCAGAAGCGTCATGCGGGTGAGAAAGTGCTTGGGGGCGGGGCTCTCTGGCATCTTCGCGGCGTGACTTCCTCCCATGTCCATTCCGCCCATATCCATGTTGTCCCTCCCTTCCATGGTCGACATTTGACCCATTCCGCGATGAGTCCTGATGTCCGCCTCGGCAATTTCCACCTCGTGACGCCCTTTGGCGAGCGGAGGAAGCGTCACGGCGGCGTTCGGCCCCTTGGCCGTGGTCATCAGGATCATTCGTCCATCCACATAGACATGCAGGTGAAGGGGATGTTCGGTGGAAGGGGGAGGGAGGATAGTGAGGATCAGCCTTATCGGCTGACCCTGGATCGGGGGACCCGGAGACGCCAGGGACATAGAGAGTGATTGGGGTGCGGCCAAGGCGGGGACGAAAAGTCCTCCGGATACAAGGACAAAGAACGCGAAGGCGTGGGAGAGAACCGTTCTCAGGCGATTGAACAGAACGCGGGGCATGGGGGCTCCTTTGGGGTCAGAATGATTGGGAGACGCTTCGAAGCTGTGCATACAGAGGCGGCCGCCGTCAAAATTTCTCGTCCTTCCATGGTATCAGAGGTCATCGCGCCTCCCGAGCACACCCCCCAATGCGGTCGGATTCGATCCGGAACCGCTGGGCGAAATGACAAGGAGGGCTTCAAGCAAGCCTCCTCCGTTGGGGGCCGGTTTTCCCGGAATTCTCGACGGCCTTCGAGGAGGTTCGGTGAGGACGCCCTGTGAGTCCGGACCTTAAAACGCAACCCGGAGTCCTATCATGACCGGAATGGACCAGGTGTCGGAGACCCGGGAGATGATGCCCGGAGGAGATCCGATGGAGGTCGTGATTCCGGTGGGGGCGGTTTCATAGGAGGCGTCGGCCTCCAAAAACACTCCGGCTCTTTGGGTCAACGGATAAAGGACCCCCGCTCCCAGCATCCACGCGTATCCCGCCTGTGCGTTTGGTCCGGTGTAGGTGTTATACGAGCCCCCGAAGGTGGCGTTTAAGTAGGGGACGAAGGATATGCGCGGAATCGTGGGGAGGTAGTATTGGCCTCCGAACCCGATGATGGAATGAGTATTCCTGGAAAAATACGTTTGTTGAAACGTGAGGTACACAAAGAGTGGCGAAAAGAGCATTTTTCCGATTCTGACCCCCCAGAGGGGGGCGGATCCAAAATCGTAAGGGACCGTTTGACCGGTCGTTGTTCCATAGGATCCGGACAGGGAGGTGTCTCCCCCGGCGAAGCCTTCCACGGCAAATCCCGCGGGAGGGATCGGTTTGGTGAGGCGGGAAGCCTCCGGGGCCGCGGCAGGCGTGGTTGGGGCTGTCTCTCCCATGGGATCGGCGCACCACCCGCTCTGGCAGCTCATCAGAATGGCCACCAGGCTTGCACAAAGGGGAAGGGTTCGGCTCATGAATGGTGATTTTCCTGCCATTTCTCCTCTCCTTAAGTTTTTGGCCGGGTTTCCGGCCTTCTGTCGATCAGAACATCCACATAAAGCCAATATTGGCCTTGAAGGTTGGAAAAGGGGCCAGGTTGTTGTTTGCCACCGACATGCCGGGAGCCGACCAGTAAAGATATTTGATGACGTTGGCGAAGAGCAGGAGATTGGGAATGCTGTGGGGAATCACCCATGTTCCGACTCCGACTTGTTCGGTGAAGGCTTCGGTTCCGAGGATCGGGCCGGCGGGATTGAGCACCCCATCGATGGTCACCGGATTGACTTGGAGATTGGCCGAGTTGTAGTGGATGAAGTCGCCAAGGGTGACCCAAACCTCCGGGAGGTCGGAATGGAGGCCCGTCACTCGATAGCCCACCATGTAATCGGTGTTGATCGTATCACCCGTTTGCACACCCAAGGTGTTCGGGAGTTCGAACGAGTTCAGAAAGTCTCCCACGAGCATCCAGCGGCCATTCGAAAAGGTATGCATGGCTTCGATGCCGAAGGTTAATTCATAGGCTCCTGCCCCGGTCAGATCACTGTTGACATACTGGTTGTTAAACGTTTGCAGGGTCGGGGACGTCGGAAGGTGAACACCCTGGACCAGAATGATGCGGGTTGCGCCTGAAAAGGTGTTTCGATCATAGATGTCCAGGAGGTTCGCGATCCACAGGTCTCCCGGAACTGCAAGGAATCCGGGGTTGTTGTTCCCCACTCCGGGGGAGTATCCCGTCGAAAGGCTTCCGGGCCAATTCCACCGATAATAGATGGGTTCGGTGACCTGGACCATCCAGCGTTTGGTGGCCAGAATCTGGAGGGTGTTTTCCTGGGTCATGAGAAGCTGCGAGGAGGACAACCCCCGGACATTCGAGGTCAGCCAGGCGTTGCCGCTCACCAGGGTGTTGGCATAGTCGAAGCGCATCGACATCATCACATCGCTGGTCCAGAACATGGCGGCATCCACCCCCATGTGCTCGAGGCAGAACACGCACGCCCGGGCCTTCTGGGGAAGGAAAAGGAGCAGAGTGGTCATGATCGCAAAGGAAAGCGCCCCTGCCCGGGCCCTACGGCGATCCGGAAAAAGGAAATGGCTGATAAATTGGGTCATTGCGATGAACCTCCGCTCACTTCTTCCCCCGCGGAAAAATTCGGACATATCGGCGGGACGGATTCCAAACCGATCCCGAAATGTCCTGGCGAGGGGCCCCTATGAAAGGTCAGGCTTCCTGAGCATTCCCGGAAGCGTTCGATCACCTAGGAATTACGAAGGGTCGGAGGCCTGTCGGGTGAGTCGGAGGGGAGATCTGGAAAGGGTTGGGGGGATTCGAAGGAGCGAATGGCGATGGAGGCGATCTGAGACACAGGGTGGAGGCTTGGGAGTGCCGCCGCGAAGGGACCTGAATGGAGAAGGACGGAGGTGGGAGCCTTCCCGCATTCCCATGCGGGAAGGGCGCCGGATCGGGGATGATGGCAGCCAAAGGTTTCGTCATCCTTGGAAGTCGCGCCCATCAAAACGGTTGCCAACGCCACAGTCGATCGCGGGGAGGAGAGCGATGGAGCCTTCCTCATTTTCTGGGAGGGTTCGAAAGGGGTGGAGAAGGCAGAAAATGCGGGGGCCTTTGCCGTGCTGAACCCGCCGGAGGATTCCCGGGGAAGAAGGAAAATCGGGACCGCAAGGAAGACGAAGGCCAGGGCTTTCATCATCAGGCCGACATGAAGATCGCGAATCAAAGGGACTCCTTGGACCTGGAAGAACGGGTGGCGAAGTCAACCGGCGCCTCGTCAAATTCTAGGCGGGGAGCTAAAGGTTGTCAATCGAATCGATGGATCTCGATCTTGGGACAGGGGCGCCGGAAAAAAGATCGGCCGTTTTTCCTCCTGGATATCAAGGGGTGTACAATCGTCCGATCGGGATCAAAATCGCGACAGAGGAGGGCGTCGGAAACGTGTCGGCGGAGTGTGCCGGACACAACGCTTGAGGCGAAAGAGTCGACGAGGGAGAGGCTCAAAAAAGCCTCGAACAGTTCTCGGGTTCCTTGAGCAGGGATCGGTCTTTGAATCCGGGACCCCAATAATTGAATCGTTGTTCGAAAATTGCTAAAATGCAGTATTTTTGAAAGAAATGATCCGCTCTCCATGTTCGGGAGGTTCCGGTTCGGACCTCTTCCGAGACATTCGGCTCAAATCGCTGACAGGATCACGAAGATCCGGAAAGACTTACTCTATAATTGAAGGAGCCTCTTGCATGCTGGAACAGACCCTGGCAATCGTCAAACCGGATGCCGTACGGAAAAAATACGCGGGATCTATCCTGGCGCGCTATGAAAAGGAAGGGTTCCGGGTCCGGGCTCTCAAAATGCGTCTGTTGTCGAAGACCGAAGCAGAGGGATTCTATGCGGTTCACCGGGAGCGCCCTTTCTTCGGAAGTCTGGTCAATTTCATGGTCGGCGGGCCGGTCGTCCTTGTCGTGCTCGAAAAAGACAACGCCATTCTGGCCCATCGCAAGCTCATGGGGGCGACCGATCCAGCAAAAGCCGACAAGGACACCCTTCGGGCCCTCTATGGGGAATCGATCGAATCAAATGCGGTTCACGGGTCTGATTCGCCTGAAACGGCGCGCTTTGAAATCCCTTATTTCTTTTCCACCACTGAAATCATCGGCTGACCGATGGCCGCTCCGAAACTCCTGATCGTTGGCCGGGGACCGGTCGCGATTCTTGCGGCGCGTTTAGCCATGGTCAGGGGGTATGAACCGACCTTGCTTGTCGATTCGTCTCCGGATTGGCCGACCCTTTTTCTGGGAGGGAGGGAAGGGGTGGTGTCCCTGCTCGAAGAACAGAGCGGCTGTCATCTGGGAGCCGAGGAGGCCTCCACCGATCCGGCCCTTCCTCTTCTTCTTTACATGGGGGATGTCCATCGACTTGTGGGCTGCCGGCTGACTGTCCCCGCCTCTCCTGAAGAAGAGGGCCGCTTTTTCCCCGACCTCTCTACTTTGCAGACCTCTTTGTCCCCGGAACTCGACAGAGGCATTCTTCTGAGCATTCGGAAAACATCCTTTCGGGCCTCCCTCGGGCAGCGCCTTTTCGATTGGTTCCTGGAACCTGAACGCGAGAAGGAAACGCTCGCCCGCTCCTATCGGAAGGTCGTCGCCCAGATTCTTCCCCATTGGAAGACCATTTTGGAGGACGTGGCCCCTTTTGCCGGCTTGGCGGAGCGACGGCCGGAGGATCCGGAACGCTTTCGGCTCCTTTCCAATTTCACCGAAGGCCGGGGGCGCATTTTGTCAGGGTTCCCCGGGCCCGCCGAAAGCGTCGTGGACCTTCCCGGAGTGGAGGTGATGGCGGCGGGAGCCGAGCCGGTCGTCCTCGAGTGGAAAAAAAGGGGACGGAGCGTCACCATAGAGGGTCAAAAGGACCGATATTTCGACAAGGTTCTCTCCTTGACGGCCGCTCCGTCGCTCCCACTCCTGGACGCGATGTGCGACATCGATTCCGAAAAGTTATCTCCCTTGTGGCCGGGGTGCGTGCTCTTGAAATCGGATCAGGGTGAGCCAAGTTTTCTGACTTTCCCGTCCGCAGAAGGCGCGGGGGGGAAAAGGGTGGTCCGGATTTCCGCACCGAGGACCGGGGAAGGAGACATGAGAGCCGTGATGACCCAGTGGGTGGATCGCTGGAACGCCGAATCCCTATTCCCGTTCCTCCGGCCTGAGAGCCTGATCCTAAGGGAGATCCGCCCCCTGGTGGTTTTCCCGTCAGGAACGGACCCTTTCCCGAGGGAGGTCACCCCTCTGTTATCGGTGGAGGGCCATTACGCGGAGATGGTCGACCCGACCCGCATTCCTGTGGTTTCCGAGGACTTCTGGGCGGACCTTTCGATGGCGATTCCCTCCCTGACCTCCCTTCGAAGAGAGTGACCCACGATGAGAGGGAGCGGCGCACTTCGGGGTTCACCGTTAAGGAATCTTCCATGAAGATCTCTCCCAAAGAATCCCTCGATCGGCTATCGCGAGGAGTCGTGGATCTTGTCGCTCCGGAGGACCTCCTTCGAAAACTCGAACACTCCGCTCGGACTGGAAAGCCCCTCCGGGTCAAGGCGGGATTCGACCCCACCGCTCCCGACCTCCATCTCGGACATGCTGTCCTGCTCATGAAGCTTCGGGAGTTCCAGAATCTTGGGCATCATGTTCTTTTCCTGATCGGTGATTTTACCGGCATGATCGGAGATCCCACCGGCCGCTCCGAACTCAGGAAGCCTCTGACCGATGATGAAATCGCCGCAAATGCCAGGACTTACCGTGAACAAGTTTTCGGAATCCTGGATCCGGATCGGACGGAGGTGGTGTTCAACAGTCACTGGATGAAGACATTGGGCGCCGAAGGAATCGTCCGCCTTGCGGCTCGACAAACGGTGGCCCATTTTCTTGACCGGGAGGATTTCCGAAAACGGATGGACCAGTCACTCCCCATCCATCTCCATGAATTGCTCTATCCTCTCATCCAAGGCTACGACTCGGTGGCCCTCAAAGCCGACGTCGAATTGGGAGGGACGGACCAGCTTTTCAACCTTCTGGTGGGACGCGACCTTCAGCGCTCCTACGGGCAGGAGCCCCAGGTGGTTCTCTCCCTTCCGCTTCTGGTCGGGCTCGATGGAGAGCGGAAGATGAGCAAGAGCTTGAAAAACGCGGTGGGAATCATGGACGAGCCCTTCGACATGTACGGGAAGCTCATGTCGATTCCGGATGCGGTGATGGGATCGTACGCCCTTCTGCTCACAGCGATTCCCGAGGATGAGCTTTCCACCCTCCATCCTCGCGACGCCAAGGCGCGGATCGCGCTTGAAATCACCACGCGGTTCCATGGGATCGATCCGGCGATGGAGGCTCAGGACCGTTTCGTGCGGCAATTCTCCCGGCGGGAGATTCCCGAGGAGATGCCCACAGTCAAAATCTCCGGGCCATGGCCGGTTCGCCTGTCCACGGTGATGGTCCGGGCGGGGTCCGCCCGTTCCGAAAGCCAGGCCAAGCAATTGATTGCCCAAAAGGCGGTGGATCTAGACGGATTCCCCATCACCGAACCGCTTGCGGAAATTACCCCCTCCGGACAGATCCTGCGGGTGGGTAAACGATTTTATTGCCGGCTCGAAAAGAGTTGATCTTTCCTTAAAATTTCCCCGCCTCCCAAAAAGACCTTGGGATGTTCCCTTCCGAACGGACGGGGATGTCCGTATGTCGTGAATGGCCGCTTGCTGGTCCATTCGATCTGAGTGACAATAGAGCCATGAACGACCCTCAGAGTGCCCAGAAAAAGACTCCTCAAGAGAAGGATGCCCCCGGGAACGGGTCCGCGGATTTTTGCGACGTCCAGTTCCCTGTGCTGGGAATGACCTGCGCGGCATGCACCCTTCGGGTGGAAAAGGCCTTGTCCCATGTCCCGGGGGTCAGAGAAACATCCGTCAATCTGGCGACATCCCGGGCTTCCGTTGCCTTCGACAAACGGCAGGCCACGCCGTCAGACCTCATGAAGGCGGTCGAGGGCGCCGGTTATACGCCAATTTCCGAACAGGCGGATTTTTTTGTGGGTTCGATGACGGACAAAGCCTCGGAGGACCGCATCGCCGAGGCCCTGGGCCGCTTTCCTGCCGTCCTGTCCGTCCAGGTGTTCCCGGCGAGAAATCGTGTGTCGGTCTCCTGGCTTGGAGGAGATCTCACCGTCGGGAAGCTTTTGTCGGCCCTTGAACGAACCGGTCATCCAGGAACGCTCCTCGAGGGGGAAAAAGGCCGGGGGGTGGATGAGTCCGGCGCGATCCGATCGATCCTGCGGGACTTTTTGATTTCCTTTGGCCTCTCTTTTCCCCTTTTGCTCCTCGGGATGATTCCCCCGGTTCGGAGCTTGGTGTCCGGGATCCTTCCGGGACCCGAGCCGTTTGCCCTTCATTTTCTTGAACTTCTCCTCGCCGCCGGTGTCCTGTTTGGACCCGGAATACGATTCCTCCGGCCCGGCATTGCCGCCTACCGGCACTTTGCGCCCGACATGAACAGCTTGGTGGTGACCGGAACCGGGGCCGCCTTTCTCTACAGTGCCGCCGTCACCTTCTTCCCTTCCGTGTTTCCGTCCTCGGAGCGCCATGTCTATTACGACTCCTCGGCGGTCGTGATCTCCGTGATCCTGTTGGGGCGAACCTTGGAAGCCTTCGCCAAGGGGAAAACAGGACGGGCGGTGGAAGAACTCCTGGCACTGGCACCGGACAAAGTGAATCTCGTCGAGGAGGACAGGGAACGGGCGGTCAGTATTCGCGAGATCCGCCCGGGAGATCGTGTGCGTGTTCGTCCTGGGGAGAAAATCCCCGTAGATGGCGTCATTCTCAGCGGCCAGGCCCACATCGACCTTTCGATGATGACGGGAGAGCCTCTTCCGGAACTTCGAGGACCGGGGCAGCCTGTATTGTGCGGAACCCTTGACACCGACGGGCTTCTGACCATGGAAGCGGTCGCGGTGGGTACCGAAACCCGGCTGGCCCAAATTATTCGCACCGTCCAAAGAGCCCAGGGGGCGCGTTTGCCGGTTCAGAGATTTGCGGACCGCGTGGTGGCCGTCTTTACCCCCTCCGTTCTGGCCATTTCGGCCCTGACCTTCATGGGATGGATGATTGCCGGGAGAGGCGGACACCCTCTTACGACCGCCCTCCTTTCGGCGGTCTCCGTCCTCGTCGTGGCCTGTCCCTGCGCGATGGGGCTGGCCACCCCCGCTGCCGTCATGGTCGGGACTGGACGTGCCGCCACGTTCGGCATTCTTTTCCGAAAGGGGGAGGCGTTGGAAGGGCTTTCCTCTGTCGGCGCGGTCCTTTTCGACAAGACCGGAACCTTGACCGAAGGGCGTCCAAAAGTCGTCCGGATGTTTCCTGAGGAAGGCGGCGCATCCCTTCTGCGACTGGGAGCCTCTCTTGAGTCGGCCACGACCCATCCCCTTGCCCGGGCCTTTGTCGCACTGGCCCAAGAACGGGGGCTTTCGCTCGTTCCTCCGGACAAGGCCTGGATTGTTGCGGGACAAGGAGCGGAAGGACGGGTGGAAGACCACGACCTTCTCATGGGACAGCGCTCCCTTCTGGAAGAACGCGGGATCGGGGTTGACCCATTGTCGGCCATGTCCGACGCATGGGAAAAAGAGGCCTTGACGCCCGTCTATTTGTCCGTGGACGGGAAGGCCTCCGCTCTCTTCGGCATTGCCGATCCGGTCCGTCCGGAGGCAAGTGTCGTCGTATCAAGGCTTTTCAAGGAGGATCTCCGAGTGGGGATGGTGACGGGGGATGGTGTGAATACCGCGAACGCGGTTGGGGCGGCCGTCGGCATTTCGGAGATTTACGCCCGGGTGTCTCCGGAAGAAAAGGGCGGATTTGTGGCTGGTCTCGTTCGGTCCGGCCACAAGGTCGCCTTTGTGGGCGACGGCATCAACGACGCCCCCGCGCTTGCCGCCGCAACCGTCGGGATCGCCATGGGGTCCGGAACGGACGTTGCAATCGAGTCCTCCGATGTGACCCTTGTCGGGTCCCGTCTGGAAAAGGTGCCCGCCGCCATTGAAATTTCCAAGGCCACCATGAAGACCATCCGGATGAATCTTCTCTGGGCCTTTCTGTACAATATATTGCTGATCCCGTTGGCGGCCGGTTTGTTCCGACCCATGTTCAACGTCGGGCTCGATCCGATGCTGGCCGGAACGGCCATGGGGCTCTCCAGCGTGTTTGTCGTCGGGAACAGCCTGAGGCTCGCCCGCTTTACGCCGGAAAACCGAGAGGGATCATCGGGGTGAATGAGGCTCGTCCCCACAAAAGGAGGTTTTTCAATGGCCACAATTCTCAAGGTGACGGGCATGACCTGCCAGCACTGTGTACAGGCGGTGACCAAGGCTCTCAAGAACGTTCCCGGAGTCGTGACTGTCAGCGTCTCGCTTGAGCCGGGCCAGGCCGTTGTCGAGGGGACGGCGTCCAGAGAAGCATTGGTATCCGCCGTCAAAGAGGTAGGGTACGAGGCCGGATGACGTGGGCTACGCCGGCCTGCCTCCGTTCTTTCTCTTCTGGCTCACGAGATAGTCGGACAGGAGAGGATCGAGTTCCTTGTGCAGGGTGACGCAATAGGGTCCGAACCGGTTCTTGAGGCGGGTCACCAGGGTTTCCTTCGGAGACACGTTGAGGCGGGTGGGGATCAGATGAATCCCCTTGGGGGAGGAGACCTCTTCGAGTTCAAGGAGCGAGGGGGTGGGTCCGGGAAACTCTTTGAGAATGGTTTTGAGGTCAGCTAAATCCTCTGGCTTTAGACCGTCGCTCCTGAGGCGGATCGTCATCATGCGGTACAGGACCTCCGCGATCTGGTCGAGCGAGGCGATCCGGGTCGCCCGGACCTTCGTTCCGAAATCGTTTCGTTCCAGCACCCCAAAGACATGGAGCGGGGACTGGACGCTCAAGGATGCCGCATTGCTCGTATAGATATCCGGAAAGAGGACGATCTCCTGGGTCTTTTCAAAGTCCATGAGCTGAATCTGGGCCATCCGGTCGCCTTTCTTTGTCTTGATTTCCTTGACGGAGGCGATGATTCCGAAAAGGGAGACACTGGTGCCCTCGCTCATGTCGTCAAGATCCGAAATCGACGGGCAGTCGAGTTCGAGGAGAAGATCTGCATAGGGCGTGAGGGGATGCCTGGAGAGATAGAATCCCAAGGACTCACGTTCTTCCCGAAGCAACGTTTTTTCGTCCCACTCGTCCCCGGGCGTCCAGGGAGCCGGTTCCTCGGAGGTGGGTTCGAACTCTCGGAAAAGTTTGGCCATTGTGGATTTTTTCGGTTTTTTAAGGCCGGCGACCCAGGCCATGATTGGGTCGATGTTGGCGATCGCCTCGGCCCTTCGCACATTCAGGCTGTCGAAGGCCCCTGCCTTGACCAAGGCTTCCAAGACGCGCCGGTTGACCTTCCGTCCGTCCATCCGCTTGACGAATTCGGGGAAGGACCCGAACATGCCGCCCTCCTGCCGGACCTCGAGGATGGCGTCGACCGCTTGCTTCCCGACATTCTTCACGGCCCCAAGGCCAAATCGGATCGTCCGCTCCGGAAGAACGGTAAAGTCGAAAAGACTGTCGTTGATGTCGGGGGAAAGAACCCGGATTCCGAGTTCTTTCGCTCCGGCAAGAAAAGTGCCGATTTTTTCCGTGTCGTTCAAGGCGTTGGTGAGGAGGGCCGCCCAGAACTCGACGGGATAGTGGGCTTTTAAAAAGGCGGTCTGGTAGGAGATGAGGGCATAGGCGGCGCTATGGCTCTTGTTGAAGCCGTACCCCGCGAAATAGGCCATGAGATCGAAGATGTGCTCGGCCTTGTCTTGAGGGATCCGCCGAGTCAGGGCGCCGGAGATGAACAGGTCCTTCATCTTGGCCATTTCCTCCGGCTTCTTCTTTCCCATGGCGCGTCTTAAAAGGTCGGCGTCGCCGAGCGAGAACCCCGCCAGGACATTGGCGATCTGCATCACCTGTTCCTGATAGACGATGACCCCATAGGTTTCCTTCAGAAGGGGTTCGATATCGGGGTGTTCGTAGACGATTTCCTTGGGATTTCTCTTTCGTTTGATGAAGTCGTCCACCATGCCGGAGTTGATGGGTCCGGGGCGGTAAAGGGCCAAGAGGGCAATGATGTCCTCAAATTGCTCAGGGGCCAGCTTGACCAGAAGGTCGGTCATGCCCCGCGACTCAAGCTGGAAGATTCCCAGGGTTTTCCCGGTGCAAAGAAACCGGTATGTGTCCCTGTCGTCCAAAGGAATCCGGTCGATGTCGAATGGGGGGGTGTGGACCCTGATTCGGTGAACGGCATCTTCGATCAATGTCAGGGTGGTGAGACCGAGAAAGTCGAATTTGACCAGTCCCACCTTTTCCACGTCGTCCTTTGTAAATTGCGCCACGGTCTCCCCGTTGGCCCCGCGCATGAGGGGCACATGATTGGAAAGGGGATCCTGGGAGATCACGATGCCTGCTGCATGGATCGACGCATGGCGCGTAATTCCTTCGAGTTTCATGGACAGGGAGACCAGACGGTCGATCGAAGGATCCTTCCTGCGGAGCTCTCCGAAATCCTTGTTTTCCTCGAGAGCCCGCTCGAGCGTCATGTCGAGGGCGGTCGGGACCATCTTTGCGACCTTGTCGACTTCGGCATAACTCATCCCCAGCACCCGGCCCACATCCCGAAGAGATGCCTTGGCCCCCATCGTTCCGAAGGTGGCGATCATGGACACCTTGTCGGGGCCGTATTTCCTGGTGACATACTCGATCACTTCCCCGCGGCGGTTCATGCAGAAGTCCACGTCAATATCCGGAAGGCTGACTCTTTCAGGATTCAGAAAGCGCTCGAAAAGAAGTCCGAAGACGATCGGATCGATGTTCGTGATGCGAAGAGACCAGGCGACAAGAGATCCGGCGGCCGATCCCCGTCCTGGTCCTACGGGAATCCCCATTTCCCTGGCGGTTTTGATGAAGTCCCACACAATCAGAAAATACCCGGCGTATCCCATCGACCGGATCACGCCGATTTCCCGTTCGAGACGGGTCCGGTAGAGATCTTTTTTGTCTTCGGGCAGGTTGGTCTCCAGAAACCTCTTATCCAGGCCCTCCCGGCTTTTCAGGGCGAACAGATCATCGATCGGAAGGGATATTTCCCCAAGGTTGGGGAGATAGTCGGGCATGTAGGTGCTTTTGAGATCGAGGGAGAGATCGATCCTTTCCGCTATCTTCAGGGTGTTTTCCACCGCGTCGGGAAGCTCTCTGAAGGAGGCGATCACCTCTTCGGGCGCCTTGAGGTAGAACTCTTCGGCCCCGAACCTCAGGCGGTTGGGATCGTCCAGGGTCTTTCCGGTCTGCAGACAGAGAAGAATGTCGTGGGGAAGGGCGTCTTCGCGATCCAGGTAATGGCAATCATTGGTGGCCACAATCGGGATCTGCATCTCCCGGGCAAGCGAAAGGAGCTCACGGTTGGCGATCTTCTGTTCTTCGAGTCCGTTGGCCTGCATTTCGAAGAAATAGCGCTCCCGTCCAAAAATGTTCCTGAAGACGTCGGCGGTGGCATATGCCCGGTCCCGCTCCCCTCTGGTCAGGAAGTAGGAGACCTGACCCTTGAGGCAGCCTGACAGGGCGATCAGCCCCTCCCGGTGCCGGTAAAGGAGCTCATAGTCGGCTCGAGGGCGGTAATAGAATCCTTCAAGATGGGACAGGGAGACAATTTTCAAAAGGTTTTCATAGCCGGTCCGATTTTCGGCAAGAAGGATCAAGTGAAAGGAGGCATTGTTGATTTTCTTGCCCGCATGAGTGCCTCCGGGAGGCATATAGAGGTCTTCCCGGTCAAAACGGGAGCGGGGAGTGACATAAATTTCGCATCCCAGGATGGGTTTTATCCCGTATTTTTTTGCGGCGTTAAAAAATTCGATCGCTCCAAAAAGATTCCCATGATCGGTCATGGCCACCGCCGGCATTCCCAGACGCCGGCATTTTTCCATGAGCGGGTCGATCTTGTTGGCCCCGTCAAGCAGACTGTACTGGGTGTGGAGATGGAGATGGACGAATTGATTGTTGGAGGTCATGGGAATCGTCTTCTCCCGACCGAGGGGGAGAGCCAAAGGATGCTTCCCGTCGCGGGAGGGATTGGCGTCCCGTTCAATCGTTCCATGAGTCGTAAATCCTTTCCGAGACGTGTTCCTGTCCTATCTCCGCCAGGAATCGGGAGGGAGGGAGGGGAGATCCTCCTCCATATCCGGTGACGGAAGGAACACACAGGTAGAGGTCGTGCCGGGCGCGTGTAACCGCCACATAGAAGAGGCGGCGTTCCTCTTCGAGCTGGTCCTCGATGTCCTTTGATTTGTTCGAAGGAAAGACTCCGTCGTTGAGCGACAAAAGAAACACCGTATCCCATTCCAGTCCCTTCGCCTGATGGATTGTCGAAAGGATGATGCGGTTCTTGCGGTCTTCCTCGTCTTGGTCCTCCGACCCCGCATCGAGGAGGGCGAGTTCCGCCAAAAAGCCGGAAAGGTCGTTTTCGGGGGGAATCTGGGCCGAAAGGGCGAGGATGTCCGCGATCCTGGAATCGGGATCGTCGAAGGTCTCGTGCACATGCTCTTCATACCCCGATTCGAGAATGTGAACAATGATCCGCGGGATATTCTGCGGGTCTTCCTCCTTCAAGCGCAAGAGATCACCCAGCCGGCTTCCGGCCTTGGAAAGCCCGTCTCGGACGGCTCCGCGAAAGGCCTTGAGAAAGGCGGAATCCGAGAGGGCTCGAATGGGATGCTCCTCTTTGGACAGATGGTCCAGGACCGACTCCGCCGTTTTTCTCCCGACCTTCGGAATCATGCGGAGGAGGCGCTTCCATGCCGCCTGGTCCCGACTGTTTTCCAGAATCCGGAGAAAGGACAAAACATCCTTGATATGGGCTTGTTCGTAGAATTTCAGGCCGCTCGTCAAATGGAAGGGGATGCGTGCCCTCGCGAGAGCGATCTGGAGGGGAAGAGACAGGTAGTGGGCCCGGTAGAGAACCGCAATTTCTCCCGGCTCCTTTCCCCGATCAAGAAGCTGCTCGATGGTTCTTTGGACAAAGCGGGACTGGTCCGCATCGGAAAACATGCGCACCAACACGGGGTGATCGGCGGAGGGGCGCGGAGAGTAAAGGGTCTTTGGAATTTGGCGCTGGTTATGAAGGATGATTTTGTTTGCCAGGTTCAGGATGTTGGGGGTGGACCTGTAGTTCTTTTCGAGCCGGAAAAGGCGGGCTTCAGGATAGCGGTCCTGGAAAGTCAGGATATTCTCGATTTCCGCTCCGCGAAAGGA
This sequence comes from Nitrospirota bacterium, assembly GCA_027314645.1. Taxonomy (GTDB): domain Bacteria; phylum Nitrospirota; class Leptospirillia; order Leptospirillales; family Leptospirillaceae; genus UBA4572. The sequence continues at coordinate 15,149 of DAHVAL010000031.1, forward strand.
ATAGATGCTTTGGCTGTCGTCTCCCACGACGAAAAGATTGCGCGAGGCCCGGGCGAGATGGTCGAGAATTCTGGATTGGAGCGGATTGGTGTCCTGGTATTCATCCACGAGAATATGCCGAAATCGATCCCTGAGAAGCGACCCCGTCTCGGGATGTTCCTCGAGCAGCCTCAACCAGAGGATCAAGAGATCGTCAAAGTCCAAGACGCGGTACAGCGATTTGGCGGTGGCGTATCGCAGACTGATCTCCAAAACGGGTTGGAGCGAGGGGATCAGCCAAGGAAATCGGCTTCTGACCAACTCCTCCGGAGACTTCAGGAGATTGGAGGAAAGGCTCAGGATTCCTTGAAGGGTTGCCGCGGGAGGAATGCCTTCCTCACTTGCTCCGGGGCCGCATACCTCGTCGCGAATCTCCTTGATCAGATCCCGTTGGTCCTCTCGATCAAGAAGGGTCCGGGTTCCGTCGATCCCGATCCGGTGGCCGAATTCCCGAATCAGCCGGTATCCCACGTGATGAAAGGTTCCCGACCAGGGAACAATCAGGTTGGATCCCATCAAATGGGCCAGTCGGGACTGCATGACTTGGGACGCTTTCTTCGTAAATGTCAAGAGGAGCATGCGGGGCGGAGGAACGCCTTTGGCAAGAAGATGCGCGGCGCGATAGGTGAGAACACGCGTCTTTCCCGATCCGGCTCCAGCTAAAACGAGAGCCGGGCCATCGGGTGCCAGGACGGCCGGGGCCTGTTCTTCATTCAGATCATTTTCAAGGAGAGGCAACGATAACTCCAGGTTCGTGCGATCACAAGGGTGGGACACACCGTCCCACCGCTCGGAACAATTTCAGAGATCCACGTTTTCGATGAGAGGGAGAGATTCGAGGGCCGACGTTGCGACGAAGGGTCCTTGGAAAAGGGTGATTCCCATCTCCTTGAAACCTTGGCTTCTTCAAAGATCTCCACCCCTTCGGCGAGGGCCTTTATCGAAATCGACCGGCAGAGATGAGCCTTCCTCGCATGGATGCATTGGATAACCCTATCATACCATTATCGAGGGGTCGGATTCGAGGCTGAGAGGAGGAGAGACTTTGGGGTGAGAAGGCCCCGGTGGGCCACCGTATTTCTTTCCGAAATCGCATGGGCCAGCCGACTCAAGGTCAAGGAGACCCCGGCCAGAGCCGGAACTCTTGCCCGATGGAGGGGAAAGAAGGTCGGCTTATCAAGGTTCGGCCCCACAAGGCGAAAAAAAACCCATTGAAACAGCGGGGGCAGAAGAAGAGGTGCGCCAGGGCGGCTCCCCGGTATCCTTTTCCGCGCAAAAGACCAACAACGGGATGGAGATCTCCATCCTTGCCCTCGCGGGATTCAGGAAGAGATCCCACGTCC
>DAHVAL010000032.1 GCA_027314645.1 Nitrospirota bacterium
GATCTGCATTGCTCCTATTTAGTTGTCAACGATCCCGCCTCGCGATGCCGACTTTTTATCCCGGCTCGGGGCGAACCTTTTGATCCTAGTCCAAAAGGCTCTTCCTGTCAAGATCCTCCGCTCCCTTCCCTCCCGGAAAGTTCCCGGCCTCTTCGACAAGGGTCCATTTTATACCCCCCTCCGTTTCTTTTGTCAATCTGTCCATCTTTGACTCAATGGGAGTCGCCGGCACAGATGCATGGGGCCATTTTGCCTGGATTCCGTCACCTTTTGTAACAAGTGCAACCCCCACCTGTCACCGTACGGGACACTTCAAAAATAGAATTTTCAAGGATCCGAAAGATATTTTTAAAGGCACAAAACTTGCTTGTCTTACATACAAACCTTATCCGCGAAGGAGTCACCCGGATGGCCATCTCTATTTCTGACAAGCTCTCCCATTCAAGAGCCCTACTCGCCGATAGAAATTTTTTCCTGCTCCTATGCGGCCAAGTGGTCTCCCAGATCGGAGAAAATCTAAACCGGGTGGCTCTTTTCTGGTTTGTGTACATTTTTACCCATCGGGTGGGGGATATGGTGATCGTTGGCGTCTTACAGACGCTTCCTCCCCTGCTTTTTGGATGGCTAAATGGAGTTCTGCTCGACAGGTACTCGAAAAAATGGATCATGATCGGGGTGGATGTGACCCGGGGCGTAATGGTCCTCTTTATTCCATTGTTTTACTGGCTCCACCTGCTCACTCTTCCCTTTCTTTATATTCTTATTTTCCTGATCGCAACCATGAGTGGGGTGTTCGGTCCAGCCCTGTATAGTGCGATCCCCCTCATTGTCGGACGGGAAAAGCTCCTGTCGGCAAATGCTCTCATGCAAACAACGGGCCAGATCGGGCTTCTCGTCGGTCCTGTCCTCGGAGGAATTCTTGCTGTCCTCTGGTCCCCCTCCGGTGAAATGCTCATCAATGGGGTGACCTTCATTGCCTCGGCCATCTTTCTTGTGTTCATCGCATTCAAGGAAGTGGCTTCCGCCGGCCATGGGGGCCAACAGCAAGGAATTCTCGAAGAAGTCCGGGAAGGGGTTGGGTTTGTCTTTTCGCCCCATAGGAACTTGTTGGTCCCATTTCTTTTTATGGCTCTTTACGGCTTTGTGACCGGCCCCGTCAATATTCTCCTCCTTCTTCTTTCAAACCATGTCCTCAATCGGGGAGCAGAAGGGTTTGGGGACCTGGTTTCAGCCTTTGGAGTCGGAATGCTTCTGTCATCCCTCCTTCTGACCTTTTATCACCCTCGCAATTCTGTGTCCTTCATTGTCGGAGGATTTTCATTTGCGGGAATCCTCTCCCTGGGGATCGCGACGATCACCGCATTCCCGGTTGAACTTTTCCTTTTCGCCCTTTGGGGAGCGGCCGTTTCGGTCATCAATCCCCTTTCACAAACACTCATTCAACATATGACTCCTCCTCGGCTTCTCGCGAGGGTTCTGACCGTCATGAGCATGGGCTTTCTTGTGGGCCTCATCGCAGGCATAACCCTCTTTCCGGAATTGTCGACCCGGTACGGAATCCTTCATGTGTTCGAATTTATGGGGATCATTCTCCTCCTTCCCGTCCTGAAGGAAATCCCATCCAAAGTCCGGAGAGTCGGAGACACTCTTATGGGGCGGTCTCTTCCTGACGTCGATATTTAATACCTTCCCCTCGCGAAAGGAGAGTTTTATTGCCCTCACGAAAAACCAAGACGCCCCATTCATCACCCCCTGCCAAACCACCCCCTAAAACATGGACGGCTCTGTCTGTTTCAGAACAATTCAGAACGCTCTTTGGATTGAAAAAGCTTTTGGTGGCCACCCACCGAGAGCCTGTCATTTATCCGGATGGAACTCGGGAGGCTTCCCCCCTCAACCAACCTAAGCTCAAATACCCTGCCGGCGGAGTCAGCCAGTCCCTCCACCGACTCCTTTTACAAACCGGCGGAGATTGGGTGTCACTAAAAAGCTCTCCCGGACCAAGAAAATTATCCATCTCCCTTCCAGGCTTCCCAGCCTCCTATAACCTTTACCGTCTTGGATTGAAAAACACCCTGGAATCAGAAGGATATCAGCGGTTTGCCAATGACCTCCTCTGGCCTCTCTTTCACGAAGAACCTGGAAGGATCGGCTCGCAGAAGGAAGACTTCAAGAATTATGAATCGGTCAATAAAAAATTTTCGGAAAAAATTGCACAGGTGATGATTGCCCAAGACAATGGCGTCCTTTGGGTCCACGACTATCAGCTCGCTCTGGTCGCAAAATTTCTTCGGTCATTCGGAAAGGCCTCTCTTCCCCCGATGGCTTTTTTTTGGCACATTCCCTGGCCCAGTCCGAACTATCTTTCCTATCTTCCTGAAAGGAGAGATCTTCTTCTCGGTCTTTTAGACTACGATCTTCTGGGATTTCAGACCGGCCTTTACAGAGAACGGTTTTTAGAATCGATCCGACAAGAATTTTCGGGAAACGATGAGATCGAAGTGTCCGATCAGGTCATCAAAAAAGGAACCCGGACGATCCATGTGGGAGATTATCCGATCGGGGTTGACCCAGGGAGGTTCGAAACGCTCTCCCTCGACTCGATCGGATTATCGCAAGCCAAGATGTTCCTGGCCGAAAACGGTCTTGCCCCAGAAGAGATGTATTTGATCTCGGTTGACCGAATGGATTATACCAAGGGATTTCTGAAGCGGTTGCAGATTCTCGACGCTCTCTTTCAACAATTTCCTGGATGGATCGGAAAGATCACGCTGCTCCAGATCGCCCCTCCGACCCGGTCCACCCATCCGACCTACCAAACGTATCAGAAAAAAGTGCGCGAAGAAGTCATCAACACCAATAATCGGTGGAAAAAAAGACGCTGGGCTCCGATCATTTCGATAGAACGGACGGTGGAGCACAAGATCCTCGCTCCTCTCTATCGATTGGCAGCCGGGGCTCTCGTCACCTCCACGAATGACGGGATGAACCTCGTGGCAAAGGAATATCTCGCCGCTCAAAAAGATGAAGGGGGAACGCTTTTTCTGAGTCGTTATACCGGGGCAGCCCAAGGTCTTAAGGAAGCAGTGCTGATCGATCCGTACAATCCGTCGGAATCTGCGGCAATCATTTCCCGGACTCTTCTAGAACCCCCCTCGATAAGAAGAGGCCGCAACAGGATCCTGAGAGAACAGATCTCCCGCAATAATATTTTTCAGTGGATGGGATCAATTTTGGCAGGAATTCACGATCATACAAGGCGTAAAGAGTAAAGCCGGAGGGTTCTCCCTCCGGCTCACCCCCTCTTCAACCTCCGGTGCAGACATTCTCTGGAATCAAAGACAGATTCTTATCGGTGATATCGGAGATCACTTGCCTAAAGCGTCCCGCATCGAATTTCTTGTACTTGAAATCCCCTCCCAAATTAGAGGCGATCATAGGAAGAAGCTTCAGCGAATTTCTGCGGGAGCATTGCCAATTGGGAATGCTGTATCTGACCAGGGCCCACGCCCGGTAAAGGGTCCGTTTATCCGGCGAGACTCTGTCGGAGTGTTTTGATTGATATTCCAGCCAATAGTATTGGTACTCTTCTCCCCCAACAAGCCATGATTGAGAGGCCTGACGGATTTGAGTCTTTGTATCCTCTCTCACCCGCATCATCGTTTGGGAATCGGCATTGAGTTCTCGCTTCACCGTATTTCCCACAAGACTCCAGTTCTGATCGTCGATCCTGTCCGAGGCTTTTCTTTGGGCTCTTATGTACGCGTCATGCTTGGCCCCTTGAAGAGTGTTTTCAATAGGAGAACTTGCAGAAAACCATTGCGCGTCTTTGTTGCTTTTTTCCTGGCTCCATTGGCCCACGCCATTGATCCAGGAGGGGACCCCCGAATCTGACTTTGCGACGACTTTGTACCCCTCCGGACCCTTTGGAATATTGGACAGCGTCGAGCACCCCGAAACGACGAAAACGAATCCGACCATGGCACCCATCGTCACCCACAAGGATTTAACTTTCATTGAAGCTCCTTTCCTCAATGGCCTCCCTCAAGCAGGGAGAAACTTGGTCACCCAGGAAATTTGCCGATGGCAATATCCTGAGGTGACCGCATAAAAAAAAATCATCTTCCCGGTGAAGATACGCCATCCTCCCAATTTCTTCTCTCAAGATCCACAGAGAACCGGTCACTCAATCCCTTAAAATCCTTGACAGATTTTTTCCGGAGGAAGCGTTTGAACACCTCCATGCGATCCCGGAGATGTCTCGGAAGGAAAGGACACGTATTGTGGATCCCCCGGAGACATAAAAAGTCGACTTTTCAATCCGGACAAGAGCGGACCCACTCCTTTTTCCGAGACCGTTCTTGATGCCAAAAGCTCGGCCTGGCCCGGGTTGAGTCCGGCAATTTTCTGCGCTCTGACGACAGATCCCCACACTGTCCCGTCCGGCGCAGACATCGACAGCGCATAATGAAGAATATAATAGCGGTATCGGCGGGAAAACTGCGCGTTCATGGGAGAGGCAGACACCTGCCCGGCAATCCTGACCTTTCCTCCCGACGGGACCACGAGAAGACCCATGCGATTCACGTTCTGCTCGATCGACTCCCGAACATGACGCGCAAATGAGTCAGTTTTCCCGCACGCATTGACGACCGACACCGTCACCGTCATATCCCTTGATAGGAGCGTCTCGATTTGGTCGATTTCTTTCTGGGAATCAAATTTATCCGACGGCGATCCTTCCGAAACGACGGCCACTTCCCGATCAAAAAAGGCGGCTTTTTCCTTGGCGAGGACAATTCCCGACAGATCGTGGATGCGCCGCATGCTCCCGGAGTCCCGATCAAGATTATCCTTAAGCTGCGAGATCGTCTTTTCAAGGGAGCGTATTCTTCCCGTGAGATATCGGACGAGGCTCTCCCTCTTCACTCCCACCAAAGCCACATATGACCCTTGGCTCGAAACAAATGTGCCTTTTATATTGATAATCCCATAAAGCTTGGCATGGGTTTTCACCGTCAATGAACTTTGGGACGTCCTGGAGATCGAAAGATTATCCCGGGAGGTCGACTGCTCATACTTTGAGTGAATATCCGAGTCGATCTGATCAGCGAGGTTGCGTGCGGCTTCCATGCGGGCGCGATGGAGCGTGGCCCCGTAACCCAGTGCCGTCATGTATTTGGAAGTTGGGTATCCGGAGATTTTACCGGTTTCATACCAATGTTCGCTTGCCATGGCTGCTTGACCGGTTGCTGACAAGAAAAGGCAGGTCAGGAAGGTTGAAACAATAGGTCTCTTAAGGGTCAACAGACACTCCTTAGGAAAGGGCCATTTCTCTGCCTGCTGAACCATCCTCACTCTGGAGAGCGTGGGGATTCCCTTTTCAGCATTTTATCCAAAAGGGTCTTCATCCGTCGATCCTGAACCCTATCGCGAGCTCCGGAAAGAGATTTTTGGATAAGCCGTTCATAGAGATCCTTCCGTATCGATACCAGAACATGATACTTGTAGAAGGAATAAGGAGGCTCGGTTTCCTTGTCCTTTTCCCAATACTTTCGCCAGTAGTAATCCTCGACCCTCGCTCCGGAAATTCTTGCCTGCGCTTGAGTGGAGACGATGGAAGAAACGCGTCTCCTGATTCCCATGTCGACCCCATTGTGTCCCATATCCATATTGCGTGAGGTTTGCTGCTCATAAAGGGAGCCCGCATGTTCTCCAACCCGTTCTGCAATTGAACGCATGGCATTTTCATAGGCGTCCGTCCGACCGGATTCCTGATCCGGCTCCTTGGACGTGGAGCCGACAAAATATTCCCGCTCAGGATGTTGCCTCTGCCACTGGCCCAAAGAATCAATCCACGGCGGGCGGTGGGAGGAAGAGCGGTCTTCGAGGTGGGGGACCCCAAGTCCTCCTGGGGGGGTAGAAAGGGAGGAGCAACCTGCAAGAATCGTGGACAGGAGAAAAAAAGCCCCCTTCTGGCCCAGTGTCCCTTTCCATATTTTCAAAACACGTTGGTGCGCCCTCAAGAACGGCCTCTCTTTTCATAGATGTTTGGGAAACCCTTCCCGGGATTGAGCCCTTGTCCCTCATGCCTCCCTTAAGGTTTCGGAGGTTTATAAGGGTTGTGCCAATCCAGCGCCCCTCTCAAAGATGGAGAAGGAAGAAGCCCCCGCATGGGTATTCTATTGAGTTGGGTCGGGGGAAGCAAGTTTCAAAGTGCCGTAACGGGGTCTCTTGCGGTGAAAGATCCGGCAATACTCATCCGGATACACCACGTGATCCCCGCGTCTTCTTGAACGGTGTTTCACCGAGCCCGGAGTCCTTATTGGGGAGGGATCTCGGGTCTTCCATCGGAGTCCACCCGGGGGGAACTGAGCGTTCCGGAAGAGAACGAGGGGGGCATCGAACCAAAAGAAGGAATCTCATGCTCCTTCCCCCCGAAGATACAATCCAATTTTTTAAGCAGGCCTGTTCGATCGGAGTATCCGACGCCCAGTGCGGGAAGAAGATCCAGAAGTTCCAACATAAATGAGGATTGGTTTCAGCGTAGTCAAGGGAAGAATCTTTTTCCCTTTATCCCTCGTTGGACTCATGGCCCCGCTTTCAAGGAAAAGTCCACGGGTGCATAAGCACCAATCTAAGATTGATCCGTTAAAGGTTATTTTTTGACAAACATAAATAAACACCAATCATAAAAATATGTTTACTCTTTCAATTGGGCTAAAAGTTGGACCCTTGCGATTTGACTTTATTTATGTGAAATTCATTACAAGGTCCATTTTATCTTTGCTCAATTTCATGCAGACTGCTTGCGCTCAGATTCATTCTTCTCTCAGGGAACCGTGAATTCAGGCTCTTCAAGGGAGCAGACAATCGATGGCCAATGATAAAGCCAACATAGATCAAGACCGGATGGGAGATCTTTTGTCCCTCCTGCGAAATCACGGTGATCTTGTTCTCCAAGCCGTCGCTGACCCTATTTGTATCCTTGACCATCATGGTTACCTTCTCGAAGCAAGCGATGCCTTCTTAAATCTTCTCGAAATTTCCCGCGCTGAACTTCAAGGGTCTCATGCTTCCTTTTGGGACAGTCGCACTTCCATCCGCCGGGATGGAGAGACCCATTTTCCCGATGGAAAGCAACAGGCTCTCTTCCGCCGCAGGGACAACTCTTTTGTGCCGGTCCTGGCGGAATATTTATGTCAGGAAATCGGCCATGAATTCTTCATCCACCTTTCCGCCCATCCCTTCGTCCATTCTGAAATGGATTCGGAATTTTTGTTTGAGGCCAACGCCGCGGCCCTCGTCATCCTTGATGAGTCCGGGAGGATCACAAGAGGAAATCCCTCCTTTTGGCGGATGACAGGGTATGAGGTCTCCGAACTTTCCTTTCTTTCCTTTGATCTTCTTTATGACCCGCCGGCGCTCTATCGTGATTTTCTCGAACTCCTCCGCAGAGTCTATTCGGGAAAACCCCTCAGATCGAGCATCAAGATCCGCCGCAAGGACGGATCAATGTTATGGCTGGATATCACCGGCAACCACACCCCCATCGACAATGGAAGAAACGGGGTTCTCTTAGTCTTGCTCGACACGACGGAACTCCATCTCGCCACCGAAAAGATGGAGCGTAGATTGACCGAAGACCCTTTGACCGGACTCCCCAACCGCATCGGAATGGAGGGGGCCATCAATGGGGCATTGGCGCGCGCCAAGCGAAAAGGGTCTGTCTTTGCCGTTTGCGCCCTTGATCTCAACGATTTCAAATTGATCAATGATCGATACGGCCCCAGCAATGGGGATATCGTCCTAGGAGAGATCGCCAAACGTCTTCGGGGGGAGATCAGAGGAAGCGATTTTGTCGCCCGGCTTGGGAATGACGAATTTGGGCTGTTGATCGAGGACCTTTCGATCGAAAAGACCACCAGCCAATTGACCCATGTCCTGAACAGAATCCAACAAACGACCGACTCCCTATATACGTTGACCAATGGAGAAACCATCAAAGTCACCCTCAGCATGGGGATTGCGCTCTTCCCGTCAAACGGGGAGGACGCCAATACGCTCGTGAAGCAAGCCGATGCGGCGCTTTATCAGGCGAAATCCTCCAAAGGGGGACGATCATCCCAATGGTGGTCCTTCGGAACCAATCTTTCTATCCCGTCAACGTCCGAAACATCCGTTGACGCGTATTCTCCGGAAACCAGGGAAATTCTTAAACGCCACCAGGCCCACATCGAAACCGTGATCATCGAATTTGTGGAGGCCTTTTTTGCCCAGATCGAACAGGATATGGATCAAAAGAAAATCCTCGGGGATCAGGATGAAGAGGAGCTGCAGACACTTGCCTCACTCCAGGCCCATCATCTTCGATTTTTGCTGTCTCCCGAGACCTCCAAAATTCAAATCCTCGAACAGGCCCATAAAATCGGTCGCGCCCATGCGCTCATTGGCGTAAACGGGGCCATGATTACACAATCAATGGCTCTTTACCGGAGGCTCCTGGCGGATCATTTAAATCAAACCTTTCTGACCGCACGGGACCGGTATCGACTCATTCTTGCCAATGAAATCAGGCTTCAAGATGATCTCCAGGAAGAGTTGCGCTCAGGAATTGAATTAACTGGAGAATACCTTGCCGCACTTTCTTCTCCCCTTCCTCCCCAAGGGGACCTCTGGGCAGACGTTCGAAGGGGGGAAGTCGAACTTCTTGGAAGATTACCTTCCATTTCCTGCGTATTCCTGATGCGCCTCAATGCCAGCGGCACCTTCATCATTGAAGAAAGCGCGGGACCCAAGGGGCAGGAAGGAGCTTCCATCATGCGGAATCCGGCGTACGAAGCCGTTGTCGATCCGAATTCTCCACAAGGAAAAGATTTAATTGCTCATGCGTGGCGGAGCCTTTCCATTCAACGGGTCTCCAATTATCAGAAAGATCCCCGGGTCACCCACTGGCGAGATATTATCCGCCCACTCGGAATTCGTTCAGCCGTGTCGATCCCGATCAGAAATCCTGAGGGAACCCCGGTCGCGGTCCTTTCGTTGTATGGAACCTATCCAAATCAATTTGAATCCGCTTGGAGCAACCAGTTTGTCCGGAGCTTGATGCAGCGCTGGGAAAAGCTCCTGGAGCTTTACCAGGCACCCGCCAGCGTCATTTCGGAGGATGAGGCCACCGGCTATCGGAGGGAGCTTTTCACCGGCGGATTGTCCATGTTCATGCAACCGGTCTTCGACCTTTCTACGGGCCGGCCGGTCAAGGTTGAAGCCCTCGCTCGCCTGATCCGGCCCAATGGGAACATCATTACCCCGGGAAACTTTCTTCCTTCCCTCGGGGATTCGGAGCTTGACCGTTTATTCAGATCGGGCCTTGATGAAGCCCTCTCATGGATTCCCCGGTGGGATAGCCAGGGTCTTTCGCTCGATGTCTCCCTCAATCTTCCTCCGGGAACCCTCCGCGACCCTGATTGTCCCAAATGGATTGAAGCAGCCCTCCTGCATCATGGAGTACGGCCTGAAAGGCTTACTCTCGAACTTCTGGAAAACCGGGAAATCGATCAAAAAACGCAAGACGAGGCCATTGACCGTCTGATCCGTCTTGGGATCAAGCTCGCCATGGATGATCTTGGGTCTGGATTCAGCAGCCTTCAACGCCTCGCAACCATCCCCTTCGACAACATCAAGGTGGATCAAGGGCTTCTCACGCGAATCTATGTGGCCCCCTTGCATACCCTCAGCATGATAGGAACGATCATCCGCATGGGACAAGATTTTGAGCGGGTGGTGGTTGTCGAAGGTCTCGAAGATCTTGCTATGGTGGAAGCGGCCACCATTCTCGGGGCTTCCTTCGGACAAGGATACGCTCTGGCGCGCCCCATGCCTGCCGACCAAATCCTCGAATGGAGCAAAACGTTACAAAAGGGGTTCTCTCCAGGAACCATCACCACGTATCTTGGCGCGCTCTCTTTTCATCGCTGGGGACATTCCCTCCCTCCCAACATGCCTCTCCCCTCTCTCAACCAGTGTCCCTTGACCGAATTTCTTTCCAATGTCCCCAATGACAATAAATCAGGGATCGATTCCCATGCACAATTTCATAAAAATGGCCCCGGCAATTCCTCAGCCCGGGATCTGACGGAATGGCTGGTTGATCAGATCCGAGTCGACCATCCCCCTTCCCTCATCGGATCCCATTGATGCCGTCGAAAAAAAGGACCGTCAAACGAATGATGGTCCATCGGTGGCGATTTCCCGCGGGGTTCATTCCGTCAATCCCTCCAAAAATCTCTCTTCTTGACACCTGGAAATTCGCCTTGCTAATATTTCTTCCGGACAAAATGTCCGCTTACTCAGTTTATCGGGAGCCCCGTTTAGGGGCTCTTTCATTTCCAGACTCTACAAGTCCTTCCGCGGACCCCCATCCTCCCGGCCGTCTCTTCCGCCCATAAATTTGGACCCGCACCAAACGGAGAACCCTCCATGGACATGCTTAAAACGGTGATTTTTATCGATGGTCAGAACTTCAAAAAAGACCTCCAGAAATTCCGATTTAAAGCGACCGGGCATAATCTTCCTGAATACCGACTCGATGAAAAACACTTTCTTTGGGAAGATTTTTTTCGACAGGCCATTGCAGCTATTTCGGAACAGACCGGCACACTCCATCGCCTGATCCGGGTTTACTGGTATAACACCCAAGCCACGACTCCCCTCCACCGACACGACCGGGCCGTACGGGATATCATCGACCAGTACCGTGATCAATTTCCTGATCTCACCATGTCTGTCGTGGAAAACCTCGCCCAACGTTGGCATCAGCACCAACGCGAGTTGCTCGCCCGCGCAAAAGAGGAGGTCTTTGATCATATTCAAAAACGCACGTCATTTCTTGAATTCAAATATGTCGGACAGCTTGTCCTTCGACCCTACAAGGTCAAAGAACTTACAAGGGAGAAAGACCGTGATGGGGCTTTTCTCTATCAAGGGACGGTGGAAGGTGAGAAAGGGGTCGACATCGGGATCACGATCGACATGATTTCAAAAATGACCTTTTATGATGCCGCCGTTCTTATTTCGGGAGACACCGATTTTATTCCATTAATCCAATTTTTGAAGGATTCCTTGAAAATCGTGTACTCCCTTTCCCTGTCGCGCGGTGAAAAAGGACAGGTCCAGCTGTTTTCCCCACAAATCAAAAATGCGGTGGACTACTTCCTGGTGGTGTCTGAAAGGGAGATGCTTGGGAAATATCTGGACCGGAAGTCCGGGATTCCTCCCATCATTCTGTCGGAAATAGATCGCCATCTCATTGAGCTTGAAAAAGAATCCAAGGAAGGCTAGGCAGGGTCCCCGTCATATGGAAGGAGGATTCTTCCTGTAGAGTTCTCTCCCATCGGTATCAAGGACGATCGAAAGGACCTTGACCGATCCCATCATCGAAACAAAGGGTTTGCCTGTCGTCGTTCTCCCGGCATCAACAGCCTGCGGCTCGACCCATAGATTCACATGAACCGGAACCCCACACCCGGGACAGGGAGCTTGGGAAATAATCTTCGACACATCCGAAGGGGGAAAAGGGAACGAAAAGAACATTCCCCGCGGAGAAATGCTCGCCTTGAGAGGCCAGTCTCTTAAAAGCACCTGTGAGTCACAAAAAGGACAGTCTAACCGAGAAGCCACCCCGATTTGTCCCATCGGAAACATCCCTTTCCCTTCGTTCCGGTTCTCCGGAAGACGTACCGGAAGAATCCCTGTCAGGAAAAATTCATCCCGGTTCGTATCGTAACGGACAAGTGTGGCGGAAAGGGAGACCTTAAACCGGGATATTGTTCCCACCAGCTTCAAATCTTCATCGATCCGGTCGGTGAATTTTTTCTTGAAGCCCGGGTCGACTTTTGCTTTTTCCCGCGTCCGGAGAGGAAAGGCCAGGGAAAGAAGTTCCTTATCCGGAGGGAGGGAGGGATGTTGGTTATAGAAAAGAAGCAAGAGGGCATAAGGGGACGCTTCGGGGTTTTTGCCGATTAGCTCGGGAAGAAGCTGTTCTTCGTTCTTCTTCTGGATCAGCATGACCTCTTTGCGATTCTGGTAATACCAGGTCACCGTGCCCAGCATGAGAACGAGGAGAAGCACTCCGGCGACGAGCGGGAACATCAATCCCGGGGTTTCTTGCGCGGCCCGGCCATTGTGCCCGAGGGACCGCCGAAGCAATTCTCCGGCAGACTCCATGTGTCGTTGGTCTTTTTCCTTTTCTTCCCCCGTCAGGTAGTCGGATGTTTCGATTTTCTGCTGAATTTTCCGATCAAGCACCCTCTCATTCTGAGCCATCGACAGGTCTTCAAATCCCCCGACCGGAAAGCGCAAACTCCGTTCAGGCGAGTCAAAATCCGGAACGACCAGTCCCAAAAGCTTGGCGACCTTCGCCGCATCGGCCGGGGTGACGGATTCTCGCGGCATCTGAGCGAGAATCCCCGGGATACGGGTCATCGTGGTGACAATGTAGCTGTGGTCTCTATTGGGGGGTTCGTGAATGCTCAGGGTTCCGCTTTCCGACAGCCTGGAAAGGTCCGCATCGCTCGGGAACACGATCAATCCCGTCAGATAGAATGGAACCTTCCGATCCCTGAGGAAGGAGGCGAGAGGGCCGATCCTGTTCTTGATTTGTGTGATGGGATTGGCATGGCTCGACCCAGAGACCAGAATCGGTTCCCCTCCGACGTGCCATGAGGCATTGAGGGTTCCCGTCACCTGGCCCGACACATTTTTGCATTCCACCACAAAAAACCCCCTGTCTGTGGCCAGAAAGCCGTCTATTTCTTTCTGGCCCACAGGGGTATAGATATTACGTTCATAAAAATAGACCACGACTCCTGCCGCCACGAACGGATCGACCCAAGAGGGATTGTCCTGTCCGAGGGTTTCAGCGGAAAACCCCGTCAAACAAAATTGTCGAACCTCTTCCTCAAACCGTTCGGAGGCAGGAAGGGATTTGAGCGAAGGCACTCAGAACTCCGATCACCAAAGTTAATGGTCCAATCACTATGAGAGGCTGGACAGATTTTCTTTCCGCTCCCGGAAAGGAATTCTTTCAAGCCCGGTAACCTCAAGAGAATATCACATTGGAGTTTTCTTCGTTAGTTTTTCGACGGCCCCTAAAGAGTCCATTCCCATGGCATTATGCCAATACCCTCTGATGAATGAAGGGACCAGAATATTCGAAATTCCCTGGGACAGCGGGATCGCAACGACAGCCTTTCTCAAGAGAAGCTTCTGGGCCTTGCCGTACAATTCCCCCTTAAGAGGCTCTTCGGAATCCTGCGCCCGATCCAACAATCGGTCGAATTCCGGGTCAGACCAGCCTGTCCGGTTGTTCCCCGAGCCTGTCCGCATGAGCGAAAGGAAGGTCATGGCGTCGGGATAATCGGCAATCCATCCTGACTGATAGATGGCCGGAGTATGGGAGTCGAGACCCGCAAGAAAGGCTTTCCATTCCATCGATCGAAGACTGATTCTCACCCCGAGGACAACCCGGAAGGTTTGTTGCATAAAGGTCGCAAGGATTCGGCTTTGGGTTCCTTCAGGAAACACAAGGCTGACCGAAGGGAACCCCCGTCCATCCGGATACCCGCCCAAGGCCAATTCCCGGCGCGCTCTCGCCACGTCAAGCGGATAAGCGGCATCGGGGTCGTATCCGGAGAGCCCCCTTGGAATAAATGAAGAAAGGGAAGGAAGGGCCGAAAGAAAGATTCGTTCGAGTCTTTTCCGGTCTACCGAGAGAGCGAACGCCCGCCTGACATGAATGTTCTCGAACGGTGTGCGGCGGATATTCATGCTGTAATAGATGGTGCTCAACTGGCGAATCCGCCGGAGTTCGGGACTGTTCTGGTATTTCTTGATATAAAAGGAGGGGATCCCTTCGATATCCAATCGATGCTGCTCATAGAGGGTCAGCTGGGTCACAGGTTCAGGAATGATCAAGAACGTGATGGTCGAGATCCTTTTGGGATGGCTGAGGTCTGGATTGGTTCTTCGAAGGATAAGATAGGCGTCGTGATGCCATGCGGTCAGGGAAAACAGGCCATTCCCGACAAAGACTCCCGGATCGGTCCAGTGAGAAGGATCTTTACTGATCAGATCCAGCCGGACCGGATCGGTAATCGCATTGGTGAGCAGCGATGGAAAGCTTCTCATCGGATGGGTGAGATCAACCGCGATCCGGTGGGGAGAAAGGACCCGGACACCCACCGAAGAGGCGGCACACCGTCCTTCATCAAAACATTCGGCATTGATGATATCGAAGAGATAGTAGGCATAGGGAGAAGCCGTATGTGGGTCGAGAAGCCGGAGGAATGAATCCCGGTAGTCACTCGCCAGGACGGGACGCCCGTCGCTCCATTTTGCCGTCTCCCGTATGTGAAAGACAAAATGGGTGGCCGTCTTATCCGAAGACCAGGAATCTGCGTCCGCCCCGACGACATTCTGATGCCGATCAAATCGGGTCAACCCTTCCATCAGGTTCGTAATGACTTCAAAGGAATTTCCGTCGGTCGCCTTGTTCCAATCAAGCGTCGCGGGGTCATCCGGAAGCGCCAGCACGAGATTGGAAGAATCGTAGCGCGCCAAAGAATGGAAATGGGGGGAGCATGAGACAAGAAAGAGAAAGAGTGGAATGAGGACTTGTCGATGTCGCGACACGCGGGCCCCTTCAGACATGGTTCGCGAATCTAAAAAAAACCCCCACGGGAGTGGGGGAAGAAAACGGGAAGAGAGAGAAAAGGAGTCCGGCAGCGACCGACTTTCCCACAACCTCGCGGTTGCAGTATCATGGGCCCTGGAGGGCTTAACGGCCGTGTTCGGGATGGGAACGGGTGGAACCCCTCCGGTATAGCCAC
>DAHVAL010000033.1 GCA_027314645.1 Nitrospirota bacterium
ACATAGTCAAAGATTGCCAAGACTTGGCACTTTAGAAGCGAATCGGACAAACACAATGGATTTGTGATCGAGGGAATTCCCCCTTGACGGCATTGAAAATCGCCTCCGAGCGTGAAGACCCGTTGCTTTTAAGATCGATGGGTTGTGCGATCGTGGACGATTGTCCGCGGCCCCTCCTTCGGAGAAAATAGAGTCCGGATTCTCCGAAGGATCTTCCCCCTACCCGTGAAAGGGGCCATCAGTGAACATTGCCCTCAGCCTCCCTGCAACGATCATCCTTTTTCTCTTGACGGCCTTTATTCATGCCGAAGACGGGTTGGCCGCCGATCTGTCGATTGCTGGGTCAAGCATGCTCTATCCTCTCGAAAAAGTTTGGTCACACGCCTATATGAGGACCCACCCCACGATTCATATCTCGGTCGCGTCGACCGGCTCGGGTTCCGGAATATTCAACGCGGCCAACGGGAATGTGACCATCGGGGCCTCCGACGCCCTGACCGGAAATCTTATGAAGCACTATCCATCCTTGCGTTCGATCCCTGTTGCCCTGGAAGATGCCCAAGTCATTTACAACATTCCCGGGATGAGCCCTTCACGCGTGTTGCGAATGGACGGGCCGACGCTGGCCAAAATCTTTCTGGGCCGGATCCGATTCTGGGACGATGAGGAGATTCACGCGATCAACCCCGGCGTGAGATTCCCCCACCTTCCCCTGAAGGTCATCCACCGGGGCGATGCCTCCGGAACCACCTTTGTGTTTACCGACTATCTTGTCCAAACATCCCGCGCCTGGGAAAAGACCATCGGACGGAACCGTTCCCACGCTTGGCCGGTGGGATCGGGCTATGACGGGTCCGACGACGTGGTGGCAGCTGTCATGACGACCCCCGGTTCGATCGGGTATGTCGGTCTCGGGTGGATCAATCAATATCATCTCCGATCCATGGCCTTGAAAAATCGTGACGGCTCTTATGTGGTCGGTTCGGTCAAGACCATTCAGGCTGCAGGCAAGGCGGCGATTCATGATCAGACATTTCCCGACGCGTTCAATCGCTCGATTGTCTGGAAGCTTCACGGAAGGGACGTCTATCCCGATGCCAACTTTGAGTTCTGGATGGTGAGTACGACCCTCCCGGACCAGACGATGGACGACGTCAAAAATCTGATGCTCTGGGTGCTGACCAAGGGCCAGGATGAGAAATACACGGACAGGACGGGGTTTGCCCCCTTCCGGTCTCCCTGGTCAGGGAGCATCTGGCAAGGATCTTAAAGAAGTTGCTTCCGGGAAGCACTCTGAGGACCGAATCCGGCGGGTGAGATCCACGTCCGTTTGAGGGAGGCCCGGATGCCGTTCCTGACATGGACGTGTGGTCGGACCAGTACAGCAAAGACGCGCCCTTTCCCCAAGATCGTATGGCGGCTCTTGCGAAGGGTGACCAGGGTCAAATCCGGAGGGCCGGCCAGGGAGGCCTCCCCACCGAAGTCCCCCCCTCCGGGGGAGGAGAAATCCTCTTCCCCCGGAGAAGTGCTGGATATGGGGGCTACCGGATTCGGAGGAGCCTTGGCCTTGCGACCATTGAAGGCTCTGAGGAGGGATCATGTATAATGTTTTGGAGAGGATTTTGTAAGTTTTGATGGAAATGGAGTCAGGCTTTTGTCCCAAGAAGGGGCGGGAGGCCGCAACAAATCTCTTGGCAGGATCAAGGGGAAACCGAAAGCCCCATATGTCGTGAAAGGAGTCCTGAAACACTCATGAAGACGAGCGAAGGGACAGCAGCGGGCGGCAAAATGGTGGGGACAACGGTCTTCGGCAGATTGGCAAGGATGGCCGCTCTCGTGTGTGTGATCGCCCCCGCGACAATTCTTTTGCTCGCGGCAGGCTGCGAGAGCGAATATCCCGAACAGCCGACGGTCGTCGTCACAAAACAGCCTTCGGGGGATTTGCCGTCCAACCTGCTCCATCGAAATCGGACGGACAGGAGGCTAACCATCCTTGGCGGGCAGGTCCTGCGACGGGTGGATACTCCCGTCGGCCGTTATTTCCTGGTTCGGGCCATGAAATTGACGGAGGATTCCTACCCCCAGCCTCCCAAAAGCAAGATCGTGTTTGTGCCCGACATCACTACCGCCTTTATCCTGGTGGTCCCTTCACACCGCATCAACAGTTTTCCCACGCCGAAGACCCATATTTCCCAACGGAGAAGGAGTTTCTTCGTCGTGTTGGGAGAGAAAAGAGACCTGACGGTCGACATCGGTCCCGGCCATCTTTTAACCGCGGTGGGCGAGCCGGACGGGATCCTCCACTTTCCCGGGCAGCCCAAAGGGCCGCGATACCTTTTGCTCAAGGGGCGGTATATTCTCCTCTGGACCGAGGCAAACCCGTCGGATTATCCCCCGATTGGGGAATAGCCCGGACCGCTCAAGGGGAAAAACCGGCCGATCGAAGTCCGTTCGTGGAAAGCCCCGGTCCCCCAGTTTTTTCATGGATCCGTTCCCTGATTCGGGCACCCTCACAGGGCCGGTGGGGGACTCCCGGTGGAAAAAGTCCCTCGCATACCCCTAGGATCGATGAGGATCGTGCCGGTGTTGCAAGACCCCGCCGGAAAGCTAGAGGCTCGACTTGGCGTGATCCCGCGTTTCCCTGAACAGGATTTCGAGAAAGGAATCGGCGGAGGGGGAGAGCTTCCGGCGGGGGATGAAGATCCAGAGATCCCTGACCGGCTGAAAGTCTTTTACCGGAACCGTTCGGATGGTGGCCGCCTCTTCGGGGAGGATGGAGAGAGCGGAGATGAAAGCGACTCCGGCTCCCATGCCTACGAGAGCCTTGATGACTTCGGGGTTGTCCACCACCATCGACAGAGAGAGGAAGTCGGGAGGAAATCCCTTCTCCATCAATTCCGTTTCGATCACCTGCCGCGTTCCGGATCCGGGTTCCCGGCCGATGACCGGAAGGGTGCGAAGGAGGCTCAGGGGCACCGGTTCTTCGCCCGTGATTTTGGGGGTCGCCACCGAATCAATGAGAACCAGGCGGTCGTGTTGCAGGAAGGAGCGGTCAAGGAGAAGCTCTTGGGTTTTCGTCGGCTCTCCTTCGATGAGCCCAAGATCGATTTCCGAGGTCTTGAGCTCGTGGAGGATCTGGTGCGTGTTTCTCACCACAAGGCTTTGGGTGATGCGCGGGTGTTCCTGGCGGAAGAGCGCGAGGACCTTTGGGAGGAGATAGGTGCCGATGGTCATTGAGGCCCCGAGCCTCAGATGTCCCTGAGGCCCATCTGCGAAGGGTCGAACCACCTCCCTGGCTTCGTCCATGGCATGGGTGATGGAGCCCGCCAATGGAAGAAGGCGCCGGCCGGCTTCCGTCAGAAGGATCTTCTTCCCTGTCCGTTCAAAGAGTGCGACCCCCAGATCCTTCTCGAGAGTTTTGATCTGGAGGCTGATGGCCGGTTGGGTGAGAAAAAGAGCCTCGCCTGCCTCGGTGAAGCTCTGATATTCGGACACCTTGAGAAAGACCCGCAATTGATCGTTGGTCACCGTGTCTCCTTGGAAGGTGGTTCGCAGGCAAAACCGCCCTCAGTCTACCATGGCTCACCGTGAATGTGGAGGTCCATGTCAGGAGGCGGGAGACGGTGTCCCGAGTGCCGAGTTCTTTCCGCCCTTTCTGACCTTTTCCGGGGAATGGTCGAACCGCACGGGAACTCCCCGAACGGTCGTGCATGTGAGGGTATAGACGTTATAAAGGGGAAAAAAATTGTAAAGGGACGTCGCCGTCGTCACATGCACCAACCCGTCGGCATGGAGGGAGGGATTTTTTTTGAAGGCGTCCCGCATCGCGCTTTCCACATCGGAATCTCCCCATGGGATCAGGCCGAGGATGAAATGACGGCAGGCGGTTCCTTGGATCTGGTCACCGACCCGGTGAAAGGTATGCGGGTCATGGGGGCCCAGGTCCGCTTCGGTTTCACTGTTCGAGAGAAGACCGATGGCTCCGTTCGATGTGCATCCTCCCACGGCGAAAACCACTCCAATCATGGCGGCAAGAATAATCTGGCGTGCAGAACGTTTATTCAATGGACCCTCCCTGTTCAAGGTTCAAGGTTTTTGGTTGGTTGGACTGACCGTTCCGGGGGAGCGCCGGATGAGACATTCGTTCCCCGGTTCCTCGGAGGGCGCTAGCGATGGGCCTTCCCGCGTTGGCGGACGGATTTCCCGTTTGAGGATGTGTCCGTCATCGGTCCTTTCGTGTCGTGGAGCATGGTGGTCGCCAGCGGGGCGCCTGCGAGCGAGGAATGGTTGCTTTGATGGTAAGAGTAGGGGGCATATCCTCCTCCACAGCAGCATGTGCATTGGGGGACATAGGCGGGGCCGTAAAGCCCTGAGGTTGCCCCGCATCCCGATAACCCCATCAGCGGCGGGATCAGGAACACTGCCATCAGGCACGCTTTTTTAAGTGCGAGGAGAGATCTCATGGTACCTCCTTTCGAAGACCGCCCTTGGCCCGGATGAAATATCCAAGAACCTGCCAGAATGTAATCATATGTTAAGTTATCGTAGGTATTGCTCTTTTTTATTCTATCACGGGGGGCTTCAAGGTTCAAAGGATGGCGGAGTAAGGGACAAAGAAGGCTTGGAAAAACGACCTTTCTTGATTTTAGGGCGTCCGAACCCTTAAAATTGAAAGCATAAAAACAGTGGGATGCGTTGACCGGGACCGAGGAGACAATCGTCCCGGTTTCGTATCTCTGGATCTGACAGGAACGGGATCGATTCAGAACCCGTTGAAAGGAGTATTGATGAATCCGGCAATGTTCAGCGGTCCTGTCGTCGAAGGACGACGGTCTGCCGCTTCCTTGAATCGATTCATGATGAAGGTCTACGGCCTTCTGGCGTTCATGTTCCTCGCCTCCGGAGTCGGGGCGTTGTGGGGAATGGGGAAGGGCCTTCAGGTCGTCGGGCCGCATCCGATCATCCTGGCCATCGCCATGTTCGGGACCCTCTTTCTCCTCATGGCCGTCCAGAAGATTCCCGGCCTCAACCTGATCGTCACCACCCTTTTCGCTGCCTTGATGGGCGCCTCCCTCGGGCCGATCCTCTTCGCCCTTTTGAGGACGCCAAGCGGGGCCGCCGTGCTATCAGACGCCCTTTTCCTGACGATGGCCATCTTTTTCGCGTTGACCCTCTATGCCATTGTCTCCGGAAAGAGTTTCTCCTTCATGGGAAGCTTTCTCTTTACGGGGCTGATTCTTGTGGTGATTCTGTCGGTGGTCCAGATCTTTTTCCATCCGCCGATCTTTCAGGCGGTGGTCTCGGGGGTCGCCTCCCTGCTCTTTTCAGGATTGATTCTCTTCGACACCAGCCGCATTCTGGAGTCCAACGAAGAAGAATTGACGCCGATCATGGCGGTGGTGTCCCTCTATCTGGATGTGTTCAACCTGTTTGTCAGTCTTTTGAGACTTTTGGAAATCTTTAGGGGCGAAGAGTGATCTCGCCCCTTCCTTAACTCCGAGGAGCCCGAATGCTTAAGGAAAGCCGCTGGATTTGGATGGACGATAAAATGGTTCCCTGGCGGGAGGCCAATGTCCATGTGCTCACCCATTCTCTCCATTACGGAATGGCTGTATTTGAGGGCGTTCGGGCTTACAAAGGGAAGGACGGGACCCACATTTTTCGGCTCAAGGAGCATACCGAGCGCCTCCTGAACTCGGCCCGCGTGATGCAGATGACCACGGCCCTCTCCGTCAAGGAGGTGATGGACGCCACCTGCAGGGTTGTGGCGGAAAACGGCCTTGAAGCCTGCTATATCCGGCCGATCATCTTCATCGGGTCCGGAGACATGGGGATTTATGCCAAATCGAACCCCATCCGGTTGTCGATTTCGGCGTGGGAATGGGGGACCTACCTCGGGGAGGACGGGCTCTCCCAGGGAATTCGGGCGAAGGTGAGTTCCTATGCCCGTTTCGGAGTCAACAATTTCTTGGCCAGGGCGAAAGTCTCTGCCCATTACGTCAATTCCCAACTTGCAAAATGGGAGGTCAAGGGCGCCGGATACGACGAAGCCATCCTTCTTGACGGTGACGGAATGGTGGCCGAAGGACCGGGGGAAAACATCTTCATCGTGAAAAATGGAGTTCTCAAGACCCCGCCGCTCCGGTCGGTCCTTGATGGAATCACCCGTCATTCCGTGATGACGCTGGCTCACGAAGAAGGGATTCCTGTGGTCGAAGAAAGCCTGACGAGAGATGACCTTTATCTGGCGGACGAGGCCTTTTTTACCGGAACCGCCGCGGAGCTGACTCCGATCCGGGAAATCGACAACCGTCCCATTGGCTCCGGAAAGCCCGGTCCGGTGACCCAGCGGCTTCAAGGCCTTTTTTTCGATATTGTCAGGGGCAATACTCCTCGTCAATCCGAATGGCGCACCACGGTAACTCCGAAGCTTGTCCCCTAGAGAGTCGTCCCTTCCGGCGGAGGGGACGACCGTTGCTTTCTCCGACTCCCTCCCATTTAAATGAAAGGATTGTCCCACGGCTGCCCCCAAAAAGACCAAAGGCAAGCCGTCCTCTCCTGAATGGGTGCGTTCCCTTCCGGAGCGCACCCTCATTCTTTTGGACGGATTCGGATATATCTTCAGGGCTTATTACAGCCGGGTCAACTTTGTGTCCCGCTCAGGGGTTCCCACGGGGGCGTTCACCGTTTTCGGGAACATGCTCCTGTCCCTTCTGAACATGTTCGATCCCCATTATCTGGCGGTCGTCTTCGAAAGCCGTACCGGCAATGTCCGGACGGAAATCCTTCCCGAACTTAAAGCCAATCGAACCCCCCCTCCCGATGATCTGGTCCAGCAGATCCCGTTTATCGAAACTCTGATCAAGGGGCTGGGGATTCCGCTCCTTTTTGTCGACGGCTACGAGGCGGACGACACCATCGCGACCCTTGCGCGGCGGTGGCTGATGGAGCAACCCGGCTCCCAGGTGCTTGTTCTCTCGACCGACAAGGACCTTTTGGCCCTCGTGTCCGATCGGCTTTGGGTGTATGACCCCATGATCCAAAAACTGTTTGGCCCGTCGGAAGTTCGGGAAAAATGGGGCGTCAATCCGGACCAGATCGCGGATTTGCTGGCTCTCACGGGGGACAGCGTGGACAATATCGGAGGCGTGTCCGGCATCGGTCCGAAAACGGCCGCCTCCCTCCTGTCCGGGGGGCTGCACGTGGAAGATCTGGTGGCGCATCCCGACAAAGTCTTCCCGGAGCGTCTCAGGCCCAAGATCATCGAAAACCGTGATTTGATTTTGCGGAACAAGAGCGTCACCATCCTTCACGAGGGGATCGAGACCGATGCGTCTCCGGAGGCGCTCTCCTTGGGGTCCCCCGATGAGCAATCCCTTCGCCAGCTTGCGGAAACCCTTGAAACCGCGACCCTCTTCTCCCGGATTCTCGAATGGATGAAACGGGGCTCGAAAGGGTCTCCCCCCGACAGGGACCCTCCTTTCGGCCATGACTCCGATCCTCCCGTCCGGAGCGGGGTGGTGTTCGACCAACGGTGGGGATGGGGGACGTGGGATAACACGCGGTGGCGCTGGGAGGAGTCTGAAGGGTTTTGCGGGGCGGCCCAAACCCTTGTCGATGCCGACGAACGGTGCTGGGTATCGAGCCTGACGGGGCTCCTCCGGGCGTGTCCGGATTTCGGAAGGGATCGTCTTCCTTCCTTCGATATGGAGCTTGCAGGGTATCTTCTGGATCCCGGCCGCCGGGACTACAGTCTGGGAGCCCTCAAGGATCAGCTGTTCGTCCCCGGCGATCCGCATACGCCCGAAGCCAAGGAATCCCTCGTCTCTGCGATGCTTGGAAAGCTCGAGGAGGGGATCGACGCCCTTTCTCTTCGTCCGCTTCTCGAAGACCTGGAAATTCCCGTGGCCCGAATTCTTGTCGCCATGGAACGGGCGGGGGTCCTGGTCAGCGGTCCCCGCATCGCCGAGGTCCGGACAACCATCGAAGATAAAATCGGCACTCTGGAACAGGAGATCTACCGCATGGCCGGAGGGCCCTTTGCAATCCTCTCTCCCAAACAGGTGGGGGAGGTGCTGTTCGACCGGCTTAAACTTCCGGTCGCCAAAAAGGGGACGAAGAAAGGGGGGGCCCCCTCCACCGATGAGGAGGCGCTCCAGTCCCTGTCGGCTCTTCATCCCTTGCCGGGGCTCATTATGCAGTACCGGCAGCTCCGGAAGTTTCTTTCGACCTATCTGGTTCCCATGGAGGAAGGGAGGGGAGGGGATGGGAGACTCCATGGCCAGTTCAACCAGACGGTGGCGGCGACCGGTCGCCTCTCCTCCTCAGGCCCGAATCTTCAGAACATTCCTGCAAAGACGGATCTGGGGCTCTTGATCCGGCGATGCTTTGTGGCTCCCGAGGGAAGTCGTCTCCTGTCGGCGGACTATTCCCAGATCGAGCTTCGGCTCCTGGCCCATTTGAGTCAGGACCGCTTTCTTCTTCAGGCTTTTGCGGACAATCAGGACATTCACGCCCGCACCGCTCTGCTTCTCTTTGGGGATCCGGTGACCCCTGAAACGCGGCGAAGGGCCAAGACCCTCAACTTCGGAATCCTCTACGGAATGTCTTCCTTCAGCCTGGCGCAGGATTTGGGGATCCTTCCCACCGAGGCCCAGGAAATCATCGAGCGCTATTTCAAGGTGTACGAACATGTCGGTCCCTATTTTGATCAGATCCGGGCCAACGCGCAAAAAACGGGTCGGATCACCACCCTCCTGGGGCGCATTCGTCCGATCCCCGAAATTCTTTCGGACAATCGGCGGATCCACGAATATGGGGAGAGAATGGCGGTGAACTCCGTCCTGCAGGGGTCCGCCGCAGATCTGATCAAGAAGGCGATGGTGAATCTTTCCGGGCGATTGGGACAACTGAGGACCCGTGCGAGACTGCTGATCCAGGTCCATGATGAACTCCTTTTGGAAGTTCCGGACGAGGAGCTCGACAGGATTTCCGGAGCGGTCCGGGATGCGATGGAAAACGCCGTGACACTGTCCGTTCCCCTCGTTGTTCGGCTGGGAACGGGACGGGATTGGGTGGAAGCCCACCCCGTATGAATTCACTTCTAGGAGATGCCTGATGAACACCCGCCCGATCCTCGACAATATGAATCTCCCGCTCCTCGGAATGGCCGTCATGACCATTCTCGTGGCGTTTGTGTTCGCCTTGGCTGGAACGGCCTATGTTTTGAGGAAGGCCCGGGGGACACCCCAGGAGACCAAGATCCGGTTCTGGGCCAAGGTGGGGTGGGTGGCCTTTGCCGTCTATATCGTGGGATACATGGGCTACTTCTATAAGAAGGCCGAGCCGGTGGTCATCGCGTATCCCTTTACAGACGGAGACAAGGCCCTGGCCTCGGGTCACTACAAGGACGCGCTTGACGACTACAAATCCGTGGCCGCCAAATATCCCACTCTAGGAGTGGCCCATTACAAGCTGGGGATGCTTTATCGGGTCGTGAAGCAGGTGGATGGGTCCATCGCGGAATTGAAAAAGGCCATCGATCTCGATCCGACCTTTGCCCCGGCCTATTTTGCCTTGGGGTCCATTCTTTGGACGAGAGGAACGGCCATGGATGCCCAGCCATATTTCGAAAAGGGACTGACGCTCGACCCCAAGACGCGTCAGCGGGCCTTCTTCCAGCAGATCATCGACCGGGCGAAAAAAGAGAAGGCGGGACTCATCAAGCCGGGAGACTCCGGCCGTCCTCTTCTGTCCCAGCCTTCCCCGTCAAGTCCCGTGGCTCCCGCTTCCGGAACCGCGTTGCCCCCAGGAGAAAACAAGCCGTGACGATGCCTTTTCGTACCAAGTTCACCCTGTGGCTTTTTGCGATCCCCGGCCTGATTGATGAATACTGGCTGGGGAACCGGTTTCTGGATCTTCCGGCAGCGATTCGGCGCCCCGTTCTTGTTTCGGTGGAGCTGCCGATGTTTCTGTTGCTGCTTGTCCTTGTGACATGGAGCGTGACGGCCCGCAGGCTGACCGCCCGATCGGCGGGATTTCTTTTCGGATCGGCCATCGCCATGGCGGCCGGAGGGCTGGGTCGTCTTTTGCTGGTCCTTGTCGATCCCACGGGCGATCCTCTGCTCAAACCGCATCTCTTCGAAGTGGGCGGTCTTATCTTTGCCGCCATGATGGTCGGAATCGAGGGACAAGCCGCCCGGCGATATTTCGAAAAACTCCGGAAAAGCCAGGGCGAGGAACAGGGATCGGTGGCGTGATCGTCATCGGGCTGACAGGGGGGATCGCCTCGGGAAAGACGTTTGCCGGGGAACTGTTGCGGCGCCGCGGTATCCCGGTGATCGATGCCGACATGCTGGCCCGCGAGGTTGTGCGCCCCGGCAGCGAGGGGTTTTCCGAGGTCGTCCGCCTATTTCCCGAGGTGCTTCTCCACGGGGAGATCGATCGGGCCGCCCTGGGGAGGATCGTCTTTTCCGATGAGAAAAAGCGCCGCCAGCTCGAGGCCATCATTCACCCGCGGGTTCACGCCGAGTTTCTGAGGCAAAAATCGCTCCATGCGGACAGTCCTCTGGTAGTCTATGAAGTTCCTTTGCTCTTTGAACGCGGACTTGAAAAGGAGATGGATGCCGTTATCGTGGTGGACGCCCCCGAATCCCTCCAGAAGGACCGTCTCATGAAACGCTCCGGCCTCACAGCGGAGGAAGCGGAACGCCGGATCGGCGCCCAGATGGGCCGCCAGGACCGTCTCAGTCGGGCGAATTTCATCATCTCCGGACGTTTGTCCGAAAAAGATACAGAAGCCGCCCTCGAGGCCCTGCTTCCGAAACTATTGGCTCTTTCACCCAGAAGATGAAAGGAGAATCGGCATGAAAGAACTCCGGAAGGCGGTGTTCCCCCTGGCAGGACATGGAACGCGGTTTCTGCCGATGACGAAAGCCTCTCCGAAGGAGATGCTCCCTCTCGTCGACAAGCCGGTGGTCCAGTACACCGTGGAAGAGGCGGTGGCGTCGGGCGTAAGCCAGATCATCATGGTGACCGGACGGGGGAAGCGGGCGATCGAGGACCATTTCGACATCTCCTACGAGCTCGAGGATGTCCTGAGGGAAAAAGGCAAAATGACACTTCTCGAAGATGTCCGGAGGATCTCCTTCATGGCGGAGATCGTCTATACGCGCCAAAAGGAGTCGCTGGGCCTCGGCCATGCCGTTCTCTGCGCCAGAAACCTCGTGGGGAACGAGCCCTTTGCCGTGGCTCTTGCCGACGAGGTGATCGATGGAAAAGAACCGGCGTTGGCCCAGCTTCTGGATGTTGCTCGTGAATTCGATGCGCCGGTGATCGGCATCCAGGAAGTTTCGACGTCCGATGTGTCCCACTACGGAATCGTCCGGGGCCACGAGATTCGGGAAGGGCTTTTTCGTGTGGACTCCCTCGTTGAAAAGCCCCGGGTGTCCGAAGCCCCCAGCCGGTGGGCCGTCATCGGACGATATATCCTGACTCCGGACATCTTTGCGATCCTCGAGAACCAGTCCCCGGGGGTCGGAGGAGAGATCCAGCTCACAGATGCCCTCGTCACATTGGCATCTCATCGCCCTCTCTACGCGGTGAAAATCGAAGGGAAACGGTACGATACCGGCGACAAGGCGGGATTTTTGAGAGCCACCGTGCGGTTCGGGCTGAAGAACCCCGAACTGGGACCGGAGTTCAGGAAGTTCTTGTCGGACATCCTTGCCCATCCGGAATCCGAATAAAGGGCGGCCATGGAGGCAGACCTTATCAAAGAGCTTGAGGAGATCCTCGCTCATGGAGCCTCACCCAAGGAGGTTCTCAAGGGAATCGGCGATGATACCGCGCTCTTGAAAATCCCGCCGGGACAAAATCTCCTCATGACGACCGACAGTCAACGGGAGCATGTGCATTTTCGTTGGGATTGGATCGACCCGGTTTCCCTGGGATATCGCCTGGTGACGGTCAATGTGAGCGATATCGCTTCCAAAGGAGGGACGCCTCTTTCCGGGGTCATCGCCGTCGGCCTTCCTCCCGGCTTCGACCCCGAGATCCTAAAAAACGTCTACCGGGGAATTGCCGAGGCCTGCCGGGAATACGGGTGCGGCCTCGTCGGAGGAGACCTGTCCCGAGACCCGGGGTGCTGGAACTTTGTCATGACTCTGCTCGGCACGGTTCCCGACGGCGTCTTCCCGGCCAGGTCCGGCCTGTCGGAAGGAGATTTCCTGTACCTCGTGGGACGCCCTGGGCGGGCAAGGGCGGGGTTTTTGTCGCTTCAGAAGGGGGTGGACGCCGAGACCCTCCAGGCCGCGCGCCAGGCCTTTCGCCGGCCAAGGGCCCTCGCGTCCATCGGCAAAGCTCTTGCCCGCCGGCCTGAGGTGTCGTCGACGATCGACAGTTCCGACGGGCTTGAGCGGTCGCTTTCGGAGCTTTCAGCGGCCTCGGGGGTGTCGATTGAGGTGGAGTTGCTTCCGGTGAGCCAAGAGATGAAATCCTGGGGGGGCCTCTTGGGAGAAGACCCGGAAGGTCTCGTCTGGGTGGGGGGAGAAGACTACGACATTCTTGTCGGAGTGCACGCCGGACAAACGGAACGCTTTGAACACTGGGCGCGGAGGGAGCTTCTCTCGGGATCTCAGGAGGAACTCCATTTTATCGGGCGGGCGGTCAAACGTGAGCCTCGAGACGTGTTCTTCCACCATAAAAAAGGCTCGTGGAGCAAGGAGAGAGGATTTGACCATACCGCGTCCTGATGGGGAGCGTTCAAGCAAGACCGATGATGCGGCCTCCCCTCCCGAAGGATGGTGGAAAAAGATCCTCCATCTTTTTCTGGGGTCGAACGAACCTGGGCGGGACGCCATTTCCTTCGCGGCAGGGCTAGCGGCGGCCTTTCTTCCGCCGTTCGGGTTCCATAGTCTGTTGGTCGCCTTCCTGGCCTACCTGTTCCGGCTTTCGCTGCCCATCGGCCTACTGGGAACATGGTTCAACAATCCCTGGACCTTCGTGCCGGTCTTCCTGCCCGTCTATTTCGCGGAAATCAAGGTCGGCGGCGTCCTCCTCAATACGACGATCAAGATTCCGAATCTCCGGGTTCTCTCTCAAATGCCCAAGGATCAAATCCTTGGGCAGGTCCGGGAAGTCCTTTATCCCTTTGTCATCGGTTCCGTGTTGGTCGCGTCGGGGGTTTTTCTGGTGTCGTTTCCCCTCGTGTACGGCCTCATCCGCTGGATCAAGGCGCGGAAGGCTTCTTCCCTAAAATAACATCGATCCGGACAGATCGGCTCTGGGAATGGCAGAGCGGGGACCTTTTCCGGCAGGAAGAAAAGAGCTTGGATTTCCGGTCTCCCCAGGAGAGCGCCTTTATTTTCTTTGCCGGGATTCCGCGCGAGACCAGATACCGTTTGACGGAAAGGCTCCGCCAGAGTCCGAGCTTCCTGTTGTAGACCTCGGAGCCCAGAGGATCGGTGGATCCATGGAGAAGAAGGAGGCGGACGGGGGTCTTTTTCACATTGGCGGCCCAATGGTCCAGGACGACCTTGTCCCAATAGGTGAGGCGTGCGCTGTTGAAGGAAAAATAGACGGACTTCTGCAATGGCCCAGGCTGGGATTTTTTCCGGTGCGCCGGGGCGATTGGGGCAGGTTTTGGCTTCGGAGGGGGGAGAGACGAAGGAACCGAGGGGGAGGATTCGGAATAGATCCGATGATCCTGGGCCCCCTGCGGAACATGGGCTGGAGGCCATTGGGAATGTCCTTCAGGAACCGACACCCCCGGGAGCCCGTGATCGGGAGAGGGCCCGGGTGCCATCGAAGGGGTCGGAGGTTTGGTGGCGCATCCCGCCGCCGAAATAAGCAGGGTTCCGATCACCCCTATCACTCCAAGAGTCCGGACACCCTTCTCGAGGTTCCTGGACACTCCTGAAAAATCACCCATTCCGACCTCCTGGTTCTGTTCCGTCCGATCCTCCATCTGAAAACATTCGGACTATAGCATGATCC
>DAHVAL010000034.1 GCA_027314645.1 Nitrospirota bacterium
TCGATGAGCGCCTCGGGCGTGGTCCCTCTTCCCAAAAAGCCCGAAGAATGGGGACAATTTCTGTCCGGGCTCGGACATCTCGCGGGAGTCTCGTAAGCCATGGACGATCAGCCCTCAACGGCTCCCAACCGCAGAGGAAAGGACCCCCGGTCCTTTTGGAGCTCCCCGCCCTTCCTGGTGGGGGTCGTCCTTCTTGTCCTCCTTCTGGTGACCGGCCTCGAGTATCAGCATGCCGCGCGCCCGGGCGGGTCGGACCTTATGGCCCGGGTTGTCGTCATTTTCCTCTTCAATATCGATGTGGTCCTGGCTGTCCTTCTGCTTTACGTCCTCTTGAGAAATGTGGTCAAGATTTACTGGAACCGGTCGGGAACAGGGTTCGGATCGGGGTTTCAGGCCCGTCTGATCGGATCCTTCCTTCTCATGGTCCTGATCCCCTCCCTTCTTCTTTTCGTCGTCGCCTCGGGGTTTTTGAACACCTCGGTCCAGCGCTGGTTCACCTTCCCCGTTTCAAGCTCTCTTGAGGCATCGGCCTCGGTCTCCCAGGCCTATTACCGAGAAATCCGCCAGAACGCTCTCCGGACGGCGCGCCTTCTAGCCATAAACCTGGGGGCCCACGGAAAGGACCCGGAGAGTGGCCTGGGAGCCACTCTCGCGTCCTGGAAGGAAACTCTCAAGCTTTCGGGGCTTGAGCTCTATCGAGTCGAGCCCGGGGGGCCGGTTCTTCTGGCGCGGGCAGTCGACCTGAACATCCGGCTTCTCGACACGCCGTCCTCCGAACTCCTTTCCTTCACCCCCACCGACGGAATGAGCCAAGTGGTTCATACCGGGGTGGGAGATCTGGTTCGGGCCTTTCTTCCGGTGTCCCTGTCTCGGCGGAAGGAAATGACCGTCCTTGTGGTAGACGCCTTCGTTCCGGAGGCGTTTTCCAGAAAGCTCGATACGCTGATTCAAGCCTTCACAGATTACAAGGAGCTTAGCCAATTCCGAAATCCCATCCGTCAGTCCTACCTTCTTGTCTTTTTCATGATCACCATGATGATCGTATTTGGAGCGATCTGGTTCGGCCTGTATCTGGCCCGCCGGATCACCCGGCCCCTCCTGGCGCTCGAAAAAGCCACCGAGGAGGTCGCCCGGGGCAATCTCAAGGTCCATGTCCCCTTGAGCGGCGAGGAAGAGTTCGGCGTCCTGGTGGAATCCTTCAACCGGATGACCTCCGATCTGGCCCTGTCCAACGAGACGCTCACCAATACCAACCAGGAACTTTCCCATCGCCGGGAATACATGGAAAAGGTTCTGGAGCACATTGGAACGGGGGTTTTTTCCTTGAACCGGGACAAGATCGTCACCACCTTCAACCGGTCGGCGGAGGAGATTCTGGGAATTCCCCGGTCTTTCGTTCTCGGACGTCCCCTGGGGGAGGTGCTTCATCCGGCCTTCCATGCCTTCGACGCGTGGATCGACCGAATCCTGTTGGGGGGAGGGCTCCATGTGGAGGAGGAGGTGACGGTGGAGACCGAGCCGCCCCAAACCTTCCGCATGCGCTACAATCGGTTCGAGGATCCTGGGGCCGGGGCGGTGGTGGTCTTCGACGATGTGACCACCCTATTGAACGCTCAAAAAGCGCTGGCCTGGCGTGAGGTGGCTCAGCGCATCGCCCATGAGATCAAGAATCCTCTCACGCCCATCCAACTGGCGGCGGAACGGCTCCGCCGGAAATTTTCCGAACGGGCCTCCGACCTTTCCGGGGTATTCGAGGAATCAATCCAGACGATCATTTCGGAGGTTGCCGGGATTAAACATCTGGTAGACGAATTCTCAACCTTCGCGCGCCTGCCTGAAAGCCGTCCCGTCCTGAACGCGATCGAACCCGTCCTCCTCGAAAGCGTCGTTCTCTATCGTTCGGCCCACCGGGATGTGGAGTTTGTCGTGGAAATCGAACGGAATCTTCCTGACATCTGGATCGACCCCCAAGCCGTTCGTCGTGTCTTCTCGAATCTTTTCGAGAACGCCATTGCCGCCATGAAGGGCCGGGGCCAAATCCGGATCGCCATCTCCCATGAATCCTCCCGCGGAATTCTCCGGATCGTGGTGGAGGATGACGGGCCCGGGGTTCCTCCCGAATTCGTGGACCGGATTTTCATGCCCTATTTTTCGACCCGCGATGCCGGCATGGGGTTGGGCCTGACCATCGTCCAGAGGATCGTGAGCGAACATCGGGGATCGATCTATCATACGGCCTCGGCTCCATCGGGGGCGACCTTCACGATCGATCTTCCCGTTCCGGAACCGTCCGCGGTTGGAGACGCCGGGGAGATCCGAATGGAGGGAGAAGGATGACGCACATCCTTGTGACGGACGACGAGGCGGGCCTCAGGAAGACACTTTCATCGGTGCTGGAGGACGAAGGGTATCGGGTGTCTGTCGCCGGGTCACGGGACGAGGCGAGGATTCTCCTGGAGGGGGATCCTCCTGACTTGATTTTCCTTGATGTCTGGCTGGGGGAAGAGGACGGGCTGGATTTTCTTGGGGAGATCCTGAAGAGCCCCGATCCCCCTGCGGTGGTCGTGATGAGCGGTCATGGAACGATCGAAACCGCCGTCCGGGCCTTGAAGACCGGAGCGTTCGACTACATCGAAAAACCCTTTTCGCTCGACCGCGTCCTGACGGTCGCAGGAAATGCCCTGCGTCAAAGGGCCCTCGAGCGGGAGAACCGGGATCTCCGGGAACGGGTCGGGCAATTCGAACTGGTCGGCCATTCACCTGCCGTGAATCGCCTCAGGGAGCTGATCGCCCGCGTGGCCCCCACGGAAGGGTGGGTTCTGATTTCCGGGGAAAACGGGACCGGAAAGGAATTGGTGGCCCGCGCCATCCACAAGGCCTCCTCTCGGGCGACGGGACCGTTCTTGGACGTCAATTGCGCGGCCATCCCGGATACTTTGATTGAAAGCGAGCTGTTCGGCCACGAGCGTGGGGCGTTCACGGGAGCTCACGTCCTCCGGAAAGGGAAGTTCGAGCAGGCCTCAGGAGGGACGCTTTTCCTCGATGAAGTGGGAGACATGGCCCTGTCCACCCAGGCCAAGCTTCTGCGCGTGCTCCAGGAACGGGCGGTGTCCCGAGTCGGGGGAAGCCGCTCCATTCCCCTCGATGTCCGGGTGGTGGCGGCCTCCAACAGAGATCTGCCCGAGATGATCGCGGCCAAGCAATTCCGGGAGGATCTTTACTACCGCCTCAACGTGGTTCAGGTTCCGGTTCCCCCGCTTCGGGAGCATCTCGAGGACATCCCCGACCTTGTTGCGCACTTTGTCGGTCTCCTCTGCCGGGAGTCGGGCCACCGCCCCAAGGATTTTTCAAAGAATGCGCTGGAACGCCTCTCTGCCTACACCTGGCCTGGAAATGTCCGGGAGCTTAAAAATCTTGTGGAGCGCCTTTTGATCCTTGTTCCGGGGCCAGAGATCGGAGAGAAAGACCTCCGGGGCATGCTTCCGGGGGCCGAAAAGGATCGGGCGGCTCCGGAGGAAGGGATTCTCCCGGAGCTTCCGCTCCGGCAGGCCCGGGACCGTTTCGAACGGAACTACGTCATGGAAGTGTTGGCGAAATGCGGAGGGAACATTGTCCGGGCCGCCTCCCGTCTGGGTGTCGACCGCACCTCCCTCCACCGGAAGATCCGCCAGTGGGAAGGGGGGTCCGAAAAGGAGGAGGGGAGCTAGGAATCCCTCCGGCGGTTTCAGAGCGGATCGACCACCCCGACCCCCCAGGTGATGCCTCCGCCGATGGCCCCCAGAACCAACGGACCTGGGAGGGGGGACGAGACCGTCGCGAGATAATTTTCGAGGGTGATCCCCAGACTGGCCGAAGACGTGTTACCATAGAACGCCACGGTCCGGTGGAGCCTTGCGGCCGGAAGCCCCAACCGTTTCGCGATGCCGTCCAGGATTCGGCCGTTGGCCTGGTGGAGAATGACCGCTCCCGCATCTTCCGGAGCGATTCCAAGGTCGGAGAGAAGCCTCCGAATTTCGACGCTCATGATCCGGACAGCTTGACGAAAGAGGGCCTGACCGTCCATTCTGAGGAGCTTGCGTCCGGTTTCCGGGTCTGGGGCATAGGTGATAAGGGAGGCTTCCTTCCCGTAGGCCCCGATTCGGACCTCCCGGAGGAGGAGCGCCCGGCTCTGCCCTTCGGGAGTGTCGGAGACCCAGGCTGCCGAGGCCCCGTCCCCGAACAGGAGCGCCGTCTCGGGAGTGTGGACCGGACAGATGTGGCGCGTCTTGCGTTCGGTGTTGACCAAGAGAACCCTTCGCGCCGATCCCGAGGCGACGAGGCTTCGAGCCGTGAAGAGGCCCGTCATGAAAGCCGCACACGATCCTCCGATATCGAAGGAGGGTGGGCCGCCTTTTGGAAAGAGACGGGCTGAGAGCCGCATGGCCGTGGAGGGAATCAGACTCTGCCCGGTGGTCGAAGCGAGGAGAAGGAGGTCGGGGTGAAGGTTCGGCGGGAGACGGGCGAACAAATCTCCGACCGCCCGGACGGCCAGATCCACCTCGTCCTCGAAAGGCGCGTAGGAACGTGACGCGACGCCCGTGAGCCGGAAAATGGCATCGGTCGGGATTCCCGTCAGGGAGGAGAGTTCCTCGTTCCCCAGAATGTTTGGTCCCGAGGCCCTTCCGAGCGCCGCGAGGTAGGTCGGTTGTAATGTCATGAGTCTGTCCGGAAAGGATGCGAATCGATCGGCATGAGTGTCATTGTGCGGCCCAAATGGGGAGCCGTCAAGGGAGGAGTTGAGGGGTGAGGTGTGTGGGAATAGGAGGGAGCCGGCTGGTGGCGGGGGGACTTCTGGTCATGGTTTTGGGGGGATGTACGACCATAAGGGAGACCTTCGACAAATACAACCCGTTCACGAACATCCTTCCCAAGGACGAACCCACGCATTCGTTCCGGACCAAGGTCTACGGGACTTCGGCCCTCTTGGACGAAGCCTCCCGGTTCTACTTCAAGGGCGACTTCATCGAGGCGCGCGGAGAATACAAACGGTTCCTGGAGCTTCACCCCACCCATCCCCTGGCGTCCTTCGCCCAATACCGGATGGGGATGTGCGACTTCTACCAGATTGGACATGTGGACCGGGACCCGACACCGGCGGAAAAGGCCTTGTCCGACTTCCAGAAGGTGATCGACGAATACCCCGAATCCCAATATGTGGAAAAAGCGGAGAAGAAAGTGGCCTTTCTCCGGGAGCGGAAGGCCCAGGTCCATTTTTATGTGGGGGCGTTCTATTACCGGACGAAATACTTCAAAGCGGCTGCCTACAGGTTTCATTCGATCCTTCTCAAGTATCCCGACTCGAAGATCTATACCCGGGCCCAGTTCTGGTACGCAAAGGCCCTTTTTCGTGAAAAGAAGCGCGCCAAGGCCGCTGAAGTGATGCAAACGATCATCCGTCAGTCGACGCATTCCCCCTATGCGGGAAAAGCCAAGATTCTCCTCAACTATTGGAAGAGCCGGGGGTATCTCTGATGGGATTGTTTCCTCTTTTTGCCGAGCTCTCCGGTGAGCCGGTTCTGGTCGTGGGAGGCGGGCGGGTGGCCCGAAGGCGGGTCCCCCGGCTGCTTGAGGCGGGAGCATTGGTCACGCTGATTTCACCCGATGTTGATCCGGATCTCTCCCGTCTCGCTTCGGAAGGGACGATCACCTGGATCCGAAGGCCCTATGTGGAGGGAGACGAAGGGGCGTTTCGCCTGGTTTTCGCCCTGACAAACGATCCCGCATTGAACGATCGGATCGCCTCCCGCACCGGAGCCCCCCTGACCAACGTGGCAACGCGAACCGGTTGCCGGCCCCTGACGGTTCCGGCCACCCGCCGGGCCGCCTCCTGTGTTTTTGCCATCGCTTGCCACCCCCCCGATCCTGAGCGCTCCCGTAAACTCGCCGAACTGTGCCTGTCCGCGATCCGAGGGGAGCAGGCCCATGCGTGAGATTCTCTTTCCCTTGGGAAGGGCTCTTCAGCTTATCGGGATCGTTGTGACCTTCATCGATGTCGTCCTCTTCTTCATCCAGAGCATGACCATGATGGTGCTTCTCAAGATCTTCCTGTTCGGGATCGCGCTCTTTTATTCCGGGTATTTTATTACCAGTCTCGGAACGCCCCGGACCCGGCCGATCGAGCCGGAAAATCCCCGGAAGGGTCCCAAAGGATCAAAGACGGTCGACGGGAAGAACGACTCCTCACCCTAGCCGGGAGGACCCATGATCCATTCTCCGTCCAATCTTCCTGTCCGTTTTCCTGATCGGGAAGGAATCCTGCACGGCAAGGGGGGACCTTCCTGTCCTTGGGTTCGCGGACATTGACCCGTCTCCCCGCCCTCACGAAGCCGAAAGGAGGATAGATCGGCTTGGCATCTGGATCACTTCGCCGAGATGGGGGGCCGATCGGCCTTCTCTATGCGAGCCTCGGAGCCGTCATTGGATCGGGATGGCTCTTCGGGCCTTTAAATGCTGCCCGGGAGGCCGGCCCCCTCTCCCTCGGTTCCTGGGTGATCGGAGCATTCTCGATCCTGCTTTTGGGCTTGGTGTATGCTGAGCTTGGTCCTCTCGTGCCCAGGAGCGGGGCGATCATCCACATGAGCCACATTGGAAGCGGACCTCTTTTGGGCAAGCTTTGGAGCTGGATTCTTTTCTTCTCCTACGTGTCCGTTCCGCCTGTCGAAGTGATGGCGATCCTGGCCTACGCGAATAATTATCTTCCGGGTTATGTCGATCCACGGTCCGGTCTCCTGACAGTCCGCGGGACCGTTACGGCCGTTCTCCTCTTGGGATCGGTCACCGCCTTCAACTTTCTGGTGATCCGTCTCGTTCTTCTGATCAACAGTGCCGCCACCTGGTGGAAGCTGATCATCCCCTTCGCCACCATCGCCCTTCTCCTGTTCCTTTCCTATCATCCTGGCAATCTCTCGGTTCTCATCCCCCACTCCGGAATCGAGGGAATGTTTGTGGCGGTGGGGAATGCAGGGGTCATTTTCAGTTTTTTCGGATTCCGACAGGCGGTCGATCTGGCGGGGGAAACGCGGGATCCCGGACGGAACATTCCCTTCGCCGTGGTGGGGTCGGTGTTGGTGGGAAGTCTTGTGTATCTCGGGCTTGAAGCGGCCTTCCTCCTGGCGGTCGACCCGAAGGACCTGGCGAGGGCGGGGTGGAAGGGCCTCAATTTTTCTGGGGTGACCGGTCCTTTTGCGGCGCTTTGCGTGTCGCTAGGCGCCCTCTGGTGGGGAGCAGTCCTTTACGCTGACGCTCTGGTCTCTCCAGCGGGGACGGCGTTCATCTATCTGACCTCCGCGGCCCGGATCGCCATGGCCCAGGGAGAAACGGGAAGCGCCCCCCGCCTCCTCTCACAGATCAACGGCCGTGGGGTCCCATGGGTCGGGCTCCTCTTGGCCTGGGCTCTGGGGTCTCTGTTCTTTTTTCCCTTCCCTTCGTGGCACCGTCTCGTGGCCTACATCTCTTCCGTCACCGTCCTTTCCTATTGTCTGGGGCCGATCATTCTCCTCCAGCTTCGGCAGGCCCTTCCGAAGCTCGAGCGCCCCTTCAGGCTCTGGAAGGCAGGCCTGATCGCCCCCATGGCCTTTGTGGTCTCGAACTGGATCGTTTTTTGGTCCGGCTTTGCCACACTTTCGTTCACCATGCTGGCTCTGATCACCCTGTTCGCCGCCGCTCTTCTGGGACGACTTCTCTTCGGAAGCATGAACGGGTCCGGACGGAAGAACCCCTCCCTTTGGGAGGAATGGGGTCTCTCCCACAGCTGGTGGGTGGCCCCGTATTTCGGGGGAATGTGGGTTCTGTCGGCGCTAGGGCCGAAATCCCTGGGCGGGAGGGGGGTGCTCCCCTTTTTCGTGGACATGGCCCTGGTCGCCGGAGTCAGCCTCCTGATTCTCCGGGTCGCCCTGAAGGCGACCGTCCCGGATGATGAAATCGCCCGCTACATGAAGGAGCTGTCGGAAGGCCCGCCTTCGGGACCCTGACAACTTCCCCCGCGCTTGACAGCTTCGAGCGTCCCTGCCACTCTTGCCAAAAGAGAGGGAATCCGATGTCGAAAGTGTGCCGATGATGAGCCCAGAAAGGGAGAGAGAGGCCTTCGGCCGTCCGGGGAATCCCCCGCGATGGACCTCGAGCCGGAAGGACGGGATCGGAACCGCCTACAACACTTCCTCGAACCTGTGGTATACCTTGTCGCACGGGGTTGTGAACGAGGTGTACTATCCCACGGTCGACCGGCCCCAGATCCGGGATCTCGAATTTTTGGTGACCGACGGAGCCTTCGTCCACGAAGAACGTCGGGAGATGACGCATTCCTTTTCCTTTTTCGACGACACCCAGGCCCCCGGGTACCGTCTTGTCTCGTCCGATCCAGAAGACCGCTACCGGATCGTCAAGGAGGTGATGGGCGACCCCCATCTTCCCTGCCTCTTGCTGCGCGTGCGTCTTGAAGGGGATCTTTCCGTGATCTCCGGGCTGCGTCTCTTCGTCGCCTTTGAACCCCATCTTGATGTGGGAGGGGCGGACAACAATCTTCGACGCTTTTTCCACTCGGGAAAGAGCGGGCTCATTGGTTGGAAGAACGGGGTCTGGGTGGCCCTCGGGGCGAGCATCCCCTTTCGCCGGCTCTCCTGCGGCTTCGTCGGGGAGAGCGACGGGGTGACCGACCTGCGTCGGCACGGGGATCTGGCCTGGGATTTCGATCGGGCCACGGGGGGCAACGTTGCGGGAATCGGAGAGCTTGCCGTGGAGGGGCATCAGGAATTCACGGTGGCCTTAGCCTTCGGGACAGGTCAGCATGGGGCCCTGACCACGCTCTTCCAATCTCTTGGAATCCATTACATCGAACAGAAGGGGCGCTTCCTCGAACAATGGAGGCGGGTGACCGACAAGATCCTTCCTCTGGGCCGCTACTCCGGAGACGGGGGACGCCTCTACCGGATCAGCCACAATATTCTCCACTCCCATGAGGACAAGCTTTTCCCCGGGGCGATCATCGCCTCCCAGAGCATTCCCTGGGGGGATTTCCACGATGACGAGGCGGGCCTGGGCGGGTATCATCTGGTCTGGACCCGGGACCTCTGCCACAGCGCGCTCGGCCTTTTGGCGTGCGGAGACTCCGAGACCCCCTACCGGGCCTTGGTGTATCTTGCCGCCAGCCAGCTTCCGGACGGAGGGTTCCACCAGAACTTTTGGGTGGACGGCTCTCCCTACTGGCGGGGAATCCA
Source organism: Nitrospirota bacterium (assembly GCA_027314645.1). GTDB lineage: Bacteria > Nitrospirota > Leptospirillia > Leptospirillales > Leptospirillaceae > UBA4572. Next base: position 9,252 of record DAHVAL010000034.1, read on the forward strand.
GCTCGACGGAGTGGCCCATCCCGTCATCCTGGCCTGGCGTCTCTTCCGGGAAAACGGGCTAAAGGCCTTCGACCCCTATCCGATGGTGCTGTCCGCCGCGGCCTATCTGGTGCGCCACGGGCCTTCCACCCAGCAGGACCGCTGGGAGGAGGCCCGGGGATACTCCCCCTCCACCTTTGCGGCCATGATTTCGGCCCTGGTCTGCGCCGGTGTCTGGGCCGAGACCAGGGGAGACAGGAAAGAGGCCCGCTTTTTACTCGACTATGCGGACTTTCTTGAAAGTCGCCTGGACGGGTGGACGACCACGCAGACCGGGACATTGGTGGAGGGAATCTCCCGACATTACGTCCGGATACTGCCTACCATCGCCAACGATCCTGCTCCGGTGGAGGATGTCGACCGCCTGTTCCTGGACTTGGCCAATCAGCCTCCCGGGGAACCATTCCGCTTTCCTGCGCGGGAGATCGTGGATGGGGGGTTTCTCGAACTCGTCCGCTACGGGATTCGTTCCCCCGACGATCCGCTCGTGATCAACTCCGTCAAGGTTATCGACGCCATCCTCCGGGTCGAGACCCCGTTCGGCCCCTGTTTCCGCCGGTATAATCATGACGGGTACGGCCAGCGGGAGGACGGTGGACCCTATTTGGGGTGGGGCCGGGGAAGGGCTTGGCCACTCCTCACCGGTGAGCGTGGTCATTATGAGCTTTCGGCGGGACGGGACCCGATCCCCTATCTCCGTGCGATGGAGGGATTCGCCACCTCCGGGGGGCTCATTCCCGAACAGGTCTGGGACATGCCGAACCTCTCCGGTCCCTCATGCCGGTTCGGACGGCCCACAGGAGCGGCCAACCCGCTGGCGTGGGCTCACGCCGAATACATTCGACTTTTAAGGTCCGTGGGAGAAGGCCGGGTCTTCGATCGGCTTCCCTCGGTCGCGGAGCGGTACAGGGAAGGTCGGGGACGGAAGGATCTTGAAATCTGGAAATTCAACCGCCAGGTGCCTCGCATGCGTCCGGGCCAGACGCTTCGAATTCTTGCGCTGGCTCCCTTTAACCTCCGCTTCTCTCTGGACCGATGGAGAACCTTCCAGGAGCGGGAATCGGAATTTCTTCCCTCCATCGGATGTGCATTCTTGGACATCGTGGTTTTTGAAGGCCAAGCGGCCCCGCTGGATTTCACATTTTTCTGGCCCGGTCCCGGACGGTGGGAAGGGAAGGACTTCTCCGTGGCGATGGAGGGGGTGTGAAGGGTGACGGGGGAAGAAGATCCGGGAGAGATTTTCCCGGACGGTTCCCCTTTCTTTTGGCCAATTTCCTTATCGGGGACATCCAGACCGGAATCATGCCCCTGATGAGCATCGACTTCCTTCTCGTTGAACACTGGAAATCCGGACAGGCCGGAATTGTCCTCGCCTTCGGAAGCATGGTTTTGCTTCTTTTTCAGCCCCTGGCCGGTGACCTGGCCGACCGGATCGTGTCAAAGCGGGCCTTTTTTCTGGTGCTGGCCTTTTTCTTCGCATTCGGGTGCCTGCTTCTTTACGGCCATCCCTCTTTCGGCAGGGCGATGCTTTCCCAGCTTTTTCTGGGTTTGTCCCAAGCCGGGGCCATGCCGGTTCTGGGAGCGGTGGCCATGGGATTGGTCGGCTCGGAAGGATTTCCGAGGGTGACGGGTCTGGCCCAGGGGGCAGGCCATGCCGGGTCTGTATTCGGAGCCGCCTCGGTCCTTTTGATCGCCGACCACGGAAGCTTTTTCTCCATCTTCGTCTATTACGCCCTCACCGCGATTCTGGCGGGGATCGTCCTCTTGGGAGTTCCGGGAACGGCGATCGATCCCTTCCGGGCGAGGGAGGCGGGAGCGGATCAGACCGTTCTTCCCATATCCCGGGTGATGACCCCGTCCGTGTTCATCCTCTTTATCGTTCTGTTGTTTTTTTTCGTGGCCAATACCGCGATGCTTCCTCTGGCGGGGGACAAGCTCTCGGGAATTTATCCGTTCGAATCACCCGCCCGGGTGATGGCCTTTTTGATGTTTGTGACACAGGGGATCATGATTCCCTGTTCTCTTTTGGCCCCCTCCCTGGTCCGACGGCCCGGGACCGCTCCGGTATTTCTCACCGTTTGTCTTCTCGTCCTGGGGCTGAGAGGGACCGTCCTGTCGGGGGCCCGAACGATGGGAGGGATTCTTGGCGCACAGTTTCTGGATGGAACGATCATTGGAGTCTTTTCCGTCCTCCTCCCGGTTCTTGTGGCGGAGCTTGCCAGAAACACGGGACGGTTCAATCTCCTCCAAGGGTTCGCCGGGGCCGTGGTCTCCGCCGGGGCCACCCTCTCCCAGCTCCTTTCGGGCCACCTTCTCGACCTCTTGGGGATTGACCGGACCCTTCTGGTGCTGGCCGGGGTCGCTTTTGTGGGGTCCATTTTTTCCCTGACGACATGGGAGCCTCGGAGGACGACCCCCCCCTCGGGACCATAAAATCCCGTCCAGTATTTTTTGCGGGGGTTATTGATAACTGCACAACTAATGTCCTAATTGGGGCAAAAATAGGGCTGTGGTTAAGGAAGGAACGAAGGAGGCCGGCATTAATTATGCAGTTGTTAATAATCATGTTTGATGAACGTTTGTGCCCGTTTTCAGACACCCGAAGGTGAGACACGGGTGTGGATAAAAACTACGTCTTTAATTCTCTCAATAGCGATGGCATGATATAAGGCGGATAAGTGTGACAATGGGTAAGGGAAATGACAGCGCCCCTCTAGGCTGAAATCGTTCGTCCAGGTCCCCCTAACCCCATCTGGAATGATGCAACGGGCCATGTGGTCAGTTCGACCGAGCGGGCTCCTCAAAGTCCAGCGAGGGAGACGGAAGATGCAAACGGAGAAGGGGCGGGAGATCGGTGCGATGAGCGACGGACGAATCGATTTCGATTCCAGTACGCGACGCGTAATCGCAATGCGTTCTGGTTACCGCTGTGCTCACCCCGAATGTAATGGCCGCACGACCGTGGGGCCGGCGAAACAACCCGACAAATCCGAGGACACTGGTAGAGCTAGTCATATCTTTTCGGCATCCAAGCGCGGCCCACGTGGGCAAGGCAATCTATCTCCCGAGGAGTTGCGAAGTGTTGCCAACGGCATCTGGCTTTGTTCCGAGCACGCCAATCAAGTGGATACCAACAACGGAAGGGATTATCCTCCACCGGTTCTTTTAAGCTGGAAGGCTTTGCATGAGTACAAGATTGCCCGCGAGCACGGAGCCATGCTTTACCCCTTTGGTGGATCGAAAGGCTTCAAATCTTCGATGCACCCGTGTTCAAGGGAAATCAAGATATTGTCTTCGGAAATGCGAACGTTATCGTTGGGGTAAATGAAGTCGGCAAGACAGCAATCTGTGAATGGCTGTGGACTCTCAAAGACTCTTCAACATTATGGCGCTGGGGCGCTTATCCAAACCGACCGGGTTTCACATATCATGACGTGAAGATCGCGATTGATCTTCGGGCCCCCGCTCGACAACATATCGAACTGGAGATCACAAGAGGCCGCCCGACATTCACCATAGACAACCAGAAATTTCCATTTAGCCCGTTTGGTTATGAAACCTCTTCACTTTCTGAAGTAATGCGTCCCTCCAAAATTGACAAAGAAGATCAGGTATTCATCGCAAGATGTCTGAATATGGACGAGATTTCGGTTCAAGCTCTGGCTGATCACATCTCCGAAAAACCCGGCCTTTTTCTTAAAGGAGCCTGCTGGAAAGACGAGCGCGACGACGAAACTGATGGGGGTAGCAAGCTCATCCGTTCTCTCTATTGTGAGCTTGCTAAGAGAAGTCACATGCAGCCCTTTAAAAGCCTCTCCGGCGGTGAAGCTAGCGCCGTGCTACTTGATCTTGCTATAGCCAGGGCAAGGATCCTTGCCGCCCACCGTCCGACCCTTCTTATCGTTGAAACCGGGATACTGATGATGTCTGAGGTATTTTTATCGCAATTTCTAGAAGAGCTTTCATCTCCCCAGACTCCATTTCAAAGTGGAATGGCCCCTACTTAATCGGACACCCTGTTTGGGTTAAATAAGCACTACGGAACTCCCGTGGAGACCGCATCTT
>DAHVAL010000035.1 GCA_027314645.1 Nitrospirota bacterium
CACATCAACAGTCCAGCGAGTTGTATGACGCAGGCGTCCTTTTCCCTTGATCCCTGCGAAACCCGGGTGAACGTGGACTTCATCCCCAATCAGGGCCTCTATGGTTCGGGACCGGGTGATGGCGTTCCGGGATCTAACGGATCATTAACTGGTGGTACTCTAACATCGACCTTTGCAGGTAAAACAGCTCTCACCAACAACGGGTTCAACTTTTATGGTCGCGTGTCCCAATCCTTCGGAGGCTGGGGCCGGACCAACGGAGAGCAGATCGGAGCCTTTGCCCTCGTGGGTATGGCCAATCCGATCGCTGCGCCGAGCGGACAAGGCACCAACCCTAACGCGACCTACAGTCGTGAAGGGATCGACATCGCGACAAACCCGATTCCCAATGGCGGCCTGAATATTGATGGCGCTTGGGAAATCGTCAATGACCCTTCTACCATGATAACCACTCCTTTTGCTGGAGTGGGTGCCCAGACGGGCGGTGTGGAATACATGGTCTGGTACGTGGATGTGAGCTGGCAGCCTACCTTCGGGGGATACTTCGCCCAAAGCGGAACCAACTCGAATCTGTTTGAACTGATTTACAACCAGCTCGATATGATGCAGCAGCCTTATGCGAATATTGCAGGAAGCTTCAATGACGTCATTTCCTTTGCTCTCCTGGATCGTTATTGGCTCTGGGGATCCGATCGGGCGGACATCTCGCTCTTTGCCACCTGGCAATATATGGTCAATGATGGTGTGGCCGGATCTTTAAGCGCCTTTGCTGCCAAGAATGGAGTTGCTGGTTCAATCAATACCCCCGGATTCTTCGGGAATGTCGAGGCCAACAACTTCGCTGTGGGTCTTGACTTCGCTTACTAGAAGTTGAATGCTGGTGTTTCGGAAGGGGGAGACGAAAGTCTCCCCTTTTTTGTTTTTATCCTTGATGATAGATTCGAAAAGGAGCGCGGAAACGACCGGGCACTTCTCAAGCAAGAACCAGCAGGATCGACACTTTATGCTTTCAACAATCTCCGGCGCAAAATTTCGGCCTCTTTCGCAAGGCTTCGCGGTGTATTTGACAGTCCTTGAAGGGGATCTTCTGACAGGGCGTTCCGTTGAACAATGAAGATTGGGTGGAGTTGAAGACATGACACTTGATCAGGCAAAGATATACTTTACGAATCGAATTGGTGAGCTCACACAATTAAGCCGGGATAGAAACTTTGTCACCCCCTGGATCTATGTCACCGCCTCCGCCTTTCTCGATTATCTCACGAAAATTGTCAACGGACGGGATCGGGGGCGGATGGGATATAAAGATTTCATCGAAGATTATCTTTCCGTGATCAATCCGGCCTATAAAACATTCACCTATCAAAATGGCAACGCTGATCTGCCGGACCAGATGTATCATGTGCTGCGAGGCGGCATCTTTCATAATATTTCCTTCATTCCGGATGGTGAATCAAGATCGTATGGAGGAAGGGACCGATCCATCGTTTTTTGTCACGGCGAGGAACGAGACAGGGCAGGGTGGCACCATCTCATGAGTTATCCTCCCCCTGGATACACGGCCCCACCCACGGTGACCGACGCGGCGTTATTTGTTGCCGAAGATTTTGTCGATGATTTGGAAAAAGTGGTCCACCAAATCTTTCACCTCGCGTCGACGAGCGCCTCCCTTAAGACAAACATTGAAGCCTGGACGAATGATCATCCCCCCATTGATGGAAAACTTTGAATTAGTGGGGAGATCCAACAGAAGTGGGTCGAACATGTGAATGTTAGATGATCCATGGACAATAACGACCGAAATGGGGAATCCTCTTTCCTGTACCCGTCGTCATACCCCCTCCGATCCTTTTCTACCAGCCCCAGAGCTTCATTGCCATGGTCCCTCTTGCCCGTCGTGGTAAGGGGCGCTTCTCAGATCCCCCTGCCTCCTTCTTTCTCGAGGTATCGGCCATATTGGCGCGATGTCCGTTCCCTCACCTTTAGAATTCCACCGGCGTCCTCCTGCGTCCGGCGTCCATTCTTCCTATCATTCCAGGAATCTTCACATTCCATCATCCGGATCTCCTGGTGCACGTTCGCTCCCTTTATCGGAGCTCTCTTATGACCCTTTACTGAACGGGCGGCCGTTGTGAAAAAACGGAGAATTGATGGTCTTTCCACACGTTCCCGCATTGTTTTGACAAATTTAAAATATGAGGGAAAATTTATCTGTGCAATTGGTAACGGATGATATGAGACTTTTAACGAAAGGTGAAATTGATCAAAACGATATAATGGAGCCATTGGTTTGCGGAATCAAAAAATTGGCAATTTAACCGATAGGCAAAAACATTTGGTTTTTGATTGACGACGCTCTCGCCGATCACGGACATTCCGTTTCCATAGGGATACCAAATGCCATCGAACATCAGAGGACTATCGCCACCGGATCCATTTCCGAGAAATTCGCAACATTCCCGAAATGCCCTTGTTCGCTAGTCCAAAAATTTTTGAGGCCGGTTTTCGTCAAGGCCGATTTCTGTTTGATTGGCATCAGTCGATCGACCAAAAAGAATTTACACACCGTCACGATCAAGCCTGATTGTTAAGATTTCGCACACTCCGTTGCAACAGAGGGGAATCTCAGAGGAGATTGACCATTTCTTGCAAAGGCTCACTCCAGGATATCGACCTTCTGAAGCTCCCATGTCTCACTTTTGGGTCCGTTACCTTCTGACAAACGACCTTGGTTTGTTGGACAGGGCCCGGTTCAAAGCCGGATTTTCTGTCCTCTTTTCAAAAGGAGGGCGGCAATGTTGAGAAAAAAGTTAACCCATTACGATGTCCTTGGCGTACAGGAGGACGCCAACCTTGACGAAATACGGAAGGCCTTCCGAAGACAGGCAATCATTTGGCACCCTGATCGAAATCGGATCCCTGGGGCCCACGAAAGAATCTGTGCCATCAATGCCGCTTACGAGATGCTGTCGGATGAGGCAAGCAGACGACGTTACGACGTGATCCTTCAAATTCGTCGAAGGTTCCAAAGCAAGGGGAAAATTATGAATTAGAGGACCTTATTCCGGGCGTCGGGTGCCGTGTTCGAGACCGCTGTTGCTTTCTGACCCGGTCTTTTTGAGACCTCATGGTTTTCCACGCCTACGTGTCATTGCCCTTGGAACCCTAAGAACCAGGGTTGAAATGGATTCAATCTGGTGACGAGATCCTTGGACGGCTCGGGCAGAATCAGAAAACGCCGGCCTTCTGAAACAGCCTGAGATCCAAATTTTTCCAAAATTGTCACCTGAATGACATTATTGACTCATCTTCCCATGGGACACATGATCTTAATTCCTGCTATTCAGGGAATATTTTATGTGGCATTGATGTTGCTTCTTCACGGTCGGACCAATGGAGGTCCTGTGCATACCTTGCCCTCAACGGTTGGAGGCCGGCAGAAATGTGCCGGTCTCCAAACCGCCTTTCCCCTTTGCCGGACTTCACGTCCCCAACCCGCGTCCTCCTTCCCTTTTTCAAAAAACTTGGAAACGCCCTATTGTTTCGATTGATTCAAGGCCCCTCCCTCCCCCGTGGTACAATGAATCACTTCACCAGGCTCCAAGGAGATCGCCCGTGAGCAGAAAACCCTCCGAACCCTCCCGAGGTCGAGGGGCTTTAAGTTGGCCCGACAATCGGTACGAACCCGCCAGCCGGGAAATCCTCCGAGAGGACGAGGCGGTTCTTGAGCCTTTACCTACCGTGGTTCTTCCCGACACGGCTCGGACCATCATCAGCCAGAACGAGTCCCCGGATGTGGGGTTTTCACGATCGGTCAATCCCTATCGGGGATGCGAACATGGATGCGTCTATTGTTTCGCCCGTCCTACCCATGCGTATCTCGGTCTTTCTCCCGGTCTCGACTTCGAGACGCGCCTTTTCTACAAAAAGGACGCCGCGGCGCTTCTTCAAAAAGAACTCTCCCGCAAAGGGTATTCCCCTGAGCCCATTGCGTTGGGGATCAACACCGACGCCTACCAACCCATTGAAGAAAAGCTTCACGTGACACGGTCCCTTCTCGAGGTGTTCGACCGTACCGGCCATCCGGTGACGATCGTGACGAAATCCTCCTTGATCGAACGGGATCTCGATTTGCTCATCTCCCTTTCAGCACGCTCCCTGGTCCATGTCTGCCTCTCCATCACCACCCTGGATAAATCCTTGGCTCAGGCTCTTGAACCCCGCGCAAGCGCTCCCTACCGCAGACTTGACACAATAAAAGCATTGTCGGAAGCAGGGATTCCCGTGGCAGTGCTCGTGGCCCCGGTCATTCCAAAGCTGACAGACCACGAAATGGAGCAGATCCTCAAGGCCTCCCGCTCAGCCGGGGCGACATCCGCCGGATATGTCCTTCTTCGACTCCCACTGGAACTCAAAGAGCTTTTTGATGAATGGCTTCGCCATCACAGGCCCGATGGGGCTCACGCGATCCTTGAACGACTGAGGGAATATCACGGCGGGCAATTGTACAACCCGCAATTCGGGACCCGGATGTCTGGAAGCGGACCTCTTTCCGATATGCTTTCACAACGTTTTAGAATCGCCTCACGAAAATTGGGCTACGGCTCTCTTCCCCCTCTTGAGACCACCCTTTTTATCCCTCCTTCAAAAATCACCCATTCCCGTCTCTTCCCCGACTTCGTTCCTTAAATTTTTCTTTTTCCACCTTTTTCCATGTTTCTTGACTGTCTGCACGACTCCTGGTATTCGAAGTGAAATATCCACCCTTGGCATTCGGAGCGATCTTTTTCGCCCGATCTCCCAGGTTCGCTGGATCATAAGAAGGGTTTTCGCCGGAATTTTTTTAACGGGAATCCGGATTGCCTCTTCCTCATAAGATCGAACTGGCCGAGACAGGGTCGATCAGCCCCACATGGACGATCATGAATGCCTCCTTTGCCAACATCAGTGTGAACTTTGACCATTCCGGTGGTCCGGACGCTAGGATTTTCATTGCAGACCCTTTACAGTTATCTGAACGATCCCGTTTCCGGCTTTGCCCGAAATTCCCTCCAGATCAACTCTGGACTGACATACGCAATAAAATAAAGGGATGGCGTTCAGAGTGTTAACGGTAGGGACTCCTTTTGGGTCGACCCATGAAACGACCGTTCCTGCCCTTTTCCCCTGGACTGGAATGGGTTCTGGCCTTTGGAAAACCCAAAGACAGTCTCAATCCTTGGCTTAAGAGGCCTCTGCCTGTGCCCCGACCCTTGACACCACCGTGCTGAAAGAGTAAAAACCCCTCCAGCACAGGTGGGCATGACACGTCCGGAGACAATCTCCCGGATCGAAAAAGAAAGAGAACAGGCATGGAGCACTGGTGAAGGCGAGAATCTTCTATGGAGGACTTCTGTCGCTGATTATGTCGTTTCTTGGGACCATTCCGGAGAAGTCCTGGGCCTATGCCGGGTTTTCGAGAAACTACAATCTTCCCTGCGAATTTTGCCACATCCAGTGGCCGAAGCTCTCCGACCAAGGGAATTTTTTCAACGACCGGGGGTTCATGCTTTCCACCACCGGAACGGGGAACGGCCTCGACATGATGTTTCAGCGAAGCGAGGGTCAAAATTATTTCCCCATTGGCTTTCACATGTCGGTCGCCTATGGGGGGGAAGGGGTGCAGGGAGTCGGCACCCCCTCAACAAAAATTGAAGTCGGAAATGGCGACATCTCGAAAATCCCTCCGGTCACCCTTGGAGGAGGAGGCAGTTCTTCCTCGGGGGGGTGGGGAAACGGAGCCTATGCCCCAACTCCCTGGAGTCTTTTGTCCGGTGGTCTTCTTTCCTCTTGGATCAGCTATTGGGTCCAGCCAAGCTTTCAAGCGTCCCCTTCCGGGGCTCCTTCCTTCGGAATTCCGTCTCTATGGGTAAGGTTCGACACCCTGATGGGAACGACCCTTTTCAATCTATATGCGGGGGTCACGAGCCAGGATACTCCCTTCTCCAACCGGCGAGCCCTTCAACGAGGAGCGGAGACCCCTTACGTCATGTATGACTATCTCCCGGGTACTCCCGAGGTCGCCAACAACAACGCCTTTCCATTTATCAGTTTCGGAACCGCCGCGCTTTCCGCCTATTTCGATGCCGATCGCTTCCAGATGGAAAACGATCACACCGCCCTCAGATATTTCGGCTACCTCTTCGAAAACGGGTGCGGGAGCGAAGAGGCCTTTTCAATCGACCCGTGCGAAACCAGATTGTCGATCAGCCTCCTCCCGAACTCCGGCCTCTACGGAACCCTTGACGGAGGCCAAACAATCGCAGCCACCGCAGCGGCCGGGATCTCCCAGGAAAATAATGGGGTCTCCCTTTTTTGGCATCTGACTCAGTCCTTTGGAGGATGGGGCGCGACCAATGGGGACCGAGTCGGGTTTTTTGGCCTCTTGGGCCAAGGGGCCATGTCTCAGGGAGGGGGGGGAGGAGGTGTCTCCCCCAATGTATTTTTCACGAGGGAAGGGACGGATTTCTCGGCCAATCCCATTCCGGATGGCGTTTTGAACATCTTTGGAGCGGTTGAGTTCGTTTCCGATCCGGCCGGAGGCATTGTCGCCAACCCAGCTCTTTTTGGCACACCTCATCCGGCCGTTTCGGGCCTGTCCTATCTCACATGGTTTCTCGAGGGGGATTGGCAGCCCACCTTCAAGGGATTCTTCGTCGATGAAGGGACCGGATCGAATATGATTATCGTGACCTACAATCAGCTCCAAATGCTTTCTCAGCCCTCTTTCTCCGGGATATCCCAGTCTCTCCCCGGAAATTTCAATGATGTCCTCTCCTTTGGCATAGCCGACCGCTATTGGCTTTATTCGGGGGACAGATCGGCCATCTCATTGTTTGCAGAATGGCAATGGATGTTCAATGACGGGGTAGGCTCGATTGCGACGACAGGCGGGACCCGTTTGGAAGGGTATGCCACCTCCCTCAATATTTTTTCAAATGGAGGGTTTTTCAATGTGGAATCCACTATTTTTCTGGCAGGAGTGGACTTTTCCTATTGAAATCGCCTCCCCGGATTCCTTTTTTCGTCTTATACAGGTTGACTTTCCTTCGGAAGATTCCTAAGATTTCGCAATCCCCCCTTTCTAATTTAAACCCAAGGGTCAGTAAATTTTGATCTCGAGGTCGAGAGGACTTGGCTTCCGGAAAAAAAACTAGGAAGAGAACCTAAAATCAGGACTGCTCGCCCTTTTTTGTGTTTTGGAGTCCGGGCAGCCATGATTTTGGTTGTCCACATTTTTTTCCCGCAGTGTTGCCTGACCCTCGGCAGCGGACTGAAGGAGTGAGCCGAAACTTCATCTTTCATGATTGGACCCGAAATCCCGTGCTGAGGTTCAGCTGACCATCCCGCCATGCAATCGTCATATGAATCCTCCTGAAGGTGGTCATATTGACAGGGAGATCCCCCTATCGCAGTTCATGCATTCTCTGAATAAAGGATCCTGTTATCCGGCTATGCTCAGGAAGACCGATCGAAGAAATGGCCCATACAATCCAATCCCTCGGCATTTCCATTGCCCTGAAACTCTCCATCTCCTCAAGGATTCCTCGGGTTTCCTGTTATTTTTTAAATCGAGCAATATTCTGGAATTTTTGGGCGTTCCGAAATAACCATCATCAGGAAAGGTCATAACCGATGAGGCCAACAAATAAATGGTATTTCTCCGTGATTGCGATTCTTACGAGCCTCGTCCTGTCGTCCTGCTCCGGTAAGCCCGTCGGGCTTCATTTCAACCCCAATATCGAGGAAACAGCTCCCAATCAATACCGCGCCAATATTAAATTCGGCTTCATCACCTTCGAAGACGATCGGGTGGCCCTGCAGATGGGGGACAAGACCCTGATCGGCTGGGGAACAAACACGTATCATACAAATGAGAACATTCCGGATCAGGTCACCCATGCATTTGTCAAAACCTACCAGTATCTTGGCCTCAATACCGTGTGGATCAGGACACCCCCGGAAAACTTCTCTTTTTCAACAATCTCCTGGGTGCGTCATCTCCATGCACAATATCCGGATGTCGAAGTGTTTGTCATCGGCAGGATCCAGAATTATGAATTTCTCCTCCGGACCGGAGGATTGAGCGGATTCGCCAGCGGAGAAGGATACAGCACATTGGCCATCACGGCACAGGTTCGGTTAAATTTATTTTATTTGGATAGCAAAACGGGAAAAATCATCTGGGGAACCAGCATCCATCATAATACCTTTGATAAGAAGAAGACCGAAAAGGCCCCCGTCGAGTATGCGGCCAATCGCCTCCAGGACGCCCTTCACGATGTCGTCATGCAGTCGGTCGACAGAATACTTCCCAAAATCAATAAACGGAATCCCGGATCCGTTCAGGTTTTGGCCGGAGGTTTATTGGCCGAGGTCCCGAAAACGCCTGAAGGAAAGGCCCCAGGCAAGATTCCCGTTGGGAAAGGGCGGCTCGAAATCGCGTCCAAACCTTCCGGGGCGCGGGTTTATATCGATGGAATCTATTATGGAGTTACCCCCCTGTCCCTTGATTTAACTCCAGGGGCCCACCTTCTCAAGGTCCACAAAGACGGGTTTGAAACAAGCCGTGACAAGGTCGGAATTCTCGAAGGAAGATCCACCCCCTGGAGTGGTGTGCTCCCAAAGAAAAACTAAGACCATAGGAGAGACCGCTTGAATAACTTTAAGTCGGTCTCTCCATTTTTCAATTAACTGTGTTTCCCCCGGCAGGAATCCATTCCAATCAATATTGGGTTGACCCTTAAGTGTCCTTTTCGTCCTCCCAAATCGCAATCGTTTCTAACCACACATATTCATATCTTGCAAACACTTGTCCGGTGCCCTCCAACGCTTGACCGGATGATTCCGGACGGCAAAATAGGAACCCCGGATTTTGTCCATGGCGCAAATCCGTCACAATCGCAATCATCTCATCACATTTCCCGATCTTCGCCTGTCTGATATTTTTGGCAGACCGGCGATTTTGGGGGAAGGATCGTCCCGGAAAAGTCCGAGCGGCTCCCTTTTGTGCGAAATTCTTTCCTGTCCCGCGTCGAAGAAGACGAAGGAGACCAGGCTCCCCGCTTCCGGCCTATCGCCGGGGAAGGTCGGCCACCCTCAAAAGATCCGGGTTTGTCCATCCCGACGCCGAGCCTCCTTTCGACACAACGTCGGCCTCGTTAAGATCGATGAGTTGAAGGAGCATATAATTCAGGCCGTCCGGATCGACCGTGAACGTCACGGTTTCTTTCCCGGGGGGGTCCGACAGGAGGCCGAACACCCTTCCTTCGGGACGGCTCCGAAGACGGTCGATGAATCCTTCGAGGCGGGCTTTCTGGGAGACCGTCGGGTGGGGGAAAAGACGTTCGGCGACGTACCTCCAGACCGCCAATTTGGGAGATTCTCCCTTGACGGTGAACTGTTTCCAGTGGCGGAACGACCCGATCAGAGAAAGTTCGGCGGACGCGGTTTCCGCGGCCAGAAGCCGGAGAATCCCGAAGGCGGGCAGGTTCACGAGCCCGAGGAGCGGAGGAGGAACCAGCCGGTCCGGCGTGATCGTTCCGGTTCCCGAGAGCGTCATGGACGGAAGGGTGTAGTTGGACCACGAAAAGCCGGAGCCGCTTGAGGTGAAGTTGGCATTCGAAAGAGTCGCGATCAACGGATGGACCCCCACGGAGGCGGACGAGAAGGTTCCCGTGGCCCCCGTGTAAGCCGCCCCCTGTCCCGAGACGAAGCCTGAGAGCGTCGCCGTGGAGTCCGAGGGAGTCAGTGCGATGCCGGTCCCTCCGTCGTAGGTCTTCGTCGGGTCCGAGAGACTCCCGGAGAAGGTCAGGGCCGTCGGGTCGATCGTCCCGCTTCCCGAGAGCGTCATGGACGGAAGGGTGTAGTTGGACCACGAAAAGCCGGAGCCGCTTGAGGTGAAGTCGGCATTCGAAAGAGTCGCGGTCAGCGGATGGACCCCCACGGAGGTGGACGAGAAGGTTCCCGTGGCCCCCGTGTAGGCCGCTCCCTGGCCCGAGACGAAGCCTGAGAGCGTCGCCGTGGAGTCCGAGGGGGTCAGTGCGATGCCGGTCCCTCCGTCGTAGGTCTTCGTCGGGTTCGAGAGGCTCCCGGAGAAGGTCAGGGCCGTCGGGGTGATCGTCCAGGTTCCCGAAACGACGACGGTGCTTCCCACGCTCGTTTGGGTCGTGGGAGCGGAGAGGGAAACGGCCGGGGTCACCGTATACGATCCGACATTGGGTCCCGCCGTGGCGGAGATCCCGGAGGCGAGGGAAGCGCCATCCAGGGTGACGCTCTGGGTGGTGGAAACCGTCACGGCGCCTCCGCTATAGGCCGAGGTTCCGGACGTGGCCGTCACCGTGTCGACCGGCAGGTCGGGCACCAGGATCGGGGCGGTGATTCCTGCCGTTCCCTCGTTTGGATAGACCGTTCCCATGACCCAGGTGCCGGAGGTCGAAAACCCGTTCCCGTTCCAGCCGGAGGCGAAGGTCCATCCTGCCCCTGAAAAGGAGCCTGTGCTTCCAAGATTCCCGGTGATGATCCCGGTCGCCGATCCCGATCCACTCCCAATACCTTGTCCGGTAAAGACCGTGCTGTTGTAATAGGTGAAGGTGACCGGGCCGCAGTTGAACCCCACGACCCCGCCAACGTCGCCGCCCGATCCGCTGACGCTCCCGGTGTTGTAGGAAGTCTCCACCATACCTCCGGCGTTGATCCCCGCGACTCCGCCGACGAAGCACGATCCGCTGACGCTCCCGGTGTTGTAAGAGGTTGCCAGCGTGCCGGCGTTGATCCCCGCGACTCCGCCGACAGCGCATGCTCCGCTGACGCTCCCGGCGTTGCTGGAGGCTTTCACCGTGCCGACATTGATCCCCGCGACCCCGCCGACAGCGCATGCTCCGCTGACGCTCCCGGTGTTGGTGGAGGCTTGCACCGTGCCGCAGTTGACCCCCACGACCCCGCCGACGTTGTTATAGCTTCCTCCGTTGACCGTGCCCGCCACCTCCAGGTTCTCGACCGTGCCTCCCAGGCCCAGATACCCGATAAAGCCGGTTCCGTTGCTGTTTGTCGCCGCGATCGTGTACCCGCTGACGGTATGCCCCTCCCCGTTGAAGGTGCCGGTGAAGGGAGAGGAGGAGTTGCCGAAGGGGGTCCAGGCGTAGGGGGTCGAACCAGAGGCCAGATCGAGGCTGGCCGTGAGGGCGATGCAGACATTGGATTTGTTCAGGTAGGAGCCTTGGCTTTGATCGATCGCCTCGAGGGCCGAGGCCGTATTCACGTCCGTCACCGCCGGGTCGATGGTGACCGTTCCCGGGGTGCCATAGGGGGCCGAGACGTCGAGCGGGGCGGTTTCGTCGAGGACCACCCTGTTCCCGTCGACCGTGATCGTTCCCCCGTTCCCCCCGTGGGGGGCCGATGCGTCCAGGACCGCCGATGCGGTCAGCGTCGTCGTCCCCGAATTCATTCCTGCTTCAAGAACGATAGAGCCCGGGGTGCCGTCCGCGTTCTCGGCATTGATGATCCCGGAGTCGGTGACCGTTCCCCCTCCCGTCGCCGCCACCGAGAGCGACGAGCTCGGGGTCTGGCTAACCGTCACCGCGCTTCCCGCCGCCAGGACCACCTGCCCCGAGGGAGCGGAAATCGTCCCGGAGTTCGTCACGTCGGTTCCCACCAGCACCACCTGCCCGTTGGGTCC
>DAHVAL010000036.1 GCA_027314645.1 Nitrospirota bacterium
GGGTTGCTGCACATATCTCCCGGCACGTCCTGGTTTTTTCATCACATCTCCATAATGAATTTTCTTGCAACATGAAAACGAATTTAGTTTATATTAAATCTAGAGTTTAATACAGGAGTCAACCAAGGGGAGGATTGAACGTTACGTTCGATCATTCGAAAAAACGCATTTTCGGCGATGTGTCCGGAGGTTGGACCTCCTGATCAGCGAAGCACCTTCGTCTCTTTTGCCGGGACCTAGGGAACCCATCGGTGCCATGAGTGCGGAAAATGAGGGAGTTCATGGAGACGACACCCTCATAGAAGCAAGCCAACCTTCCCGACTCTGATACAATCCTGAAAGATCCGAGACGGAGATTCGGCGGGAAACGAGAAGGGGATTTCAGGCGAAGATTGTCCGGAGCGAATAAAGGCCTAAAAGGGGGGAAAGCGGCCAATTTATGCGTGTTTTAACAAAAGCCCAAGAAAATTATGCGAGAATGGTCGGGGCGACAGGATTCGAACCTGCGACCCCCTGCTCCCAAAGCAGGTGCGCTACCAAGCTGCGCTACGCCCCGAAAAGGAAAAATTACGAAAAGCGATTGTACCAGATCCTGGTGTGTTCCTGCCAGCTCTTGAAAAGATTGAAGGATTGCCTCGGTCCCATGCCAGGATTCCCCGTTTCCAACACAGTCCGGATTGCGGAAGTGCTCTTCTTCCTGTTCCTTTGGGCGGCTCCCGCGGGAGCCGACGAATTTCTCGACGGGGAGCATTCCCATTACCGCCAGCAGATTCTCCGCATCCAGGAAGCGCTGGAAAAAGGCCAAAAAGAGGTCGATCAAAAGTCCCTTCTCTCCGATGCCAGGCGCTCCGCCCGGTGGATTTTTGCGGAACCGGAGGCGGCCCGAACAGAAAAACTCCGGATGAATCGGCGCATCCGGAAAGAATTTTTTGACCTGAACCTCCCCGTCATGGTCCATACTCTTCCAGCCCGTCCGTTCCTTCTTCAAAAAACGACTTCGTTCTCGAGTCTCGTGACGAACTTTGAATCCGGGACGATCACCGCCAAGGTGACGGTCCCTTATTTTGAAGACAAAGGCTTGAGGAAGGCTCGAAATGAAGCGGTCTTCCTCTCCATCCTCCTCGTGAAGGAAGGGATTTTGTCTCTTCCGGTCCTGGAAGGAACCCCCCTCACCCACACCATCCCTCCCAAGGCGGATCAGTCGGGAGGGACCATCGAAACATACATCGCGGACAAGGGCATCACCGCCGAAGGTCTTTCCCTCGAGACACATAATCTCGCGGCGGGAGGCGGAATCGCGGTGGCCACGCTCTCCATTCCCATCCCGCTCCATATCGGGAACCGCCTTCATCTCGAAATGATGCGCCAGGAATTTTCCGCCTCGACCGACACCCATTGTGGGCCATCCCGCCGGAAGCTCCCGCCAACAGGGTTGATTCTGGACCTCCGGGGGAAAAAGATTCGTCCGTTCCGGGATCCGATCCTCGTGTCCGAAACGCATATTCTCCTGCTGATCCCCGACGTAGGGCGGCCTTCGGAGAGCATTCCCCATGGATGGGCCGGCTGGACTGACGGCCTCGACCCCACCCCCATCCGCAAGAGGGTGGGGACCCACCCTCTTGTCGTCCGCCCGGAGGGATTCCGGCATTCCCAGGTGTTCGTTCTTTCCGCCGGGGACGGCCTCACGGTGTGCCGGGACCTCTTCCCGTCAAAGCTCCTCTCCTCCGGGCACGTGATGATTCTGGTGGACCCCCAGCAACCGGTGCTGACTGGCCGTTCATCCAAAGGATCCCGATCGTGAAACGGCCTCCGATTCTGGGTGCGCTCCTCCTCGGGGTTCTTTTTTTCTTCCTGGGATGCACCAGAAACGAAATCGTCCTCGAAGACCGGATCGAACCTCCCATCAAGCTCGGTCCGGTGCATCGGATCGGAGTGCTGGTCTGGCCGGTGGCCACCGAAGAAAAGAAACTCCTGGAAGGAACGATCCTCAGAAATCTCGCGGAGGTTCCGGGGCTGCATCCCGTTCCGATTTCGGCCGGGGAAAAATCGGGACAGACCCCGCTTTCCGTCCCGGAAATGGCGCACCTTTCAATGTCCAACGATCTGCTCTTCATCCACGTTTTGTCTCATACCATGAACGACCGGCGGGTCATTGCGGGAACCTGTGAGAAGCCCCCGTGCCAAACGATGAATGTCCCCATGACCGTCCGAACCAACACGATGCACCTCCATATCATGTTTCTCAGGGCTTTTCCGTTTCATGTCGAGCTGGACCGGAAGGTGATGGTCAGCAATACCTCGCAGAAGATCCCCTTTTCTCTTTTCAAGCGCCATTTCACTCCCCAGACCCAGCTCAATCTCCATCTTTACGCCAAGATCGCCCAGCATATCCGCTATCTTTTCAGCACGCTTCGGGTGAAGGTCAAGCGGCCGTTCTACCCGTACGACATCCCCTCGGAGAGGGCCTACAAAAGCCTCCTTGCAAACAAGCCCGTCCTGGCGCTCTTTTTCCTCAACTCCGAATACACGCGCCTCAAACAGAAAAACGCCCCCGTCCCCCCCCAGCTCTACGCCGACCTGGGAGTGACCTACGAAGCCCTGGGCGTGTACTCAATGGCGGATTATTATTACCGGAAGGCGGACAAACACATGCGATCGCACACCCTCAAAAAGTTTGAACAGCAGATGAAGTCGATGGTGGTCTACTTTATCGGAATCAATTTCTTTGAGAAGGGGACGCCGGATGCTCAACATGCGCCTTGAGGACCAGGCCGGGGATGTTCTCAAGAAATTCCGCTACGGAAGAAAAAAATCGCTCCGAGACGCTGCTCAGGAGAGCGGGCTGTCCCCGGATCTTCTCCGAAGCCTCGAAGGAGGAGACACCGCCCCCACCTTCGAACAACTCGTGCGCCTGGGGGACACCTTCGGATTTGACGGAGCGGCCATGGCCGGGCTTCATCTCCACCCGGAGGCCACTCCGGATGTCCCCCCCCCGGCCCTTGTCCTGCCTATTTTGGAAGATTTTGGAGGCTATCCCGTCTGGTGCACGCTCGTGCGTCATCCGAACGACCGCGACCGGGCGCTCCTCGTGGACACGGGCGGAGGAGGCGGGATTCTCCGGGAGACGATCCGGGCGCAAAAGATAAAACTTGACGCCATCCTCCTGACCCATGGCCACGGGGATCACGGGGGAGGGTTCCAGGGGGTGGCCGGACCGCAGGGGATCCCCGTCTTCCTTTCCAGGCAGGATTTTCCCCTTCTTCCGGAGGCCTCATCCTTCAAGGGAGAGCTCCTCGGGCCGAAGGAGGGATGCGGGCTTTTGTCGGAGAAAGGCTGGAGCGTCTCGACCCATCCAGCGCCCGGCCACACCCCCGGATCGGTCGCCTACTTGGCCTACGGAACCCTCTTTGTGGGGGACACCCTGTTCTGCGGCTCGGCCGGTAAAAGCGTCACTCCCGACGAATTTTCCACTCAACTCGCGTCCATCCGCGGCCTTCTCGAGTGGGCCCCGCCTGATACCGTCATCCTCTCTGGACACGGTCCTCTCAGCACGGTCGGCGACGAACGGCGACACAATCCGTTCGTCCGGGTCAGGGAAAATCCCTTCTGGAGGTGATTTTAAAAAAAAGCCGGAACCGATTTCCGGCTCCGGCCTCCTGGGAGTCCATAAAATCGACCGTCAAGGCAGGTGAATGGTCACTTCTTCTCCGGATTCCCGGACTTCGAAACACTCGACCTTTTCACCCGGGCGGGCCTGGCATTCCCCGGATTTCAGGTCGAAGGTCCATCCGTGCAGGGGACACGAGACCTGCTCCCCGCGGATGAGTCCGTCAGAAAGATACCCTCCCCGGTGGGGACAGCGGTTTCCGATGGCATGATATTGTCCGTTGATCTTAAACAGAGCGATCTCCTGACCCTCCGCCATGACGAGTTGCCCCTCATTGTCCTTTGCGGAATATTTGACAGTCACATTTTTCATTGATCCTCCGGATATTCTTGTTATCTCGACGGTCTTCTCAAAAATCATCCAGCCTATTTGATGGAAGGGGCAGTCCGATCATACCTCCGTTCCCAATCATGCGCAAACTGCGACCCCCGAACACTTTGTTTTTTCCCATGTGCCGGTGGTATGATCAAAAAATAGAATTCCTGACATTGATATTTGCCGATAGGGACCAACCTTGCCGGGCTCTGCGCTCCGGAAAAGGGGGTTCAGACACCCACGACCATCAATCGCCTTCAACCCAGAAAGGGAGCGGGAAAACCTCCGATGGAAAAAGAAGAACAACTCAATAAGTATCTCGATGACCTGACCTTTGACAAGGATCCCATCGTCGATGAAATCGCCCTTTTGACGAAACAGCATGGGCGCTTCCACCCGGGTCGATCGGGGGGAATACTGATGGCCATCCTGGCGACGCTTCCAAAGATCGAGCATGTGTTCGAATGGACGGCCGGCTATGGATCGACAACCATCTGGCTTGCAAAATCCATCCATGAGACCGCGTCCTACTCCATTGGGACGGTCAGCGACGAAAACTTTCGCCTCATCGCGAACTATCTGAAGAGGGCCGGTCTGTCCGGAAGGATCAAGGTCAGCAAGACCCAAGGCCCGGACCACCTTCTGTCCCAGGACGCGCAGCAAAGCCTGATCGTTCTGGATCTCCAGCAGGAACGGACGAAGCTTCCCGACTGGTGGGGGGCGATCGAAAAAAAACTTGCCGTGGGCGGGCTGCTCATTTCCCTGGGAATGATCCCCCGCGAATCTGGCCAGGGAGGGACCTATTCTTTGCTCCGCGCCTCCATTGAGTCCTTCAACCACAAGCTTCTCAGCAACCCGAATTTCCTCTCGACCATTCTTCCCGTCTCCGAAGGAATGATGGTCGCCATTCGACAATCCTGACGGAACTCCATGGAACAAAAGGCCCGTCTGATCATTGCCGCAGGAGAGCAGAGTCCCGACCTTTATTACCGGACAGGGTTTTTGACCCCGGATCCCTATATCTATGCGGAAATCGGAGAGGAGAGTTTTATGCTTCTCTCCGACCTTGAGCGCGACAGGGGACGGAAGGAAGGGCGTGCCACCCATGTCCTTTCCACCGCCGAATGGGAGGACCAGGCCCGAAAGGAAGGAAAGCGCGGGCTTGCCGGAATCGCAACGCTCTTTTTAAAAAGCCGGCACGTCGCCTCCGTGTCCGTCCCGTACGATTTTCCCTTTGGCCTGGCAAAAACGCTCTTGTCCGAAGGGCTGACCGTCACGCCGACCGATGGGCCCTTCACCCCCCAGCGAGCGCTCAAGACCAGGGAGGAAGCGGACAAGATCCGGAAGGTCCAGGAAGGCGTCGAATCGGCCCTCCGAACCGTCGTCGGAATCCTCCGGAAAGCCTCGGTCAAGGACGGCTGGATTGTCGTCGAGGGGACCCGCCTCACCTCCGAGAAAATCAAGGCGATTCTCAAGCAGGAGCTTCTCTCCAACAATCTCATCGGGCAACACACCATCGTGGCCGGAGGAGTCCAGGCCTGCGATCCCCACAACGAAGGGACCGGCCCTCTTCCCGCTCACCTTCCGATCGTCTTCGACATCTTTCCCTTTTCCGAGGAGACCCGGTACTTTGCCGACATGACCCGGACCCTCTTCAAGGGTCCCGTCGCCCCGGTCCACCGGGACCTCTACGAGGCGGTCCTCTCCGCCCAGATGAATGCCATCTTGAAGGCCGCGCCCGGGGTGGATTCCGCGGTTCTGCACCAGGCCGTGGAGAGCCGATTTGCCGAATTGGGCTATCGGACCGGCGAGGTGGAGGGGCGCATGGAAGGGTTTTTTCATGGGACCGGTCACGGGGTTGGCCTTGAAATCCATGAATCCCCCCGCGTCGGAAAGACAGGGGTTCCGCTCGAGCCTGGCCACGTCATCACCGTCGAACCCGGGCTCTACTACCCCCGGATATCAGGCGGCGTCCGGATTGAGGACATGCTCTACATCACGCCGACGGGAGCGGAAAATCTCACGACCTTCCCCAAGGACTGGTCGGCGGTCGCGATCCCCTGATGGGACTCCACCTTTTCCTGGGAACGGGGGGAGAGACGGGGAACGCGCTTGGAGAACGGCTGATCGCACGCGGGGACAAGGTGGTGACGACAAGCCACCGGAAACCTCCTGCGCCCACAGCCGATCACGCCATTCTCCGCTGGCGCCTCGAGCGCTCCCGGGAGGATACGCCTCTCCTCTTGCAGGCCCTCGGAAGCGACCGTCTTTCCAGCCTTTCGGTGTTTTCCCATCCCTCCTTCCGAAGGAGCCCCGCCGATTCGGCGCCGCCCGAAGACCTTCTCCTCGACCTTTTTCCCTCGCTCAAGAGTCTCCTCGACGCCCTCTCGCCCCGCCTCGACACCGGAACCCCGCTTCTCTTCTTCTTCCCCTCCCTCTCCCGGCACCGGGCCGGCGGATACCTTCCTGCCCGACTCTGGATCGGGGCCCTTAAAGGACTCTTCGAAGAATGGAGCCGGAACCCCAAAGGTCTTCCCGTGACAGGCCTCGAGATCCTGGTTTCCCCCGATCCCGAAAAGCCCCACCTGACGAAGGATTTCGTCGAACGCATCGCCGGGCGTACCGCTCGCGGAAGGTTGGCCACCGCCCATGAGATCGCGGATTTCGCGGCATGGCTGATCCTTGCCAGAAGCCCTCTTTTTCACGGGCAAATCCTTCACACGGAAGGCGGCCCCTATTTCTAGGAGGCCGCCTCCCTGTCCCGAACCCCTCCCCTCCATTGAATTCCCGAACGATTTCCCGCAGGATAATCGGGAACGATCATTCCAAGACTCCCATTCTTTGACCCGAGAGGTTGGGCATGATGAAAGCGGTACAGATCTCGATGCCAGGAAAGCCGTTCATTGTCCAGGAGGTGTCCATCCCCGCCCCCGGAACGGACGAGGTTTTGATCAAGGTTCAGGCCTGCGGAGTCTGCCACAGCGACATGTTCGTCCGCGAAGGGGCCTTCCCCGGTGTCTCCTATCCCCGCATCCCGGGCCATGAAGTGGTCGGGGTGATCGATCAGGCGGGAGAGGGCGTCCATGATTTCGCGGTCGGAGACGTGGTGGGGGTCGGCTGGCACGGGGGCCACTGTTTCACCTGTGTGGCCTGCCGCGCAGGAGACTTCATTCTCTGCTCCCGCGGACAGATCACCGGACTCACAAAGGACGGAGGGTACGCCCAGTACATGGTCGCTCCCGTTCACGCCTTGGCCCGAATTCCCAAGGGAATGGATGCCGCCCTGGCCGCTCCGCTCCTCTGCGCGGGAGTGACGACCTACAATAGCCTGCGGCATGCCGGCGCTCTTCCCGGAGACCTCGTGGGAGTGCTGGGAATCGGAGGGCTCGGACATCTTGCGATCCAGTTCGCCCGACGGATGGGATACCGAACGGTGGCCCTGTCCTCAGGGCCTTCCAAGGCCGACCTTGCCCGCTCTCTGGGCGCCAACGACTACATCGACATGGCGGCTAGGGACCCGGTCGAGGCTCTCTTGTCCATGGGAGGCGCCCGGATCATCCTGGCCACCGCTCCGCATAGCGGGACCATCAGCCGTCTCATTGACGGGCTGGGAAGAGAAGGGAAAATGGTGCTGCTCGGCGCCGACATGGAGCCTGTCAAGGTCTCGCCCATTCAGCTCATCGGAGGCCGGAAGTCCCTGGCTGGATGGCCGTCGGGAAATCCCATGGACTCCGAGGAGACGCTGAATTTCGCCCACCTGACCGGGATCGTTCCCATGGTCGAACGCTTCCCGCTCGAACGGGCGGAGGAGGCCTATCAGGTCATGATCGGAAACAAGGTTCGATTCAGGGCCGTCCTAACGATGAATCCGTAACGCCAGACAGCCCCGCCAACGAGCCGTCTTTGAAGAGGGTTCCGGTCGTGGACGCGTTTCTTCCTCAGTCTTTAGCCCCGCCCGGAAGGTCCTCTCCTCCCGCTGTTTCTTGCGGAACCCTGGCCATTTCATGCCATCCTTTTTCTCCCGAGAGAAATACGCCGTCTGGATCTCCCTCTCCCTTACTTGGGTCTCAGGAAGAAAAATCAGGGGAGGGATATCCCAGATGATACCCCTGCCCGAGGGGGATCTTATTTTCAAGAGCCGCCCGAAGGATGCACTCATTTTCGATCGCTTCCCCGATGACCGTGATTTCCAGGCGCTCTCCCAGGGAGACGATGCTTTGGATGATGGCCAGATCGACGGGGACTTTTTCGCCGGCTCCAATCATGAACGCACCGTCAATCTTAAGAAAATCGACAGGGAATAGCCCCAGGTACGACAGGGAGGCGTATCCCGCCCCAAAATCGTCGACAGCAAATCGGAGACCTTCTCCCCGGAGGTTCTGAAGGAATTTTTCAACGAGGCGGAGGTTCCTCACGGTGTCCCGTTCGGTGATTTCGAAGACGATTTCACTTGCGGGGACTTGGGTTTTCTTGACGATATCATGGATCTTAGAAATAAACTCCGGGATGAACAGGGCCTTGGGTGAGAGGTTGACGAAAAGCGGGCCCGGAAATCCAACCCGCATTTTCTCTGAAAAGGCCTTTTCCATGACGGTGTAGTCAAGATGGGCGATCAGACCGGAATCCTCGACCACCTCGATGAATTCGGCGGCACTTAATAATTTTCTCCCGATTTCGAGTCGCGCCAGGACTTCGTAGGCAAAGACTTTTCCCGTTTCCAGGTGCCGGATGGGCTGGAAATAGGGCTGGACCCGCTCCTCCCGGATAGCCTGGAGGATCTGGCTTCGATGCCGGGACTGGATACGGAACACCTCATGGACATCGTCATCGGTGGGAATGGTGATACGGTTCTTCCCGTCGCGCTTGGACTGGTACATCATATGGTCGGCGACATAGAAGAGGTCCCGAGCCTCCCGCCCGTGCAATGGCCACGTGGCGATCCCTGCAGAGATGGATGGCCGGATTATCAGACCTGAGGGGGTTTCCAAGGGATTTCTCCCGATCTCCTGTTCGAACCATCGGGCGACAGACAACGCCTGCATCGTATCGGCATTGGGCAGAATCACGGCGAATTCGTCGCCTCCGTAACGGCAGAGGATATCTTCCTTGCGGCAGCCTTTCCGGAGTACATCTGCCAGGTGCTGGAGGATATGATCCCCGAAAATATGACCGAATTCGTCGTTGATCTGCTTGAAATCGTCGAGATCGAGGACAAGGATGGAAAATACGTTATTGTGACGGTTGCTCCGGGCGATCTCATATTCCAGGAATTCCCAGAAGGTTCTTTGGTTGAAGAGGGACGTGAGGGAATCGCGGACAGCGTAATACTCCATCTCCTTGGTATAAAGATGGACGGCCTTGACAGACCCGATGACGGTCAGGATTGTGGTCAAGAGGCTTTCGATGACCAAGGACTGGACCTTGTCCCGAGGGGACAATGGCCGGAGGCCGACCCCGACAATTCCCCCGATCTTTGGAGCATCCAGAAACAGGGTTTTGGTCGCAAGATCTCCCGTTTTCAAAGCGGAAGCGCGGCTTTGGCTTTCTCCGATGCTGATCGGGTCATGCGTGAATTCGAGGGACCGCGAGGTCAGGTACCCCCCCTTTTCCTCCATGGTTTTCCTGACCATGGATTCCACCCGATTCTGTTCAGCCCCGTCCGGAACACGATTCCAGAAAAAGTTCGTTTCAATAATCTGGCCCTTGACCGAAAAGGAAGAATAGAGAAATTCGATCGGAAGGATCCGGCTGATGTTCTGGAGAATTTCCCGCACCTGTTGCTTCCAGTCCTCGATCACGTGGGAGGTAATCATCATCTGTTTGATGAGGGAGAGTTCGAACCCCAGGACCTGTACCACTCGGGCGGACTGGCGTTGAAAAAAAATGAAGAAAAGTCCCAGAAGAAAGATGATTCCAGCGACCGCTTCTAGAAGATTGACACGCAGGAGCGAGAATGAGCGGAGGAATCCGGTTTCCTGGGCGAGCCGTGTTTCTTCATAGCGCAAAAGGTCGATGGAGAGGCCCATGAGACGACCGGCGATTGCGGGGGGGAGAAGTGGGGCCTCCCTGGCCTTTCTCTTAAAAAGATGGCTCTGCTGGATCCCTTCATACACCAAAAGGGATTCTAGGGCATTGATCGTTCCAAAAACGCGAAGGTCTTGAGGGACCGTTTTCCTGTATTCCGACAGGACAGACAGGGCCTGGGTTTGGAACCCCCTGAATATGGAAAGGTTTCCGATCGTGTGAGGGAGCGATCCCATACGGTCCATCACGGCGAGAGAGACAAGAAAGGATTGGAGGTTGTGGATCCGTGACTGGGTGTTTTCCATCGTGCTCATGGAACGGGTCTCCTGAACCTTCAGAAAGCCGAAGGATATCAGAAGAATAAGCAGAACAACGAAGAAGAAAAGAAACGTTCCAAAATACGCCTTAAGCTTCTTTTTGTCGTCCACGAACGCTCCGATCGTTTTGTCCAGAACCGATCAATCTTCCAATCAAAGCATTATGAAATGTCTTTCTTTAATCAGTTCATGGCACTCATCGTTCTACCTGACCGGGCATTCGAAAGACGGATAACCATTCCTCTCTATGAAATGGGATATCTTGTTGAAATCTTGAGGTGTCGTTTTCTTTATATATATATAAAAAAACGGTCAGTCATCTGAAAATGAAGTCTGGAATGCCAAGACTCAAAAAAAACAGGAAAAAAAGAGTCTCATTTAAGTCATTTTGTATAAATGATAATTATAAATTTGCCAGATAAATAATATAGTAAAAATATTGAAATGTCAACAAGGGGGAATTTGGGTAAGTTCAAAAGTGGCCGTCATTTCACTTCTTGAGAAATGGTCGGACCGAAGGCCGGGAGTGGGAAACTCTCTGAATGGCCAACGAATCTTCGCCTTCGAGGGGAAGCCCGTGGGACGGGTGAACGCGAAGTCATGGAGGAGCGCCTTGAAACGGTCTGGGGTCAGCGATTTTTACTGGCATGGCCTCAGTCCCTGTTGGGCTGCAAAATTTCACCGAAGGGAGCCACCCAATTTCCTGGGATGGGAGCCCCCTGATTTCATCGTAGGGATCCACCCGATTTCCTGATTGGGATCCACCCCGGAGCGTCAGCGAGGGATTTTATCTGGTTTTTTCTTCTCCTGCCAATATTTTCTTGCCCCGATACTTGCGATAGCTCTCTCCCGTAATCCGAATAGCCAGAGCCGGACCTTCCAGTCGATCGATGATGGCCTCCGAAAGAACGGGATCGGGAATGACTTCCGACCAGTGGTCAAAAGGAAGCTGGGTGGTCAGGAGCAAGGATTTTCCGAAGGAGCGTTCTTCCAGGAGCTCCCGAAAGTCTTCCGACTCCTCGGCGGTGAATTTCTTGAGTCCAAAATCATCCAGGACGATGAGGTCGGGCTTGACCATCCGTTTCCGGAACTTCAGGACCTGTCCGGTCCGGTGAGCCTCCTGGCGTTCATCGAGCCATTCCGTGACGGAGAAGTGGAGAACGGTCTTGCCGATGTGACAGGCCTGGGCTCC
>DAHVAL010000037.1 GCA_027314645.1 Nitrospirota bacterium
TGCCCCATGGGCCTTGATTAACTCCGTGTTGATCGCCATGCGCCTCGGCTCCTTTTTTGTCGGAAGGTCTCTAAATGGATTACGGCAAGTCGGACTTTTCTCTCCAGCCCTCAGACTTGCCGACGTCACAAGGGTACCAGACACCTCTTCGCATGAATATGATCCAGATCATAAGCCCTGGCGCCATGACAATCAATCAAAAGAAACTGATTCCGAGACCTGCTGTCACGAATTCCCAAGGGGTCGCCATCGTTCCGACTCCGTCTTCACGGAACCGGACATCAAGGAAAAACTGTCTCCGGTCCGACAGTAATGTATTGAGCTGGAGTCCGGCATCGAAATACGTGTTGTCCACCCCGTTGTTCAGGACCTGGCCAAAATCCCCCACAAGATCAAGAGACCCCAGGGACCCGGACAACAGGTTCACCATCAGGCCGGAGTAAAAAGGCAAAATATTTTGGGGAAGAGGACCGGTCGACTTTGAGTTGTTGAAATAGTCAGCCCCGAGGCGCACTCCGAATCCGGGGGATATCCAGTACTGAATCGACACCCCTCCTCCGTAAAACATTGTTCCGGTGGCACCGGGGGTGTTGAGATCATCCATCCCCTCCACTTCCGCGGAGAAACCCAGCTGGTTGCTTCCTCCCGGACTGGCCCATGCCTTGGCCCCACTCCCGAAAACAAGGCATGACAAAACAAGAACCGACATTGCGAACCCGAATAATTTTGTTTTGAAGAATGGCTTCATCATGGCTTCCGCTCCCCTGATTAAAACCCACCGACCGCGACAATCTTTGTCATTTGGATTCCTTTTCCGTTCCATAAGAAACAATGTCTTTATCGGACAAAGACCCGGGTTACAATAGGGTCGCAGAAGAAATTCCAACGGAGGCATTTTGTCCACCGATCCAAGGAGACATCAATGGCTGGTTCCCTCAAGCATTTCAACTTCAGGAGAATGGCAATGTCGGGTCTGGTGATCGTCGGGGCCCTTCTCTCGGCCGTTTCGAATGGGTTCGCCGGGTCTTTCTCCCAGGAGAGCGATTATTCAAATCACGCTCCCTGGAACAGATCCAAACCCGTCGGCGTCCCATTCACCGTCTATGGCGTTGACAATGTTCCCGACCTCCACGGCGATCCCATTCACGCTGATCTTGTCCTTTTTGTGGGGGGGAACCAGTTCATGGTCATGCCCAGACTCATTTCAGCCTTCAAAAGGAACCATCCATCCATCCGGCATGTCTATTACGAAACCCTTCCCCCAGGAATTCTCGCCCGCCAGATTGTCTCTGGCGGATTGACCGTGGGCAATCTCCATCTTCGGATTCCCCCAGACATTTACGAGAGCGGCAAGAAACGGATGGATTCGATGGTCCGCAAGGGTCTTGTATTGGCAAAAACTGTGACTCCCTATGCCCAGAACAAACTCGGAATCATGGTCCGGGCAGGAAATCCCAAAAACATTCACTCTCTCAAGGATCTCGCAAGGCCCGACATTCGGCTTTCCCTTCCGAACCCGAAATGGGAGGGAATCGGAAATCAGATCAGACTTTCTCTCCTGAAGGCGGGAGGCAAGGGACTGGTCAGGGATATTTTTGTATCAAAAAGAAAGGCAGGCTCCACCTATTTGACGCATATCCATCATCGGGAAACGGCGGTCCGGATCCTTGATGGCAAATCTGACGCAGGGATTACCTGGATTTCCGAAGTTCTTTTCCAGAAATCCCTGCACCATCCAATTACGCTCGTGCGAATTCCCGATAACCAAAATACAGAAGCCACCTATGTGGCAGCCGAAGTGGCCCGGGCCCCTCATGAGCGATCCGCCCTGGCCTGGCTTGCCTTCCTGAAATCCCCCGGGGCGGCCAAGATCTACCGTCGTTTCGGATTCACTGCTCCACCCAGATGAGGACCAGAAAGTCACCAGAATCCAACCATTTCTCAGGAGGATGCATGAGAGTTTCTGCCGGCAATTCCATGGAAAAACTTAGGTCTTTCCGGTCAACACTAACACTCCTTCCCTTATTGGCGGCTCTTCTGCCCCCACTTTTGATCCCGGAAAGCGCCCGTGCTGCGAATCCGATACTTCCTCCCTTTCCTCCCGGTCTTTTTTATCCGGTCGACAACGGAAAGGCACCCACCATGCCCGGAGCCACACTGGTCCCGGTCAAGCCGGTCTTCGACCTGTCCGGCCTTCCCGGCTGGATCCAGGGGAGGAAAATCACCAACTCCATGAAAGTCACCATCCCCAAGTACGAAATGCTGGTGATCCGGGGATCCGTCATCAGGCAAAACACCGTCGTCATTCCTCCGGGCGGACTTTATTTCGACGCCTCTCCGGCCCGGGGAGAATTGCCTATGACAGGGTCTAGTGACTACTTTCTCGGAAAAAGATACTACTTTGTGGATTACGACGCCCGGATCCATGTCATGAAGAATGCTTCCGTCCGTTCGGCACAGATGACAATCGTTGGAAACCATCTCTATACGATGCTGCTTCCCCCCGTGGCGAAGGTCGTCCCTGACCCGGTTGTGAACTGGCGGACATTCGATGGAGTCTCCATCCGTCCGTGGGCCTTCTCGGAACGATGGGAAAAACCGTCCCCTGGCCGCCCTGACCAGAGACCGATGACCTACCTTCAGGGGGTCATCGGACACGCGGACAAGAACGGGGTGACCTTCACCTCCCTGACCGGAACGTCGATCCACAGTGAATGGTGGGCCAAGAGACTTCTATTCGAAGGGGTCGCAAAGGCGGGGCAAACATTTGGGACCGGAGATGACGCAGTTGTCATCACCCGGATCGACCAGGACCATTCCCGGGTGACACTCTCCTTTCTCCATAAGGGTCGCAGGATAGCCTCCCGGACACTTGTGGCCAGGAACAGCCCGACCCTCCCAGAGAATCCGGTGCTGAGGAGGAAAATGACCGCGATTCATGACGCGATGGCCGTGGTTCTCTGGCCACACGATGCGGTTCGACGAGGATCGGTCCACCTCTGGGTCTACGCAGGCGTGGAAGAATGGAAAACCAACAAGCAGAATTTTGGCCTTACGGACATGGCCTACTTTCCCATCGCCTGTCCTATCGCGCATCATATCGGAGGGATGATCTACAACACTCGTCCCCTGGTCCTTTCCCCCGGGACAACGACTCCCCTATTTGGAGGCTATGCCCGGATCAAGGTTGTTTCCATCAGGGGATCCGAAGTAAAATTTATGTTGGAAACAAAGCATGGCAAAACGCCGGTCTTTTCAAAAACGGGAAACATCGATGCCGTCATCGGAGCCGGACGGGCAGCACACGGAATTCTTTCCACGCTCGACACAACCGATCTCGCTCTGGATAAGGATCTATCCGTAACAAAATAGCAGGAATTGCGGCAGGAAGGATCCGTCCTCCTGCCGCCTCCTCATTGGAGGTCAACATCATGTTTGGACTCTTTTCAGGAAACAAGGATCTCCAGCTCCATCCGTCCGAACTCAAGGACCGCATCGAGAATGGCGACGATCTTGTGATCCTTGATGTCAGGGAAAACTGGGAGCATTCACGTGTCAGAATTCCCAACGCCATTCATATTCCCCTTGCCCAGCTTCCCCAGAAACTCGCCCAGATAGACAAAGACAAGGATGTGGTCGTTTACTGCCATCATGGGGTTCGAAGCCTTCAGGCCTGTCATTTCCTGAAGAAAAACGGATTTGAAAAGGTCAAGAACCTCCACGGAGGAATCGATGCCTACGCCCTTCACGCTGACAGATCCCTTCCCCGATACTGACAATGTCTCATGTTTGATATATTCTAACGTTATTTAAACCCTGCCTGAAAAGAGATTCTGAAATCCTTTTCTGCCAAGTTCCCTGATCGACCCCCCAAAAATAGAGAGGGGATCACCAAGCGGTGATCCCCTCTCTTCATTCTATGAAACGTCCACCTTGGAAATGAATCAATGACCGGTCAAACTCGTCCCTGACGTCCGGTCATCCCCGGGAATGCCCAGAAATTTCGGAGGAGCCGACAATCCCGCCATCGTTGGCAGACGGGTCAGGACATATTCATTCGGAACGTGGGAGAGGTTCTCTTCCCGAACCCGCATGCGGGCGTTCTCCGGGGGAATGATGACATCGTATTCGTTGGCTTTCCAGTAGCCACGGGTCCGGCTCTCCACAAGTCCGATCTGATTTGTAATGGTCACCAAAACGGTTTCCCCGATTTCATAGGCAAAGGCGATTGGGCGATGCTCCATAGATTTGTCCTCCTGGCTGATCCATTAGCAGGTTCAATTATGGGTTCGAGCGGATCATCCGATAGAGGGCGATCCGGTAATGATCCCTTTCTCCCGGAGATTCCGTCCCTGAAGACAGAAGGGTAAACTCCTTTCCCAAGAGGGAGGGAAGATCCCCTTTCCGGAAGAAGACGTCATGATGTCCCCGGTGTGTCACATAATCCCGGCGTCGTACCTCCCCGGGAAAATGCCGGAAATGTTCTGAAAAGAGGCCGAGACCGGCCAGACCTTCCGGCTTCAGAAGCCCGGATATCCAACGGGGGTAAATTTTTCTTTCAGGCCTCCGGAGATGGTGGTAGACTCCAAAATCAAAAACAACATCGAAGGTCCCCGAACGAAAAGGCATCCGAAAGAGATCTCCCTGGACAAAATGAGCCCTGCGACCTTTTCCCGGGGCTGTCTTTTTCCGGGCCACCAAAAGAGGGTCGAAAACCAGATCCATGGCCACCACCCTCCAGCCCCTTTCCAGGAATGGAGAAAGATTCCGGCCTTCGCCTGAACCAATTTCCAGAACGGTGCCGGAAGACATTCCGGAAGTGGCCTCAAGAATGAGTTGGACAAGTCCGGAAGCCCCCTCCCGGGGCCACCCGATTTTCCCGGTTTTATAGGCCTCTTCAAAAAACTGTTTCTGGCGATCATACACCGTCCGGTCGGTTTCCATCAATGGGTTCCTCGTGCTAGATTAGAAATGGTTCCTTTGCCGGTGAATCAAGGGAACCGGGGAGCCGTATCTTTTTACAGGGGACAGCCGTTACCGATGGATCTTTTGATCAGACCCTCGCTTTTCAGCACTGATCGGGCCCTTCTGGAAATCGACAAACTCCTGGCCGGATCCGGTCTTTCCTTTGCGCTATTCCTCTCAAGGGATCATATCATTCTTGCCAATTCCGATTTCGTAAAACGTTGGAACCTTGTCAGGGCAAGATTTCCCAGATACGCACTATCGGATTATGCCAACCAGAACGCCCTTTCACTTTCCGGAGAAACAAGAGGACGTTTCTGGAACTGGATTTCGGAGCCATCGTCCCGACCTTCCCTGATCGAGCTTCCGGATCCGCACTCCGGCCTCCGAAGGTTCATCATCAGAGTTCCCACCGAAAAGGATACCGCTGAAGATCCTCTCTTCCTTGAAAAGGTCACCGAAAATCTCCAGGAAAGCGAGAGGGAGGGGTTGATCCTCCTGGGCCGACGCTTGCGAAATCTCTCCAGAACGATCATCCGGAGTGTCAGCGACGAACTTCTTCTCGAAAACTTTTTCAGGGATGAACTTTCCGGTGAACCTGAATACCAGATGGCCCAGATCTACCTTGCCAAGGAGGCCGCCTGGTCACCTTCCTCCGGATTCTGGAGAATTCGCAGCAGTCCCGAAGGGCAGAAAAAACGGATATCGGAGTCACTTTCGGCGGAAGAGTCCGGATCGATTTTACCCTTCCGGCGCATTCTCTTTGCCAAAAACACGGGCGGAGGTTACTGGGCCGACTTTCCGCTTCTCTCCAACCAGGCATTCTTCGGAAAGGTGCGTCTCTTTCGCTCAGAGTCTCGAAAAAAGGAACTTCCCGGACTCAGCTCCTTTCAGCCGAAAGCCCAAAGCCTTTCGCGAAGGCTTTTTGAAATTCGAAAAAATCTCGGGGATCTGAACCCTGCGGCAAGAGAGCCTGAATCCGGTTTTCTCGACCGCCGCGATGCCCTTCTTCACATCGAGGCTCTGATAGCGGAACAACGGATCACGGGAACGGGATTCGGTCTGGTCGGGATCAGGGCGAATATCCCGAACCACAAGTCCCTCATGATCAAGGTCAGGAGCATCCTTCGATTCTACGACGAAATTGCCCACATGACTCCCCGGGAGTATCTGTTGATCCTCCCGGCCATGAACCCTGACAGTGCGGAAAATGTCATGGAACGGGTCCGTGACATTCTCCTAGGGATGAACCGGGACCAGGCCCCCCAAGTCACTTTCGGCTGGCTTTCCTATCCGGAAACCGGAAAAGGTCCCATGAATCTTGTCCGGAGTGTTTTTGCCCGGGAAGAATCCCAGCCCTTGCAAAACAACCGTCCCACGGAATGACCTGCCAGGAGGACACATGTCTGACCCTTTCGATCCGGAAGATCCCAATCGAAAACCTGATGATATCCGAGTCCCGTTGTTGTGGATTCTGTTGCCGGTAATCATCGTCTTTCTCGGCATCATCGGAATGACTCTCTACCACCTACGGAACATGGACTTTTTGCGACAATAATCCTGAAAGAAGGGCCGTAGGAATTTATCAAGAATGATTTTTGAGCCTGTCCAGAAAATCCCTCGAGAAATTTCCTGTCATCACCTCTTCAACCGGACCCTCCATGCGCAGGTCACCCTTTTCTCCCACTTCGACCAGAAGAGTCCCTCCCGGCATCCGGACTGTTACGGGACTTTTGACCTTTCCTAAAAAGACGGCACAGGAAGCTGCCGCACAGGAACTGCTGCCAGAGGCCTGCGTATAACCGGCGCCCCTTTCCCAGATCCTGATCTCAATCTCGTTCGGTCCGGCAACGCGGACCATCTGAGTATTGATCCTTCTCGGAAATAGCGGGTGATGCTCGATCATTGTCCCGTACTCACGGATGAAGGGTTCATCAATTTTTTCCACAAAGAAGACAAAGTGGGGATTGCCGACGGAGACCGCCGTTCCCGTGACACTGGCCTTCCCATTAAGAGGGATTGCCTCCTCGATCAGGGGCATATTCCTTCCCTTGATCCCTACAACAGCTGGATCAAAGGTGTAGGTCCCCATTTCGACCAGAACGGATGACACCCGGCCTGACTGGTCTGTGCGAAGGGTGGAACGGACACGCCCTCCCGCCGTATCAATCAGAAACTCCTTTTCTTTTGCAAATCCATACTCGTACAGAAATTTAGAGAATATTCGAAGTCCATTTCCGCTCTTCTCGGCTTCCGAACCGTCAGGATTGAATATTCTGAGCCCGAATGGAGGAGTATCCTTTTCGAGCAAAAGGATACCATCCGATCCGACTCCGTAGTTCCTGTCGCAGAGAAGTCGGATATTGTTCACTGTCAATGACGGGGTTCTTTCGTCCTTGAGCATGATGATGTAATCATTGCCTAATCCGTGGCTTTTTACGAAATCCCAATTCATCAATGCGTCCTTTTTTACTTGAAATTCTTGTCCGCCCCGGAATCAATGCCACCGGGGGTTTCCCTGAGGATCTGCCAATCCTTGCGGGCCTGCCTGTTTTCAGGATCGGTCGTCAAGGCCTTTTCCAGGTCTTTTCGGGCTTGAGGGTACAGATGGTGCCTGTATTCCTTTTCGGCCCGGGCCACGAGATCCCGAACCTGGTTCTTCACCTGATCCCGGACACGGATGGCCAGCTCGTCGTTTCTATGGTAGGAAAGGGCCTTCCTGGCATGATCGAGAGCCAAAGCATAGCGATCTGACATGTATTCGCTTTCGGAAAGTTTTCCGTAGGCCCATCCGATCGTCGGATCGATCGACGTGTCGCTTGGATTATGGGCTTTCAGTCCGAGCAACTTCTGCAGAAGCTCGCCCCAGTCCTGACTGACCTGTCCTGAGACAATAACACGAGCTTTGGTCTTTTCCACTTCGGAACGAAGAACCAGGTCGTCCGGGGTAAAAGTCCGGGCGGTCTCAAGCGCAGCAAGAGCTCCCCTCAGACGACCTGCCTTGCGACGCTCTCTGGCGACTCCCATGTAATAGGAAGCTCCCATAAGGCGGATACTCTTTTGATCCTTCCGGAGAAGACTCTGATTATCGGCGGAGAGTGTCCGGTCCTTTTCCCATCTCTCGACCCAGGCCAAAGCTTTCCGGAAGTGATTGTCCCGGAGAAGAGCCTTCAACTGTGGGTAATCTTTTCGAAACATGAGGTCGGAGGATGAGCGATTCCCATGACGATCAAGGAACGTATTGAAAAAGGGGCCAGATGAACATCCCGAAAAAACAGTCAGGACACATCCAGCAACCATGAGCAGAATCCCTCTGCCGATACTCTTCCCCATCACGCCTCCTTGCATCCGTTTCGTCTATATCATCTATTGCCAGACAAAGCCGAGTTTACCGACAAAATCGCGTTCCGACATCCGGCGGTAGGCATTCTGGAGAGGGGCGATCGAAGTGAGTGGACCAACATCGGTCACAATGGGGCGGATATCGCCATGAGACACCCAATTCAGCATGGCAAGAATGTCTGAGCGATGAGCGAGATAGACTCCATGGAGGGAAAGCTGTCGGCCGAAAAGTTCACGGGTCGGGAATTGGGTCGGGGAGCCAGTTGTTTCGCCGACAACGACTGCCCGACCCCCCTTGCGAAGAAGGGGGAGGATCCGGGGAATGGTTGCTCCTCCAACGGTATCCAGGACTCCATCAAAAGGCTTTCCAGAAAGTCTCATCACAGTTTCAGGCCAATCCTGTGATTCGTGGGAGACCAGGGGGATATCCATGGATCGGGCAAGAACCGTCTTTTTTTTCTCCGGTCCATAGGTCCCGTAAACCTCGAGCTTGAGAGCAAGCCCCAGCAGACAGGCCAAATGACCGACGCCTCCACTCGCACCGACAACAAGCCATCGCTCTCCGGCCTGGGCTCCCCCCCTGATGACCAATCCTTGGTGGGCTGTCGCCCCGGCTAAAGTGACAGCCGATGCCAAAAGGGGAGAGACGGAGGGAGGAACAGGCAAAAGACGGGTCGCCGGGAGAGAGACATATTCAGAAAAAACCCCGGGAAGATGGCCCCCGAGAACGCGGTAGGAGGGGCAGAGGGATTCCGAACCGCTCCGGCAAAGTTCGCAAACCAGGCAACCCTGACCCGGGGAGAGGGCGACAGAATCTCCAACCTTAAGGGAAAAATCGGGACCAACACCCTCACCGATGAAATCCACGACACCAACCCCTTCGGAGCCCATCACATGGGGAAGGGTGACCGAATAGGCTGGAGAGCCGGAAAGGACCCATAGATCGATATGATTGAGAGTGTGTGCCTTCATCCTGACCCTGACCTCTCCTCGCGAAGGAATGGGAACGGCCTGTTCGTCCAGGATGAGCGAATCGATGTTTTTACCGTTTGCAAGAAGGACAGTTCTCACGCCAAGGCTCCAATCATCAGTCTGTTTCCGATACAATCCCTGCCCCCACCGCATGAGTTCCAGATGGAATGTCCCAAACCGGCGTCCTTGCTTGAGTGAATGAACAGGATCTCCATGTCTTCCGCAAGGGAGAGACTCCGTTTCATTTGCGTGACCATGGCTCCCGGACTGCTCTCGGGCATTTTAAAGCTGAACCGGCAATACGAGAGAAAGCTGGACCGACAAGGTTTTCAGAGCTCCCTAGAAGGATCGGGAGACACATCACCCTCCCCCTTTGACCGTCGACGGAAGGTGAGGGAGCCGGTCAAAAGAAAGGTCCGAGAATAGAGGGGAAGCGCCATGGGAAATTCCGAACCCGACTTTTTAAACAACCTTCTTCGACACATAGGACCTCGAAGATCCTATGGCAAGAAAAAGATAATCCTCCAAGTTTCCAGAGAGGGCTTACAAGATGGGGAAGAACCCGGGGGACCCGTCTCAGTCCGAGCCCTGACCACCCAGGATGAGGACTGTCGAATTCACCGCCGGATCTTTTCGGCGCGTTCTTCTTCTTCGAGCAATGTCTTGCAGGATATGCAGAAAGT
>DAHVAL010000038.1 GCA_027314645.1 Nitrospirota bacterium
ACCCATTCTCGGGGAAGACAGTGGCCTTTTTCAATTTCAAGCCAACTTGGAATTTACAGCATTATATGGACTCAACCTTTTCAGGGCTTCGGTCTTCGGATCTCCAAAGACATTCGGAAGGCCTTCCAGAACCTGTTTCTTCCATTTCAGGAGTTGCGAATAATGGATCTGGTGCTCGGATGCCAGTTGAGCCACCGATTTCTCTTCCTTCAGGATTTCGAGGACAACCTTGACTTTCAGTTCGATGGGATAGCGCTTTCGAAGAGAGCCCATAATGTTCTTAAAACCCCCCTGGTTTTTTGTCTAAATTTCCCCATCCACTATACATTCGCGTGGTCTCTTGGTTCGGTTCGGATTCCCTTCAGGCCGTACGTAAGTTCTATAAAAATTTCTCGTCTTGAAAAAAAGATACCCCTTTAATGTCAAGACCTTCCTGTATTCAAAGAGAGGTGTCGACAGATTTGCCCAATCAAATTTGTAGGCTTCGGCTCCTACTGTAAAATCAAAGACTTCAAAACTGGAGTCGACGCTCCACTCAAGAAGGTGCTCAAGAAGGAGCCTCCCAGGAGAGAATTTTTCCCATCGTTCATCATGGGCTGGCATGAGATAGTAAAACCTTCCTTTATGCACCTCCCCCCAATGGACAGCCAAAATACGATCATCAAGCATCAATGCGGAGATATGAGGCGTAAGGCCATTCCGATCTTCCATCGCTTTCAGAAAGAAATTCTTATGCTCGGGTTGATCGAACTGATTCTTGATTCCCAGCGCAGAATATCTCTCCGACTTCTGAATGATCATGGCCTGTGTCAAGTCGATTCCCTCTTTCAAAGTCTTCGCAAGACAAAATCGTAGATTGCCGATTTCGGCCAACCGTTTTTTCTGACGTCTCGAATCAGCCCTGACCTTCGTTGGAACAATATCCTGGTAATAATTCTGCCAGGATTTAATCCCGACGATCGCATTCGATTCACCGGACTGGCAACACCTTGAAAACCAAAGAGGATTTGGGATTTTTCCAAGATACATGGGAATATTACGAATCCAAATAAGGTCGACTCTTTTCCTCCGGGCTATTTTTTCGATCTCCGCCCAAATCACTTCCCCCTTTGGACATCTGGAAAGGCAATTTTCACTCACGACTGCCCCAGCGTAGTCTGAATGAAATCCTCCCAGGATCGAGAGTATCCGGGTCCCGAAGGAGGTCCTAACGCCAAAAGGAAGGATTACCAGAGGGGGGGTATTTAAGTTTTCCCGAACAACCACGATTATTGGCTCGATATGCTGAGGCCTCCCAACAACCTCCATCCAATGAGACGCCCATTCAAGCGTCTGGAACACCAGCGCCTCTCCATTTTCCTGAGCAGATTTCCATTCGGAGGCAATCTTCCCAATATCCGAGTAGCTTTCAACCAGCATCATTGTTGCTTTCAAAGTAGCCTATCATGGAGAAACCGATCGAAATATACGAAGATGATTCTCGATGAATCCATCGTAGTCGAGAAAAAACCCGGCACTTTTTCGTCCGGAATATCCGACTGATCGCCTCAAGTCCGGATACGCAACCATTCTTCTCATCGCCTCCGCCAGGCTTTCCGGGTCATTCGGCTTCACCAATAGTCCCGTTTCGTTGTCCTTCACAAGTTCAGGTATTCCTCCAACGGCCGTCGCAATGACTGGCTTTCCAAATGCCATCGCCTCCATCACCACCATGGTAAAGGATTCGTTCCAGCGGGACGGCACCACCACTACATCAACGCTCCGGTAAAAATCAGACGGATGAACCTTTCCCATAAAATGAACAGGAGCCTTTCCGGATAACTGCCGAAGCATCTTGACATACTTCTCCCTCCCAATTCCGGCAATCCTAAGTTCCGTCGAATCTAACGACGCTTGGATGAATGCCCGAATGAGATCCTCGACGCCCTTTCCAGGATGAAGAGAGCCGATAAATCCGAAGCGGATTGGTCCTTTTTCCCTCCCATCGGCCGATGATTCTTTGACCTGAGAAATATTCGATAATCTTCTTGCATTGGAAATGACGGATTGAAGGCCAACCCCCTCGAAATATCTCATCCTCTTATGTCGCTCTAAAATATACCGGCTGACCCCGATAACTCCTTGGAGCCTCCGGCTCATGTCTCTATGAAAAAGGCGCAGAGATTTGCAACTTATACATTGATTGATGCAACTCTCACCCCCTCTGAACATTGTACTGCGGGGACAAATTAAGGAATGGTCATGAAGGACCTGAACGACCGGGACCCCCATCTCATGGAATGCTGACCACGCCGCGACAGACCATCCGGCCAAGTTATGGACTGAGGCTACCGTCGGCCGTTCGATCCGTAATATTTTCTCCAGAGCCTTCTTCATCAAGGGATTGTAGCTATCGACCAGATGCCACAAGGCCTGATTGAAAAAATGGCGGGTGGCAGAGGGATGAGGCCAGAATACGTTCTTGATTCCTACCCTCCAAATCCGAATTCCGTTTACCTCCTCCTGATGAACTCCCTTTTGATCAGTGGTGGCAAGAACGACAACTTCGGGTCCTTTGGCCGCAATTCCTTCGACGAGGGACTCGAGGACAATTTCGGTCCCACCGACCATGTCCGGAGGGTAAAATGTGTTGAGAAAGAGAATTTTCACTGTATCTCCAAAACCTTGCCCAGGATATTCTCAGCCACAAAAGACCATCGGAACGACTGAGATTGCGACAACCCTTCTGCCGACAGCCGCGCACGTTCTTCCGAATTCTTAAGAAGATCCGTGACCGCTTTGTTCCATGCCTCTATATCACCCGTTGGACAGAGCACGGCTGCCTGGCCCACGATCTCCGGACTCGCAGCTTCGGGAGAAGCCACGATCGGAAGACCGCATGCCATGGCCTCCACCAATGGGAGTCCGAACCCTTCATTGAGACTCGGGTAAACAAAAAGGGAAGCCATCCGGTAGAGACTCCGCAGGGATTCGTCATCAACATCCTGAAGCCAGATCACATGATCAGCCACATTTTCGCCTTGAATCGCCGCCAGGACCTCAGGAGATCCCCATCCCTTCCTCCCGACGAGGACGAGCTTCAAACCGGGAAAGGACGGAAGGACCCGTGCAAAGACCCTTACCAGAAAAGGGAGATTCTTTCTCGGTTCGAGTGTCCCGACAAACAGAAGAAACGGCCCCGAAAGATGAAACCGCTGTCTGTTTTTTTCCAGATCTTCTCCGTCCGGTGGTTGATCCCAAGAAGCATTCAACCCGTTTCCCGCATTCATGATTTGCCCAACAAGAGAAGGAAAGAGTCGAGAAAGATCTCTTCTGGCCCGTTGGCTCACCGTAAAGATCGTCCGATACCGGCTCAATCCAAAATTTTCGAGAGGACGAAAATAAAGACGGGCCTTCCACGAAATAGTCTCTGGGTATTCCCACAAAACAGTATCGTGAATCGTCCGCATCGTATGTGCTTTACTCATGAAAATAAATGGAGAGGGAGCGAAGGCCGGGAAGAATGCATGGGAAGGACGAAGACGGTAAACCTGAAACGGAACCCAGAGGTGGTCTGTCAGCAAACGGATTTTAACAGGGCTCCGAAGAATCATCCCTCCTGGAAACGGCTCAAGAGAATCTGCCCAGGTGTCCATCCTTCCGGTAAGGACGGTCAATCGGAGTGATTTTTCCCGTGCTATTGTCCACAAGGCGCTTGTCACTTCCCGCGCATACCGCTCCAGACCTGTTAGGCGATGGCCAGCAGCCGTTGCGTCGACGAAAAGGTGTGAACCGTCTCTCGGCCCGCCTATCGACTCCGGTGCCAGTCCAGACTCTAACGTTGGTTCCGAGACGGGAGGAGGGCTTGGATCCGGGGGGATCATCGTTGCGCCCGCCATATGCCACATTTTTCAGACGATCCATAAAAAATTCCCAAGAAGCACATCCTAATTATTTCGCAATAAAATTCTCTAGGTCATGGGAACCGCTATGACCCTTTTATTCTATAATGCTGTAAAAGAAATAAAATCAAAGAAGGGCCGACCAATTTCCTTCTATTACTATGTGAAAAATAGCTTTTTCAATGGAGCCCAATTTCACCTTGCTCTACGAAGGGTCCACCACTCCCTCCAGGCAATCCCCAAAAAAAGGGCGTTTCCGATCAGATAGCGCCTCCAAAGACGCCTCGGCTCGCTAAGAAGCCGCCAAAGCCATTCGAGCCCCTCCCGCTGCATCCACCGGGGAGCGCGAACAGTCGTCCCGGCCAGGAAGTCGAAGCTTCCCCCCACCATGCAGACGAGTCCCGTCTCGAGGCGGTGCCTGTTCCGGTCTGTCCAGATCTCCTGTTTGGGGGCTCCTAAGCCTACGAACACGATGTCCGGACGGGAGGCATTGATGGACTCGATCAAATCGTCAAAGCGTTCTTCGGCTTCTTCCAGGTCAATCCAGGGCGTGGCCACCCCCGCCACCTGAAGGGCCGGAAACATTTTTTTGAGATTCAAGATGGCCATGGGCGTCACCTCCGCCGTCCCACCCAGGAAGTAGACCCTCAGGGCCTTCTTTTCGGCTAGGCGGCACAACTCAGGGAGGAGGTCCGACCCCGGGACCCGCTCCGGAAGGGCCGCACCGAGAAGCCGGCCGAACCAGACCACGGGCATTCCATCGGGAACGATCCAATCTGCATATTGATAGGCCCTCCGGAATGCTTCATTATTGTTCATAATGACAATATGTTGGGTGTTGAGGGTAAACACCACCCGGGTCTTCCTCTCCCGAGCAGCCTCCGAAAGCGTCTCCGCCGCCTCCAAAAGAGTCATTCCCGCAACGGAAACCCCGAACATGTCGACCGATCCCGCACGATTGGAATTCACATCGCCCCCCGGCCTCCCAGGACCACGCCGACCGTGCGTACCAAGATCACGATATCGAGCCACAAGGACCAATTCCGGATATACCAGAGATCCAGGCGCACCCGCATCTCGAAGTCGTTTGTGTTTCGTCCGGAGACCTGCCACAGGCCGGTGATGCCGGGGTTGACCAGCCCATAATCGCTCTGGCAGCCGATGTAGCGCTCTTCCATCTCGTCTTCCATCGCCGGCCGTGGACCGATGAAGCTCATCTCTCCTTTGAGGATGTTGATCAACTGGGGAAGCTCGTCCAAGCTCGTCTTCCTCAGGAATCGGCCGATCGGAGTGATCCTCGGATCATTCTTGAGCTTCCGGTTCCGGGCGTATTCGGCCTCAAGCTCCGGGTTCGTCTCAAGAAGTTCGGGAAGGGTGTCCTCAGCCCCTTCAACCATGGTTCGGAACTTGTAGATATTGAACACTCTTCCGCCCCTTCCCACGCGTTTCTGCCGAAAGAGAAGGGGGCCCGGAGAGGAAGCCGCCACAAGAACGGAGATCGCCACGAAGAGGGGGGCCAGCGGGATCAGGAGAAGGAGAGCGATCGCCTCGTCGAATACCGCCTTGATCCACCGGTTCACCCGGAACTTCAAGTTGTTGTGGATGCCGAGGAGGAAGAGCTCCTCATAGAAGAGATAGAGAAGTTCGCTGTTCAACAGCGTCACCTGGGCGACGTTGGGGACAACGTAGACGGACGGGATGACCCGTTGGACCCGATCGATCAAACTTGCGAGAGCTTCCCGCCGAAAATTGGGAAAGGCGACAACCACCCCCCGCACCCCCTCCCGCCCCACGATCTCCTGCAGGTCGTCAACCGTTCCGAGGCAAGGCAGATCCGTCCCGGACGCAACGAGCCCCCCCGGCTCCTCCGCTCGAGGGGCTCCACCCACGGTCACCGTTTTCTCGAAATCTTTCGGAACAGCGAGGGACCCGACCACCCGGATCCCCATGTAGTGGTCCCGGAAGAGCCCCAGATAGGCCAGTCGACCGACGGGGTTGTCCCCCATCAGGAGGGTCTTCTTGATCCCGAATCCCATCTTGTGAAGGAGAGGCTTCCACCGGACCCGGACGAACGGGATGAGCGGCAGGGCGAACACCCCCGCCCCCACGATCACCGCCCGGGAGATTTCCTCGGAAAGCTTGCCCAGGCTCACGATGGAAAAGATGCCCAGAAAGGAGAGGAACAGGGCCCGAACGACAGTCCGCGTTTCCTCCCAAAATGGTTCGCGCCGGGTATACAGCCCTTCGTAGGCAAAGACGACGAGGATCACGAGGGGCATCCAAAGCCGGGAGGCGAAATCCCAATAGCCTTGATTCAAGGTCATCGGAGTCCATCGGGATACCACCCAGACGCGCAGGAGATAGGAGAGCCAGAGCGCCAGATAATAGGCCGCCAGATCCCCCGCCATGACCAAGAGAGGATAAAGGGCCCGTTTCACGAAGGCTCCCGGTCCAATGTTCAAAGACAATCCTCCCGGCGATCTTGTGCTTCAAAGCTTCGATCTACACCTTCCGATTTGGGACCTGTCGTATTCTTACCTCCGAACAGATTGATCAAACCCAAGGATCCTTTCCCGGGAACACTCAAACGGAGGCCCCATTCATGGGGCCTTTCAGCAAGGACGAACACCTTCATTTTCTTATCGGCATAGAGGAAGCGACCGGAAGGCTCGACACCTCCTTTGACTCAGATCACAGGTCTCACGAGTCTATGGCAGGAAACTCTCACAACCCCTAAAAGAATGTTTGATTATACAAAATCCGGCCCTTCAAAACCTGCCTAAATTCACGCGAACCGTATACGAGATTATTCAAGGAGTCATTATAGCGAACACCCACCGTTCATAGGGGAGAAAACGATATTCAGACTTCTCGTGATTTCTCCGATAAGACGATAGGAGTGTGTCTTGGAAAGTGGGAGGATTCTGAATGAAAATCGACAGAACCAGCTCCAGGAGGGTTCGCCTCTTCCGGCTTCCCGGGACCCGAACGATCCTCGCCGCATTTCTGGGCTTCTTCTGCTTGGCGACCCTATACGTTCCTTCCCCCGCTTTGGCCGATGACGACGACTTCTCCTGTGACTCCCTTGGCTCGGTCACTCCACGTGAAGGGACGGTATGGAGCTGGTTCGATCACCCCTGCCCGCCCGCTCCCGAAGAAGAAGCCCCCGTGATCCTTCCGGGGGTGGGGGTGACCCTCCAAGGGTTCTGGATTCCCACCACCCTCTACAACCCGACCGGGACCCCCGTGTCCTCCTCCCTCCCCCTGATCAACAACTCGGTTGAAAACGGGTTCGGGGGAGGCCTCGAAATAACGGGATGGTTTACCCAAATCCTGGCCCTCCGGTTCCAGGCCGACCTCTGGAACTTTCCCCCGCAATCGGCCCAAAAAGCCTTCACCATGCTTCCCGTTCTCCTCGGTCTTGAAATCAAGCTGTTAGGAGGAAACCGGGTCTTTCTCTACCTCGCCGGAGACGGAGGCGTCGCGCTCAACGGCCAGAAGATCTCCAATGCCTTTGTCGGGACCGGGGCCAGCCCCTATGCCCAGCTCTCGGTGGGGATCAATTTCTTTGCCTTTCAGTTCGAGGCGGGATACGGGGTCCTCTTCAATCCTTATCTCCTGGGAGCGAGCGGGACGCAGGGGGGGGCT
This sequence comes from Nitrospirota bacterium, assembly GCA_027314645.1. GTDB lineage: Bacteria > Nitrospirota > Leptospirillia > Leptospirillales > Leptospirillaceae > UBA4572. Next base: position 7,530 of record DAHVAL010000038.1, read on the forward strand.
TCCAACCCCTTCTTTATCTTCCCTCTCTCCGTCGGATTCCATTTATAACGTCGAAGACTTCGAATCCTTCCGGCCCGAATCCCTTCGCCAGAATCAGCTGATCCCCAGGGCATGGAAGAATCTTTCTTCAGATCGTCAACAGGAAATCGTGAAGATCGGACACAGGAACCGCCAGGCACTCGCGGGAAAGTTGTACCTTTTGGCCTCCGAAGGTGACGAGGATGAGCCGGCGAACCGTGGGAAAGGCCTTCGCAAACCCCGGTGGGATGCGGACAGGGTGGACCGATTGCAGGCTCATCTTGGCGTCGAGCGCCACGGCTTCACCTGAAGAAGTGATCAAGAGGAAATCGATCTCCTCCCCCTCCTTGGTCCGCCATAGATAAAGCTGCCAGGATTTGCCGTAGTTCTGAAGGAATTTCAAAATCTCGGAATAGACCAACGTTTCAAAAAGGGCTCCGGCCTGGGGGCTCGCCATGAGCGGATGCTGTTCCTGCCATCCCATCAGCCGCACCGCCAGGCCCGTATCCAGGAAATAAAGCTTAGGGGTTCTTGTCAACCGTTTGTTGAGATTGCTCTCATACGGTCGCAAAAGAGACACCAGGGATGTTCGGGAGAGGGTGCTGACCCACTCCTTGACCGTGACCCCCTGGACCCCGCTGTCCCGGGCGATGTTTGTGTAGTCCAACAGCATCCCGGTCCGTGCGGCCAGGAGTCCCAGGACAAGATTAAAGGCCTCCTGCTTCTGTATCCCGGCCGACAGGACGATCTCCCGTTCGATCGTGCTTCTTATATAGTCGTTGAGATATTGCACGGGGGAGAGGGCCCGGTCGAGATAAAGCTCCGGCCATCCTCCCCGGAACAGGATGTCCGGGAGGGACACATTGTCCACTCCCTTTTTGATTTCATGGACGGTCAGAGTGTTCAGGGGGAAATAGCTCGCCCGTCCCGCCAGGCTTTCCTTGACATTTTTGTCCATGAGAATCTGGTCCGATCCCGTCAGTCGGAACAGGACGGGAATCGGTGTTCCGCTTGTGACCCGTTCCCGCTTTACGCGATCGACGATCCGCTTGATCTCCGGAAAAAGGGCGGGAACATAGTGCACCTCATCTAAAAGCACTGGTGGCGAAAACTGTTCCAGAAAAAGCCCCGGGTCGCGGTTTGCGAGCGTTCTCATTTGGAGATCGTCGAAGGTGACCTCCCTGACGGAGGGCCCGGACAGATGGGCCAATAGGGTACTTTTCCCGCATTGGCGCGGTCCGATGACGATCTGCACCGGAGCGGAACTCGAGGTCAGCATTGATGTGATGTCGCGCGGAATGTACATATGACGATTTTAAGCTATTAACTTATAATCGTCAAACATGATCGTTGGTCGAGAACATGAGGGGGAATCCCTCTGGTGGGAGGGAAGAAGGAAGGACCCCGGGAACGGACCCTTTCCACTTCTGCGTTAATATTGAATTTGGCGTCAAGGAGTCGGAACCGATCCGGGCCACGATTCCGGACATGGGAATTCTGGTCAACGTTCCGTCCCCGTCGCGGTTCATGGTTCATAAGGTTGTCGTGAGCGCTCACCGAAGGGACGACACAAAGAGAATCAAGGACGGACTCTAGGCAGGGACACTCGCTTCGATTCTTCAGCATGGCGAAATAGCGGATGCGATGGAGGATTTTCTCCGCAGGTATAAAAGCTTGGAAAAAGGAAAGGCTATGTTTCCATTTCATGTTGCAAGCACCTTGATCAGGTGTAGGCTTGATTCAGGAGGTGATTCCCATGAAGAAACATACATTCCAACGATATCTTCGAGCTGTTGGCTCGATGACATCGGCTCAGAGACACGATCTGAAGGTTGCGATCAAATGGCGGGACAAGAAAGACCTGCTGGTCGAGGTGGTCTCCCTGGTGGGAACCCCCACCGCTTGTCCTCATTGCCACCACCCGGAGATCCGACCATGGGGGGGGCACGCGGCCGGGACTCCCGCGCTTCCGGTGCCGGGGATGCCAACGCACCTTCAATGCGTTGACGGACACGCCTCTTGCGGGTCTTCATCACAAGGACCGCTGGATGTTCTTCCTGGAAAAGTTCAACGAAGGGGAGTCGGTCCGGAAGGCGGCTTGGCGATGCGGAATCAACACGAAAGCGGCCTTTTTGTGGAGACACCGATTCCTGGCCTTGCCCGCCAATCTCAAGGCCCGGAAGGAAAGCGGCATCGTCGAAACCGACGAGACTTTTTTC
>DAHVAL010000039.1 GCA_027314645.1 Nitrospirota bacterium
TTGCCTCCCCGGCCCTTCAGAGGCCTCTTCGGTGGGGTGCGGACATCGTCCTGCACAGCGCGACGAAATATCTTGGCGGTCACGGAGATCTTTTGGGGGGCGTGGCCATCGGGTCCCGCGAGACCATCCGTTCCCTCCGGACCCAAGAGGCCTCCCTCCTGGGGGCCACCCTGTCGCCCATGAATGCCTGGCTCATCCAGCGGGGGCTCAAGACACTGGGGCTTCGCATGGAGGCCCACTCGAGGTCGGCCACCCTTCTTGCCGGGATTCTTTCAAAAAGCCCGGCGGTCCAAAAGGTGCTTTATCCCGGCCTTCCGGACCATCCCGGCCATCTGGTGGCGTCCCGGCAGATGAGGGCCATGGGCGGGATGCTCTCGGTGGTCTTTCCCACCGGGGAAGCGGCGCGCCGCTTCATGGACCGGTTGCGGATCATCAAGATCGGCGTGAGCTTGGGCGATCCCGCCTCGCTGGTGGAGCATCCCGCCTCGATGAGCCACCGGGGGTGGGCCCCGGAAATCCGGCGCTCCATGGGGGTGGAGGACGGCCTGGTCCGGATGTCGGTGGGCCTAGAGACCCCTGAGGACCTGGCGTCGGATATCGACCAGGCGCTCGGGGCTCTCTCCTAGAGTCCCGAGCCGTCCCCTGCGCCTTTTTGGGACTGTCCTTTTGGATCGAGGAAAGCTCAACGGGCCTACGCCGGATCTCCGTCCGTTTGAAGGCTCTTTAAAAGGCCAGTCCCGAAAGCCCCAACCCTTTGTCAAACACAAGCCATTCGCCGAGCAAGGCGGTTCCTAACAGGAGCCCAAGAAGGATCCCGTCGATCCCCGCCAGGAGCCGCCTGAACCCAGGCGAGTCCGGCGCGGCCATGCCCAAGGTCCGGATCGTGGCAAATCCCAGGACCGCCACGCCCATGTTCCCGTGAATCTCCCCGGGTCCGAACGGCTTTCCGGCGAACTGGAGGATCCGGTCGTTTGTCAGGGCGATCCAGCCGGTTCCGACGGCGAGCAGAATCAGCGCCAGCCACCCCTCCATGAAGTTGGTCCGCACTCCTTTAAAAGACCCTCCCCCCTCCTTTTTAAGCTGCGACAGATCCCACACCAAAAGGGCCGTTCCGAGTCCGACGACCAAATGGATCAGGGCGGGATGAAGATGGGACCAGGCCATGGCGTTTCCTTTCCCTTGCCAACAACGAATGTCACTGTGTGGACAAATCCAATGGTCAAAAAATGGACAAAAATGTCATTTTTATGGACGTGCCGAAAAAGCGAAAAAATTATAAGTTGTTACCCGTAAGCGTATTTTTCTTCTGGCATGAATTTTGTTAGTAGAGGGATGGCATTGGGCCCACCCCGTCGGGATCCCGATGCGGGATCAATGCCACCCTCCGGAACAAGGTTGTTCCAAGAGTCTTCATTTCTCGTCGTCGAGATCTTACCAGCACGTCTTCGATGCGCCGCAAGGCCGTCGGTTCTCCAATATCGTTCACTCATAGACGGGCTTCCTTTGGGAGCCATTAGATTGGGTCCTCCGGTCATTGGGCCGGGTGATCCCCTTTATCATCATAATCTAAACTTAAGGAGTTCCGATGATGCTCGACCGACGATTCACCCGATGGAGTCGGCAAATTGTGCTTTTGGCGCTGCTGTGTGGGGCCCAGGGGATGAGCGGGACCTCTCTCAACGCGGCATGGGCGGATTCGTCCGCACCGGCTTCGACAACCACCCAGGCGCAGGCTCCTGCAGCCCAGGCACCCGCTGCCCCGTCCGACCTGATCATCCCATCGATGAATATTCATTTGAAAGGGTTCGTGGATGTGTACGCCCAATACAACCCGACCAGCGCGAGTGAAACCGACTTCCGGGCTTACGACTACGGGGCCAATTCCTTCAATATCAATATGGCCCAATTAAAGCTCTGGCGTCCGGACGACGACGGCGTCGGATTTGTTCTGCGGGCCGATTTCGGGCCGGGAGCCTATGCCTCCGCCCAGAATTTCTCCCCCGGATACTATGCCTCCCTGGGAGGGGGACGCGGGAGCAGCCAGTTTGCCTCCATGCCGTACTCAAGCTTCTGGCTCGAAGAAGCGTACGTCAATTTTCTGGTTCCGAAGACCAACAAGGAGCTGGAGGTTTTTACCGGGCAATTCCAGACCCTGGCCAATTTTGAGGTGATTCAGCCTTACGGGAACTGGATGGTCTCCGATGGGTACACCTTCTTTCTCGGACCCTATACCCACACCGGCGCCCGGCTCCACTATATGCCCAATAGCACGACCAACCTCTATCTCGGGGTGAACAACGGGTGGAACTCGAACTTCCAGGTCAACCAGGGATCCTATTTCCAGGACCTCGAGGTGGGACTGGTGGCGAACCCCCTGTCCTGGCTCAACCTCAACTTTTCAGGATACTTCGGGCCCCAGGTCAGGAATATCTACTTCGATCCGATCTTCGTCGGCACCAACCCCACGGCGGCCACCTACGCCGAGGCCAATACCCCGACCTGGCGCAACTACGGGGCCTTCGTGGTGGAAGTCGGGCCCTTCGCCCATTTCACGCTGGTCACCGACGATTCCTACGGCTGGCAGGCCGAGGGATCTGTGAATCCGTCCACCGGAATGCCGGTCGGGAACGCCACCTGGTATTCGAGTGAAAACTTTCTCCGCTACGACATCAACGACACCATGGACATCGTGGCCCGATACGAAGTGTACTACGACCCGAACGGGTTTATGACCGGCCTTTCGGGCACGGCCATCAACGACGAGTCGGTGGACTTTCAATGGAACTTCATGCCGAACGTCATCAGCCGGGTTGAGTATCGGCATGACAATTCGAACAACGCGCTTTTCAACAATTCCTTGTACAACGCGGGGAACCATGGTCCGGGCCTCTATTCCCAGGATACCGTCGACCTCGAATTCTTGTACACCTTCTAGTTCTGACCTTTGCAAGGCAGGGGGCCGCATCTTGGAGGGATGCGCCCCCCTTTCGACCCACCTCCATATGAGGAGACCCACATGTACCGATTCAGAAATTCAGGAAAGAGGCTTTTATCTGCGCTTCCGTTCCTGCTCTTGCCTTCGGTGGCCGATGCCGCGGCCGGTCCAACCCCCGCAGCCATTGCGGCCGACACCGTGTGGACGGTTGTCGCCGCCGTTCTGGTCATGTTCATGCAGGCGGGGTTCGCCTTTCTGGAGGCCGGACTCACGCGCGCCAAAAGCGCCGGCCATATCGCCGTCAAAAACATCGTGATCTTTTCGATCGCCTCCCTCGTCTTCTGGGCGGTGGGATTCGCGGTCTGCTTCGGGACCGGGAATGCGATCTTCGGAACCTCGGGATGGGGTCTGGCGGTCTCCGACAAGGATATCAATACCGTCTTCTCCTCCTTGTCCTTTTCGGATATTCCGCTGGCGGCCAAATACCTCTTTGAGGTGGTGTTCTGCGCGGTCAGTCTCGCCATCGTCTGGGGAGGCATGGCCGAGCGCACGAAATTCATCGTCTACCTGGTCTTCGGTGTGGTCTTCTCGGCCGCGATCTACCCCGTGGTCGGACACTGGATCTGGGGAGGCGGATGGCTGTCCACTCTTGGAATGCAGGACTTCGCGGGCTCCACGGTGGTCCATCTTCAGGGCGCGTCCGCGGCGCTCGCCGGTGCGATTCTTCTGGGACCCCGCATCGGAAAATACACCAAAGACGGAAAGTCCAACGCCATCGTGGGGCACAACATCCCCTTCGTGGTCCTGGGAACCTTGATCCTGTGGCTCGGATGGTTCGGATTCAATCCGGGATCCACGATGATGGCGACGACCCCCTCCGTGGGATATTTCGCCTATGTCGCCATGACCACGAATCTTGCGGCGGCGGCGGGATCCCTTGCGGCGATGTTCATGGCCTGGAAACTTCTGGGAACCCCCGATATGAGTATGATCGCAAACGGGGCGATCGCCGCTCTGGTGGCCATTACCGCAACCTGCGCCTTTGTGGATCCCTGGGCCTCTATCGTGGTCGGGGCGGTTGCTGGTATCATCGCTGTGGTTGGAGTCCTTCTCGTTGATCGGCTCCGGATCGACGATCCGGTCGGGGCGGTCGCGGTCCATGGGTTCGCCGGTGTGTGGGGAACCCTCTCCAATGGCCTTTTCGCCACTCCCGACCGCGCCAAGCTTTTGGGTGTCGGCGGGCCCGGGCTGTTATACGGAGGAGGGTTCCACCAGCTCGTCGTCCAGCTCGAAGGGGTGTCGGCATCCTTTGCCTACGTGTTCATCACAAGTCTTATCGTTCTCTATGCCCTGAAAGTCACGGTCGGGATTCGCGTCTCGGAAAAAGAAGAGCTTCAGGGGCTTGATATCAGCGAACACAAAATGTGGGGATATCCGGAGATTTTCAATCCCTCCTTTGGAGGAACCGGCTCCTTGGGACATGCACCGGAGGGATCTTCTCCGCGGATGGAATCGCCCCAGGCTATGGGGCAGACAACCCGCCCCTAGGTAGGTTGGGCGCGAGGAAAACCAGAAAGGGGAACTGATGAAAAAGATCGAAGCGATCATCAAGCCGTACCGTCTGGAAGGGGTCAAGGAGGCGGTCACCGCCCTGGGCGTCTTTGGGATGACGGTGACGGAGGTGAAGGGATATGGTCGCCAGAAAGGCCATACGGAACAATACCGAGGGAATGAGTACCAGGTGGATTTCATTCCCAAGGTCAAGATCGAGATCGTTGTTTCCGACCCGGACGAGAATCGGGTGGTGGACGCGATTTTGAAGTCCGCCGGCCGAGGAGCGATCGGAGATGGCAAGATCTTCATCTCCAACATCGAAGGGGCGGTCAGGATCAGGACCGGAGAGCGGGGGGAACAAGCCCTGTAGGCGGATCTGGCAGAAAAGCTTTAAAAATGATCACAAGGATTCCAGGAAAGGGGGCCCTCAAAAGGCCCCCTTTTTTTATTGGCGGGAAATGGGGTCTCCCGTGAGTGTTTCGTAGTTTTTCGCAGCTTCCTCCGTCAGGATCTTCTTTCCGTGGATCATGGAGGAGAAGAGGTCGCTCGAGAAGGTGAGCTCATATTTGACAAGCCCCCCCAGGTGGAGGAGGAGAAAGCCCAGAAAGGCGTAGAACCCTGCGGCGTGAAGGTTCGACACGACCCAGGTCGCGGGCTTGGCGATCCCCGGGGACAGGGAGTGGAGAAAGGGGAGGGGAAGAAGCCCCCACTTGAGCGATCCCCAAAGAAGCCCGGTCGCAACCTGCGCCGGAAGAAGAACCGCCAAAAGGGGGAGGTAGAGAAAGCGCCCGAGGCGGTTGTGGCCGGGATCGGGGTCCGGAACCGGGCGTCCCCCGGCGTCGATCTTCGGACGGAGATGGCGATTGATCTCCTCTTTCATGACCGCGAGGAACCCCGCTCCTTCGTGCCTGGGGTCCAGATCCCTCCACCGGGAGAAGACGCGGCCGCGAAAGGCGAGGTAGAGACGTTCCAGGACAAGGGCCGTAAAGAGGTATCCCAGATAAAAATGGATCTTCTGAAAGAGGACGGTGGTGGGTTTCGACAACCCCAGCAAGGCGTGGTTGTCGAAGAGGAGATAGGTGATGACCAACAGGAGAATCACCAGGAGATTGGCCCAGTGCCAGAGGCGGATCCGGGGCTCCCACACGGGAAGCTGGGCGGAGTATCGCTGGGGATCGGACAGTCGTGGGGAGGATGTGTTCATCGCGCGTGCAACCTGCCTTGATGGGGGGTGAGTGAGAGGGCCACCATTCTGTGTTACAGTATCCAGATCAGTGGGATCATACCATAGGATCCGCCGGATCTGGTTCAAGAAGGAGAGAGGAGCGATCGTGAGAAAGCGTGCGTTGGCAATACGGGCCTTCCATCTCGCCGGAGGCATGGCCTTGTCCGCATTGGCGATGCTTCCGGCCCAGGCCGCCAAAGTCTCGCAAGCACCCCCCCCGTCGCTGGGAAGCTTCGCGACCGATGATGCCCTAAACCGGATCATTCTTCCCGCTCAAACCCCCTCCTTTGTGGGAGGTCAAGCGCCCCCCCTCGAGGTGACCCCCGGAAACCGGTTCATGCAGATCCTCGTCTGTCACGCCGCGCTTTGGGGGAAAGCCGACACGGGCATCGCGCTCACCTCCGACCAGCGCGCCCGCCTCGTCCAGATCCTGATCCGCACCAGGGCCGCGATCATCAAGAGCGATGCCGCCGACCTGCGCCTTGTCCAGCTGTTCGAGGCAATGCTGGTTCGGGGCCATATTCCGCAAAAGCAGCTCGCCGCCTTGAACGTCCGGATCGGCGAGGTGGAAGGGAAGGAAGGGATGCAGTTCGTCTCGGCCTTAAAGGAGATGCAGGCGGTTCTCACCGCCCCCCAGATCCAGACCCTCCGGCAGAAAAACGAGACCGTCCTCCCGTCCTCGAACATCTCGGTGACCTCCGCCCTGATGTTTGCCGACCGCATGCTCTCCCTCCGGTGGAAGACGCTCGTGCCGATGCTGTCCAAGAGGTCGAAGGAGGCCATGGCCGCGCGGTATCGCAAGGCCCGGACCTGGCTGTGGAGCCTGGCCGCCGAAAAGACCGTGTCCGACCGGAATGTCAAGGATCTCCTCGACAAGCCGTTCGTCGACATGGCCGCGTATGAAACGCTTGAAAAGACGGCCGGTCCCCTCGAGGGAAAATTCTGGGGAACCTTCCTTCGGATCGTGTCCCTTCTTTCGCCGGCCCCCCGGTAGTCCTGCTCCCGGATGGGCTCCGCCAACCCCCAGGTCCTGGTTCCGGTCCCGGTCCGCATGCGAAGGGGGACGCTGGCCGCCTGGGCCTTGGTCCTGTTCTGGGGGCTTCATTACGTCGTGCTCTACCGGCCCCTTCGGATCATCGATCCGGAGCGGTACCTTTATCTCCGGTTCGGGTGGGCGGGGGCGATCGTCCTTGTCCTGGCGCTCTTTCGGCCCGTTCTTCGGGGGATCTCCCCCGGGAACTGGGGCCGCCTTCTCCTTCTTGCCCTCGTCGGGGTCGTCGGCTATCAGTGGGTGTTTCTGAAGGCGGCCTCCGTCCTTGACCCCGTGTCCCTCGTCCTCATTCTCTCCCTCGGCCCTGTTCTCGTCGCACTTTACAGCCATCTGAGAGGGCAGGAATCGTTTTCGGCCCTTCAATGGGGGATGATGGCGCTGATCGGGGCGGGAATCACCTTTGTCGTGCGGGGGGAGCCGTCCTCGGCCCGCCCCCTTCACGACGTCCGGACGATCGGTCTTCTCATGGGGGTTCTCTCGCTCTTTTTTTTCGCTCTTTCCACACTCATGACCCGGGCGCTCCTGTCCCGAGTCAGCACCCTGCAGGTGACGCTCGTCCCGATCCTTCTGGGAGGGCTGATTCTTGTTCCGTTGCACCCTCGGTGGATCCTGCCTCCGAAGGGTCCCCAATCGGACGTCGTGCTGCTGTCTCTTGCCTATTCCATCTTCGTCGCGCTCTTTTTATGCTATTTTCTCTGGAACCTGGCCATTTCCGACATCGGGCCGGCGAGAGCCGGGCTCTGGACCAACGGACAGCCGATCGTGGCGGCGGTTGGGACGGCGCTGTTCCTCCACCAGCCGCTGGGGGCGGGGCAGATCGTGGGGGGATTGATCGCGGTGGCGGGGTTCTGGGGATTCTTTGGGCTGGGGCTTCGAAAAAACGTTCTGGACCCCTCCGAAGACGTCTGATTTTCTGCGTGAATCAATGATGGCTAAGGGGAAGGACCCCCGCTTGACCCCCTCCTTTTCGGGCGATCCGGCACTCCGGTTCTGTCGGGAACGGGCCACCGCAGCAGGTCCATGATCAGACGGATCAGGAATTCCTTGCCCTTGGGATCGGATTCCGCCCTTAAGAGGATGCAGTCTCCATCCTGGAGCGTTCATGTCTTCCGGTTTTGGGGCGACGTCGAGACGCGTCAACCGGAGGCGCAGGCGTCGTTCGTGAGAGGTCGGGATTCCGGCTTTCGGGCCCGTCAGGACATATCCTCGATTCCCTTGTGCCAGAAGGTTTTTATCATAATCGAACCGTAAACTGCATGGTTACGGTTGCCGACCCTCTCTGATTTCTGGATAGGACCGCCAAAAAATATCAGCCCTCTTTGTCGCGGGAGTCTCTTTTGGCGAACCGGTGAACCAGTTCATCAGGATCGGTCCTTGCCAAAAAACCGATATGTTGATGCCAGGTGTGGGAAATATGCGATCGTCCATTGCAATGATGCCGTGAAAGAGACTCCTGAGGACTGGCCGAGAGGGACCCGCGCCGGTTTTTTCCGAATTATTGAGCGAATGATCTCCTTTGGACCCGTTTGCCGTACACCCGTGCGATGGGCGAGGGATTGTTCGAGATCCGGGCAAAGGCTGCTTCGGACCTTGGCCCGAACCTGATAAAATGAGACGTCAAAAAAAATGGCTATGTTGCCATTTCATGTTGTAGCTCATGGCGACCTGCTGATAAAGTCAACCACAGAGCGGAGTTGAGATGCTCTCCAAATGTCTCGATCATGCGACGCCAACCCAAGTAGTGGTCCAAGTATTTGGTGGCCACCCCGTGGAACCGTCTCATCCATTCCTTCAGCCGCGAATGGTAGGCGTTCGCGTTCTGGATGTGGTAGACGCCCGCCAGCACCCGGATTCCCTTGCTGAGATTCACCCGCCCGGTGAGCCACGCCTATCTCCCGGACCGCCAGTGCGATGGGGCCCTTTCCTCCTCCATCGGAACAGAGAACCGCATCCCGAGCCAGAAGAGGTCTGAGCACCGCTTCGATCTCCCGGTGGTCGTCCTTCGGAAGGATCGCATCAGCGGTCGCGCCCGATCGGTCCCGCACCACCAGGACCGGCACTTGTTCCCGGGAGAGCCCGCGTTTGGCGGCTCGGCCGCCCCGTTTTCGGGCCCGGCTCGGAAGCCCGCCCCGCTGCCCCTAACATGTTCCCAGCGTTTGGTATCTTGATATATTGTGGGAGAGAATGCTTTCCCACGATATCGTCCAGGGACGCCTGGATGGGGGGGAGGCCAGGAATCGATGTCGCCACAAAAAGGCCGCGTTCGTGTTGATCCAGCACCGCCACGCCGCCTTCCGGACTGACTCCCCCTCGGCAAATTTCTCCAGAAAGAACATCCAGCGAGCCTTGTGATGAAGTCCCGCAAGGGGCGTATTCGTCAAGGGACCAGAGGTGCGCTTGCATCCTTGGCATCGGTACCGGGGAAGTCCGGCGGCATGTCCCCACGACCGGACCTCTGGATGGGGACAATGGGAACAGGCGGTGGGGGTTTCCACCAGGGAGACCCCCTCGGCCACCAGGTCTTTCCTGTCCCGCCGCTCGATCGCCACCAGAAGACTCATGTCTCTGCGCCGATGTCATGGAGCCAACAGCTCGAAGACATTGTTGGAATGTAGGTTTCTTCATGGGAATCACCTTCTGAATCAGGTCTACACCTGATCAGGAGGCTTGCTACATGAAGTGGTAACATAGCCAAAATAGCGTTCTGCCTGAATGAATTTCGCCAAGAGAAAGTTGTGCGACACCCTCCTAAGATCCAATTTACGGCAGATAGGG
>DAHVAL010000003.1:0-131092 GCA_027314645.1 Nitrospirota bacterium
GAAAGACGTTCTCCTGGAGCCTGAAGCCTTGGAGGAGGGGGTTTTCCGGACCGAAGGGGTCCCCCCCTCCAAGGACTCGGTTCCCTTGGTCTCCTCAGAGGTGGATGCGGCGTTTGACGTGCGGGTGGTTGCGGATTCCGGAACACTCCGGAGGAGCGAAGAAGATGTTGTCCCCATGACGATTCCCCTTTCGAATGGCGTTCATCGACCCCCTCCTTGTGCGGGAGACTCTCCGGCCATTTGCGCCGATATCTCCGCCGCCACATGAGGGTCCACGTACTGCATAATGCGTGATGCCTTCCGTGGATTCATTCCCGAAAACAACGCCAGCCTTAATTTTTTTGGCATGACATCGATTTGGGAGGCCGCCGTCCGTGGGGCCATGGATTCATAAAGCTGGACAAGATGTTTCACATTTTTCTTCCGATACGCGTCGAACAAGGCAAGCTTCTTCGCGATCGCCTTGAGAATCTTCCTGTTTTGTGCGATCTCCCGGTCGAGATCCTGTTTCATCAGGAGCAGTCTCCGCTGTTCCTCCTGAAGATCCGGCGAAGATGCGGAGCCTGCAGAAAAGGCGGGATGAATCGGCACTCCGGCGGACAATAGACACCCGCACAGGCAAAGCCAAGCAATCCCCCGGGAAGCCGGCCTCATCCTTCCCCTTTCCTGGTGTTCTTTGCGCCCATATCTCGCGACTGGGCCCAAAACTCAAGGAAGCGCTCCTCCTTCAGAAGGGTCTTTCGACGTTCCTGGCCTTGAAATTTTTCCTTGAGGAGAACGATCTTCTCCTTTTCCATTCGCGCCTTTCTCCAGGCCTGGCGGACTCTTTCATATTCCTCCTCCAAGGATTCCTCTCGGCGCTTTTGCGCCCCAAGAAGCTCTTCCATATGCTCAAGCCATGCATAGGACGCCAGCAGAAATCCTGTTTCAGGCCCGGCGGCACCTCCCATGGACTCAAAGCCCTTCTCCTTCCGACGCTGCATCTCTTGGCTCTTTTCCTTTTCGGTCTGCCGCTCTAGAACGAGGCGGGAGAGGTCCCGTTCGATCATCTCAAGCTCCGCTTCACGAAAGGAAAGAACTGCCTCGAGAGAAAAGCCCCGTTCAGCCATCGATTCCTACCAAAGGTTGGACGCGGTTCACGTTTCTTCTCCTGCCGGCTCTTCGAGAGATCCCGAAAGATCCTGGAAGGCCTGGTCGATCGACACATGATCCTCCCTGGATTGGCGGAGAAAGTCCGTCATGGCTCCATGAACCCTCACCGCCTTGTCGAGCAGGGGGTCGGTGCCTGGAACGTAGGCCCCGATCCGGATCAGGTCCTCGGAGCGTCGAAACACCCCATACAGACGACGCCATTCCCGCGCCAGGGACAGCCGGTCCTCGGGAACGATGTCGGCCATGACGCGGGAAAGACTTTCCACAGGGTCGAATGCGGGGAAAATTCCTTCTTGCGCCAGGAGTCTCGAGAGGTGAATATGCCCGTCCAAAATGGCCGTCAGCGCTTCGGACAGCGGATCGGACGGCGCATCCTCCCCTTCCACAAGAACGGTATAGAGGCCTGTGATGGACCCCACCCCTTCCACGCTCCCTGCACGCTCGATCAGCCGGGGAAGCTGGGCGAAGACGGAAGGAGTGAAGCCGCGTGCCGACGGGGGTTCTCCCGTGGCCAATCCGATTTCCCGGAGGGCTCCCGCATACCTTGTCAAGGAATCCATGACAAACAGGACCTGCTTTCCCATATCCCGGAACATCTCGGCAATCGCCGCCGCAAGCAAGGTGGCCCGGGTCTTGAGAAGAGGAGGCTGATCTCCGGTCGCCACCACAAGAACCGTCCGGGCAAGCCCCTCCGGACCAAGATCACGTTCGAGAAAATCTCGGACCTCCCGTCCGCGCTCGCCGATCAACGCGATGACGTTCACATCCACGGACGCTTTTCTGGCCATCATCCCGATCAGGGTGCTTTTTCCGACACCGGGCCCGGCGAAGATTCCAATTTTCTGCCCGACCCCAATCGTGGCCAGGGCATTGATGGAACGGACAGAGAGATCAAGAGGCCGATCGATCCTCTGGCGAACGAGCGGGTTGATCGGGCGGCCTCTAAGCGGCATCTCTACGGTTCCCTCGGGAAGCGGGGACCCATCGAGCGGCCGGCCCAGGGGATCCAGAACCCGTCCCAGCCATTCTGGAGAAAGAAATACCGAGGTGATCCGACTTTTTCTGATCAGGCGTGTTCCTGGACGCACCCCCTCAAGATCTCCGAGAGGCATGAGAAGGGTCCGCCCCTCCCGGAACCCCACCACCTCGGCGTCGATGGGAGGATCGGAGAGAAGGGTGCAGATTTCCCCCACCCCCAAATTCATCCCCTTCCCCTCGATCATAAGTCCGACCCCCTGAACCACCAGACCTCCCTCCTGGTCGGGACTCCATCCCAAAAGAAGGTGCCCCATCGAATCGGCGGCCTCCGACATCCATCGGTCGGCCACGGCGTCTTCAAGCCCGATCATCATTGTTGATATCCTCATGACGGATTGGCGGCTCATCGAGCGGCGAACCCGGAGCGGTCCGAACGATTGTCTTTTGGAAGGACTCCACCGCACTCTCCGGGTCAAAGGAAACGATCCGATCCGGGAATCGAAGCTCCACTTGCCCTGGGGAAAGGTCTGGCCCCACCGTGAGCCGCACTCCTCTCGACGCAAGGTCGTCCGCGAACACTTTATCCTGCCGGATCACAAGCCGATACTCCTCTTCGGATACACGAAGCTCCGCCTCTCTTCCGGTCGCATATTCTTTCACCATCCGCTCCAAGAGTCCCTGGAACGTCTTGGGCTTTTTCCTCTCCTCCCCCAAGATTCTCCGAAGCGCCTCGGTGAGCAAACCGGCAAGTTCCGGGAGGAGCGCTTTCAGACGGTTCGCCTCGAACATCGGTATTTGTGACGCCCAGGAAAGCCATGCCTCCCGAAGTGGCTCCATATCGGCCCGCGCCCTCGCGAGGCCTTCGGCATAGCCGTCCTCGTATCCAGCCGTATGGGCCTCCGCCTCGATCTTTCTTACCTCCTCGGAAGAACGGAAAAGCAGTTCCTGTTCGTCGAGAGCCCCGCCCGCTTCCTCCGCAACAGCCTTCCGAGACCGCTCCCCCTTCTCGGCGGGCTCCTTGTGTCCCTTGGCAAGGGTTTCGGGACTCCAGTTCTTAAATGCCCCTCCGGCGCTAGACAATCTGCTCCCCTCCCCGCCCGAGGATCACCAGTTTTCCTTCCCCCTCCAGTCGACGGACCGTCTTCAAGATCTCGCCCTGGGCCGATTCCACTTCCTTCAACGGGATGCCGCCCATCGCTTCGATATCTTCCTTGAGGGCGGTCTGGGCCCTGCTCGACATGTTCAGCAGAATCTTGTCCTTGACCGCATTCCCCGCCCCCCGCATCGCTTTTGTGAGGATGTCCCTGGAGACGGATTGCAAGATGGCCTGGATTCCGCGGTTATCTACCATCACCAGGTCGTCAAAGACGAACATGAGGGCGCGAATTTGTTCGGCCACCGTTTGGTCGTTCTTGCCGATAAAATCAAGGATCGCTTCGGACGTCGAACGATCCATCTCGTTTAAAAGATTGGCCGTCTTCTCAATACGGCTCACCCCCAGGCTGGTGAGCGACCCCCCCATCATCTGGATCTGCGTCACGATCACCTCTTCGAGATCCCGGAGCACCTGGGGACTGATGTCTTCAAGGGTCGCCATTCGGAACACGACATCGGCCTTGAGGGTCTCCGAAAGAAAGGACAGGACGATGGCGGTCTGGTTGGGGTTCAAATAGTTCAGGATCAGGGCGATCGTTTGTGGATGCTCATTTCTGATCAAATTGGCGATCGATTTGGGATCCATCCATTTCAACGATTGAAGGTTGGCCCCCTCCTGATCGTTCATGCTTTCGAAAATCTGGTCCGCCTGCTCCTTCCCCAACGACTTTTCCAGAATTTCACGCATATATTTTTCACCCATGCGCGGAAGGCCTCGGGTCGCCTTATAGACCACCGAGAATTCTCCCATGACCTCGTCGATTTCCTCGGCGTTCACATCGCCAATTTGAGAAATCAGGCTTGAAATTATCCCAACCTCCTTGATGTCCATCTGCTTTAAAATCTCGGCGGCGGCCTCCGGGCCGACGGCGGCTATAAAAATCGCGGCTTTCTCCAGTCCTGAAAGCTTCCTTTTGGCCAAAGTCCCTGCCTCCTATTTTTCCTTAAGCCAAAGCCGGAGAACCTGGGCGGCCTGGGAAGGGTCTTCCTGTGTCATCCGGGCGATTTCCTCTTTGCTCGACCTCAGGGGCTCCTCCTGACTCTCCACCGAAGCGGGAACATTGGAAGGGCCCTGCGCCGGAAGGGGGAGGGATTTTACCATCATGGTCTTTAGAATCGGTCTCAGGACGAAGAGGGTGAAAATGAGAACCAGCAGTCCCGCAAGGAAGATCACGAACAGTGGCGTGAATGGCTTAAGCCGTTCCGCCAACAGTTCTTCTTTCGTCTTTTGAGGTTCAGGTTCCGGCTTCACAAAGGGCACCGAGTCCACGACCACCGTATCACCACGTGCGGCATCATATCCGATGGCGTTCTGGACGATCCGGGTGAACGAGGCGATCTCTTCGGGGGTGCGGGGCTCATACACCGTGGTCTCCCCTTTTTTGCCCGCCACTGTCTGCGTCCGGCCGTTCACCAGAACCGACACGGAGATTCTGGCCACGGTCCCGGTGGGTTCGACGATATGGCTCATGGTATGGCTGACGTTATAGTGCTCGATATCCTTTTTCTTCGCATAGCGGGATTCTGCCCCGTTTTTCGGACCCAGCGGAGGGCTGGCGACCTTCCCGTTCGGTCCCGGAATGTTGCTCAACACCCCCGGGACGCCGACAGGAATGATCCGCGAACCCGATGATTTTTCCCTCACCTTTTCCCGTTCGGAAAGAGCCCGTCCCTTCGGATCAAACAATTCCCGAGTCTCCTCGACCCGACGGAAGTTCAGCGCGGCATTGACCCGGACAACGGACTGCCCTTCCCCGAGAACCTGGTCCAACATGGTCTGGATCCGTTTGCGCAACCGGTGTTCAACTATGCTCTGGTAAGCCAACTGCGCTTTCGTCAACTCTCCTGGAACCAGGCCGGGCCGTTTTCTGTTCAAGATCGTTCCCGTATTGTCGACCAGGGTGACATTGGCCGGCGTCAGCCCTTCGACGGAATTGGCCACGAGATGGACGATCCCGTTCACCTGATCCCGATCAAGAGAGCGGCCGGGCTTCAAACGAATCAACACGGAGGCATGAGCGCCTGTCTGGTCGCGAAGAAAAACGGAGCGGCGGGGAAGGACGATCGACACCCTCGCCAGGGCGATCGGGCTCATCTCCTCGATGGTTCGGTCAAGTTCGGACTGCAAGGCCTGGAGGTACTGGACATGCTGCACGAAATCCGTCGTCGTCAATGACGGGTGATTGAAAATGTCGAATCCCGCCCCATGATGGCGGGGGAGTCCTTCGTCCGCAAGCTCCATCCTCATTGCATAGACTTGCCTTTTCGGAACACGGATGACCGTTCCCTTGTCGGACAGTTGGTAGGGGATCCCCATCCGGTTCAGTTTCTGCTGAATTTCAAAGGAATCGACCGGGGAAAGTCGGGAATAGAGAACCGCCATGTCCACCGACCTGCCGATGAAACCAAGAAAGATCATCCCTCCCACAAGTGCGGCTCCAAGAAGACCGGCCACGGTCTTCTGAACACCGGTAAGCCGGGCGAACCAGAGGATCAAGCTTTCCTGAATCTTGCGAAGAATTTCCATCGTCGCATCCCTTCCCTAGCTCACAAAGGCATGTTGTTCATTTCCTGGTAGGCCTTCACGATCCGGTCCCGTACCTGCATCATCAGGTGGAATGCGACATCAGCCTGGGCCATTTCGATCATCGTCTGGTGAAGGGTCACCCCCTCCTGGCCGGTGGAAAATTCCTGGATTGTTTTATCCGCTTCATTCTGAAGAGAGTTGACCCGGGCAATCGAATCCTTCAGAACATGGACGAAGGACTCCTCCCCCGATTGAGGCGCTCCGCCTTTTTCCACATGGTCGCCGTGTTCGACGGGTTTTAAGGGGAGATCGTTTCCAATCCTCGGTTCATCGATCATCGCGGGCCTCCATGGGCATCCGGATCATTCTCCTAGACATGGATCGTCAAGTCTTTCGAGGCCATCCGTTTCGTCGTGTCCAGAGCGGTCAGGTTGGCCTCGTACGCTCGGGAGGCGTCGATCAGATTGGTCATCTCTTCAAGCTTCGACACATTCGGGCGAAATACAAACCCGTCCTTGCCTGCATCGGGATTCTGGGGGTCATAGGTCCTGGTCAAGGGGCGCGGGTCCCAGACCATTCCAAGGACCTTGACCGCCTTTACCGGACTTTCCCGAGGCGAATTCAGGACGTCCGAAAAAGAGCGGCCGGGGCCAACGGCGGCAAAAATCACATCCCGCCGTTCATAAACTCCTTGAGGATTTCCCCGAGTGGCATCAGCGTTGGCAAGGTTGCCCGCAAGGACATTGAGCCGCACTCGTTCGGCCTCAAGTCCGGACCCGGAAATCCTAAGTGCGTCGGAAAATCCCACGGCTATCTCCCTTCCCCGGAAATGGCGTCACCCATCATCCGGTATTTCCACCCGACCATGGAGGCCAGCGCATTGTAGTTGCCGGTATTCGAGGCCAGCTTCTGCATTTCGAGCTCGATATTGACGGTATTGAGGTCGTTCCCTACGGTTTCGTCGCCATTGGTGCTCAAGGCGCCGGCCGTCTTGTCCAGGTTCTCCCGTGTGGGCGCATCCATGGCCTTGGCCAGTTCTCCTTTGAAGGAAATATCCCTCGCCATATACCCGGGGGTGTCCTGGTTTGCGATATTGCTCACAAGCAAAAGATGTCTTTTCGACCGGATATCCATTTCCACCCGGAGGAGATCGGACGTCCTGTCGAACAGATGGACCTGACTCATGGAATCCCCCTTCCAGCAGTCAAAAAGCAATTCTTATACCAACCATGGACTCCGTTGAAATTGCAGGAAATCAAAAAGGACCCCGGCCAGAAAACAGGAACTTCCATTCCCCCCTGCGGGAATATTTTTCCCGTTCACTCCGCCCCCTCTCCGGATCCTTCTCCCATGGCGATTCCATACTCCGTCAGCTTGTTCCGGAGGGTTCTCACGTTGATTCCCAACAACCGGGCCGATTGCGCCTTGTTCCCTCCACAGGAATCCAGCGTTCGGAGGATCAGCTCCCTTTCGACCTCCCACACTGACCGTCCCGGACGAATCCCCAAGGCGTTCTCGCCCGCGTCTTCCTCGGAGCGGGGGTCGAGAAGATCCTCCACATGAACGGGCCGGATGATCCGCCCTTCCGCAAGAAATGCGGCTCTGGTAATAACGTTCTCGAGTTCACGAACATTCCCGGGCCAGGGATGCCGTCGAAGGAGTTCCAGGGTTTCCGGATCGAAGCCCCCTACCGCCAGATGCTCTCTTTCGAACGATTGCCGGAAGCGCTCCGAAAGCAAAGGAATGTCCTCCGCCCTTTCCCGAAGAGGCGGCAGAGTCACGGGAAAAACCCGGAGACGATAGTATAGGTCCTCCCGAAAATGACCGGCCCGGACTTCTTCCTTGAGATTCCTGTTCGTCGTGGCGATGATCCGGATATCCACGGGAACGGGTCGCGTTCCTCCAACGCGGTCGATTTCCCGCTCCTGAATGACGCGGAGGAGCTTCGACTGGAGCCCGAGTTCCATCTCTCCGATTTCATCTAGCAACAAGGTTCCGGTATGCGCCAGCTCGAACTTGCCCGTCTTTCTCGCAAGAGCGCCCGAAAAGGCCCCTTTTTCATACCCGAACAGTTCTGATTCGAGGAGGTTGTCCGGAAGGGCCGCACAATTCACAGCCACAAATGGACGGTGGGCCCGGGTGGACCGTTCATGAAGATACCGGGCCAGAAGCTCTTTTCCCGTCCCGCTCTCTCCTTCGATCAGGATCGTCGCGGGGGTCGAGGCGACTGCGTCGATCATTCCCAAAATTCTCATCATTCCAGGATTTTTTGTCATGATTGGGCGCGTCACATGCTCCCAGGGCGCCCTTCCATCGCCGGAAACGGAGGGCCCCATCCGGGTCTTGGATGAACCGAGGGTGGCGGGATCCAGAATGCGCCTCAGATCTTCCGCCTTGAAGGGCTTAGTCAGAAAATTGACGGCTCCATGTTTCATTGCTTCGACCGCTTGGGGAACCGTGCCAAAGGCCGTCATCAAAATGACACGGGTCAGGGGAGACATCTCCCGGACTCTGGACAGCAACTCCCATCCGTCGACCGAGGGCATCCTGACGTCGCTGATCACCCATCCGTAGGCTTCTTGCGCGATCTTTTCGATCGCCTCCTGACCATTCTGAGCGAGGCTGACTCGGTAGCCATCCCGGCGAAGCGTCTCCCGGAGCGCGATCGCCATTTCAGGCTCATCATCAACGACAAGCACACTCCCGGTTTCTTGAGGACTCACCTTTCGCCTCCTTGATTGCCGTTTGTCCCAATCGGATCGACGCGCTCCGGAGGAATCAAGAGCGAAAACATAGTCCAGCCCTCTTCACGGGCATAACGGATTTCTCCTCCATGGGCCGAGGCAATGTTGTGGACGATCGATAGGCCCAACCCCGTGCCCTTGGCCCGTGTCGTAAAAAAAGGATCGAAGATCCGCTCAGCAACCTCTTTTGCAATTCCCGTGCCATTGTCCTTTACGAGAAAGAGATACTCCCCGGAAGATCCCAGACGCGTTTCGATCCGGATTTCGCGAGGGCGGGTATCCCCGGGAGAAAGGCCCAGAAGCGCTTCAAGGGCATTGCTGACCAGATTGAAGAGGGAATGATAGAGAAGCTCTTCGTCGACACGAAGGACGGCCGGAACCGGGGAAGGATCGGCCGAAAGTGTCAGAGTTCTGGCAGTGCGGGAGCGCCCTGCAGAACGGACCATTCGGTCGAAGTCTTGCGAAATCCTTCCAAGAAAAGGAACTGATTCGAGAGAACTCTCTTGGAGCTCCGGCGCGCGAGTATGATAGAGCAGGTTTCCAATGAGACGGTCCATGGAGGCAATGGATGTCATCATGTGGCCCAGATATTCGATCGATTCCGAAGAGACGGCATTCTGCGAGAGGAGACCGCTGAACAATTCCAGGCTCCCAAGGGGGTTTCGAAGTTCGTGGGCGATTTGGGCGATCATCTCTCCCATGGCCCGAAGCCGCCTGTCCCGGGCGACCTCCTCCTCCATCTCCCGAACACGGGTCACATCCGTAAAGATGAACACATACCCTATCGGACGCCCATCGGGACCCGGGACGGGCCTTCTCACTACGCTCCAGGAGCGTCCTCCGTGGTCGAACGCCTCCTCTTCCCCGGATGAGTCGGGAGGCCAGAGGCCCCGATCGGTCAGAAGGGAAAGGACAGCTCCTTCACCGCCTTCGGAAAAGATCTCCATGGCAGGATTTCCATAAAGAGGCGCCCCACCGGGAGTCAGAACGATGACTCCTGCCGACAGGCTTGTGAGGATGGCTTCCAGGAAGCTCCCCTGGCGGTCGAAATCGAGATTCTTTCGGGTGAGCGCCTCGGAAAGATCGGCAATCCGTTTTTCCAGGGCCGCATAAGAGTGCACCAAGGATTCGGAAGCCGACTGGAAGGAAAGGAATGCCTGCTTCAGAACCTCTTCACGTTCTTCTTCTCCCGCGGCCGGGCCGGATTTTCCCTCAGGGTTCCCCATCCTTGTTCTCCAATGCCATGGCCTGGATCCGCTGGCGCGCCACCCGGGCCACCTCTTCGTTGGGATAAAGGTCCACGGTTTTCTGGAACCAGTTGCGCGCCTTCCCGACGTTCCCTTGCGCCAACGCCATCTGTCCCAACTGGTAGGTCACCCATCCCCCCCGGGGATCGGACGCACAGCAGTCAAGCATTTTTTCCCAATATCGGCGCGCTTCTTCCCTCTCCCCGTTGATGAAGGACTCTTTTCCAAGGTGAAACAGGACCCGGGCCTCCAGGGACTTGTCCTCCTCATGTCCTTCGATTTTTGGAAGAGCCTGAAGAAGCTCCGCGCGTCCCTTATCATGACGACCTCTTCCGAGATCGAACAGGCCCATTCGGGCAAGCGTCTCCCCCGGGTGTTCGAGGGGGACGCCGGAGGCGGCCCATTGGGAGAAAATCTGCATTTCCAGAGACCGATTTTTTATCTTTTGGGCTTCGGAGGTCGCGAGTTTAAACCACTTCCGTCTCTCGTCCCGGGAGAGCGACGAACTGGCGGAGAGATCCATCGCCATCTTGATCGCATCCTGAGTGTTCCCGTCCTCGAGAAGCCAACGGAAACGTTGATTCCGGGCTTTCGCCAAAAGGGCCGGATCCTTCGAGCTGGAAAGAATCTTTTCAAGGTCATTCCAGGCTGCTTTTTTGTCTCCCTTCTTGCGATAAGCCCTTGACAGGGTCAGGTAAAGGGACGCCGCCCCCGGGTCTTCCGGACCGGGGAGCCGGTAACAGTAGGAGTGATAAAAAGAAAGGATGTTTTCGGCTTGAAGAGGATGGGAGAGCGTCTTGATCCGGGCAAGGATCAGGTGCTCCTCAAAGTGATGAACTTTTTTTCCGATCCGGGACACAGGGTCGACCTTCCCTTCGAGCCGGAAGACTTCACGGAAGGCGCCCTTCCAGTCTCCGGCCCGGTCCAATAGTCTGGCCCGAAGAAGTTCTGCTTCTAGCGCCACCCTCTGATTTCTTTCTTCGGAAGAGATCCGACCGAGCTGTGCGATCGAACGGGCCAGCATTTCAGGAAGATCCCCCGCAGCAGGCTTTTCGTGGGACCCGAAAAAGATCTGGTTCAACAGGGCAATCCATGCCTGATGACTCGCCAGGGCTCCGGGATAGTCCTTCACAACCTCCCGAAGACGGGCGAGTTCGTGGGTAGGGAATCCGAGACGTCCTGAAATACGTGCGAGATAATACTCTGCCTCTCCGACTTTCGGATTGTTGGGGAAGAGCCGGATGAATTGGCGGAACAGGGTTGCCGAGCGCCTGTCGTGACCAAAGGCATAGGCGGCCCGGGCCAGAAGGAAAAGGGTTTCCGGGTGGGCGTAAGGATACTCTTTTGAAGATGCGAGGACGCCATCAAACGTCGAACGGGCCTTTTCCAAATGTCCACGATCGAGTTGAATGTGTCCCCGCAAATACATGACCAGAATCCGGTCCTGCGGAGGCGAGAGGGGTGTCAGCCGGGATTGGACCTCCCCCAAATCCTTTTCCGCCCTCTTGAGGTTCCCACGCGCTCTCCATGAATCCGCCATCTCTATCTTCGCTCGGATCGCCCAAGGGCTGTTAGGATAACGCGAAAGAACCTGCTCGAGATATCCCCGTCCCTCTGCTCCAAATCCCTGACGGATGAAGTATTGCCCCTTCCTGAAGAGAGTTTCCCCTCGGTCCCAGCCAAAGGGAGGAAGATTCTCCGCCATTCGAAAATAGGAAAGAGGATCCCGAAAATGCCTGCTCCCTTTTCCGATCGCCTCCCGGGCATGGATTCTGGCCAGAAGGAGAAGAGCGGGACCTTGGAGGATCGAGCCTTGATGGAACCTTAACAGGTCGGAAATGGCCTTTTCGGCCAAGCGGTTATTCCATCGACGAAGGTCTTCCATCGCGACATCTAAAAGATACTGGTCGCTCCGAGCACGATGGAGTTCTCCGCTGGCTGAAGACTCGGCAAAAAACAGAGGCCCCGCCGTGGAGAATAGGACGCTCGCCACAAGAGTCAACAGGATTGTGAATGGTTTTCGATTCATGACTCGCCCGGGGTCTCCATCGTTACAGGTTCAAACCGGACCTGAGAACCCGTTTTCGGGCTCCCTGAACACCACCCCCTTCCCGATACCTGGACAGGGGCTTTCGGGGGGTCCACCGACCGTCCGATCCTCCAAAATGCGGGGATTGCTTGGCCAAGGAGGCGGATTCCCTCCCCCAATCCTTTCGGCTTTGGGAAGAGCAAACTCAAGGAGCATCCTCAGAGATTTCTTGCCAAAAAACCCGGCCCGGAGAATGGAACGGGGTTCGGGCTCAGGCGTTTTCTCCCGGGGGCTCTGCCTTCACGGGCATCAAAATGCGCCGACCTTTCATACCGCGATCACCGGACCCCGGCCCCGAAATATCAAAGAATCCACAGAAAGATCCTTATCAGGGACCCCAAAAGACCCGAAAAAAAGTCCCCTTTCCCTTGTTGGAATCATTTCAAGTAATCCCGAATCTCCTGATCTTTTCGATCAGAGTCGTTCGGTTGATTCCAAGGATTTCGGCGGCCTTGGATCGATTCCCTCCGGACCTTTCAAGCGCCTGAAGAAGAATGGTCCGTTCCAGATCCTCCATGAAGGAAGAAAGACTGAAATCTTTCCCCAGAAGTTTTTCGGCCACGGACAACGGGTCCCTGGAAGACCGATCGAAGAAAGATTCCGGACTGTCGGCGGACAGCAACTCCTCCGGCCCGTTCGGGTAGGACTGCGTGAGCGGCTCGGGGGGAATATTGCGGGTGATTTTTTCCGGAAGATCCTTAATCCCTATGGTTTCCCCGGCTGAAAGGACAAGAAGACGCTCCATCACGTTTTCCAATTCCCGGACATTTCCCGGCCATTCATACATTTTAAGTGTTTTAAGGACTGACGGAGAAAAGGAAATCGGTGCCCCTCGCCCTTCTTCCTTCCATCTGCGGATGAAGAACTCGATCAAAAGGGGAATATCCTCCGTTCTCTTCCTGAGCGGGGGAATCTCCACTGGAATCACGGACAGCCGGTAAAATAAGTCTTCCCGGAAGTTTCCGGAACCGGTCATTTCTTCGAGGTTTCTGTGAGTTGCGGCCAAAACCCGCACATTGGCCGTTCTAGGTCTCGATCCACCAACCCGCTCATAGACTTTATCCTGAAGAACCCGCAGCAGTTTGACCTGAAGGGGAAGGGGAAGCTCGCCAACCTCGTCGAAAAAGATGGTTCCCCCTTCGGCGATCTCGAAGCGTCCTGGCCGACCCATCACCGCTCCCGTAAAGGCCCCTTTTTCATGGCCGAAAAGTTCGCTTTCCATCAACCCTTCGGGGATGGCTCCGCAATTTACAGGCACAAAAGGCGCGGATGCGCGGGAGCTCCCTTCATGAAGAATACGAGCGATCCTTTCCTTTCCCGTTCCGCTCTCCCCCATAATAAGGACCGTCGAGTCGCTTCTCGCCACCCTGGAGACGAACTCCAGAAGGTCGGCCACAGGCTTGGAACGACCAATGAATCGATCCGAAAAGTCAGGAAAAGGGGACTCCTTTTTCTGCATGGGCTCTCCTGTCAGGACCACAGACTCGGTACATCGTCCAGGGAACTTCTCAATTTTTTTTCAATAATTATATCGAATCATTCAGATATAATCCATGGTCAGAATACCCGGAAATGCGAATTTCTTCCACCCGTTCGAGAAGCTTTCTGACAGGGACTCTGGACAGAGCGCCGTTTTCTTTCCGAAAACGACGGATCGATTCTTCCGTCGCCTCCTCCATGGGAACGAACCGCCCTGCCCCGGGATCCGCCTTCGGGCTTTGAACCCGGGCGTTATGCGGACAGACTTCTTGGCATCTATCGCACCCGAACAGCCAATTTTCCCCATGGGTCTTTCGGAGAGACGATCCCGAATCGTCCGGACGCTCGATCGTGAGATAACTGAGGCAGCGTCCTGCGTCCAGAGTGTAGGGCGCACGGAACGCCGTGGTGGGACAGTGGTCCAGGCATCGGGTGCATTGGCTGCACGGATCTCCCATTTTGGAGCGGCCCCGCCGTTCCTTCAAGGGAGTTTTCAAAAGCAATCCGCCAATGGTCATCCAGGATCCAAGGCCGGAATGGATCAGAAGAGTGTTTTTTCCCATTCGCCCAAGCCCGGCCAACTGAGCCAGGGATTTCTCGAGGAGGGCTCCGTGATCGGGTTTCACGAGAGGGTTTTCATCCGGAGGAAGGGTTTTTTTGAGGGGGGCGAGGACCCTGGTGAAGGCTTGTTCAAAGCGGATATGATAATCCTCCCCCACCGCATAACGCGCGATCTCAGCATCTGACGGCCCGGAAGGGGGATGGAACGCCCGTGGGTCATAGGGAAGAAGACCGAGCACGAGGGTTCGATAGCCGGGATACCCTTCCGAAAGCGACCGTCTCCGTTGGGCGGTACGCTCAAGATAGTCGAGTCCGGCATGGAACCCTTGGTCAATCCAGTGCCTGAAAAACAGCCAGTCTGAAAGGGGGGGTGGATCGACAAGAACCGCCCAGTCAGGAAACTCCTGGTCCATTTTTCCGGAAAGAGTTTCCATGATGGCATCGACGGTGTTGTCTGATGAAGACATGTGGGGCCCCGGACTTCGTCAGAAGTCGGGAGCCTCGAGCTTGGGGAGGTTTTCGAGAAGAAGGAGACTGATCTCCTCCAACTGGTGGGGCTTTAAATCAAGGGAATGCATGGCATCGAACATCGTGGATTCGGGAAAGGGGGTCTCTTCGAGCCCATACCCCGCAAGTGTGGCGAGGGCGTCCGCCAAGGCAACGATGGCCGTTTCCAACTGATAAGAATGGGTCTTCGAAGGGTTGTTGTGCCATCCGATCGGAACCCGGATCGAGGAAGGAAAATGCCAAAAATAGGCGAGACGGAATCCGACAAACGCATGGCTGGCCCCAAAGAGATCCTCTTCGAATCGCCAATCAGTGATTTTCGGATCCTTCTGCTTCAAATCCGGGATCCACGGCTCGAAATCCAGGTAATAGATGACTTTTCCAAAATCATGAAGCAGTCCTGCCGTCGCAAGGTCTTCCGGCTGCCCGACCGAAAGATGTTCCCCCAGCATCCGGGAAAGGATCGACACCGCAAAGGAGTGCTTCCAAAGCTTGAGGACTCCTTCGTTGCTGGCCACAAGTTGAAGAACGGACATGGAGAGGATCAACCCTCGGATTCCGTGCAGTCCCAGAAGGAGCACGGCCTCGCGGATCATCCCGATCTTTCCCGACCGGGCGTAATAAGCAGAGTTGGCCACCTTCAGGATGCGCGCGGCCATCGACTGGTCTTCCTCGATGAGGCGCGCCAAACTCGATATTGAGACCTCTGAATCTTCAAGATAGGACAAGGCGACCCGGATGATTGCCGGAAGAGTTGGAAGGTGGTCGATGCTCGAAATCCGCTCGAAAAGCTTATCCGTCGAAGGGCGCCCCTTCGACTTGGAATTCTGTGACTCCGAATCGGCTTGGCTCACGGATACCTCTCAGAGATGGCCAGAAACACCACCTTATCATGTCAGGCTTCCCAGGACTGGATCTTCTTCCGGACCGTTTCAGCGACCGCATTTTCAAGAGCCAGACGCAATCCATCAAGATCTTTCTGATGGACCCCCGTCTCTGGTGTCAGAAGCACCATCCGGCTCCGAGCCGTTTCGAGCCAACTCTCTCCCCAACGCTTCCAATATTCCTCCGAATGGGCGATGGGTGAGGTGACGAAAATTTCCAGAATTCCAATCCTCCTCAACCGTTCCAAGAGGTTTTGTGTGACTTTTTCTCCTGCTCTCAGGACAAGGCGGCCTTGACCATCACGGATATCCACTGCCAAGGGCTCATCAGGGGGTGACAGGTCCGCCGTCAGCTCGATCCGGAGATATGGTTCCGGTAAACTCACGCTTCCCCCCTTTTACTAAGAGGACCTCGTCAATTTTTTCCCTTCCCTCCGAACGATACCACTCTTCAAAGAGCCCTGACAAGACACTTGGATCGAAACCCGGGATCTGCATGGACCCTTGGTAGAGGATTCCGCTTCGTCCGATCGAAAGGGCTCCCCCCAAGACCTTGGCGCCCCCGATCATCAAGTCTCCGCGAACCGGATCCATAAAGCAGAGAGACTCATGCCCCCTTCGGGATGCCGGGGAATTGGAACACGGGTCCCCGCAATGGGCCTGCATGATGGACTCCCGCCCGATCATCAGAAGGAAGCGGCCGAGCACGGAATGAAATGATTCGTAGAGGGTCGGCCAGTCGTGCGGTCCGGGGGAGAGAAGAGGTCGGGGAATGAACAGAGAGAGGCAGAGGTCCTGCCCATGACGCACAGCCCCTCCTCCGGTTGGCCGCATGGCGACTTTTGTCTCGGGGACCTTCCATTCGTCCGGAATTTTTCCTTGCCACGTCCGGCCGACCGTCACTCCATCAACGATCCGGTAAAGTCGGAGCAATACGGAAGGAAGGCCGTTCAAGAGCCTTCCGATTTCGAGATCGCGATCCATTTGGGTTTTTGGCGACGCAGGACCGTTGACAAGAAGGACACCGGGCGTGGAGGGGAAGGTCGGAGATCCCATGGAGGCCCCCTCCCTTCAGAGGGAGGGAGGATGGGAGAGCGGGTCCGTCAGGACCGGATCCCTCGCCGCCGTCACTTCATCCGGCCGGGCAATGGGAGTCCGGAGAGGGGACTCCTTGAGCACCGATGGCCGGGACTGGGCCACGGTCACGATCCGTTTGAAATCCTCCGCAAAGCGATCGAGAGTGTCTTTGGACTCGGTCTCGGTCGGTTCTATCATCAGAGCTTCCGGAACGATGAGCGGGAAGGATATGGTCGGAGCGTAATAACCGGCATCCAGAAGAGCCTTGGCAATGTCCTGCGCATGCAGTCCCTGGGCGACAAGATCCTTGGCGGAGAGGACAAATTCATGGGCGCAGAGCCCCTCGCCGGCCCGGGGAAGAACCCCGGAGAGAAGCACTCTGAGGTAATTGGCATTCAAAAGGGCATAAAGGGCCACCCTTCGGACCCCTTCCTGACCGAGCAGGCGAAGATAGCCTAACGCTCTCAGGAGGACAAGGGTGGATCCGAAAAACGAACGGATCGGCCCGATGGAGGTCTCCGGGGATTCCAAGACGTATCGGGCGCCATCCTTTCTAATCCGCGGAGAAGGAAGGAAAGGGGCCAAGTGGGCTTTGACGCCAACCGGTCCTGACCCAGGACCTCCCCCTCCGTGGGGGGTGGCCAAGGTTTTGTGCGTGTTGATGTGCACGATATCAAACCCAAGGTCGCCCGGCCGTAACACACCGATAAAGGCATTAAAATTGGCCCCATCCATATAAAGGAGGGCGCCCGTCGCCTTCACCATCGCCACCATCTTGGGAAGATCCTTTTCAAAATTCCCGAGGGTGCTTGGGACGGTCATCATCACCAGAGCCGTTTTTTCGGAGAGGGCCGTTTCGAGTTGGACAAGATCCACCCCTCCGTCGGTTCCCGAAGGAAGCACATGCACGGTGAATCCCCCCATCGAAGCGCTGGCAGGATTGGTCCCATGGGCCGAATCCGGAATCAAAATCTCTGTTCTGGCCCGATCTCCTTTCGACTCGAAATATCGTCTCGCCAGGAGGATGCCTGTCAATTCCCCGTGAGCCCCCGCAGCGGGGGCAAGGGTAACGGCATCCATCCCCAGAAGGGAGCCCAATGATTCTTCACAGATGTGGAGGGTGTCCAAAAGGCCTTGCATCCCCTCGTGATCGATGCGGGGATGAAGATCACGAAACCCTGGGATTTCCGGGATTCGATCCATGACCTTGGGATTGTATTTCATGGTGCAGGATCCCAAGGGATAGAAATGGGTATCCACCCCCCGATTCAGTTGGGAAAGGCGGGTGAAGTGCCGCACCACGCCAAGTTCGGACAGTTCCGGCAAGGAAAGCGGAATCTCTCTGCGCAGGCCTTCCGGAATTCCTGACACAACTCTTTCCGGCGATACACCCGGAGGGTCCACCCCTTTGGCTCCCGGTCGACTTTTTCTCCAGAGGGTGGGTTCCATCTCCGGCCTCAATGAGCCAGCGGCATCTTCTTCCGGTCCGTGTGCGGACATTATCTCGATTCCTCTCCCTGAATCATCACCCATGGTTCGCAAGAATTTCGCGCACTGCCTCTCGGGCCCGCAGAATTTCGTCCTCTGTCCGAACTTCCGTCGCACACCAAAGCATGCGGCGGGACCAGCCCGGACCGTACATTCCTCCCAACGGCATCCCTCCAAGAATGCCTTTCGTCAAAAGCTCCCTGCTCAAGATGTCTGCATCAACCGGAAGCTCCACGGTAAATTCGTGAAAGAACTCCGCATCCGGATGAAGGAGGGTGACCCCCGGAATCGTGAGAAGCTCGCGGCAGAGGGCATGGGCATTCTGCCAGGATCCGGCCGCCGCTTTCCTCAGGCCTTCCGGCCCCAGGAGAGAGAGGTAGCAAAGGGACTGAATCGCGAGCAGCGTCTCATTGGTGCAAATATTCGAATTCGCCTTTTCACGGCGGATATGCTGCTCCCTGGCCTGAAGGGTCAGGACAAAACAAGATCGTCCTTCCCTGTCGTTGGTAAGTCCGGCCAAGCGACCGGGGATTCTTCGGACAAACTTCCTGCGAGCCGTCAAAACTCCAAGATAAGGCCCTCCCGCCGAAAGGGGAATCCCGAGCGGCTGGCCTTCCCCAGTCGCCAGGTCGGCCCCCCATTCCCCCGGAGAACGTAACAACGCGAGGCAATGGGGATTCGCATGAATGGCAAACAGGGCACCCTTCCCATGGAGGGCCTCGGCGAACCCGTCAAATTGATCGATGGTCCCCAAAAATGTCGGCGTGGCTCCCACAAAACACGCCACATCGGAATGAAGATACGCGGAAAGGGCGTCAAGGGGGGTCCGTCCCAAAGAAAGAGGCACCACCTTCACGCGAACGGACAATCCTTCAAGATACGTTTCCACGACAGAGCGGCAGGACGGGTCGATCCCTTCCGAAAGAAGGACGGTCATCCGCTCCGTCTCGCGAACGGCGACCAGAACAGCTTCCGCCAGCGCCGTCGCCCCGTCATAGAGAGAGGCATTGGCGAGGTCCATTCCATAAAGACGCGCAATCGCCGTTTGAAACTCAAAAATGGCCTGAAGGAGTCCCTGGGATGCCTCCGGCTGATAGGGCGTGTACGAAGTCAGGAACTCTCCCCGGCTTATCAGCGCAGAGACCGCCGCAGGAATGAAATGATCATAGGCTCCCGCCCCGCGAAAGACCACCGCGCGAGAAGCGTCGAAGTTGCGGGAAGCCTGACGTGAAAACCACGCCAAAAGATCCCGTTCGTTGACTCCCTCTGCAAGCATGGGGAGGTCCGGAACTCCCGTGTCGGGCATTGATTGGGCATAAACGGAGAGAAGATCCTCAAGCCGTTCAAGACCGAGCGTGTGAAGCATGGCGGTCGTCTCTGAAGGGGTGTGCGGAATGAAGTCGGCCATCGCCTCAGTGTCCCCCCCCTGCGGCCACCTGATGCTGGTATCCGGGCTCATCTAAAAGCTTTCCCCATTCGGACAGGTCGCTTGCCCGAACCTCGAAGAGCCACCCGTCCCCATAGGGATCACGGTTCACCAATCCCGGGTCCGACTCGATGGCATGATTGACCTCCGTGACCTCTCCTCCCATCGGAGCATAAATCGAAAAGGCGGCTTTGACCGATTCGATGATTGCCGCCTCGGCTCCTTGGACAACCTTTTTGCCTATTTTTGGAAGTTCGACAAACACCACATCCGTAATTTCCTTTTGAGCAAAATCGGTGATTCCGACCCGCATCAGAGAAGCGTCTCCCGTGGAGCGGATCCATTCGTGGGTAGGGGTATATCGACGTTCGGCGCTCACTTTCCCTCTCCTTGGGTTTTAGGATCACGAAAACTTTTGGTTTACTGGCCTTTTTTGATGAAGGGACGAGTGTGCACCACAACACGGTGGTTCTTTCCGTGGATGCCTACAACGCCCTCCCTTCCCTTCAAAAAATCGATGGCAAAAGAAGAATCGAGATAGGCAAGGCCGAATCCCCCTCCCACTCTGGGAGAATATCCTCCTGAGGTCACCTCCCCCACCTGACGGGAGGACAGTGGATCGAATACGGGACAATGCGTCCTGGGAATTCCACGTTCCGCCAAGACAAATCCGACCAACCTCTCACGGGAGGGATCGGCCTTTTTCTCAAGCATCTTTTCCCGCCCGATAAACGCCTGCTTGCGAAGATTGACGGCAAAATCAAGCCCGGCATCGAAGGCGGTTCGCTCCTTCGTGAGCTCTTGCCCATAAAGGGGAAACCCCATCTCCAACCGGAGAAGATCGCGGGCTCCGAGCCCGGCCTGGACCATGCCAGACTCGGGTCCCCGATCGGAAAAAAGGCGGTAAAATTCGAAGATCACCGATTCTGGCCCGAAGAATTCCCACCCGTCCTCTCCCGTATACCCGGTCCGGCTGATCCAGAGGTGATCTTGGCCTGGGAGAGAAAACCGAACTTCGCGGCGGGCCATGGTTTCGAAGCCCAACCCGAGCATCGACACGATTTTTGAGGAGGCCGGCCCCTGCAACGCCAGAGCGATCTGCCCCGCAGACAAATCGATAAGGTCCACGCTGTCGGGAAGGTGGGAGCGGATCCAGGCGAAATCCTCGATCCGGTTTCCGGCATTCACAATAAGATTCACTTCATGATCGTCCACGGCGCTCAGGATAAGGTCGTCGACAGTCCCTCCCTCGTCGGTCGCAAGGAGGCCGTAAAGGCTTTTTCCAGAAGGAACCGCTTCCAAATCGGAGGTTATGAGGTGGTTGAGGGCCCTTCTGGCTCCCGGACCCTTTGCCAAAAAATGCCCCATATGCGAGATGTCGAACAACCCTGCCGCCTCACGCACTCCCTTGGACTCCTCCAGGATCGAGGTAAAGGAGAGCGGAAGATCGAATCCATGAAAATCGGTCATACGCGCGGATTTCTGAATATGGAAGGGGGCGAGAGGAAGTGCCACTTACGTGAACCTCACGATGAAGGGGACGGCATCTCAGAGAAGCTGGCGGGAAACTTCCCGAAAGACTTTCTGGTCGATATCGATATGAGACTGACTTTCAAGCTGGTTCTGAAGAGCTTCGACCGTCTCGTTCTGGAAACGCACGCGTTCGGCATTGGCATCCTTGGCGGACGCCCCCGGGGACGCGGTGAGGGGATTTCCGATCGTTTGGGCCGCTCGCACAAAGAGTTGGGCACGCTGGACAAGAACATCCAGTCTGACCGACTCCTCAAAGCTTTCTGCGGTCTGGTGGGTTTCCTTCAAAAACGCGAGGTAGGCTTCCTTCGAAAAGACCGGAGGGGTCCCCACGTGAAAAAATGGAATCCGGGCGATTTCCTGGACAACCGTCTGATCCGGCACCTTGATTCCCAAACGCTTGCCTTCGTCAATCCAAAGTTGCCGGTAAATCATATTTCTCAGGACCAGTCCTGGAAAATTCAGGTCCTTGAGAATCTTTGCTCCGAGATCCCCCCGAAGGAGACGCTTGTAGTTGTCCTTCATAATCAGGTAATCCCGGGAGTAATCATCGACCTTGATCGGAACTCCGTCGACCCTCGCAACCACATTCGATCTCGCGTTGCGGGTGGCTGAAAATCCCCACCATCCCATCGACAGGACAAACACCCCGCCGATCAGGATCATGAGGGCTCCAATCACCTTCGGACGCTCGACGGCTTCCTTCCTGATCCATTCAAGCATGAAAAATACCTTTCCTTACTGTGGTCCTTGATTTGAGTGGACCAGCCACATTCAGTCTTGAGACGCCTTGAGTTGGGAGTATTCTAATCATTTCCCGACGGGATCTCAAATCGATTTATTTATACCATTATTTTTTTGGTTTCCTATCCGATAAGAACAAGGGACCCTCATTTTCCAGGACAATTTTTGGTGCGCTCATCAAACGGGAGGTTTCTCATGAGATCAGACCGGTCCATTTTTCGGGCGAGCCTTGTTCGGCCAGTTTTTGTCTCCATCTTTATCGCGATTGTTTTTCTTGGCGCTCCCGGTCTTTCCCAGGCGGGGGACCAGGGCGGCACAGTGGACGTTCTTTGGTTCGGCAACTACAACCTCGACTCAGTCGACACGGGCAACATGACCTCCATCGCCTCGGACGGATCGTGGGCTCACAACTTCCAGAATGGCAGCGGCGGTGGGTTGGGCATCGGCTATTGGCTGAACAACGTCGTCGATGTCCGCGTCATGGCCCAGGCCAACATTTTTCCCAGCGCCTCCCAGTCGACCTTGGGTCTTCTGACGACGGGATCCTTTCCTCTGACCGCCGGGGCGGAGGTGAAGCTCTTCGGGAGCAACAAGGTGTATTTGTATGGTGTCGCCGATGCCGGAGCGGCCTATGAAATCGGACTTTCGGCCCCTTCTTCCTCGGGCTCTCCGTCCTTTACGGGGACAACGGCTTGGTCGGCCTATGCGGATGCCGGGATCGGGGTCAATTTTTATTTTCTCTTTGCCGAGGTCAAGGTGGCTTATCTTGCCCAGCTTCTTCCCGGAAATCTCGTCCCCGGACAAACCGGCTTCTACTACGTTCCGGTCACTGCGGGATTCAATTTCTGAGGCGTTTGTCATTCTCGGCACCACCGAAGGGCAACTTCTGCGGGAAATGGGCTTTTATTTCGATTTTCGAGGCCCCTTTGACCCTCCTCCGTTGCGAGAGAAGCCTCGGCAAAAATCCCCGATTGAATTTCTGCGGTTTATCTCTGCCGGATCGCCGGATTGGGACATATAAGAGAAAAACCGAAGAACGGTCCGGGAAATTCCGCGTCCGAAAACCGCGTGAAACGAAGTCTTGATCGCGCTATTCTTCTTTCATGAAGAACGACGACGATATTTTCTATGCCGCACTCCTTTCCCGGGACCCCCGATTCGACGGGCGAATGTTCGCCGGGATCAAGACGACGGGCATCTATTGCCGTCCCGTCTGTCCCGCCAAAAGGCCCAGACGGGAAAACTGCCTTTTCTTTCCGACCGCAGCCGCCGCGGAGGCCGAAGGATTCCGGCCCTGCCTTCGATGCCGTCCCGAGGAGGCTCCGGGAAACGCGACCGTCGATCGCGTCACCCGCCTCGCCGCCATCACCGCACGACGGATCGAGGAAGGAGCCCTGACCGATCGGTCCATCGATCAATTGGCTTCGGAACTCGGAGTCACCGCGCGCCATCTTAGGAGGGCGTTCTCCGAGACCTACGGCGTTTCTCCCGTCCGATACGCCCAGACGCAAAAGCTTCTCCTGGCCAGAAGGCTCCTCCTGGGAAGTTCCCTCTCCGTCATCGACGTGGCCATGTCGGCCGGATTCGGGAGCGTGCGGAGATGCAACGAGCTTTTCAAGAAACGTTACCGGACGACTCCGGCCGCGCTAAGGAACATGTCCGGCGAAGTCCCTCCGAACGATCTCGTCTTCGATCTCGCCTTTCGGCCTCCGTATGCGTGGGAGACAATCCTGGGCTTTCTCGAAAAGCGGTCGCTCAAGAATGTCGAATTCGTTTCTGAAGGCGTTTATCGAAGATCGGTCCGGATCGAGGAAGGGACAAAGGTCCATGCGGGGTGGCTCTGTGTGGAACGATCGCCGTCGGGGAACGCTCTTCGTCTCACGCTCTCGGGAACGCTCCCCCAGGTCGTCCCGCTTATCCTGGGCCGCATCCGCCACCTCTTCGACCTCGAAAGCCATCCGGAAGACATCCAAAAAGCCCTGGGTCCTTTGGAAAACACCCTCCCTGGACTTCGGGTCCCGGGCGTGTTCGATGGATTCGAGATGGCGGTCCGGGCTGTCTTGGGACAGCAGATCACGGTCCAGGCGGCACGGACGCTTGCGGGCCGCTTGTCCGAAGCCTTCGGACACCCCGTCTCCACCCCCTATCCGGAGCTCTCCCGGACCTTTCCTTCCCCTGAGCGGTTTTTACGTCTCTCTCCATCGGATCTGGGAGGAATCGGCATCATCGGGTCCCGCGCCAAGGCGATCCTGGCTCTTGCCAGGGCCAGGGCATCGGGCGGGATCTCCCTCTCCCCCGTTCCCGACGTCCAACGAGAGATCGAATCTCTCCGAGCCCTTCCGGGGATCGGGGAGTGGACCGCCCAGTATATCGCCATGCGGGCACTGGCGTGGCCCGACGCCTTCCCCCACACCGACTACGGCCTCAAGAAAGCTCTGAACGAACGCTCGCCCCGGCGAGTTCTCGAGATCGCAAATTCCTGGCGCCCCTGGCGGTCCTATGCCGCAATGGCCTTGTGGCACTCTCTTTCGGAGTCCCCATGAACGCTTTGTTTGCCCGATACGACACATTTCTTGGAGCGATCCGCATTGTCGCCGAAAACGGCCGCGTCACCGATATTTCCTTTGAAGGCCAGATCCATCGTTCCTCTGTCGACCCCGGCTGGATGAACGCGCCGGACGATCCTCTCCTCTCAAAAGCCAAACGACAGATCGAGGAATACCTGGCGGGGAAGCGCCGGACATTCACTTTTCCGGCCAAAAGCGAAGGAACGCCGTTTCAGAAAAAGGTCTGGGAGGGCTTGACGGGGATCCCCTACGGAAAGACGGTCTCCTATCGAGACCTGACGCTCGCCCTGGGAAAAACCGAAAAACACACCCGGGCCGTCGCGGCCGCCATCGCCCGAAATCCCCTCACGCTCTATATTCCCTGCCATCGGGTCATCGGGTCGGACGGATCCCTCACAGGCTACGCAGGAGGGCTCGACCGAAAGAAGGTTTTACTTTCGATCGAAAATCCGGACCGGAAGGTAAAACGGCGGTCCTGAGCGTCCTAAATCCCGATCGATCCGGACAAGTGGTCTCCGATCATCATGAACTTCCAGATATTCTACGGGCTCAGGCCTCGACAGATCCATGGCTCCCGCCTGAGCGAGATTCCTGAAAGCGCGTACCGAAGCCCGGATGTTGATCGAGCCCGGCTGGCATGAGCGGACGCCTCGCCGGAAGGACACACAAAGTCATCTTCGAATATTCCCGCTAGATGTAGTAATTCAAAATTCTTATCACTCATCACGGGACGGGCGGATCGATCATTTCATAAGATGGGTGTTGAAAAAGGCCCGAAAGGACGAGGCGAAGGCGGCTTCCGGAATAGGGTCCGAAGCCGCCTCACGCAAGAGGAAGATTAGACGCCGGCGGGAATTCCATTCACAAAAAGAGGGGTGAAGCGGGCGGGATCCATGGCCCGGGACGAGGCTTCGATCATCACCTTGGCGGCGAGATTGTAGGCTTCGGACCAGCTCGCGGACACGTCGGGGGTCCAGGCTGGTCCGAGAAAATGCTCAAGGGTTTTCATCAGGCTCACGCCGACCACTTCGTAGTGTTCTGGACGGGTATTGTACTTGAGGTGACCTTCCCCGAGGCGTTCAAGATAGGGCACCAGGGCGGAAGGGTTGTCGATGTTGGACGTAATGAAGACCAGAGAGTTAAACAGCCGCTCCTGCTGGGTGGTCATCGTGTCGGGAAACATTTTTCTGACCTCGGGGAAATGGCTGAACATGTACTCGTAAAAATAGACTGTGATCTGGGTTCCCAACCCTTTGATCGCCGCCCCGTGGGCCTTGATGAGATCGGTGTCGATGGCCATGATGGGTGCTCCTTCCTGCAAGAATTGTTCAAGGACCAATCCGGCGTCTCCAGGGGGCTTCTTCTCCCTGATTTCCGCCTCTAGGTGAAGATAACCCGACAATATCAGGAAGAACATGATCCAGGTCATAAACGATGACACCAGATTAAAGATTACGGTTTTTCAGTCTTCTCGGGGGGAGGGATGTGCCATGATTCCTCTCATCGATCCCTCGCATGAAAAAGAAAATGGCGATGAGAGACATGGGGCTGGACCAAAATTTCTGGGAATCACATTCCTCCGGAGTGTTGAATCGGTCACGAGGGATTCGGGGGGTATCCGGCCCTCGCCCAGAGACACGAGTTCATGGGACGAGTCTGTGATCTCCGAGCGGGAAGCACTGAGGAGGGAGAGGTTCTCCCACTTCTTCCGGGCCGCCCTTACGCGTTGGGGCCTCCGAAAAGATCGTCTTTGATCGCTTTCACATCATGGACAGGTCGGGATGGCCGTGGACACCGCTCGAATGAGGAAATTCCGGGAGGGACGTGCTCCGGATCTGAAGAATCCAATTATCTGGGGCTGACATCGAAGGAGGGCCTGCCACACTCCCAGAGAGGCCGTTTTGAGGCCCTTCGGACCTTGAACTTTACGGTGGGACGAGCCTTTTACTCCTGGAAATATCACACTCCGGGCGTCCCCCTCAAGGAACCCAGGGAAAATTATTTCCTTAAGATGGCTCCTTGCTCGCAGGAATGCTTCCAGCGATTGTGCATCCAAATCCATTGTTCAGGGTATTCCCTGATTTTCTCTTCGATTATGCCGGTGCACCGATCGGTCATCCACTGGACCTGTGAGGGACCAGACAAGCTCACATCGGGACAGTCGGAAAAGCAGATGGGAGGGCCAAACCTCACAGTATGGTCCGTACGGGACACCCGGGCAATGAAGGCGGGGAGGAGGGGGATTCCGCGCATCAGGGCAATCCGGGCGACGTTTGGATTGGTTCCAGCCAATCGTCCGAAAAAAGGAGAAGGGATTCCTTCGGGAGGAGCCGCGCTTTGGTCGAGGGCCATGACGACGATCTCGTTCTTTCTCAGAGATTTGAGGATAGGCCTGATTCCATCATCTTCGGACGAGATGGAGAGGGCTCCCCCGTGACGGGCCCGAAAATCCCGAATGAATGCATCGACCTTGGGATCCCGGATCTTTCTGGTAACGACATGGATCGGGGTAGCGAAATCGAGAGAGAGACGTTTACTGATCAATTCCCAATTCCCAAAATGGGCGATAAAGGAAAGAATTCCGTTTCCCTGCATCAAAAGAGTCCTGACGTACTCCACCCCTTCGAGGGCGACATGGTCTCTGAGCCATTTTTCCGAGAGAACGGGAAATCGAAGAAACTCAGCCCCCAACTTTCCATAATGCCGAAAGACATCCCGCCCCACACGGCGAAGCTCCAGGGTTCCCTTGAGTTCGGGGAAGGCCATTTCAAGATTTTTTTCCATTCGGGCCACCTTTGATTTCAGGACCACCCGGAAAAGATCCCCAAATTTTTCTCCCAAAAAGATCGCCTGGCGGTGGCTGATTTTTTGAAAGAACCTCGACAGGGCATTCATGACGCAATAGGGGATCATGGTTTTGGTACGGGACAGGTTCATCAGGAATACTCCTTCGAATTTTTCGGAGCCTGTATGTCGAAAATGGATCGGAGAAAATACGCCGGATACCTGTCGAGATGCTCCGAATCCAAAAATTATTTTCCCTCCTATTTTCGCACAAAAGGGTCGTGCAATTCTCTATAATTTATCATAAATTTTTTTTATTTTTTTATGAAAGAAGCCTTTCGCTCTCTGGGGCATGCCTCTTCCATTGAGGAGGCTAAATCGTTTTGGAAACGCGGGTTCTGTTAGGCGACCCCCACCCGATGATCCAGTTCAATCCAGTTGGCATCTATTTCGCCCCCTGCGATTTCCGGTAGAACCAGGATCATTAAAAAAAATTGACTCCCAGTCCGGCAGTGATGAACTGCCATGGCTTGACCATGGTTCCGACGCCGTCTTCACGGAACCGGACATCCAAGAAAAACTGATGACTGTTGGACATGAGGGTGTTGTATTGGAGCCCCCCATCGAAATAGGTGTTATCCACTCCATTGTTCAGGACCTGCCCAAAATCCCCCACAAGATCGAGCGATCCCTTGGCGCCACTCAGGAGATTGATCATCAGCCCGGAGTAAAAGGGGAGAATGGTTTGGGGAAGAGGACCCAACGACTTTGAGTTATTGAAATAATCCGCTCCGAGCCGAATCCCGACCCCTGGATTGATCCAATACTGGAGGCTCACGCCCCCGCCATAAAACATTGTTCCCGTCGCTCCGGGTGTGTTGATATTGTCCATCCCCTCGACTTCTGCGGAAAATCCGATCCGGTTGTTTCCTCCAGGACTTGCGAGCGCTTTTGGTGAATTCCCCATCAGGGCTCCTGCGCAAAGCATCAGGGACAGACAAAGGACCATAATTGACCGCTTCGATTTCCCCCAGACCATTTTGTTCTCCTTGAGTGTTGATTCGTAGAGGCGGTTTCGCGCCCTTTATTTGGAAACCTTTTTTGACGTATAAGAAACAATGTCTTTATCGGAGGATTGGGAAGATTAGAATAGACATACCGAAAGAAGTCTGATGCATGGTCTGATGACAATCCACAAGGAGATTTTTATGGCTAACCCATTGAATCCTGCAGTCTTCGGAAGAAAAATGGCGATCATTCTCGCCTGGGTGATCCTCTCGATGTGGGGGGGAGGGTCGATCGCGGGGGCATCGGAAGGCGACTTCTCCTATCACGCCCCATGGCACAAATCCAAGGTGACCGGAGTGGAATTCACCGTTTACGGAGTCAACAACATTCCCGATCTCCATGGAGATCCTATTCATGCGGACCTCAACCTTTTCGTCGCGGGCAACCAGTTCATGGTCATGCCGGCCCTGATCGCCGCCTTCAAGAGGGCGCATCCCACCATTCGCCACATCTTTTACGAGACCCTCCCCCCTGGAATTCTCGCGCGCCAGATCATCACAGGAGAACTGACGATCGGGAATCTCCACCTCCGGATCCAGCCGGATATTTATGAAAGCGGAAAAATGCGGATGGCCGACATGGTGAAACGTCATCTCGTCCTGGGAGAGACCGTCACTCCCTATGCAAAGAACAAGCTCGGGATCATGGTATTAGCCGGAAATCCACAAAAAATTCTCTCACTCAAGGATTTGGGTCGCCCGGAGGTTCGTCTCTCCCTTCCCAACCCAAAATGGGAAGGCATCGGAAAACAGATTCGCGGCTCCCTGGAAAAATCGGGCGGAAGAGGCCTTGTCCGAACGATTTTCATTACGAAGAGAAGGGCGGGAACCACGTATCTGACCCATATCCATCATCGTGAAACGGCGGTTCGAATTCTCAACCACCAATCGGATGCGGGGATCACCTGGATCTCGGAGATCCTTTTCCAGCGCTCTCTCCATCGTCCGATCGAGTGGATCCGAATCCCTGACAATCTCAATACGGAAGCCACCTATGTGGCGGGGGAAGTGGTCAACGCCCCCCACAAATCCGCGGCCCATGCCTGGATGGTGTTCCTTCGATCAAAAGAAGCGTCCAAGATTTATCGCCGATACGGGTTTAGCCTCCCCGCGGCCTGATTATCGGCGGAGTTTCCCCCTAACCGAACAGGAGTGACATCATGACCCGTTTACCCTTCGCCCGCCTTAAGGCAGGTTTTTATTCAACGTTCCCCCCCGCCCTCTCTCCGACCCTGCTCTCCCTGATCCTCCTGGGGGTCACCCCCTCCTTCGCACAGGGAGCCGCCCCCGTTCTTCCCCCCTTTCCTCCAGGGCTCTTCTTTCCTGTTGATCAAGGTAAAGCGCCAACCATTCCTGGTGCCACTCTCCAGCCGTCCGCCCCCATCTTCGACTTCGCCGGCGTTCCGGGATGGGTTCAAGGGACAAAAGTGACAAACTCCATGAAGGTGTCCATTCCAAAGTATGAAATGCTCGTCATTCGCGGATCGCATCTCCGTCATCACACCATCGTCATTCCTCCGGGAGGCCTCTATTACGACTCTTCCCCTGCCCGCGGAGAAATCCCGATGACAGGTTCGAGCGATTTCATTTTGGGAAAACGCTATTATTTCGTCGACTATGACGCCCGGATTCATGTGCGAAACAATGTCGCGATCCGTCAAGGCCGATCTACAATTGTCGGGAACCATCTTTATACCCTTCTTCTTCCTCCCATCCCGAAGGTCGTCTTGAATCCGGTGGTCCACTGGCAAACATTCGATGGGGTTTCCATCCGTCCATGGGCATTCACCGAAAGATGGGAGCATCCTTCCCCCAGCCAGCCGGATCAACGGGCCATGACCTATCTTCAGGGGGTGATTCACACCGTTGACAAAAAGGGGGTCACCTTCGCCTCGCTGACCGGAACCGCCATCCATCGGGAGTGGTGGGCCAAAAACCTCCTCTTCGAAGGCGTTGCCAAGGCCGGACAACAATGGGTCAGCCATGGCCAAGGGGTCAGGATTGATCGGATCGACCCGGGCGCAAAGAGGGTCACGGTCTCCTATCTTCAAAACGGGAAAAAAGTATTTTCCAAAACGCTCGTGGCCAAGGAGGATCCAACCCTTCCGGAAAACCCCGACCTAAGACAAAAGATGATCGCGATTCACGGGACCGAGGCGGTGGTCCTCTGGCCCCACGGAGCCATCGAGAACGGGTCTGTCCGACTGTGGATCTTTGGCGGAGTTGAGGAATGGAAAACCAACCATCCCCTCCCCGGCCTCACCCACTACGCTTACTTCCCGATCGCCTGTCCGATCGCCCACCATATCGGAGGAATGCTCTATAACCAACGCTCTCTTCACCTTGTTCCTGGACAAGCTGTCTCCATTTTGGGAGGGTATGCCAAGATCAAGGTTGAGTCCATTCAGGGCGCCAAGGTAAAATTTCTTGTAGAGACCAAAACGGGAAAAACCCCGGAATTCTCGAAATCGGGAAACATCGATGGTGTGATCGGGGAAGGTCGAGCCGCTCATGGCATTCTCGGCTCACTCGATACCACGGATCTTGCTCTTTCACAGGACCTTGCAGTCAAGGAATAAAGAATATGCCCGGATTCGGAGGGGTCGCTTCCTCCGCTTCCGGGCCATTCAGGAGGTGCACCCCACTATGTTCGGTTTCCTTTCAGGTAAAAACGATCTTCAACTCCATCCGGCGGATCTGAAGGAACGGATCGACTCCGGGGACGATCTTGTCATTCTCGACGTTCGAGAAAACTGGGAGCATTCCCGGGTTCGTATCCCGAACGCGATTCATATCCCCCTTGGGCAACTTTCCCAAAAACTCTCCGAAATCGACCCCGCGAAGGAAGTGGTCGTTTATTGTCACCATGGAATGAGAAGTCTTCAGGCGTGCCATTTTTTGAAGAAAATGGGCTTCGAGAAGGTCAAAAACCTTCATGGAGGGATCGATGCCTACGCCCTTCATGTTGATCGCTCCCTCCCGCGTTATTAGGGCCCCGAAGGAACGATGGTTTCTATCATGATTTTCTGGGTCCCTATGTTTTTGTGGCTCCTTGGCTGAAACAACGATGGCTCCGAAAGTCCTCCATTGGGGAACCACTCCAGGGGTCTTTTGGTGCGGAAAAAGGTTGCAGGCCCTTCACGGTGACCTAGGGGGGCCGAAGGCCCGAACGATCCCCAATCCTCCAATTTGCCACCAATGTCGTGAAGGCTCTTCCCCCGGATTGCAAGAAGGCCTCTTAGGATTGACCGGAGTGTTTTACTTGACGGGGGCCGGGAGAATCGAAACACACAAGGGCCCCCCGGTGGAGGGGCCCTTTGTGTCATGGAGTGCGGATAAAGGAAAAGTTAATGGCTGCGGGGGAGGGATTTTCCCGAGCTTCCAGCCTCACCTGGAACATTCAAAAATTTGGGAGGGGCTTCGAGCCCTGCCATGGTCGGGAGTCGTGTCAGGATATATTCGCTGGGGACATGGGACAGATTTTCCTCCCGAACCCGCATCCGGGCGTTTTCCGGAGGAATAATGACGTCATACTCATTGGCCTTCCAGTATCCGCGCGTCCGGCTTTCCACGAGGCCGATCTGGTTTGTGATCGTCACCAGAACCGTTTCACCGATTTCGAATGCAAATGCAATTGGGCGATGCTCCATGAATGACTCCTCCAAATCAAAAAGGCGGACAAAACACTGGATTAGTCCGGGTTTCCGGACCAGCGATATACGGCGATACGGTAATGATCAAGGGGTCCCGGACTTTCCGTATCAGACACCACCAAGGAAAAGTCCTTTCCCAAGAGCATCGGAAGATCCTTCTCCCGAAAGAACACGTCATGGTGACCCCGATGGGTCACAAAATTCCTTCGACGGCGCTCTCCCTCGAAGTGTCGAAAAAACTCGGAAAACACACCAAGGCCGACAATACCGCCCGGTCTGAGAATTCGTGACAGCCAACCGGAATAAGCGCGCCGTTCTGGAAGGCGAAGGTGATGAAACACCCCGAAATCAAAAATCACATCAAAAATTCCCGCCCTGAAAGGGAGGGAAAAAACGTCCCCCTGGAGAAGGGAGGGCTT
The DNA here is from genome assembly GCA_027314645.1 of Nitrospirota bacterium. Taxonomy (GTDB): domain Bacteria; phylum Nitrospirota; class Leptospirillia; order Leptospirillales; family Leptospirillaceae; genus UBA4572. The sequence goes on from DAHVAL010000003.1 coordinate 32,079, forward strand.
GGAACCCGCTCGCTCCTTCGTTCTGCGGCGAACCTCCAGAAGCGGGGTCCGAACCAAATCCATCGCAACGACAGACCAGCCCCGATCGAGAAACGGCTCCAGATTCCGCCCTTCCCCCGACCCTACTTCCAGAACCCTTCCCCCCTCGGGAAGGTCCGCGGCATCAAGAAGGAGCGGGACAAGTCGAGAGGCCCCAAACCGCGGCCAACCGATCCGTTGGGTGTTGTAGGCCTCAAGAAAAAACTGTTTCTGGCGATCATACATCTTTCGATCGGTTTCCATCAACATAGTCCCTCATGATAAATTTATAGGGGCCTCTTTGACCCACAGATCGAAAGGGAGAGGCATTACCAACCCATGATGGCCGGGAGCCGCCCTCACAACGATGGATCTCTTGATAAGACCCTCTCTATTTAGCTCCGAGACCAGCCTCCTTGAAATACAGTCCCTCGTATCGGGGCCGGACCTGTCCTTCGGGCTTTTTCTGTCCCGGGATCATCTTGTCCTGGCCAACGCATCATTTTTCAAGCGATTCGGATTGGCTGGAACATCTTTTCCCCGTTTTAGCCTTGCAGACTTCGCCAACAAAAATGCGGGCGAACTCAAGGGGGAAATCCGGGGACGGTTCTTGGATTGGTTCTCCAACCCCTCCCCCGAACCGTCTATGATCGAACTCCCTCACCCCGTCTCCGGAAAAAGCCGCTTTCTTCTGAGGGTCCCGACAGAGGTCGACACGGGAAATAATCCGATCTTTCTCGAAAAGGTTCAGTCAAGCCTGACGGTCAGCCAGAAAGAAGGTCTATTCCTGTTGGGCCGGCAACTCCGAAAACCGGCTCGCACGGTCCTCCGAAATGTCAGCGATGAAATCCTCATCACGCAATTTTTCGAGGATGAACTGGCCAAGGATCCGGACGGTCCCCATGCACAGATCTTTCTCGCCAAAGCTTCCGCCTGGAGCCCCCCGGAAGAATTCTGGTGGGTTCACTTCTCCACGGACGGGAAAACCCTGATCGCTGAAAGCCTTCCAGAGGCAGAAACACGCTCCCTGACCCCGTTTAGGCGCATTGTCTTTTCAAAGAACAGCCACGAAGGATATTGGGCTGATTTTCCCCTCCTGTATAATCGGGGGTTCTTTGGAAAGATCCGGCTTTTCCGGCCGGCGTCAAAGAAGGAGGACCTTCCCAGACTCAGCTCCTTCCAGCCAAAAGCCCAGCGTCTTTCCCGGGCGCTCTTCGAAATCAGGGAACACCTGGAATTTTTGCATCCTGAGGCCAGGGAACCCGAATCGGGTTTTTTGGACCGGAGGGAAGCCTTGCTCCTTCTGGAGTCCCTGATAGAGGAGCACCGAATCACTGGCCAGGGGTTCGGCCTCATCGGGATCAGGGTCAATATCCCAAATCCGCATTCCCTCATGCTGAAGGTGAGGAACATTCTTCGATTTTACGACGAAATCGCCCATGTTTCTTCCCGGGAATATGTTCTCATTCTCCCATCCAAGGATTCGCAGCATTCGGACCAGATCATCATAGAGAGAGTTCGCGACCTGATCCTCGGCAAGGACCACTACCAGGCCACCCTTGTCACTTTTGGCAACCTCTCCTATCCTGAGTCGGGAAAAGGTCCGATGAGCCTCATCCGGGGCGTCTTCGCCAAGGAAGACTCTCAACCGATCCAGAAAAAAAACGACCCGATTGAATGAGCCTTTAAAGGAGTTTCGATGCCCGAGCTTGACCCTGAGGACCCCACACGAAAAAATGACGACATCGGCGTCCCCCTTCCTTGGATCCTCATCCCTGTCGCTCTCGTCTTCCTCGGGATCATCGGATTTACGCTCTACCACCTCCTGCACATGGACTTTCTAAGGCCCTAACTCTTCCATTAGAGGGACGGCCTTTCTAATTTCTTCCAAAGGTCTCTGGAAAGCCGGCCCGTCATCACCTCTTCGACAGGGCCCTCCATTCGCAGTTCCCTGTCTTCTCCAACCTCAATCAAAAGGGATCCCCCCGGCATTCGAACTGTCACGGGACTTTTCACCTTTCCAAGAGAGACCGCGCATGAGGCTGCGGCACAAGAACTGCTTCCGGACGCCTGAGTATAGCCAGCCCCCCGTTCCCAGATACGAATTTCGATCTCCTGAGGACCGGTCACCTTGACCATCTGGGTATTGATCCTCTTTGGAAAGAGTGGATGATGCTCGATCTTGGTCCCATGTTCCCGGATAAAGTCTTCGTCGATCGCGTCCACAAAAAAGACAAAATGTGGATTCCCCACCGAAAGGGCCGACCCTTTAACCTTCACATCCCCCCCAAGGGAGAGGATCTCCTCAATCAAGGGAGCCTGCCGATTCTTGACCCCGACAAGGACGGGATCAAAGGTGTAGGCCCCCATCTCGACGAGAACGGAGGTTACCCGTCCTTCGGCGTCCGTCCGGACCCTCGTCTGCACCCGCCCTCCCATGGTATCGATGGGAAAATCCTTCGTTTTGGCGTACCCGTACTCATAAAGAAATTTCGAAAAAATTCTGAGGCCATTTCCGCTTTTTTCAGCCTCCGACCCATCGGGATTATAGATGCGCAATCCGAATGGAGGGGTGTCCCTTTCAAGCAAAAGGATGCCGTCGGAGCCGATTCCGTAATTCCTGTCGCAAAGGAGCCGAATATTATTCTCAGTGAGGAGGGGAGCCCCATCGGTTTTGACCATGACGATATAATCATTTCCCAACCCGTGGCTTTTGACGAAATCCTGCTCCATGAACCAATCCTTTTTATTTTAAAGTTGCCTGATCTCCGGACGATCCCCCTCCGGGGGTTTCCGAAAGTATCTGCCAATCTTTCCTGGCCTGACTGTCCTGGGGGTCGATTTGCATCGCTTTTTCAAGATTGACCTTTGCTTCAGGATACCGGTGACCCCGATACTCCGCCTCCGCCCGGCCAACGAGCTTCCTGACCATTCCGGAGACTCGATCGCGTATTCGGGCGGCGAGATCGTTCGTATTTTGGTAGAGCAATGCCTTGCGGGAATGGTCAAGCGCCAATCCGAAGCGGCCTGACACGTACTCGCTCTCTGCAAGCTTCCCATAGGCCCAGCCAATGGTGGGATCGATCGTCGTCCCGGAGGGATTCCTGGACTTGAGGGCCAGAAGTTTCTGGAGAAGTTCTCCCCAATCTTCTCCCTCCTGCCCAGAAACGATCATCTGGGCCTCTGTCCTTTCAATGTCCTTCCGGAGCGTAGGATCCTGAGGGGTGAAGGACCTGGCCCTCTTCAAGGCCTCCAGAGCCCCACGGAATCTCCCCGCCTTTCGACGTTCCTTCGCGATCCCCATGTAATAGGCGGAGCCTATCATGCAGATGGTATTTTTATCCTTTCGGAGCAATTGTTTATTAGCATCCGACAGACCGGGATATTTTTCCCAGCCCGTGACCCACTCCAGAGCCTTTTGAAAGTGATTGTCCCGAAGGAGGGCCTTGAGTTCCGGATACTCTTTCCGGAACTGTTGATCGTCCGGCGATTCTTCATGAAAGGAGGAGAAGGAATGCATGAAGGAGTCGGTAGAACACCCGGAAAAACACAAAAGCACTACCCCTGAGGTGACCACGAGGAATCCATTTTTAAGGGTCCGACTCATTCGTCCTCCTTCTGCGTCCTGCTACCCCCACACAAACCCCAATTTCCCGACGAAATCTCTTTCGAGCATTCGCCGGTAAGCCCCCTTGAGAATGTCGATCGAGGTCAGCACTCCCATATTGTTGATAATCGGTCGGAGGCTTCCCCGGGAAACCCATTCAAGCATCGCCAAAATATCGGAGCGGTGGGCGAGATACACTCCATGAAGGGAAATCTGTCGTCCAAAAAGCTCCCGCGTCGGAAATTGAGTCAGCGACCCGGTGGTTTCCCCCACGACCACCGCCCGCCCCCCCTTCCTGAGCATCGGGAGAACCCGCGGGATCGTGGCCCCACCGACCGTGTCCAGAACACCGTCAAAGAGCTTCCCTGACAATTTCATGACCTGTTCGGGCCAGTCGGGATCATTATGAGAAACGAGCGGGATGTCCATCGAGCGGGAAAGAATCGTCCGTTTCTTTTCCGGGCCATACGTCCCATAAACATCCAATCGCAGAACCTTGCCCAAAAGGCTGGCCAGATGGCCCACACCTCCGCTTGCGCCTACGACCAGCCATCGCTCTCCAGGCCGTGCCTCCCCCCGAACAACCAACCCCTGATGGGCCGTTGCTCCCGCAAGAGTCACGGATGAGGCAAGGAGCGGATCGACGTTGGGCGGAACGAGAAGGAGGCGTGAAGGGGGCAAACAGACATATTCCGAAAACACGCCGGAGAGATGTCCGCCAAGAACTCGATAGGATGGGCAAAGCGATTCGAAGCCGCTTCTGCACAATTCGCAGACAAGACACCCTTGACCCGGAGAAAGGACCACCCGGTCCCCCGGCTTAAAGGAAAAGGCCGGATCCAGCCCTTCTCCCAGCAGGTCCACCTCACCGGCTCCCTCGGAGCCCATGACATGCGGCAGAGGCACGGAGTACGCCGGCGATCCGGTAAGCACCCACAAATCGATATGATTCAGGGTGTGCGCTTTCAATCGGACGCGAACCTCTCCTTTTTCCGGAACGGGAACCGGATGCTCCCCAATGTGAAGAGAATCGATCTTTTTCCCCTCGGCCAGAATGACAGACTTCATGGAAGGTCCCCTATTTGAAGTCTTTTCCCATTGACTCGTCTCCCGCCGTCCCGAATAAGAGAAAGGCAGAAACGTCCGATCTTTTCTCCTGTCGCGTCAGCAGTCGGGAGGGTGGTGGGATCTTCCTCCGGGTAGGCAAGACGCCTCATGTCTGTCGCCATCCCTCCGGGATTGAGCGTGAGGCTGTAAAGCGGGGGAGGAAGATCGAGGGCTAATTGGGCTGACAAGGCTTCCAGTGCTCCTTTGGCTATTCCGTACCCTCCCCAGTGAGGACGGGGTGTTGGGGCCACTCCAGAGGAGATGAATACATGCCCCCCTTTTCCACGTTCCACAAAATGGCGAGAAAGAAGCCATGACCAGTAAAGGGGAGCGCGGAAATTGATCTCGATTTCCCGATCGATGTCGGAGATCTTTTCATCAAGGAAATTCAAGCGCCCGGAAAGGAATCCGGCTGTGTAGACGACCAATACCGGAAAGCCCGCCGAGTTGGTTCCTGCTGCGAGGGAATCGATCATTGACTGGGTACATTCCCGGTCGGCGAGATCAAACGCTTCCGACTTCAACCCATGCTGAGACTTGGAAAATTCCCGCCGGATGCTGGTCAGGCTGTCGTTGGTGCGGGTGACACAGGAAACAGGGACCTGCTGTCCCAGAAAGAACCGAAGAAGGGACCTTCCCAAGCCCCGACCTGCCCCCAGAAGAAGGACCATTCCATTCAACGTCTGATTTTCTCTGCCTTTTCTTCTTCTTCAAGCAGTGTCTTGCAGGAAATACAAAAGGTTGTCACCGGTCTGGCGAGCATCCTCTTTTCTTCAATCGCTTCCCCACAACGCTCGCAAATCCCAAAGGAGCCCGACTTAAGACGTTCCAGCGCCTCGTCGATTTTTCGAAGGAGCTTCTTTTCCCGTTCCTTCAAACGAAAAGAAAACCCTTGGGCCTCCTCGACGGAGGCGAGATCGGATGGGTCCGGAAACAGCTGGACCCCTTTTTCAAATGTCGACTGCAATGTCTTTTCTGCTCCCGAAATGATTTCTTTCCGATGCCTCTCGAGAATTTCCCTTGCTTTCTCGTAGTATTCCATAGGATCCTTTCGCCTTAGACGAACTGCCCAGTCTGGGATCTGTTGGGCATGGGGCGCTCTCAGGTTCCATGACCTTTCCCATTTCGGTTCATCGGTAAGATGCAGTCCTTTTTGATTTTAGCAAACTAGACTCGGGTTTGCACCACCACACCTCCCGGGGAATGGTTGAGGAAGGGCCATGCCCCCTGAACATCTCGCCCATCCTTGGTCTTAAAGAATGTGTCAGTCACTATTTAGGCCAGTCCAATCTTGTCTTCCCTCTCTTTTTCTGTTAAATTTATTCCTATCTCATATCGTTAATGCGTGGAGAGATGGCCGAGAGGCTGAAGGCGGTTGACTCGAAATCAACTCTGGGGGGAACTCCAGCGGGGGTTCAAATCCCTCTCTCTCCGCCATGGTTCACCAGGGTCACCCCTGGCGATCTGCCTGCGGAGTCGACATTGTCCAACAAAGAGGACGCCCTCTACCGGCTTCTTTCAAACCACATCGCTGATTCGACCAATTCAGCCTTCCTTTTGATCGGGACCGACTACCGGATCCAGTGGGTTTCCGAAACCGCTCGCAAGCTTCTGTTCAAGGATTCACCGGACATGACTGGCGGGACCTGCGCCCACGCCCTGCAGGGTCGCGTTTGCACGGCTCAATGTCTCGAAGCTCGCGAGAACTTTTCGGGAAACGGTCCCTTCGGGCCCCCTTGCATGGAAAAGGAGTTTGGCGACTATTCCATCCGGAACAGCATCCTGGAGGAAAACGGCGATCCTGTGGGGTTGCTGAAACAGATCTTTCCATCGGAGGAGACCGATCCGGCAACCGGGTTTCCCCGCTTCGAGTCCAGAGGCTCGTGGCATGCGACCCTCGCTCCGACCCTCTCGAGGATCGCGGAAACGACCATCCCCATTCTCTTGGTCGGGGAAACGGGAACGGGAAAAGAGGTTCTTGCACAGCGCATCCATGAGTTGAGTCCCCGAAAAAACAACCCCTTTGTCGTCCTCGACCTCTCCGTCGTTCCTGAAACCCTCATCGACGACGCGCTTTTCGGACATGCCCGAGGAGCGTTCACGGGAGCGACTTCCGACTACACGGGGAAACTTCTGGAAGCAGATGGGGGGACCCTTCTATTGGATGAACTTGAAAACATTCCCCTCTCCATCCAGGCCAAGCTCCTTCGATTTCTGGAAACCGGGGTCGTCGAACGGATCGGGCAGACCAAAAAGCATTCGATCGATGTGCGGGTCATCGCCGCCACCAACATAAGCCCTGATAAGCTCCTTGCCTCGGGACGGCTCAGAGAAGATCTGTTCTACCGTTTGCGGGGAATGACCATCACCCTCCCCCCCCTCAGGGACCGGCGGGAAGAGATTCCGCTTCTGATCCAGACATTCCGGGGAAACTGGTCTGCACGGCATGGACGGAAGGCCCCCGCCTTTTCGAACAACCTCATCAATGCCTTCTGCCAATACCATTATCCCGGGAACATTCGCGAGCTCAGGCATCTTGTGGACCTTTGCCTGAGCCTTTCCACCGACCCGGTCGTGACAGAAAGCACCATGCCGGATCCGGTACGGGAGATTTTGACCTCCCAAGGGGGGCGTCATCAACTGGCGAGTCTCCCTCTTCAATTTTCTCAACCACCCGGGAATGTGGACGAAGCCGTAGCTGCCGTTGAGAAAGACATGATTCAAAGAGTGCTTGCGCAGCACCGAGGGCGTGTTTCAGAGGCTGCGCGAACCCTTTCCATGAGCCGGATTACGCTATGGAGAAAAATGAAGAAATATGATCTTGATCGGCGAAAATCGTTTCCTTCCTGAAACGTTGCTTCATTCTTTAAACATTTTCCTGTTTCCCTTCTGAAACATTTCGCGACATCCCCTTTTCCAAAATAAGATAAGTCTTTTTGGTTTAAAAATATCTTAATTCTGGACGTCGTAAATTCTTTTGGCACGAATCTTGTTAATTCAAGGACGAGGATCGCCGGCTTGATCCCGGCCCCTTTGGAATGAGAACTACGTCCGAACCTTACAAGAGGAGTCGAAAATGAGTGGAACAAAAAATCTGGTTTTCGTGATTATGGCCGCTTTTCCGTTCATTCTTATGGCTGTCTTTGAAAAAATCGACCATACCCTGAAGGGTGGGCTCGGCGGATTCTAAGTTTTTTCCTTCCTTCCCTTGGGGAAGGAGAACAAAGGACTTCCACCCTACAAGGCGGATTCCTTCTGTTCTTCTTCCCTTTTTTTTTCGAAAAAATCGGTCAGAAGAATTCGGGATTCCTCCTCGAGGACTCCGTGGACAACCTCAATGCGATGATGCAGGCGAGGGTCATTTTGGAGATCGTAAAGCGAAGCGACGACACCCCGGCGCGGCTCCCGCACCGCATACACGAGGCGTGAGATTCTCCCTTCGAGCAAGGCGCCGAAACACATGAGACAGGGCTCTAAGGTCACATACAGGGTGGAATCGCCCATACGGTAGTTTCCGATCTTCGATGCGGCCTCCCTAATGGCCACCATCTCGGCATGTGCGGTCGGATCATACGTCCGGCGGCCACGGTTCCACCCACAGCCGATGATCGTTTTGTCCAAGACAAGGACCGCTCCGACTGGAACCTCTTTTTCGTCCATCGCCTTCCGGGCCATCGCAAGCGCCTGTGTCATGAAATATTCATCCTGATCCTTCATCGTTCGGAAGCCCTTCGGAATACTCGGTCCACACGCGCCTGGTCGAGGGGGCGAAGAAGAATGGCGTCCACATTGACATGGGGTGGGCGTGTGACCGCCCACAGCACCGATTCTGCCACATCCGCTCCGGTGAGGGGAGTCATCCCTTCGTACACTTTTTTCGCCCTTTCGACATCTCCGCCGAACCTCACGATCGAAAATTCCGTTTCGACCATCCCGGGATCGATTTCCGTGATCCGGACTGGCTGGCCGAGCCACTCCAGGCGGAGGGTTTCCGTGACGGCCCGCAACGCATGTTTGGCCGCACAATATCCGGCTCCCCCGGCGTAAGTTTCGAACCCCGCCACCGAGCCGATATTGACCAGATGTCCCAGGCCGCTTCCGGCAAGCTTCGGAAACAGGGCTCTGGACATCCTGGCCGTTCCCAGGACATTGCTCTGGTACATGTCAAGCCATCCCGACTCATCCATGTCCATGACATGATCCAACCCCACGGCTCCGCCGGCGTTGTTCACGAGAAGATGGACTTCAGAGGGAAGGGCTTCTGCACACCTCATCACAGACTCGGGACTGCGGACATCGAGGAGGATGGGCGTCATCCCCGTCTCGCGGGCCAGAGCCTCGAGACGGGCCTTCCGTCTGGCGCCCCCGTAGACATGGAATCCGTTTTGGGAGAGAAGGCGGACAATGGCCTCTCCGATCCCGGAAGACGCTCCAGTCACCACCGCCACTTTTCTTCGTTTTTCCTCCATCGATCACTCCTGCCGGCATTTCGAGAAGAAGGTCTTGCCGTTTTGAACAACTCTTTTCATAATGGATCCATGAAATGTTTACAGCGCCCCCTCCGGATCAATATGACGGGGGGGATCATCCCCCTGGGAATCCCTCTCATCTTTCTTATTCTCCTGCAGTGGACTCATTGCGTTCCACTCTTGGCCCGGCCTCTCGACGACCCTTCCTACCCCCCTCCTCTGCGACAAGGGGTCCAGGAAGCGGCCCGCCAGATCCTTACCGACCACCCCAAGAAGGCTCTCTTAATCCTCACCCCCCTCTTCAAGCAGTACCCCGATTACACCATTGTCTTCACTCTCGCCGGAATGGCTTACGGAAAAACCGGAATGAACGCCGATGCGATCACCATGGAGCGCCGGGCGCTGGTTCTCGATCCCAAGAACCTCACCGCCCGCACCAGCCTGGGAATCGCCGAGGGAAACACGGGCCACTTTCATCGGGAGATCAGGGAAGAAGCCGCGGTCCTGCGTCGAGATCCGAAACGGGAAGCCGCCTGGAGCGCGTTGGGTTGGGCCTATGGATCCTTGGGAAAATGGAAGGAGGCCAGAAACGCAGAAATAAAGGCCATCCGTCTTCGGTCGTCGGATCCCGAGGCCCGTATGATTCTTGGGCTCGCCCTGGCCCATGAAGGATTCCTTCAGGAGGCCCTCACCATGGAGGAGTCGGCGCAGAAACTGGATCCGGCGGATGAAGGAATCCAACGGTCCCTGACATTCATCAAGCACACGATGAATCCGATGCCGGTCGCGGAGCCAAAGAACCCGGGATTCAATCCGCTTCTGGCGCCTCAGCCTGGCCTTCCTTCCGATTCGGCGACCCCCGGAAACCCTCTTCAGTTGGCCCCTTCACAGCTTCGCGCCCCTGCAGTTGCCCACTGATATCGTTTGTCTTTTTGACGGGATTGTCCTAAAATTCATGACAAACGGAGGGGTGGCCGAGTGGCCGAAGGCGGCGGTCTTGAAAACCGTAGAGCGAAAGCTCCGTGGGTTCGAATCCTACCCCCTCCGCCATCCTCCCTTCCAAGGAGAGGGAGGAAGGCTTTCTCCGCCAGGGAAGGAATTGAATCCAATGCCCCAATTGCGGTATTCTTCCTCCTCATGTTCGACCCGCGTTGCATTCACCGATTGAAATCCCATGGAGAGGTGGCCGAGTGGTCGAAGGCGTCCGCCTGCTAAGCGGATGTAGGGTCAAAAGCCCTACCCAGGGTTCAAATCCCTGCCTCTCCGCCATATGTCAACGAACCGCCTCACGCGACTGGTCCCGGAAAACCGGATTCCCCGATCCCGGTCACTCCCGAAACACCGTGGTTCGATTGCGCCCTTCCTTCTTTGATACATAGAGGGCTTTGTCCGCTTTTTCCATCATCTGTTCCCATCGGGCATCGAAGGGTCCCGAATCAATTCCGATCGAAATGGTCATCACCCCAATCTTCTGATGCTTCGTAACATTCATGATCTCGGCCTTCTCGACCGCCTTTCTGATTTTTTCTGCGGTCTGGAATCCCTCGTCGGCGAAAAGGCCTGGCAGGAGCAAGGCAAATTCTTCCCCACCAACGCGGGCAGCCATATCCATTCTCCTCACGTTCATCTTGAGGATCTTGGAGACAGCCATGATCGCCTTGTCTCCGACCATATGACCATGGGTATCATTGATCCCCTTGAAGTGGTCGATATCCAGCATCAGAATCGTCATTTCCTCGCCTGAATGCCTTCCTTGAACCAGAAGCTCATCGATCTTGGCCTTCAGCCCCCGACGATTTAAAAGCTCCGTCAAAGGATCAATCAAGGCCTCTGCCCGGGTGGTCCGCAATTCCTTCTGCAGGACATCGATCTTTTTCTGGCTTTCTGTCAAGTCATTGCTGAGGGAGGCGGAGCTGTCCCGGAGAGATACGGTGTCCCGGAGGATCCTGTCCACGATCGCCTTGAGCTCCTGATCATCCAGGTGATTTTTCCGGAGTGTGGCTCCATACGACTCCATTCCCGTCTTGACCCGTTCGACCTCATGCTTGGTCAACTTTGTCGACCTGGAAAGCGATTCGAGAACATTCTGGATTTCCTTGGTCAGGGAATCACTGTGGTCGTTCAGGGGAAGGACATATTCCGGGGCGATGAAGCTCAGGAAAAGCTTTTCTATTTCGGAGTCCTTGAGAGGGTGCCCGGATTTCGTGAGATCATCGAGAGATTCCGACAAACCGGGATTGACCCCCGAGACGTCCTCATAGATGACAGCGTAATGTATCGGAGTGAAGGAACACCCAAGATCCGTCATGCGCTGAAGGGCCAGTCGGAATATTTCGGCACTGGCCATCTTGCCTTCGGTATAGCGAAGCATGAAAGCTCCAATCCTCGTCTTTTAATAATGTCATAAAATTTGTTTGTAAAATTTTTTTCAGGGCGCATTTTATCACAATTCAATCCTTATCCCACAAACCTAAGCTTCATAAGAAAGAGTGGATCTTCCAATCTCTGATCGGACATAATCGAGTTGGCCCGGGTCCTCCCGGTTTAATAATAATGAGGAGGTCGACATCGTGTCTTTCGGCGTAATTCCCCAACTGGTCAAACATTCCGAAGGGACACACCGGTCCAATTGGGATGTCGTCCTCTTTCATCTCGGGAAAACACCGGTGACCCTTGCCGGGATGATCGACTTCCTGTTTTTCATCCTTCTTGGCTTGATCCTCCGACATTTCCTTGGCAAGGCCCTTCACGCGAAGGCCCAGAACCAGTCCTCCCCCCAGACACGCCATTTGATGGGCCTTCTGGCGACCCTGGCTTCCAATCTCACTCTTGGACTGGCCTTCGTCATCGGTCTCGACAACCTCGGAGTCCGCCTCTCATTTCTTGGCGGAGCTCTGGGCGTGTTGGGGATCGGCATCGGAATCGGGCTCCAAAATGTGGCGGCCAACATGATCGGCCTGGTCGTCATTCTTCTTGAAAAGTCCATTCAGATCGGGGACCTGATCGAAATCGAGGGCATTCTGGGAACGGTGGTCGAAATCAAAGCCCGCGCGACCACCGTCATGAGCCGGGACAATATCGCCATCATCATTCCCAACTCCCACTTGATCTCGAACAAGGTGATCAACTGGAGCCACCGGGACCCCAACACCCGCATGCACCTCAAGGTCGGAGTCGGAATGGATCCCGATCGGCTCGAACGAGCGGTGTCCATCCTTGAAAAAATTGGGATCGAACACCCGGACGTCCTGAAGGATCCCGCCCCCGTGGTCTGGTTCTCTGAGTTCGGAGACTCCTCCTTCAACCTCGAGCTGATTTATTGGATCGGAGACGTCACCATGCGGCACAACATCCTCTCCGACCTCAACTTTCGAATCGCCCGGGAATTCAGGAAGGAGGGAATTGAGCTGCCGTATCCCCATAATGTCATCCTGTTTTCCGATGAAACGATGCGCCCCAAAATCGCCTCGCCCCTTGCAGAGCCGCCGAAGGGAGAGGATAATAGAACCCATGAAAATAGGAATTCTTCTCTCGACCCATCCTGAAAATCATGACGGGGAAAGGGTGCGTTCGATCGTAGAACCCGCCCTCGCCTCCGGCGACGAGATCTATCTCTACCTTCTCGACGAAGGAGCCCGCTTCTTAACTCAGGATTGGGTCCACTCCCTTGTCGACCGGGGCGCCACCGTTTATACCTGCGCCTACGCAGCCCAAAACCGCCGAATCTCGGATCCCGGAAAAACCACTTTCTGCGGATTGGTGGTTCTGACTCAGATCATCGAGGGGTGCGACCGTTTCCTTGCCTTCGCCTGAAAGGAGTTCCGTGTCCTCCTCGAGCCACAAGACTCTTCTGCTGATCAAAGCGGACCCGTCGACCGACCCGAGACCTGCCGAAGCCGTGCGCTCGGCCCTCGGCCTGATTGCCGGGGAAATCCCTGTCAGCGTCTATTTATTCAAGGAAGCCCACGCTCTCCTCACCTCCACCTCCGAGGATCTTCTCGACCTTGAGGACGGAGAGGTTCTTCACCGGTTCCTCGGAACATTTTTCGACATGGCCTCCGGAATCTACTATGAACCGTTCGACACCCCTCCTTCGGAGAAAACACGGGGAACCCCCCTCTCCCCCAAGGATCTGGGCCGAATGATCGGGAGCTTCGACCACACTCTTTTCTTTTAGGACGCGCCATGCTGATCCTTCTCCGCCATCCTCCCGACGACCGGGTCCGGGATCTGATCCTTGCGGCATGCGAGGAATCCGGGTCCGCCTCCCTCGTCTACCTTGAGCGGGCCCTTCATGACCCCTTGGGGCACCCTCCACTGGTCCTCGCAGGCCAGACCTACACCATGGACCCCCCCGCAATACCGGGCATCAAACAGATCGACGGACAGCTCCTGCTCACCCTGATTCGAGGCGACTCCCGAATTCTGGTCCTTCCCTGATCGTCGGCGTTGACACCGGACAAGGCTCCGTCATCCCTCCCGGGAACCTCTTGTATTCGACCAGTCCAGAAGGTATGATTGGATGTTCCGCGCTTAAACACCTGACGTGGAGAGATGTCCGAGCGGCCGAAGGAGCACGACTGGAAATCGTGTAGGTGCCTAAGAAGTGCCTCGGGGGTTCGAATCCCCCTCTCTCCGCCATTTCACGGCGACACCCGAGAGCGGACCGATGGGGCCCCAGGCTCCGGGCAACGAGATCCCGCAAACCCCGCCAGGTCCGGAAGGAAGCAACGGTAGCGGAGTGTCACGGGTGCCCCGGATCCCCCTGGGGTCCCTTCGTTCCTCTTTCTTGCCGCCCCCCGCACCCGTCACAGACGCACGTCTTCTTCATGGAGATCCCATGGCCCAGTTCAAATCCCTGTACCGAACATACCGGCCCCAGACTTTTTCCGACCTCGTTGGTCAGGAGGCGGTGGTCCGGGCTCTTTCCCGGGGCTTCGAATCCGGAAGTCTGACACAGGCCTATCTTTTTTCCGGTGAACGCGGTGTCGGAAAAACGTCCGTCGCAAGGATCCTCGCCAAAGCCATCAATTGTTCCTCGGGCCCCACCGCCACCCCCTGCCTTCAATGCACGTCTTGCCAGGAGATCGCGGAGGGGCGTTCTCCCGACGTACTCGAAATGGACGGGGCCTCTCACACAAGCGTGGAAGACGTCCGGGAAATCCGGGAAGGACTCCGGTACACACCTCTCTCCGGCCGAGCGCGAATCGTGATCATCGACGAAGTCCACATGCTGTCGACCTCCGCCTTCAACGCCTTGCTTAAAACCCTTGAAGAACCGCCGGCACATGTGGTCTTCATTCTGGCCACCACCGAAGCCCACAAGATTCCGGATACGGTCCTTTCCCGCTGCCAGCATTTCCGATTCCGTCTTCTGACGGTTCCTGAAATCTCGGGCCAAATCGGAAAAGTGACCCAAACGGAGGGAATACCCCTCGACCCATCGGTCGTCTCCCTCATCGCCCGCGCGGCGGAAGGGAGCATGCGCGACGCCCTCTCCCTTCTCGACCAGATCCTCCGGATCGGGGGGGCCGGGGTCACCCCGGCCGAAGTGGCCGAGCTCCTGGGCGTCACCGACCAGGCGCTCGAGGAATCCCTTCTGCGCGCTCTCCTCACCGGAGATCTCGCCTCCACATTCCGGACCGCGCGGACCGTCCTTGATGCGGGGATCGACCCGCGCGCCCAGATCCGGGCCATCGCGCGACTTTTTCGGGATATTCTTCACAGTCTCCTCGAAGGGGTCTCCCTCGAAAACCCGCGTTATGGGTGGCCCCGGGAAAGCGCAGCCCGCTTCGCCTCCCTTCCGCCGCCCAATCTCTTCTTCCTGGAACAGGCTCTGTCCGTCCTGGTGCGCGGTGAAGACGATCTCCGGCGATCGCCCCAACCTCCCATTACCTTCGAACTGCTTCTGGCCAGGATCTGCCACCTTGAGGCGGTGCTTCCCCTTCCCGACCTGCTTCTTGGCCTGACTGCACATTCTGAGCGGTCCTCCGACCCCGGATCTCCCCGTTTCCCACCCCGGCCGTCCGCGCCCAATGATCCGCCGTCGACCCATTCCGTCTTCCCCGACCCCGTTCCGGATCTTCCGGAGCCGCCTCCCCCGCAGAATTCCCTCGCGTCCACCCAGGAAGGCCCCCTCGACCTCAGATTGCCTTCCGACTGGCCGAAAGCCCTGGGGCGTCTTTCCCATGAGATGCGCGCCCTTCTCGAATCCGCCCGCATCGTCCGCTTTGAACAAGATTGCCTCCTCCTCGACACAGGCAACTCCTTTTTCAACAACCGGATCACCACCAATCGGGAGACACTAGGCCGCGCCCTCTCAGAAGCGGTACAATCCCCTTCAACGATCAAAGTCGACACCCCTTCCCAAGGATCCGGACCCCCGGGAAAGGGCGGAAAAACCCTTCCCCCACCCCCTCTCGTTTCCGAGGCGGCGACTCTCTTCGGATCGGAGATCATCGGAGTTCGGACGAAAAAACATTCCCCGGAAGATCAATCAGGAGACACACAATAATGTTTGGACAGGACTTCTTGAAAAAAGCCCAGGAAATGCAGGAAAAGATGGGGCGCATTCAGCAGGAGATTTCCGGGACGGTGGTCAATGGAACCTCCGGGGGAGGCCTTGTGACCGTCACGATGAACGGGAGGAACGAGGTCCTCGCCGTTCGGATCGCTCCGCAACTTTTCAAGGACGAGGACCCGACAGTCGTCGAAGACCTGATTGCCGCCGCAGTCAATGACGCGGTTCGGAAAATTCAGGAGGCGGTCTCCCGGGCGATGCAGGACCTCACGGGCCTCCCCGGTGGAAACCCCCTGGGACCCTTGGGAATCCCCGGCCTTTGATGGACCGGCGCCCCAGGCCGCAAAAGCCGGCCTTCCCCGAACCCTTTGCCCGTCTTGTGGACGCGTTTCGTCGCCTCCCCGGAATCGGCTCGAAGACCGCCACGCGTCTCGCCTTTCATCTTCTCCTCTCCACGGAAGAAGAACGCTCCTCCCTGACAGGCGCCCTCGAAACGCTCGCCAGTCAGCTCGTCGCCTGCAAGGACTGCCGGAACATCGTCGAACGGGACGCGGGCGATCCGGAGGCTCCCTTGCGGTGCGCAATCTGCCTCGATCCTTCCCGTGACCGGACCATCCTGATCGTCGTAGAAGACATTCAGACCCTCTATTCTCTTGAGAAGTCAGGAGAGTTCCGGGGACTTTATCATGTGCTTGAAGGAAGACTCTCCCCGCTGGAGGGCGTCAATCCCGAGAAGCTCCGCATCAAGGAACTTCTGGACCGCCTGAACGATCCGGTTGTCCGGGAGGTCATTCTTGCGACCTCTCCGACTACCGACGGGGAAGCGACCGCGCTTTACCTGTCGAGGCTCATCAAGCCGATGGGCATCCGCGTGAGCCGGATCGCCTTCGGGATCCCTGTGGGCCTTGAAATCGAATATGTCGACGAAGTGACTCTGATCCGCGCCGTCGAAGGACGCCATCCATTTTGACAAGAACATTCTAGAGGGCCGGAGTCCACGCACCCGGTGAGGTTGTATCCCCATGACATCTGTTCCGACCAACGAGGAATCCTCTCTTTCGCAGGAAATTGAAAGACGACGGACCTTCGCCATCATCAGCCATCCCGATGCCGGAAAAACGACCCTGACCGAAAAGCTTCTTCTCTATGGGGGGGCCATTCACCTGGCGGGGTCGATCAAGGCAAGAAAGGCGGCCCGTTATGCCACCAGCGACTGGATGGAAATCGAGCGCCAGCGGGGCATCAGCGTCACCAGCAGCGCCCTCGCGTTCGAATTTGAGAACCACACCCTGAACATTCTCGATACGCCAGGGCACAAGGATTTCAGCGAAGACACCTTCCGGACTCTCGAAGCGGTCGATTCGGTGGTGATGCTCCTTGACGGCGCGAAGGGGATCGAGCCCCAAACACTTAAGCTCTTCGAAGTCGCCCGCATGCGATCCCTCCCGATTCTCACCTTCATCAACAAGGTGGACCGTGAAGGCGTCGACCCGTTCAATCTTCTTTCCGACATCGAGCGTACGCTCGATATTTCCGCGCTCCCCTTCGACTGGCCGATCGGATCGGGCAACCGGTTCCGGGGACTTTGGGACCTGGGCCGCCAGGAGGTCCACCTTTACGAGTCGGTGGACCATGGAGGAGCGAAGGCTGTTGATCGGAGGCTTCTGGCGAACGACCCGGCCGTCGAGCCAATCCTCGCGGAACTTCCCGACCGGGAGGGCTTCATGGACGAGATCGCGCTCCTCTCCCACGAGGAAAGTTCCTTCGACCGGAAGAAATTTCTGTCCGGGCGCATGACCCCTGTTTTTTTTGGGAGTGCCCTCAACAATTTCGGGGTCGAACTCTTCCTCCGGGCCTTTCTTGACATGGCGCCTCCTCCACGGGCGTACCACTCGGACAAAGGGCCGATCGCTCCCGACCATCCGGCCTTTTCGGGATTTGTTTTCAAGATCCAGGCCAACATGGACCCCCAGCATCGGGACCGTTTTGCCTTTATTCGCGTCTGTTCCGGCCGTTTCCAAAGGGAAATGTGCGTCACCAACGCCACGACCGGAAAAACCCTCCGCCTGTCGAAAACCATTCAATTTCTGGGACAGAAGCGGGAACGGGTGGAGGAAGCCTGGCCCGGAGACATCATTGGGCTCCACGACCCGGGGGTGTTCCGGATCGGGGATACCCTCTGCGAAAAAGGGGTGTTCCACTTCGAGGGGATACCCTCGTTCTCCCCCGAGCTTTTCGGGCGGGTCGTCCTGGAAGATCCCTTAAAACGGAAACACCTCAAGAAAGGGTTGGACCAGCTGTCGGAAGAAGGGGCGATCCAGGTGTTCCAGCTCGATCCCCATGGGGAACGGGACATGATCGTCGGGGCGGTGGGAGCTCTTCAGCTGGAAGTGTTGAAATTCAGGCTCGAGCATGAATACAACGTCAAGGCCCGACTCGAACCCGTCGGCTATGACCGGGCACGATGGATGACCGGAAACGCGGAACAAATCCAGGCGATCTCCGGAACGCTCGACACCCTCCTGGTCTATGACCGGGAGCTTAAGCCGGTCGCCCTTTTCAGAAACGAATGGGCTCTCCGCTACGTCGTCGAGAAGTATCCGAAGGTCGCGTTCCATGGGACCTCCCCCAGGGCCTTTCATGAAGAGAAGGAGTGAAGCCCCGGGGGCCGGATTCCTATTGGAAGGAACTGGAGCGGGCTCTGGCCCGTCGAATTTCCGAGGGCTCTCCTTCGGGGTTGATCAAAGGAAGCTGTCCCGTCATGGAGTAGACGACGGGAAGGACAAGCAGGGTGAAGACGATCGTGGTCAGAACGCCTCCCACAATCACGATGGCGAGCGGTTTTTGGGCCTGATTTCCGATCCCTGCCGACAACGCGGCCGGTAGGAGGCCAAGGCCCGCAAGGAGGGCGGTCATCAACACCGGTCTGACGCGAAGATTCCCCCCCTGGATCAGGGCCTCCCGCATCGAGAGCCCTTCCCGTCTGAGGTTTGTCACGAAATTGATCAAAATCATTCCATCCTGGATGGCGATCCCGAAGAGCGAGAGAAACCCTAACGCCGCCGAAATGCTCAGGTGGTGTCCCGTCATGAGAAGAGCCCATACCCCACCGGTGATCGCAACCGGGACGCTCAGGATCTGGACGAGGGCGTATTTGATCGACCGATAGGCCCAATAGAGAAGGAGGAAGATCAGGCCGACCGCGAGCGGGACCAGAAGGGCCAGCCTGTGCTGGGCCTCTTTCATTTCCTTATATTCTCCGTACCATCGGATTCTGTATCCGGGGGGGAGATGAAGCCGGTTTGCGATTTCTCGCTTCGCCGCATCGACTGAGGACCCGATATCCCGCCCCCGTATGGAGAACTTGACCGGGATGTACCGGGAGTTGGACTCCCGGAAGATATAGGAGTTTCCGATCTTGAGAGAGATGTGGGCAAGCTGCGATAAGGGAATGTGCGACCCGTCCGGGCTGTCCACCGGAATCCCCTTGATCGCCTCGATATCCTTCCTGTAGGGACGGGCAAGCCGGACCGTCACATCAAACCGTTTTTCGTTCTTCAGAACCTGGGTGACCGCCACCCCGCCAACCGCCGCCTGAATGACCCCTTCGACATCGGCCACATGGATCCCGTACCGGGCGCAGGCGAGGGCATCCACTTGGATATCGAGTTCGGGACCTCCCCGAATTCTGAAGAGTCCCAAATCATGGAATCCTGGGATTCCTCCCAGAAGTCCGATCGCCCGGTGTGCAAGACCCTCGAGGACAACGGGATCGGGACCATAGATCTTCAGGCTGTTCTGCCCTTTGACCCCCGATACCGCCTCTTCCACGTTATCCTCGATGTACTGGGAAATGTTGAAGGTCACCCCCGGAATCGTCTTAAGGCGCCCCATCACCTCCGTCTCGATCCGGGTTTTTGATATTCCTTTTCTCCATTGGTTATGGGGTTTGAAGAAAACTGCAAATTCCGCATTCCAGAATCCGCCGACGTCATAGGCGTCATCGGGGCGTCCTTCCTCCGAGACCACGGTTTTCACCTCGGGAACCGCCAGAATCTCTCTCCGGATTCCATCGGTGACCCGTGCACCATAGTCAAGACTGATCGCCGCGGGATAGGTCGCCCGGATATAAAGATTGTTTTCTTCAAGCTTCGGAAGAAACTCCGACCCCAATCGGGGCAGGGCGAACCCCACCGTCAGGACAAGAAAGATGAATGCGGCCGACAACACAAGACGCGGACGGTCGAGAACAAAGAGGAGGACGGCGTCGTATCCTTTTTTGACCACCCTCATCAGGGGTGTGTCGGGGTGGAACCCCACATTTTTGAGAAGGACCGAAGAAAATGCCGGAGAGAGAGTCATGGAGAGGATGACCGCGGCTAAAAGACCTCCCCCCATGGTGTAGGCCATGGGCACGAAGATTTTCCCTTCGATGCCGCTCATGAACAGAAGAGGAACATAGGCGCCGAACACGATCAAGGTGGAAAACACCGTGGCCGACTGGACCTCGGTGACGGCATTGTAGACCACCACGAAGATGGACGGTCGGTCGGATCCTACAGTCCCTCCGGTCAGATGGCGGTAAATATTTTCCACCACGATCACGGACGCGTCGACCAAAATGCCGAAGTCGATGGCTCCCAGCGACAGGAGATTGGCCGACACGCCATGAACCTTCATGATGGAGAAGGCAGTTAACAGCGCCACGGGAATCGTGACGGCGACGATGATGGCTGACCGGAGGTTTCCAAGGAAGAGGTAAAGGGTGAGAAAGACCAGGCCGATCCCCATCGAGAGATTTTCAAGAACGGTGTGAAGGGTCCAGCTCATCAGCTGGGTCCGGTCGTAAAACGGCAGGAGATGGACCCCGGGAGGAAGGTCATGCGCCCGGATCTCGGCGACTTTCTCATGAATCCTCTTCATGACGTGGCGGGTGTTCGCTCCGCGAAGAAGGAGGACCACCCCTTCCACCGTATCGTTTTCAAGATTTCTCCCCACCCTTCCCAGGCGGGGCTGGGGGCCGATCTGGATTGACGCGATATAGCGAAGAAGGATGGGGGTCCCCTTGACCTCTCCGACCATGATATTGCCGATATCTTCCCGATTCTTGAGGAGCCCCAGACCCCGGACGACCGCGGCCGTTTCGCCGAAGGTCATCACGTAGGCGCCGACATTGTTGTTGGCCGCCGAAACCGATGAAAGCACCTGGGAGAGCGGAATATTGAAATTTCTTAACTTGGCCAAGTCGACCAGAATCTGGTATTGGCGGATCCACCCGCCCATCCCGGACTCGTCGGCCACCCCCGGTATCTCCTTGAAACGGCGTTCGAGGACCCAGTCGTCCAGGGTTTTGAGCTGATCGAGCGGGGCTCCGGTGAGGGTGTAGCGGAACACCTCCCCTGTGGCGGGGGTGTTGATATCGAGAACGGGGGTGACTCCCGCCGGGAGATTGGCCTGGGAAATGCGGTTGAAGATCCTGTGGCGGGCCTCGAAATCATCGACTCCATCTTTAAAAACGGCGATCACGACCGAGAGCCCGTACATCGAGATGGACCTCTGGGTCTTCATCCCGGGAGTCCCATTGATCGCGATTTCAACCGGAAGCGTGATCTGCCGCTCGACCTCTTCGGCCCCCCGCCCGGCCCATTGGGTCAGGACGCGCACCTCGAGCGGAGAGACGTCGGGATAGGGTTCTATCTGAAGATTTTCATAGGAAAAGATGCCGACCACGGAAAGGGACAGGGCGACCAAAAAGACGATCACCCGCTCCCGGATCGCGAAAGCCACGAGGTGTTTCACGGATGAGGCCTCCCGATCCGGCCGAAGGGGGAGGGAGTTCCCGTGGCTTGACTCAGATTGGTCTCCCGGATGCCTTCAAGAAGGAGGGCGCCCTTCACGGCCACTTTCTCTCCCGGAACAAGGCCCGATTCGATGCGGACCCATCCCTGCTCTTCCCGCCCCGGCTCAACCTCCCGCGGCACGAAGACACCGGAGGACTGCTCGACGAACACATGGTACCCATGTTCGTCCCTTAAGAGGGCCCCTTCCGAAACGGCCACCACCGGCCGGGGTATCGAAAGCCTGATGCGGACCGTCGCAAACATTCCCGGTTTCAGCAGCCGGTCCGGATTGGGGATTTCGGCTCTCACATGGAAGGTGCGGGTATTGGGGTCCACCATGCCCCCCAAATAGACGATTTTTCCCGAAAAGACTTTGCCGGGATAGGCGACGGCTTCAACGGAGACCATCTGTCCGGTCCGAACAAGGGGAAAGTCCCTTTCATAGATGTCCATATAGACGAGAAGACTTGAGATGTCGGCGATGGTCATAAGCTGGTCGCCAGGATTCATGAACAGTCCGGCCCGAAGGGAGGAGGTCAGGATCACCCCGGCCCTGGGGGCATGAAGGGTCAGATACCGGGACACGTGCTTCGTGTTGGAAATTGCGTCGATATCGGCCTGGGATGCCCCCATGAGGCGAAGCTTCCTATCGGCGGCCATGATGTAGCCTCCGCTTTCGGCCCGGTTCGAGAGGGTGCTGGCCACCTTGTACGCGTTCAACAGCTCCACCTCGGCGGTGGTGTAGTCGGGGCTATAGACATAGGCCAGGGGGGCGTCCTTATGGACCTTTTGGCCTTCGAAGGCCAGGACTCTGACCTCCCGTCCCGCCACCCGGGCAGACACGATCGAGACCTTTTCCTCGTCGAAGTTGAGCGTTCCGGTGCGATGGAGTTCGATCTCCATCTCCTTCTTTTCGACAGGAACGGCCTCGACCCATCCGGACCTCTGCTGCTCTGGGGTCAGTCGGACGCTGAGATCGGCCGGTTCGGCCGACACGGCATCGCGGCTCCCATGCCACGAGGGTCCCCAGATAAGACCTCCCGCCAGGAGAGCGATCCCCGCACCCGCCATTACAACCTTCCGCATTCAAACCTTCCTTTCTCTCCCATCGATCGGGGTGCAGGTTGACCTGTTTCCCTATCCTGGGATCACGTCCAAACCGAGCCCGGCTGTGTCCCTAGGGAAGCGGAGATCCAACGGCGGCCTCGAGATTGCTCAGGGCCTGATAGTAAGCGATCAGGCTCTGATACCGGTTGTACTGGGCCTGGCGATAGGCCTGAACGGCATTGATCAGGTAGAGAAAATCATTTTTCTGATTCTCATACCCCGTAAGGGCGAGTTCGAAGGCCAGCCGGGACTGGGGGAGAATGTTGTCGACATTCATCCGAAATTGCTGGTAGGCGAGCTCAACCTGAGCATAAAGCGTATCCACTGCCAAACGGACCTGGGCCGACTGCCACTGGTACTGCCAGTCGGCGGCCCGGAGCATTTCCTTCTGGGAGCGATACTGAAGGTTCTGTTTGATCGGGGCAAATATCGGGACATTGATCTGGACGCCCACGTACCAGCAGTTGATCCCGGAAAATCCGTAGCAGGACTCCCCGCCTTCCGATCCGGTCAATTGGTAGTCCGGAAAGAAGCCGAGCTTCGCGAGCGTCAGCTGGTGACGGTTTAAATCCACCGTCGCGCGGGCCGACAGGAGGTCGGGGCGATTTTCAATGGCCCGGCCTTCGAGATCCGCCATGGAATAATGGAGCAGAGTCGGATCCGGAAGCCGTTCGACCGTGGTCGACCGTTTCATGGAAAATCCGAGCAGCATGTTGAGCTGTTTTCTGGCCACCGCGATCTGGTATTTCACATTGAGGCGATCGAGCTGCGCCTGGGACAGGGCCACCCGTGCATTCACCACATCGAGGATCTGAACCGATCCGACGGACAATTTGGCCTTGGTGATCTCCAGCACCCGCAGGAGCCAGGTCCGAAGCTGGTCGTTTAAGCGGAGATTCTCTCCCGACAGGAGAAGCTGGTAGCAGGCCAGCTCGGTCTGATTGCGAAGCTGTACACGCTGAACCCGATACCCCTCGAAGGCGATCCGGGTGTTGTCTTTGTTGATTCTGAACCCGGCCTGCGCTTTCCCGGGGAAGAGAAAGGACTGGACGATCGCCCAGTTGTTCCCGCTCTCATAAGGAAGGCCGATGTTTTGCAGCCCCTGGAAGCTGCTTCCATTGGCCAGGACGCTCTGGGCGGTCCCCTGTTCGCCGCCGCCGTACTCCCATTGGAGCAGGGGATCGGCCGGAGCGAAGGCCGTCGGCTCAAGCTCCTTCGTTCCACTCCAGATTTTTTGATAGGAGAGAATATTGGGGTTCTTTTCGAGGGCGATCCGGACGGCCTGCGCGACCGTCAACGGCGGCTCCCCGATCTCCTCAGGGGATTTCGTGGAACCTCCGGCCTCCTTGGGGCTTGAAAGCCCCGTCTTTCCCTGGGGATCCGGCGCCGCCCCCACCCATGAATCGGTCCAGACAAAAAAACCCACTCCCACCATGGCCCAGAGTATCCCGCGGACCATCCGCCTTCTGGTCCCTCCATCGTTCACCACAGTCGGCTCCAATATATGAGACATTGTATCAAATTGAGACATCCAACGGTCCTTTCCCCAGGCGCCCTCATCTGAGCCTGTTCAGATCACATTTCCCATCCGCTTCGAATAGTACGCCACGGCAATCCCCAGGACCCCGAGATCGTCAAGAAATCCGAAGAAGGGAATGTGGTCAGGAATGAAATCGAGGGGAGTCAACAGGTAAAATAATGCACCGTAGGCCACGACCTTATCGGGGGAGGCCAGCTTTTTCGATCGGATGACCTTCCACAGGAAAGAGATCCGGTCGGACCATTCCTCTCCCAGGTTTTTGAACCAAAGAACCCGGTCTGAATGCCCTTCGACCTCGGCCTGCTTTTCCGTTTGCTGCCCGATCTGGGCAAGCCCCGTCAGAATCTGATCCTCCGAACCTGAAGGGGCTAGGGCGAACCCCTGACGAAGCCCGAGATTTTTGAGTGCGACGTGGTACTCCCCCGGCGGCGCCTCGGAAAGGAGCATGCGAACGACCGGACCTTCGGGGTCCAGACGTCCTTCTGCGGCCATCTCGAGGCAGGCATCCCGGATCGCCGGCACATAGACCTTCGGGACTTTCGTCCCGCCGGGCTTCTTCAGCCATCTCCGCAAGGTCATACCCGAGACGCCGATCCGCTTTCCCAATTCTTCCGGAGAGCAAGAAGACTCTTCCAGAATTGTTAACATTTGTGAATTATCCATTCACAAATGTTAACATCAATGTCACCAGGGTTCAACCGATTCATTTTACCTCAATATGCGAACGGCATCCACAGGATTCATGGGACTCCCGAAAGGTGAAGAAAAGATCAGGACCGGCAGAACGCCAACGGAAGGCTTTAAAAGAGATCGGACTTTTCCAAAACACCCAATCCTCGTATAATGGAAATGAATATCCCTATCGTCACATGCTTTTCTTTCACCTCCGTCACTCACATGCCATGGGAGGCTTCATTGGCCGAGGACTTCGAACCCGAACGCTACCTCGATTCCATTTCCGAATCTCCCGACAGCCGGGCCCACCCCTTGACGGAATCCCCCGAGGACCTTCGGGGGCTGCGTCGCCTTTCACGGATTGTGGACCATCTGAGAGGGGAAAACGGGTGTCCCTTCGATCGAAAGCAAACATTGGCCGCCCTCGTTTCCGATCTCAAGGACGAAATCTATGAACTCGAAGAGTCGGTCGAAAAGGAGGACCATGTCAACATTGCCCGAGAAATGGGCGACCTTTTCGTCATTCTTTTCATGGCACGGCGGATTCTCTGGGAGCACTCGGGGGAATCGCTTGGGGCCATCATGAGTCGCGCGTCGCTCAAGATGGTCTCTCGCCATCCTCATGTGTTCGAAGCCCCCACCCCCGGCAAATCGCTGGCCGCCATTTGGGAAACCTGGGAGGAGAAGAAAAGGAAGGAGCCGGGACACAGGGATCGGGAGTCGGTGCTGGACGGGATTCCACAGACGATGCCTTCCTTGGCCGCTGCATCGAAGCTTGGGCAAAAAGCCGGGAGGGTGGGATTCGACTGGACGACCGCCGACGCGGTGGTGGAAAAAATCTTCGAGGAGTGGGACGAAGTCCAGAGAGCCCGCAAGGAAGGCATCGACCGTCTCTCGGAAGAGATCGGAGATCTTCTCTTTGTCTTGGCTCAATTTGCACGGCTCTCGGGCATCAGACCGGAAGAGGCCCTTCATCGCGCCAATCGGAAATTCCGGGATCGATTTCATGTGATG
Source organism: Nitrospirota bacterium (assembly GCA_027314645.1). GTDB lineage: Bacteria > Nitrospirota > Leptospirillia > Leptospirillales > Leptospirillaceae > UBA4572. Next base: position 57,976 of record DAHVAL010000003.1, read on the forward strand.
GAGCAGGAAGCGGAGTCCCAAGGCCTTCCCCTCGCTTCCCTCACCCCCGACCAATGGGAGGGGCTTTGGCAGGAATCGAAGAAGCGGCTCTCGAACATTAAGGATCAGCGTGCATGAAGACTTTTCCCGCCTCGATCAAAGCCCTTGTCACGGGGGCCACATCAGGAATCGGTCTGGCGATCGCCAGAGGGCTTCTTGCGCGGGGCCACACCGTCTTCATCACCGGGCGGAACAAGTCCAAGTTCGAGGCTCTGATGGAAGAATTTCGCCCCTATGGGGACAGGGTCACGGGAATGGCGGCCGATCTCACCCGGAGTTCGGATGTGGATCACCTGATCGAAACGGCATTGATGGCCCTCTCTCACCGGGTTGATCTTCTCGTCAACAACGCCGGCATCGCCCCTTTCGTCGAGATCGAAGAATCCACGCCCGCTCTGTTCGACGAGATTATGTCCGTCAACCTCCGGGCTCCCTACCTTCTCTCCCGTGCGATTCTTCCGCTCATGAAGCGGCAAGGATGCGGACTGATCGCAAATATATCCTCCGTCGCCGGGCTTGAAGCCTGGTCAGGATCATCCCTGTATTCCATGAGTAAATTTGCCCTCCGCGCGCTCACAGGCTCTCTCCTTTCCGAAGGGGCTTTGCATGGGGTCAAATCCGTGGCGATCTGTCCCGGCTATGTCGCGACGCCCCTCGTGGCGGATGCTCCGGTGCCCCCTGAGGAGATGGTCCAGCCGGAGGACATTCTAAAGACCCTCCTCTATCTCATGGAGTTGTCCCCTTCCGCGGTGACCGGAGACATCGTCTTAAAACGCCTCGGAGGACTTTAGCCCACGCGCCCCGTATGCCGAAGGAGCGAAAACAGTAAGGGGGAGTGTTCATTACATGATCAAGGAATACATCAAAAAGATCGGCACCGGCCCTCATGGAGCCCGGGATCTCACAAGAACGGAAGCCTGCGACGCGGCCCGCATTCTCCTCTCGGGCAGGGCTACTCCAGCCCAGGTCGGCGCCCTTCTCCTGGGACTTCGTCTGAAAGGGGAGACGGCCGAGGAAACGGGAGGATTTCTCGATGCGCTCCGGGAGGCCCTTCCTCCGCTCTCCGTCCCGCCGGTCGATCTTGATATCGGGGACCCCTACGACGGAAAAAAACGAACCTTGAGTCTTGTGGTTCCGGCTGCGATCGCCGCCTCGGAGCTCGGTGTCAAAATCGCCTTGCATGGCCTGTCCGGCGTACCCGTCAAGCAAGGGCCTGGAGTGCTGGAGGTCTGGAGAAGCCTTGGAAGACCCCTGGCCTCTTTTTCGGAGCTTTCGCCCTCGATCTCTTCCGAAAAAGTGGTGTGCCTGTCCCAGGATTCTTTTCTGCCTGGGCTTGCCCGTCTGCTCCCCATTCGGCAGGAATTGGGACTCCGGACACTTTGGAACACGGTGGAAAAGGCGGTGAATCCATTCTCCGGGCGGGCCCAGGCAATCGGAATCTTTCATGAACCGGTCATCGACAAGTTGCGTCACGCGCTGAACAACGGGAGAACCCTTTCAGCCGAGCGCATTCTTTTTGTCCTGGGTTCGGAGGGAGGCGTGGACCTCTATCTCCACCGCGCCACGCAATGCTATCTCCTCGACCCGGCCTTGGGACCGGAGCTCAAGTCCGTGATCGTCCCTCCCCCTCCTGAACACGCCGGGACATTGCCGCCTCCGGAGGACCCGGCTTCCATCGGGCATTTTCTCCGGGACATTTTGGATGATCCGAACCACCCTAAAGCGATCCACCTCAAACGCCAAACCGCTCTTTTTCTTTTCGCTGCAGGGAAATATAATGCCTTTAATGAGGCTGAAAATGCGTTGAGCGCTTTTTATTCGGAAAAAAACTCCAACACGATCCCATCCCTTTGGAGCCGTCCATGAACAAAATCATCTCCATCGACAAGCTTGAAATCGGGATGGAGGTTGTGGCGCTTGACAAGAGCTGGCTTGAAACCAATATCCTGTTTCATCGATTTCGCATCCAGTCTCTCGATGAAATCCAGAAGCTCAGGGATAACGGGATTCGGAGGGTCACCATCCGGCTTCCAGACCCCCAACCGGTCCCTCCTCCCGCAGAATATCTTCTCCGTTCCCCCATAAGAGAGGACGCCCCGTCGGAAGAAACCTCGACGGTCCGTGAAATGGTGACTCTCACCGTTCCTTCGCTCGAAGAATGGACCATCCTTCACGAGAAGACCATCGCCGTGGTGACCAAGAGCTTCAACGACATCCGAATGGGGAACCCCTTATTGGTCGACCCGCTCCGCCAACAAGTGCTGGCAACCCTGGAAATGCTTCTACGGGACCCCAGGAAAAACTCCTTTTTGGTGACTCTTTCCGAGGTGGATGACGAATCCTACCTCCACTCCACCAATACCATGATTCTGGCCATGGGAATGGGCTTGCAAGATGGCGTGCCCCGGGACGAGCTCCCCAAATGGGGGCTCGCCGCACTCCTTCACGACATTGGTAAGGCGCTCATTCCCATCGAAATTCTGAAAAAACCCGGAAAGCTCAATCCCAGCGAGTGGGAAGCGATGAAGCGTCATCCTCAGCTGGGGTATGCCATCCTGTCGAAATCCTTGGTTGATCCGATCCGAGGCGTGTGCATGAGTGCCGCCATTGAGCATCATGAAAGGAACGGGGGGGTCGGCTACCCCTTTGGACTTGATCTTCCGGATCTCAATCCGGTAAGCCGATCACTGATGGTCCTGGACATTTATGAAGCTCTGACCGCCGGCCGTGTCTATCGGTCTGCTCTTTCCCCGGCAAAGACGCTGTCCTATCTTCTCGAGAAGGAAATCCAACGTCTCGATCCCCGCGCGGTCGTGAGTCTTGTTCAAATGGTCGGGATTTATCCGGTGGGATCATTGGTGCAGCTGATGGACGAACAAATCGCCATGGTCACAGGATACAAAGATCCTTCTAACACCGCAGGCCAAGTCGATTTGATGGTCATTTTTAAAAAACCAGAACAACCCTTACCCGAACCCATCCCCCTCACCCTTCAATCGATCGACCGGTCTCACGTCAAACAGACCTATCATCCAAGGGACCTTGGCCTTTCCCCCGCTGACGTGGCCAGATATCTCGACCTTTCCAACCGCCACGGGCAAGAGCATTAAACGGGCGCGGGCAAAAAATCATTTTTTAAGGTTATTTGATTTTTTTGACAATCACTTCCCAGTATCCATCCTTTTTTTCCGTCTTCAGATACTCCTGGCCTACCTTCTGGATCCATGCGGGAATATCCTTGGCCGACCCTTCGTCGGTGGAAAGAACGGCCAGCACCGTCCCGACCGGTTTGAGCTGAATCGTCTTGATCAATTCCATCAACGGACCTGGACAAAAAAGGCCTCGTCCGTCCACCACCTCGTCAATCTTCATGCCTGCTTCTTCAACCATTGTTTCTCTCCTGTCACCCTCATGAGTGATTAAACAAACAGAACCTGGCCGCCGGCCACCTTCCCGAGAAAGCCGGCCACTCCCAAGACTTCATCAAATACCGGAAAATATTGGTCGAGATCTTCCCCCAATAGATCGAGGGCCATGCCGCAGGCATAGACCTTGAGGGATCCCATCATCTTCCCCTGAAGGAGAAGATCGTAAAACATTTGTTGGCTCTTCTCCAGAAGATGCCGTCCAACCTCGCCCTCGACCCGAAAGCTCTTCTTTTCGATCGCCGATTTTCGAAAGGCCGTGATGGCGTTCATCGTGACGAAGACATTGACCTCCATCTGACTCACCGCGGCCACCGACGCCATCAGGGCAACCGCATGCAGCTTTTCAAGAGTATCAGAAGCCAATACAAAGGAAATCCGTTCCATGGGTTCTTCCTTTCCCTGAAAATGTCCCAAAACTCATTCCACGATGTCATCTTAGACCACGTTCCCGGGGGGATCAAGACGGATATTCTTCACTAACAATATGGAGAGATCGAAAAGAAAATTACCGGCCGCGCCCGGAGGTTTTGCCCATCGCCTGAAAGCAGCTCATCCCTTCCTTGGGAAGAGGAACCCGTTCTCCCGGAGGGGTCAGAGACGGCAGCCCAAAATTGCGGGTCACCGTTTCGAGGAGTGAATAATGGTTGCCAAAACAATTCGATTGCCACTTTCGGGGATTACGGGAATCAAGCCAGAGAATCGGAATATGCCCCCCCGCATGCATTCTCTGTGGGTTCGACCCCGGGGGAGAAAGGACGCTCTTCCCCCCGTGTCCTCCCTTTCCGCTGGATTCATCCCATACGACAAATATCCATACGTGGTGCGTTTTATAGAAATCCGATCGAAGAATCCGGGGAATCCAAGAAGCCAAAAACTGGTCGCCCTCCCGAATCAGTTCATGGGAATTATGGAAATGGCATCCAAAAGCCCCGTGCATGTCGTGGCAAAGATCGGGAACGATGAGGGAGAAATTTGGCAGACGATGTTCCTTAAGGTCTGCAGGCAGTTTGGCGAGTGGAACCACGGTGTTCCTGAGCGGACTTTCCCGAATCCGGGAGAAAAGGAGGAAAGGATCATGCTTCAGAACATAACGCCCGAATATCCTCGGATAACTTCTCCCCCCATAGCCCACCCGGGGAAGGCCCTGCATGTAGGATCCCGCCGACAGATGGTGCAGACTCAATTCTTCCGGGAGGCTATCCCCCTGAATCCGAATCCGGGGATCGTCCGAATTTGGAAGTGGGGGCCAAGCGCCTATCATGCCAACATAATTCGGAAGACTTGGATGGGCCAGCCCCCAGTAGTTTGTCAGCCGCCCTCCTCTGAGTCCGTTGAAATAGGGCGCATCGGACCCTTTGACGATCTCCCCGATATTCTTGTTTTCCATGACAATGACCAGGATATGGTCGGCGCTCGACGATGCACCCCCGGAAAAGGCCGCGAAAGACGCCGGAGCCCAGCAAACGAGCCCGAAGAGAAAAAAGAGCAAAGAACGTCCCCTCATGCGTTTGCATCCTTTATTCCCAATCCTTAAGCAAAATAAATCGCTTGAGCCATTCATCAAATCTTTTCTCCGATCCGGAATCACCAGCTTTCGGCTCGATCTGGATCTTCGGCCGTTGGCACAAGGCCTCGATCAATTCCGTCGGGGACCATGCGGTGGAAGGAAACCAATAGACAGAAATGGCGATTTTGCGTGAGGGGGAGTCCGCCACCCACTGTTCCAGGATCTCCCGATACCGATCCTCAAATCCCTTGGCCCTTGAAATGTCCTGGTCGGGCAAAAGGATCACGAGATCCTCCCCCACCTCTGCCAGGACATCGGACGGGCGCTTGGACTGATCGAGCACCTCTTGTAACGACTGGCGAACCTTCATGTCGCACTCCAACAGAATAACGACAAAAGGGCGGGGCGGGTGGTGAAGCATCATGCCTTCGATCATTAGCAGGAAGCTCTTCTCCTCCACGAGACCACGATGAACATTATATTTTGGAAGGAGCCCCAGCGCAGCGCGCTCCTCTCCAAGGTCATCCCCCAAGTTTCGGACGATCTCTTCGTAGTTGTAGCGCACCTGCTTCGCCCAAAGTTCCAGCTGGGGAAAGGGAATTCCGATCCATCCCATGATATGGACATGCCAGGTAAGAGGCAGCATGATTTCATAGCGGTACTTTTTCTCGGTATGCTCGATCAGAGCCGGCCTCGCCCCGAATTCAGAAATCCTCTTAAAAAAATGAATATCGGATCCGGAAACGGGTTCCTGGCTCATCTGGAGTGCATCTTCCGAGCCATCGAATTGCAAATACACCGGCCTCTGGCTTTCGTCAAGGGTCACCCCATCGACGAGCAGAACCCGATTCGTCTTGAATCCTTCCGCTTCCCATTCCATTAATTCTTCGACCTTTTCGTGAAGCACCCGATGATCGGATTCTTCAAGAAGATGGTGCGCCACAGCGGTCTCGATCTTGTTTTTCATGTGGAGAATTTCTGGATAATCGATGGTCTCGATCTGCTTTTCCGACGCTTTTTCGAGGAAGAGCTTCAAAAAATAAATCCCCCCCGGGGGGGGCATCGTCCCGAGGGGGAATCCCCACCATATCAACGTTCCCTGATCATTTTGAGGGGGAAAGTCCTTGCGGGAATACAGATCGTCCGACCCGGGCTTTTCCTTGGACGGGGGGATTCCTCCTTGGGACAAATGGGACAACAGATCCCTGACCGGCATCATGGAAAGTGTCTGAACCGGAAGCTTCACCTTATGCGTCAGCGATTTCTCGAATAAGACGATCCGCCCTGTCGCGTTGGTTGCAAAACAGCTGACGATGTTGGAGTTGATGCCAAAGTCAAGAATTTTTTTCCAGGAACTCAGATCCCGCATGGGGTTGACGAGAGAGATGAATCCCATGGTGGTGAACTCCTCTAAATTGAGATATATGGAGACCTCATCGGTGAATGGCGTGGCCGGTGAGATCGAGAAAAGCTTCGTGAATGGCTTCGCTGACGGATGGGTGGGGGAATATCGCCTCCGACACAGCCTTGACCCCCTCCTTACCGGCCATGGCTGCCGCAACCGTTGCGATCATTTCCGAGACATGGGGACCGATTCCATGGAAGCCCAGGATCCGCCCCGACGCCCGATCGGAGATGACTTTGAAAAACCCTCTTCTGTTTCCCTCAATCAGGGATCGCCCATTCGCCATCAGGGGAAACCGCCCCTCGGAAATCGAGAAACCTTGTTGCTCCGCCTCCTCTTTCACCCATCCGATAGACACCACTTCAGGGTGGGTGTAAACAACCCGTGGAACGAGATGCGGGTCCAAGGGACGCGGATCCAACCCTGCCATCGTTTCAACTGCGACAACCGCCTCATGACTGGCCTTATGGGCAAGCTGATAGCTCCCGGCGAGATCGCCGGCCACGTAAACCCCAGGTGCCTCGGTTTCTCCGCGGGGTCCGACCGTCAAGTTCTCTCCTTTTCGGTGAGAAAGTCCGACGCTTTCAAGCCCTAACCCTTCCGAAACCGGCGCTCTCCCAATGGCCACGAGAACTCGCTCAACCCGAGCTTCCTCCTTCTTTCCTCCAGGATTTCCAAAGGAAATCGAGACCCCTGAGGGATCAGGCGAGATCGATAGGGCGAGGATTCCTGTGCGCACTTCCACACCCATTCCGGAGATCTCTTTTTCCAACACCATGCCGAGCTCGCGGTCCTCCGAAGGGAGAAGACGGGATTCTCGCTCCAGAAGAAGCACATTGGACCCGAAGGAGGAAAGAATATCTGCGAACTCGCAGCCGATGGCCCCCCCTCCCACGATCGCGAGGCGGCCTCCGAATTCCTTTATCGCAAGCAAATCCGTGCTGCTGACAATCCTGTGACCGTCAAAAGGGACTCCGGGAAGGGATCTGGGGCGAGATCCCGTGGCTAAAAGAACAAACCGGGTCCTGAATTCCTGAGAATTTTCCTCCAAGGTCCGGACGAGTCCAGGTCCGCACAAGGCTCCTCGGGAGCGGAGGTGGAGAATCCCATGTTTTTTAAAAAGGGACTCGATTCCGCGCGTGAGACGATCATGGATTCCTCCGCGAAAGGAAAACAGCTTCTCCCCATCGATTGTGAAGGAGGGAACGGACACTCCAAAGCGCTCCGCCTCGTTGAGCGACCTCAGAAACCCCGAGACCTCGAGGAGGGCCTTTGTCGGGATGCAGCCGTTATGGAGGCATGTCCCCCCCGGCGGTTCCGGGTCCAGAACCAACACCTTCATTCCCAATTGTGCCGCCCTTATCGCCCCCACATACCCGGCAGATCCGGCACCCAAGATCACAAGATCAAATTCGCCGCCCATGGTTCTAGCGTCTCTCCACTGGAGATCTTATTCGTTTTCATCGAAGGATTCTTTGACAGGTCCGTCAACACCGGACTAGGTCCGAACAGGTCCCTTGACCCAAAAGGGAAAAGATGTTCTCACAGCTTAACAGATTGCAAATCACTTTGGCCAATACTCTTATTATTTTTTACCGGATTCGCTATTCCTGAGGACCGCCTTTCCCTTCGCCGTGTCAATCTTGACAGGACGACCCTCAATTTCTTATAGTTTTCTAGCGGGGTGGAGCAGCTCGGTAGCTCGTCGGGCTCATAACCCGAAGGTCGGAGGTTCAAATCCTCTCCCCGCAACCATTGCTCTCACACATCTAGAGGCCTTTATTCTTTTGCTTTACTTCTCCAGTGTCCTTTTGAGTGTCTCTTCCGTCTAAAAATTCCTTCCATTGAAATCCGATACCCTGTCTGACTGAGATGATCACCGGACAGGTGACCATTCCTATTGGTCATCACACGTGTCTTATGTTCAATCTCTCCTGTCCCATTCGAATATCAATTCCGGCCATTTCAGGGAGAGCGGCTGTCGAATCTCGGAAATATGCAGGCCCACACCCCGAATTTCCCACACACTCGCATCCCAAATGTCCGAGAAATGTGTAGGGGTCCGTGAGAGGATGTGGAAACCGCCTCAACCACACCTTTCATTTGTCGATCTTTGACCGGGAGATTCCCCCATTTGACTGTTCTTGGGAGCCCCTCAGCGTCCTATGGCGGGAACTGACCTGTCGGGGAGACATGAAACCCCTCTCATGTAGATTTTTCATGAGTTATGATTGAAAGTAGTGTGTTAGGGGTACGAAAGAGAGCGGCATGCCCTGTTCGGAAATGGGGGCCCTCTAACAATTCAGCACAGGAGACACTCCCGAATGAAAACCAACGAAGGGACCTTGGATAGAACAATTCGGATTGTTGCGGGTCTTGCCCTGATCTCCCTCGTCTTTGTGGGTCCCAAGACCCCATGGGGCTGGCTCGGGCTTCTTCCCCTTGCCTCTGGCCTGATTGGGTTCTGCTCACTCTACTATTTTCTGGGAATCACTACGTGTCCGGCAGGAAAGAAGCAGGAGACCGGATCGTCCCAAGGGTCGTAGGAGCCCTGTGCCTCCTCTGAGGCGCAGGTGATTCCATGAGGGGGAGAGAGGAGGTGAACCCGGAACTCTCCCGAATTCCCGACCTGCCTCCCCCTGTCTGATTGCGTCTCCATTTTCCCATAAGACCTGTGGGGCCTCTCCTTTCTGAGAAGTTGGAATGAAGAGAGAAAATTACCATCCTTCGAAAGCGTGGTTGAACGGAAGTTCCAGGCCCCTACATCATGGTCCCGTGGAGGTGCCGGAGCAGGGAGAAGGACGTTGGAACATCGGATTCGGCTCAGAAGATCGATGAGAGAAACGGGGGGACACGCCTTCCTTGCGGGAATCGTTATCATTGGTGCGCTCACGGCTCCCTCCTCCTGGGCGCTCCCGAGCCGACATGGAAATGGCTCTGCGGAAAATGTGGGGGCGGAACAGGGATATCCGGGGGATCGGAACCGATTGGGGTACCTCAATAAGGAGGACCAAGGAGTCCTGAGGCTCTTTGGAAAGGCCTCCTACCGGGGTCAAAAGGCGACCGACCTGGCAAGCCCCGCTGACCAATACAATCGCGGGCGCCTCTTTGAATATGGCCTGGGAGTCCCGAAGGATTACAAAAAAGCGGTCTCATGGTATCGGAAGGCGGCAGACCGGGGAGATGCTCTGGCGCAGGACCGATTGGGATTCCTCTTTGAAAATGGCCTGGGAGTCCGGAAAAATTTCGGAAAGGCGGTCTATTGGTACCAAAAAGCCGCAGACCAGGGAGATCCCGCCGGCCAAATCAATTTGGGATACCTTTACGGGAATGGCCTGGGGGTCCCAAGAGATTATTCCAAGGCCGCCTATTGGTACCGAAAAGCCGCGGACCACGGAGATCCAGGCGCCCAGATCAATATGGGGAACCTCTATGAGTATGGCCGGGGGGTCCCAAGAGATTATCCCAAGGCCGCCTCCTGGTTCCGGAAAGCGGCGGACCAGGGGTTCCCAGAGGCCCAGTACAATCTGGGAGGACTCTATTTAACCGGCCAGGGGGTCCAAAAGGATGATGCGAAGGCTGTCTTCTGGTACCGGAAGGCCTTGAACGCGTCTCTGAAAACCGCGGATAAAGGGGACGCCAATGCCCAGTTCACTTTGGGGGCGCTCTATTACAATGGACACGGAGTCCCGAAGGATTACGCAAAGGCCGCCTATTGGTACCGAAAAGCCGCGGACCACGGCAATCCAGTTGCACAGAGTGCCCTTGGGGACCTGTACTACAAGGGAGATGGAGTCCCGAGGGATTTTGCGAAGGCCGCCTCCTGGTACCGAAAGGCCGCAGACCAGGGAAATTCATTCGCGCAAAGCAATCTTGGGGTTCTCTATGCAAATGGTCAAGGGGTCTTGAGGAATTACAAAAAAGCCGCGGACTGGTGGCGGAGAGCCGCGGACCAGGGAGATGTGAAAGCCAAATCCAATCTTGAAAAACTCGACGCGATCATTCATGGGGGCAAGTAGTGTCCAGAAGGATTCTTCTGATCCCAAGCCCATCAAAGAACCGGAATTCCCGGATTCAAGTCCCACGCGCTCGCCACTCCTAATGACCTGTGAATTTCATCCTGGACGGTGTGCAAAATGGGACCTTTTGAGTCTCCGATCGGTCTGATCAAGCCCGAATGGGAGGACCCTGTCGTGTTCCCAGGGAGAGCCCCCACAGGGGAGGGTCTCATCTGATGGAGACCATTTTGAGCCATTCAGGATTTATGTGGCCTCCCTCTTTATGGCTGACGCGACTTGGAATTAAAAGAATGTGCAAAATTTTCCACATTCCTTCTCTGCCCACCCGTTTTCTCAGAGGTTCGTATTCTTTCTTCCGGAAGACTCAGGTACAATCAGGGAGCGGAAGCGTCCACCGGCCTTTTCAAGGACCACCCACATTTCCTGTAAAATAATCACGGAGAGTCCTCAATGCTTCGAAAATTCATCGATACCTACCCAATCCTGGCGGGCTCCCTCATCCTCGTCTCCATCGTCCTTTCGATTTTCGGCGTTACGGCATTGCTGGTCGTCCTCGCCAATTCATTTCTCGTAAAATCCTGAGGCTCATAGGCCGTCATCAAAGAATCCGGGGAGATCCTTCCATCGCGATCCGGTCATGGCCTTCCTGTTCAGGCGTTTGAAGCGGCACCAGGGGTTCGGAAGATTTCTCCCTGAAAACCGATTATCATAGACATCCGTGGGCAGCCCGCCGTTTTTGTGGAATTGAACCGAGTGTATTTTCGATTGGAGCTTCATGGCACAGTACGTTTTCACGATGAATCGTGTCGGAAAGGTCGTCCCTCCCAAAAGGCAGATCCTTAAAGACATTTCCCTCAGTTTTCTTCCCGGAGCGAAGATCGGGGTCCTCGGACTCAACGGGTCGGGAAAGTCCACCCTCCTTCGCATCATGGCGGGCGTGGATACCGATATTTTGGGAGAGGCGATCCCCATGCCGGGGATCCGGATCGGATATCTCCCCCAGGAGCCCGAAATCGATCCGAACGTCACCGTTCGTTCCGCCGTGGAGGAAGGACTCGGGGAACTGTTCGACGCCCATAAAAAGCTCGAGGAAGTGTACGCCGCCTATGCCGACCCGGAGGCCGACTTCGACGCCCTGGCCAAGGAACAGGCCCGCCTTGAGGCCGTCATCGCCACTGGGGATGGCCATAATATGGAGCAGAAGATGGAAGTGGCCGCTGACGCTCTTCGGCTTCCTCCCTGGGACTCCCGGATCGCCACCCTCTCGGGAGGCGAAAAACGTCGCGTGGCCCTCTGCCGGCTTCTTCTTTCGAACCCGGACATGCTCCTTCTCGATGAACCCACCAACCACCTTGACGCCGAATCGGTGGAATGGCTGGAACAGTTTCTCCAAAAGTTTCCCGGAACGGTGGTGGCCGTCACCCACGACAGGTATTTTTTGGACAACGCGGCGGAGTGGATTCTGGAACTTGACCGGGGAACCGGAATCCCCTGGAAGGGCAACTACAGCTCCTGGCTTGAGCAGAAGGAAGCTCGACTCGAGATTGAAGCCCGCCAGGAATCGGCCCGGATCAAAGCGATGAAACAGGAACTCGAATGGGTCCGGCAAAACCCGAAAGGCCGCCAGGCGAAATCGAAGGCCCGCATGTCCCGGTTCGACGAACTGTCTTCCCAGGAGTATCAAAAAAGAAACGAAACCCAGGAGATCTTCATTCCTGTCGCCGAACGCCTCGGGGGCCAGGTCATCGAATTCAAGGAGGTGACGAAAGGCTACGGGGAGCGTCTTCTGATCGATCGACTGTCCTTCACCATCCCTCCCGGAGCCATCGTGGGCATCATCGGTCCCAATGGCGCCGGAAAGTCCACCCTCTTCCGGATGATTATCGGAACGGACTCCCCCGATTCGGGGGAAATCCGTGTCGGTCAGTCGGTCCGGCTGTCCTATGTCGACCAGTCGCGGGACGCCCTTTCCAAAGACAAATCCGTCTTCGAGGAGATTTCGGGAGGGTCGGAGGTTTTGACCGTTGGACGGTTCGAAACCCCGGCCCGCGCCTATATCGGCCGGTTCAACTTCAAGGGGCCGGACCAACAGAAGATTGTGGGAACCCTCTCAGGGGGAGAGCGTGGCCGCCTTCATCTGGCCAAGACCCTCATTTCGGGGGGAAATGTGCTTCTTCTCGACGAGCCCTCGAACGACCTCGACGTGGAAACGCTGAGAGCTCTTGAAGATGCCCTCCTCGAATTTGCCGGGTGCGTTCTCGTGATCTCCCATGACCGGTGGTTCCTGGACCGGGTCGCCACGCACATCCTCTCGTTCGAAGGGGACTCGAGCATCACGTTCTTTGCCGGAAACTACCAGGAATACGAAACGGACAAGCGAAAGCGGCTTGGGGCGGAAGCGGCCAAACCCCACCGGCTCCGCTTCAAGCCGATCTCGCGGTGAAATCCCCTTCTCCCTCCGCCCTGGTCCTTTCCCATGTGTCCTTCGAAGACACCGGAACCTTGGGCCGCCTCCTGGAGACGCGCGGATTTCGGATCCAACCCATTGAGCCGGGCCTCTCGGCCGGAGCCGTTCCCGACCCGAAAGCCCCCGACCTCGTGGTGGTCCTGGGGGGACCGATTGGAGTCTATGAGGAGGCGCGATTCCCATTCCTTAAACAGGAAATCGACTTTGTCGAACGGAGACTGTCCTCGAAAAAACCGATCGTCGGGATCTGTCTGGGAGCTCAATTGATCGCGAAGGCATTGGGAGCGCGCGTCTATCCCTCCAAAACCACGGAAATCGGGTGGTTTCCCCTCCACCTGACCGATGCCGGGCGTGACTCCCCCTTAGCCTTGCTTGGCGACGGGGCTCCCATGCTTCATTGGCATGAAGACACCTTCGATCTTCCGGAGGGGACGTCCAATCTTGCCTGGTCGGACCGGGTTTCCCACCAGGCGTTCATGGTGGATCAGTCTGCCCTGGCCCTCCAGTTCCACCCGGAGATCCGGGGAGAGTCCCTTGAACGGTGGTTGATCGGCCATGCCTTTGAACTCGCCTCCCGCAACATCGATCTTTCCATTTTGAGACGGCAGACAAAAGAATACGCAATGGATCTCGAAAGAAGGGCCGAAGCCTTCTTCTCCCGCTGGCTCTCCGACGCAGGGCTCCTCTGACGAGGCACACGATGGTCTTCCGCCCCCCGGCCTTCCCATGGACACCGGATCCGACCGATCCATCGGCCTCCCTGGCCTCCCTCCTGGACCATCCGGAGGTCTCCTCAGCCATCCTTTCGGGGCCTGCCGGATCCGGAAAAACGACATTGACGGCAGGATTTCTACGCAAGGCGGTCAGCAGAGGGCTGTCCCTCGCGATCGCCGCCCCGACCCATAAGGCGGTCCGCGTTCTCAGAGAAACTTTGGGACAGGAGGACCTGGTCGCCCGGCACCTTCTGTTCACCACATTGCACTCGCTTCTTGGGCTCAAGCTCTCGGAAAACGAGGACGGCTCGTTTTCCATCAAGCCGGGGCCGGCGCCGGAACTCTCCTTGTTCGATTGGATTATCGTCGACGAATGTTCCCTTGTCGGGCAGGATCTTCTCGAGGCCCTTGAACGCGCCCGAGGAACCGCCCGAATTCTTTATGTTGGTGATCCTTACCAGTTGCCTCCGGTGGAAGCCCTCCACCTTGAAACCCCGCCGGTGTTTGCTCTTCCTGTCCCCCGCCTCGCCTTGGCACAGGTTCATCGCCAACGCGAAGACCATCCCATTCACCTTCTCACGCGGACCCTTCTTTCCTGGAACATCGAGGAGGGCCGGCCGACGCCCAAAGCGCTCTTCCCGGAGCTGGAGAGCCTCGTGCCGGAAGACCTCTCCCACACCGGTCAGCTCCTCTGGATTCCGGGAGGCAGCAAGGAAGCGGTCCGATGGTCGGCCCACCTGTCAGACGCGGGAAGCAACATCCGGATTCTGGCGTATACGAACCGGCGGGTCGAGCAGTACAACCGCGAGCTTTTTCGAAGGCATTACGGGGTACTCGCAACCCCCTTCGCGCGTCATGAACGGGTCCTGCTTCACGAAACAATCGGAGTCAAAACCGAGGAAGGAGAGTTGCGGGTTCTCCCGGCCGGCGAGGAATGGACCGTTCTCGAAATTGTCCCTGAGCGGAATCCCGAATACCCCGACATCCCTGCCCACCGTGTGTATCTTGAAGACGATTCCGGAGACACTGTGTCCGTCCTCGTGTGCGACGACTCCGCGACTCATCAGAAGAGAATTGACGAACTATTCAAGGAAATCCGAGATCTTCGGGACAGGACCCCCGGGGCCCGAAAGGAAATCGGGCCCCTCTCGAAAAAAGCCTGGGGCCTGAAGCGGGCCTTTGCCCCCTTGCGCCATGGATATGCGACCACGGTCTTCAAGGCCCAAGGGAGCACCTTCGATTCGGTGATTGTCGACTGGCGGGACATGAATCTTTTCCGTGAGGACCGAGCCTTCCTGAGAGCCCTCTATGTGGCGGGGACGCGTCCCCGCCACAGGCTTCTTTTCTCGGCCTCGTCCGTGCTCTGACCTCTTGAGCCGGGGATTCCCGCTCCGCTTCGTTCGATGGGGGCAAAAACGCCGGAATTACGC
Organism: Nitrospirota bacterium; assembly: GCA_027314645.1. GTDB lineage: Bacteria > Nitrospirota > Leptospirillia > Leptospirillales > Leptospirillaceae > UBA4572. Next base: position 72,984 of record DAHVAL010000003.1, read on the forward strand.
CGAATCCGAGGTGACGGGGACCTGTTCTTCCTTCGTGCGGTAATGCCCGATCAGCACAGCGGCAACTTCCGGGCGCGTCATCTCCGGTGGGGGCGGGAGACCGTCGCGCAGCATCTGGCGGACTTTGGTGCCCGAAAGCAGAACATGGGAGTTTTCGTCATGGCCGCAGGTCTTGTGGGAGACCATTCCTTCGCAGGTCCGGCAATAATAGGCCGTATCGAAGAAGATGGGGATGATTCCGAGTTCGTCGAAGGAAAATTGCCGGAGCAGGGCATGGGCCTCGAACGGTCCATAAAAACTTCCAACCCCCGCGTGGTCCCGGCCGATGATGAAATGAGTGCATCCGTAGTTCTTCCGAACGAGGGCATGAAACAGGGCTTCCCTTGGCCCGGCATACCGCATCGACCCCGGGAAAACCCCCAGAATGACCCGGGTCTTTGGGTAATAGCGCTCAAGAAGAACCTGATAGCAATCCATCCGGACCCGGGCCGGAACGTCGTCTTCCTTGGTTTCACCGACAAGGGGGTGAAGGAAAAGCCCGTCCACCACCTCGAGTGAGCACTTCTGGATATACTCGTGAGCCCGGTGAATCGGATTCCTGGTCTGAAATCCGACGACCGTCTGCCAACCCAGCTGCTCGAAGAGTGACCGCGAGGCGGTGGGTGTGAGATGAAACTCGGAAAACGGTCCATCCGACCAGTCCTCGATGACGGAAACCTTTCCTCCTGCGGCATAGGGCGTTCCAAGCCGCTCGAGAGCCGCCACACCTGGATGGGCCGGATCATTCGTCTTGTAGACTTCCTTGGCTTCCCAGACCAGATCCCGTTTAAAGAGGTCGGAGACGGTCAGAATCCCCAGGAGCTTGTCCGATTGATCGACCAGCCTGACAACCTCCCCGATACGAAGCGACCGGAACTCCTTTTCGAGGATCGGCAGGACGATCGGAAGGGGAAAAACGAGCCCGTCGGGGAGCCGCATGCGTTGAACCACCGACCGGTAGCTTTGTTCGTCCATGAATCCGTCGAGAGGGCTCACCGCCCCGACGGCGATCAGCCCAAGATCCGAAATTTCACGCGCAGAGAGGCGAATTTCCGGATGGTTTGCATAGGCCCTCTGCATTTCAGGCCGGGCGTTTTTGGAAATGGTTGCACTCACAAGACGGCCACCGTGGGGGACTGAGAGGAACATCGGGTCTCCTTATTGAGGATAGGTCTATTGTTCGTTTTCGAGAAGGTCTTCGGGAACACGCGTGGCCAATTCAAACACCTGCTCAGGGTCTCCGTCCACGAAAAGGGTCCATCGGATCGACTCCTTTTTGAGCTTCGGGACGAGCCGGGCGTCCCGTCCCGCCAACTCGTAGGGAAGGACCACGTCGATCGCACCCACCGGACACATTTTTACGCAGGCGAAGCAATCCCAGCAGTCGGCTTGCTCCCTCATCACCGCCAGATTCCCGCCGTCCTTCATCCGGATCAGATTTCCCGGGCAGGCGACCACGCATCGGGCTTCCGGCAACTTTTTGCATCCGTGGCAAAGACCTTCATTGATCGAAATTCCCATCCTTCCCCCTTCCTCTCCTGATTCTCGGCGCCCTCTGGATCAGGCCTTTTGGAGAACGGCTTCGCCTTCAGAGACCGAAACGTTCCAGGACAATTCCTCGCCTTCGAGCGTCCGGTGGACGATACGAATCTCTCCCGAGGGCAAGACGACGGAATTGATGAAATGTTCATATTTCATATCACTTTCCGGATAATCCATGCGGGTTTGGAATCCCGGCCACCGGGTCTCCCTCCGGGCCAGAAGGTGCGCCACCAAAACACGTGCGACATCCACCCGGTCCGCCACTTCATGGGCCAGCATCAGAGCGTAGTCGTCCTCCGAATAAATCCTGGAGAGATCCCCCGAAAGTTCCTCAATCTTTTTCCGGGCCATCAAGAGACCCGCCTCGTTCATCGCATAGGATGTCCGGATGCCGCCGGCATATTCATCCATGATTTTCTGAAGACGCGCTTCCGCCTCCTCCGGCCGAATCCTTTCCTCGGGGGGCGCTGGGGAATCCTTCCAGACCATTGTCCGGCCCCTTTCCGCGGCGACCTCTTCCGGGGACGGAGAGACCAGGCGCCTCCCTCCGGACGTGATTTCCTTTGATGCCGCGCGCGCGGCAATGGCCCCTTCTGCGAAGCACCCGCTGACGAATTTGTATGGGGCGCCTCCGGCGACGTCTCCGGCCGCGAATAGATTTGTGAGGGTTGTCCGGCGGTCGACATCCACCCAATAGCCCGCCTGGCAATGGCCTCCGACCAGGTAAGGCTCGGTCCCGCAAATTTCAACGGGAGATTCGGTCAGGTCGATCCGGTTCGAGGCCCAGTAAAGGACCGTATTGGGATACATGTCGAGATAGGCTTCGTACAATCGCTTCAGATCGTCCTTCGTCAGGTGCCGCGTATCCATAAAGCAGGGACCGTTTCCGGCGGCCATTTCCCGGAGGGGGCCTTCGAGGCGCAGGGGAGTCGGTGCCCCCTCCCCCCCGGCATGCGACCACCGGATCTTCATGAATTCTTCCCCCTTGGAGTTGACTTGGGGGGCACGAAAACCCAGGGCCAGTGTTCCGGTGGGAGCGATCGTGTCCTTGGTCCTGAGCGCGATGAACCGGTGCTCGAAGCTCGTCATTTCGGCCCCCGCTCTGATTCCGATCGCGTATCCCGCCCCTGTATTGAAGGGCGAATACCACATCTTGTGACGGGCCAGCCCTTCGTTGTTCGGACGGTAGAGGCCCGACGCCCCTCCCGTGGCGACCACCGTCTTAAGGGCCGAAAGGACATAAAAGGTGCCGTCGGAAATCCCGAATCCGTAGGCTCCATGGACGGTGCCGTCTTGTACGATGAGATTGGTGATCACCACGCGATTCAACACCTCTGCTCCCGATTTCCGGACTTCCCGCGCCAGGATCGGCTTGAGCGACTCTCCATGGATTTTGATGTTCCAGCGGCCTCGGGGAGAGTAGCTTCCGTCGGCATCCTTCACAATCGGAAGTCCCATGGCCTCGACGGTTTCGACCACCTCCTTGAAGAGGGCCGCCTGGGACCTGACAAGGTCTTCCCTCAGAATCCCCATCGCATCCATGCGGACATAATCCACGAAGGAATCGATCGTTTCTCCCGGATTGATGTAGGCATTGATCGCATTCATTCCTCCGGCGAGACATCCCGACCGGTCGATATGCGCCTTATCCACGACAAGGACGGACAGGTCCGGATTTTCGCGCCGGGCAATGATCGCTGCGTAGCAGCCCGCCGTTCCGCCGCCGATGATCAGCAGATCGGTTTCAAGGAATTTGGTGTCCATCATGACCTCCAATGTTATAAAAGATTACTAACAAAATAACATATATAGTTCCGAACGCCGTGTCAAGGGGGTGACCCAGAAAATTGACCAAAACGGAGGAGGAATTCGAAAAACACAGATCAGCGGGGAAATGGAACGCCGGGGAGAAGGGGACGGGTGGCAAAAAAAAAGCCCGAAGCCGGATTACACCGGCTTCAGGCTAATCAATCGAGATAGGAAAGCCCTAATTCTTCGAGGAGGTGGCGTATCCCCATGCAAAAATGAAGGCGATGATTGCAAGGAAACTCATCCAGCCTAAAAAGCTCGGGTTTTCACCCACCAATCTGTGAGCGTCGTACATTTGACCCCCCTTGCTCCGTTCCAGGAATATAGTTTATGATGAGAACGTCAACGCCTACCCAATATAGGCAGTGTGCGTCCACTTGTCAAGGCCGATTCTTCCCCATTCCCAGGACCATCGTTAACTATGCAGGACGCACGATGGATGCTGTTTTTTCGATGCGAGAACCCCTAAGGCAAGGACGGAAGAGGGGGTCCGTCGACGGGGACAACCATAGGAGTCCTGAATTAGTACCATCCGGCCATTCCCAGGGTCCGACACTCTAACGGTCCCCCTTCCCTCTGATCGCTTTCTTCTTCCCTGGAGCCTCGGACGATGACCCCGGTCTGGATAGATGCCCTTGCCATCGTGGTTCTCGTCCTCTTCAATGCCGTCCTTGCGGCCGCGGAGCTTTCCATTATTTCGCTCAGGCTTTCCAAGGTGCAGCAGCTCGCCGGAACAGGATCGCCTGAAAGCCGGGCTCTTTTAAAGCTTCGGAAGGATCCGGAACGTTTCGTCGCCACGATCCAGGTCATGATGACGCTGACCACCGGACTCGCGTCCGGCGCCACCGGCACGGTCTCCTACGAGAAGCTGAAGCCGATCCTTGCGGTGGCCGTCGACCTGCATGCGCACCCTGTCCTCCTTCCCCTCACCGTTTTTGCCGTCATCCTGCTCCAGGTTTTCGGAATGCTCGTGCTGGGAGAGATCGTTCCCAAAACCCTCGCGATCCAGAACAACGAACGAATCGCCTTAAGGCTTGCCAGACCGGTCCTGCTCCTGTCGGAACTGATCAAAATTCCAGTCCATGTCGTCACGTTGACAAGCCGCATCGTCCTGAAGCTCTTCCGCGTCGCCCCCGGACCCTCCTCCTATCCGATCAGTCCCGAGGAGCTGGAGCTTCTTCTGAAAGAAGGCAGCCAGCACGGGATCATCAACAGGACCGAACAGGACCTCATTCAAAGCGTATTCAAGTTCACGGATATTTCCGTCCGGGAGGTCATGGTTCCCCGGGTCCGCATGGTGACCATCCGGACGACCATGGGGCTCCCGGAAATACAGGGGATCTTCTCCGAGCATCGCTATTCCCGCTATCCCGTCCTCCGTGGAGAGACGGAAGAAGTGGTGGGGATCCTCTACTACAAGGATCTTGCGGATATCCTGACAGAACAGACCCCTTTCCAGATCGAGCGCATCCTCCATGCGCCCTACTTCGTTCCCGAGTCCATGAAGGTCCCCCATATTCTAAAAGAGATGCAGAAACGGAGAACCCAGATGGCCCTGGTTCTCAACGAATACGGCTCCCTCGACGGACTCGTGACGATGGAGGACCTCCTTGAAGAAATCGTGGGGGAAATTGAAGACGAATCGGACGAACTCACCAAACCGGTGGAGAGGCTCCGGGACGGCTCATACATTGTGGATGCCTCTCTTTCGGTCCGGGATCTCTCGGAAGACTATGGAATCCCCATTCCGGAAGGGGAAGACTATGAGACCCTGGCGGGATTTGTGCTTTCCCAGCTTCAGACCATCCCTCGCGGAGGGGAGTTTTTCTTTGCGAACAACATGAAGCTGACAGTGGTCGAAATCGACCGCCAGCGGGTTTCCAGGGTCAGAGTGGAGTTCCTCGACATGGCGAAGGCGGGCTCAGAGAAAAAACATATCGTCAAAACTGAAACCGGAGAAACGCGTTGAAGAAACTGTCCAATTCGCCCCTCGTCAAACTTCTTCTTTCTCCTATCGGACTTTTCATCGTGATCGGCTTGGTCGGTGGACTCTTCGTCGCGGATCTGTTCCGCGGGATCGCCGAACGGCAAGCCGCCCAACCGCAGGTTCAGACAGGGCCGCTCAACACCTCCCAAGCGCCTCTCGCCTATTCGGAAACCTATGCTCCCGTCTCCGATAACGGGATTGTCGGATTCAAGGCGGAAAAGCTTCTTGAAAAAGACGGCAAAACGTATGTCGAAATCACGGTTCACTTTCACAGGCATCCCAATTACGTCGATTATGAAGTCGGTGTCTATGAACCCCCGACCCTCGTGGACAAAAACTCGAATCTCCTTTTGGGAACCGTCGATTTCCCGGCAAACCGCCATTTTCTGGGAGGGGAGACTTACCGCACCATTTTATCTTTTCCCGGACGTCCCGCCTCCTACCCGGTCACCCTCTCCCTGTTCATGGGGGAACGCTTCGCAGGCCAATACCACATGCTCACCATTTCGCTCACGGGACTTTCTCCCGCGCCAAACAAAAGGAACAATCGAACGTGACCCATGATCAAACCGTCCGCATCATCGATCCGGAGGAAGAGGACAGGAACGAAAAATTTTCTTCTGCCATGATGGGAGCGGCCTCCGGACAAATTTTCGGCCTGATGGCCTTTTTCATCGGACTCGTCAACGGGGTGATGTCGGACCAGCAGGGGGGATTGATCAACATTGGATGGGGAATGGGCCTCTTCACGTTCTTTACCCTCCTTCATTTCGGGATCTCCCGGAAATGGGTGGGCTCCCCCCAAAAGCCCCTCCTTCAGGAAAGCCTCGGTTTTTTTGGGCCGGCCTTCCTCGGGGCGCTCCTGTACTTTTACGCCTCCTTCGCCAATACGGATTGGCTTATTTTGGGATATGCGGGCGGACTTCTCTACGTCATCCTCCTTGGCAAAGGTGTCCTGTTTATCGAGGCGCTCCCTCCCCGGTCGAGAAAAACGACCTATATTTTTTCTCCCTTTGACAAGGAGGGCCTTCTGATCGTGGTCCTGATCGGATCCGTTCTCGGTGTGGGCGTCGGCATGGCCTCCCATGGGCAGCGGGGGATCGGGAGAGGCCCTTTTGCACGCACCTATCTCTCTGAAAAAATTAAGAACTCCCGATTTCAAGTCGATCTGCTTCTTTTTGGAATGCCCCACTCTTACCGTTTGATCCAGGCGCTCAAGGGAGCACAGGAGAAAGGGGTCCCTGTCAGGGTCCTCCTCACCCGGGACGCCGCTTCCCATTATTCGCGCCAGCTCGACTCCATCGAATCCCTGCACGTTCCGATCCGGATTCTCCCTTCCGCCCTCCCAACCTATGTCCATCCGATGGCCCTGTTCGATCGTCGCATCCTCCTCTACGGATCGGGCGGGTGGGGCGCCCTTGAGCCAGGCGGCGGGAACCAAATGAAGATGGTGGCCAATATCCTCTCAATCGGAAAGATCCGAAACTCCCAGAAAACCTTTGACTCTCTCTGGGGACGGTCCCACACCGTCTCCGCGTCTCCTCCATAACTCAACTCTCCCTTGACCTTTGAGATCGGTCTTGGTATAGTTATCACAGACCAAAATGATCTGCGATAATTCAGGTCGGAGAACTCAATGCTTAAACTGACGAAAAAAGTGGACTATGCCCTTTTGGCCCTGAACCTGATGGCCAAGAGCGGAGAAGATGGAATCTCGAATGTTCGTGACATCGCCTCCTTATACAGCATTCCTCCGGAGATCCTGGCCAAGGTCATGCAGAAGCTTTCGAAGGCCGGGCTGATTCAGAGTCACAATGCACCCAAAGGAGGCTATTCGCTGAAGGTGCAGGCCGAAGAGATTTCCGTCCTGAAGGTTCTGACTGCCGTCGAAGGGCCGGTCGGAATCGTCAGTTGTTCGGATGGAACGGATCGAACATGCCAGCAACATGACCAATGCGATATCCGGTCTCCGCTGGAAAGATTGCAAAACAATATCCTCTGGTTTCTTGAAGCTCTTTCTATCAGGGAACTGGGCCAGGAACCTGCCGTTTTGAAAGGAGTAACTGATGGATCCAGTGTATTTGGACAACCACTCCACCACAAGGGTTGATCCCCGCGTCGTCGAGGCCATGCTTCCGGCTTTTACCGAATATTATGGAAATGCGAGTTCCCGGAATCATTCGTTCGGATGGAAGGCCGAGGAACTGTCAGAAAAAGGTCGGGAAGAGGTGGCGGCCCTGATTGGCGCCGACTCGAAGGAAATCATCTTCACCTCTGGCATGACCGAATCGGACAACCTTGCCATCAAGGGGGTTGCCGCCATGTACCGGGAAAAGGGGAATCATATCATTACCATCGAGACGGAGATCCGCTCCGTTCTCGACCCCATCCACTCTCTTGAGTCGGAAGGGTTTGTGGTGACAGTTCTCCCGGTCGACAGCAGCGGTCGCGTGGATCCGGAAGCGGTTCGCCGGGCGATCCGGCCGGAGACGATCCTTGTGTCGCTCATGATGGTCAACCATGAAATCGGCACCCTCCAGCCAATCTCGGAAATCGGAGCCATCACCCGGGAAAAGGGTGTCCTGCTCCATACCAACGCCGCCTATGCGGCCGGGGTGGTTCCGATCGACGTCAACGCCATGAATGTGGATCTTCTCTCTTTCAATGCCCACCTGATCCATGGACCGAAAGGGATCGGCGCCCTGTATGTCCGCAGGAAGCCCCGGGTGAGACTTGCCGCCCAGATTGAAGGGGGAGGTCATGAACGCGGTTTCCGCTCCGGAACGCTCAATACCCCCGGGATCGTCGGTTTTGGAATGGCCTGCCGGCTCCTCCGGGAAAACTTCGAAGCGGAGATCGCCCACAAGAAAGCCCTTCGCGACCGGCTCGAAAATGGGATCCTGGAGGCGATCGAGTATGTGGAGGTCAATGGACACCGTGATCACCGCAGTTCGGCAGTCAGCAATCTTTCCTTTTCCTTCGTTGAAGGCGAAGCCCTTTTGATGGGCCTGCGCGAGATTGCCCTGTCTTCAGGTTCGGCCTGCACGTCGGCCACCCTGGAACCCTCCTACGTCCTTAAGGCGCTGGGCGTGGGAACGGACCTGGCCCACTCTTCCATCCGATTTTCGGTGGGGAGGTTCAACACCATGGAAGAGATCGAGACCGTGATTCAGCGGGTCCGGCAAGCCGTCGACAAGCTCCGGGAAATGTCCCCCCTGTATGAAATGGCCAAGGAGGGCATTGATCTCAAGACGGTTCAGTGGAGCCCGCATTGATCATGATCTCTCTTGAACGTCCCCGGCACGGGGACCAGAATGACCATTCCGACAACAAACAAATGGAGCAATCACATGGCATATAGCGATAAAGTGATCGATCATTACAACAACCCACGGAACATGGGATCGTTTGAAAAAACCGAAGAAAATGTCGGGACAGGGATCGTTGGAGCCCCCGAATGCGGAGACGTCATGAAGCTTCAACTCAAGATCAATGACAACGGCGTCATCGAGGAAGCCCGCTTCAAGACATTCGGGTGCGGCTCGGCGATTGCTTCAAGTTCCCTTGCGACAGAGTGGGTGAAAGGAAAGACCGTGGAGGATGCCCTCAAGATCAAAAATACCGAGATCGCCAAGGAACTCAATCTTCCTCCTGTCAAGCTCCACTGCTCCGTCCTGGCGGAAGATGCGATCAAGGGGGCTATTACCGACTACCAGAAAAAAAAGACACAAGAATCTTGAGGAGGAGATGATGATCCAATTGACCGAAGCGGCTGCCAGCGAGGTGAACCGCCTGAAGAAAGTTCAAAACAAGGATACCCATTTTCTTCGTCTGGGAATCGAGGGCGGGGGATGTTCCGGGCTTTCCTATCTCATCAAACTCGAGGCAACTCCGCAGGAATTCGACGAGGTTATTGACGGCCCGGAGGAAATCCGCATTGTGATCGATCCTAAAAGCAAGGTTTACCTCGACGGATCCACTCTAGACTATGTCGGAGGAGGATTGATGGGAGGCGGATTCAAGTTTGAAAACCCCAACGCCACTCATAGCTGCGGATGCGGATCCTCATTTTCAGCCTGACACTATTGCCACAGGAACACCCGACCAATAAAACGATCCATGCTATCTGCCGGGATGGGAGCGACATTTTCGCTTCTATCGTCGGCAGGGGAGTTTCTTAATGCCAAAAACAGGCGCTGCGACAAACAGGCCGGAAGGGACAAGCCTTCCAACTGGAACAAGGGCCAACGACCCATCCGTCTGCTGGAATTGCGAAAAAACGCTTGCCGACGAAGACGTGTGTCCGTCGTGCGTCAAGGTTCAGCCCTTCGGACAGGAACGCGACTACTACAGCATTCTGGGACTTCCTGGACGGCTTGCGTTGGATCCAACCCTTCTTGTGAGCGCTTATCATGAAAAAAGCAGGACGTTTCATCCGGATCACCATGTAGAGGATTCCGAAAAGGTGCAGTCAATCACCCTGTCCAACGCCTCCCTGGTCAATCTCGCCTTCAGGACTCTGAGAGATCCGTTTCAACGCGCCCAATATTTCATCGGGCACATCAAGGGAGAACCGGCCCGTCCCAACCGGAAGGCCACGCTTCCCCCCCATGTCCTGATGGAAATCATGGAGCTCAAGGAAGAACTGGAAGTACTTTCCTCCGGAAAGAGCTCAGAGAAGGCGGAACAACGGATCCGGGCGATCATCGAGCCCCTCGAACAGGAGATCTTCAACTCCTTTTCCACCATCGATAGCCTTCTGGAGCATGAAGGACCTTCTTCCCAGAACCTTTCCCAAGCCCTTGGGCTCCTTTCGGAGCGTCTCGAAAAGAGGTCCTACCTTCAGAACCTCTTTAGAGAAGTAAAGGAGATTTCGTGAAAAAGATCGTTGTGGGAATCGACCTGGGAACGACCCATTCCCTCGTGGCGTATCGACGAGAGGACGGGCATGTCGAGGTGATTCCGGATCGCGATGGGCGGGTGCTTCTCCCATCGGTCGTCGCTCTCTCCAAGGATGGGGTGCGGGTAGGGTGGAGCGCCAGAGAGCGGATCAACGATCCCGAAACGACGGTGATCTATGCGGCCAAGCGGCTCATGGGCCGCTCCTTCGAGGAAACGGAAAATGATCGCAGCCACGTGTCTTACCCCGTGGTGGATTGGAACGGCTCTCCGGCAATTCCGGATCCTTCCCGCAATCGCGCCTTGACTCCTCCCGAAGTGGGGGCATTGATTCTCAAAGAACTTCGGACGCGCGCCGAAGAAGCCCTGGGTCAATCTGTGTCCGACGCCGTCGTCACGGTCCCCGCTTACTTTAACGACGGGCAGCGCCAAGCGACCAAGGATGCCGGAACGCTCGCAGGACTCAATGTCCTAAGGATCATCAACGAACCCACCGCGGCCGCGCTGGCCTACGGGCTCGGTTCCGGCAAGGACGGACTGTTCGCCGTCTTCGATCTTGGAGGGGGAACATTCGATTTCTCTCTTCTCGACATCCGCAAAGGGATTTTCGAGGTGCGGGCCACGAACGGAGACACGCATCTCGGCGGGGAGGATTTCGACCGCGCCATCACTGAAGAATGGTTCCGGATAAGCCCCAAACTCGCTTCCCTCGCCAAGCGGCCCGAAGTAAGGGACCTTCTCCGAAAAGAAGCGGAGCGGGCCAAGATTGCCCTTTCCTCTAAAACGAAGGTGGAAGTCGCCCTTCCGGCGGCAGGTTTTCGAAGCACATTGACCAGGGACCGATTGAACGAACTGGTCGCCCCGTTCGTTGAACGAACGCTGGCGTGTGTCCGGAACGCCCTTTCCGACAGCGGATCAACCACCGGGGACGTGGACGGCGTCATCCTCGTCGGAGGATCCACCCGTTTCCCCCGCTTCAAGGAAGCGGTCGGAACCTTCTTTGGAAAGCCCCTTTTCGATACGGTCGATCCCGATCTCGTGGTGGCGGAGGGTGCGGCTGTCCAGGCGGACATCCTTTCCGGGAGACGGAAGGACCTGCTTCTTCTCGATGTCACCCCCCTTTCGCTCGGAATAGAAACCATCGGAGGAGTGACCAGCACGCTGATTCCCCGGAATACCACCGTTCCGGCCCAGGCAAAGGAACTCTTCACCACCTATGTGGACGGCCAGACGAATGTCGACATTCATGTCCTTCAGGGAGAAAGGGAAATGGCGAAGGACAACCGGAGCCTCGCCCGCTTCACCTTGGCGGGAATCCCCCCCCTTCCCGCCGGGACCCCCCGGATCGAGGTCACCTTCCAGATCGACGCCAACGGGATTCTCGAGGTGACGGCCCGGGAGCAGACCACCGGAAAGACATCCAATGTCGTGATCCACCCGTCCTATGGATTGGGTAAGGAGGATGTCCGGGATCTTCTCAAGGAGGCGTTCGCCCATGTCCAGGAAGACTTCGCGACCCGCCTTCTCGCGGATGCCCGCACCGAGGCACAAACCGTCCTCAATGCGACCCTTCGCGCTCTCGGACGGGTCAAGGAAGACATCCTTCCCGAGACCGATCGAACGGCCATCCTTCATCAGGTCGACCTCATGAAAGCCGCGATGGAAGGGACGGATGGACGCAAAGTCCGGGATGAAACCCAAGCCTTGGACAAGCTGACCCAACCCCTGGCTGAACGGCTCATGAATCAATCCATTTCCAATGCACTGGCGGGGATGGCCCTTCCCAAGGAGGACGATACGAATGCCTAAAGTGACCTTTCGTCCGGACGAGAGACTCCAGGAGCCCTTCCCACCCGTGACGGTCGAGGTGAACCAAGACACGACCATCCTCGAAGCGTCCAAACTGGCCCATGTCCCGCTCGAGCACAATTGCGGGGGCGTTTGCGCCTGTTCCACCTGCCACGTGATCGTCGACGACGGCTTTGAACGGCTTTCCCTTATGGAGGAAGACGAGGAAGACCAGCTCGACGAGGCCGAGGGTTTGACGCTCAAGTCCCGCCTCGGATGCCAGGCTCACATCAAGGGTGACATCACGGTCAGGATTCCTCCGTGCAGCAAGGGATCCCATGAACATTAAACGAGGGCGGCCATGAACTGGAACGAGCCATACGAAATCGGATATCTTCTCTACGAAAATCATCCCGAGATCGATCCGCTGACGGTCCGGTTCACCGATCTGCACAAGTGGATTCTGGAGCTTCCCGGATTCAAGGGGGACCCCAAGTCCTCCAACGAAAAGATCCTGGAATCCATACAGATGGCGTGGCTGGAAGAATGGAAGGACAACCAGTAACATCGAACCGCATGGTTCGAATCAGAATCCGGATCCCTTCCTCCTCCCTTTCCCCCGAAAGGCTCGTGGCCAGACTGTTATGGGCCAGATCGGGAACAGAGACCCGCGTGACCTGGGAGGATTACAAGAAGGCCCGCGGAGGGCCGGAGACGTTGGATCTCGATCAGGAGTCTTTTCTGGAACTTTTGAGGACCACTCGCCCCGACCCGGGGTTCCTCTGGCGGGATCATCCATTCCGGCCGGGCTTTCGGGACGCCGATGGGCGGGAATATGAAATTCTTTCCTCTTCCCCCCGCCGAATCGACTTGGTTCGGGAGGACGGCGTCACCGGATACTCCTCTCCGGAGGAATTCGGGGATTTTTTTCAACCGATCATCCAGAAAGAATGAATAGACGGGATATCGTCAGAAGACCCTTAACCCAGCAGGAGTACCAATGAGTCAGGAAAAGGACAAGGAAATCTCAGAGGCCGTCATGAAAGGGCTTGGCCGGGTCATCGAGCCGGACTTCAAGAAGGACCTCGTGACACTGAAAATGATCGAAGACCTGAGTGTCAAAGACGGGATCGTGACCTTCACGGTCATCCTCACCACTCCCGCCTGCCCATTGAAGGAAGAAATCAAGAAGGCCTGTCTCGAGGCGCTCAAGCCCATCGAAGGAATCCGTCATGTGGACATTCATATGACGGCCCGCACCACCGGTGGAGGCGCCAAGGAAGGAAAGGCCGAGATCGAGGGCGTCAAGAATGTCATCGCCGTCTCGAGCGGAAAAGGCGGAGTGGGAAAATCCACAACATCGGTCAATCTGGCGATCGCCCTGACGGAACTGGGGGCCAAGGTCGGCATTTTGGACTCCGACGTCTACGGTCCCAACATCCCCCTGATGCTCGGGATCAACGCGTTGCCGAAACAGGTTAACAACCGCTGGTTTCCCCCGAAGGTCTACGAGATCCCTGTCATGTCCATGGCCTTCATGGCTCCTCCGGGAGCTCCGCTCATCTGGCGGGGGCCCATGCTTCACGGAATCATCACCCAGTTCATCCGCGACGTGGAATGGGGAGAACTCGACTATCTCGTGGTTGACATGCCCCCGGGCACGGGCGATGCCCAACTTTCGCTGGCCCAGCTCGTTCCGGTCACCGGAACGGTGATCGTCACCACGCCCCAGGAAGTGGCCCTGTCCGATGCAAGACGCGGGCTCGCCATGTTCCAGAAAGTGAATGTTCCGATCCTGGGGATCGTCGAAAACATGAGCACCTTTCACTGCCCCAACTGCAATCACGAAACTCCCATTTTTTCGCAGGGAGGGGGAGAAAAGGCGGCGATCGAACTCAAGGTTCCCTTTCTTGGAAGGATTCCGATCGACCTCTCCATCCGGGTGGCCGGAGACGAAGGGCGCCCCATCGGCATCTCGCACCCGGAAAGTCCATTGTCGGCGGCCTATCTCAAGATTGCCGGCAACATCGCGTCGCGCATCAGCATCTTAAATTCCGAATTTCAGCCGATCACGCTCGGCACCCTCGCCTGAGCCCGGCAGCAGGGGAAGGGACGAACCCTTCCCCCCACAATCCAGAAACGGGCATTGTCATCCACCCAGGAGACTGATTTTCATGGATCCGCTCAAGGTACAACGATTGGCCGTCTTTGACGAGCGGCACCAGGAATATCGCAAGGCCCGGCTGCTCTCCGAAATGGCCTATCGGAAAACTCTCGGCGGAGAGGAAAATCCCTCACGCTCAGGATCCCTGGAGGACTGGAAAGGATGGGAGGAAGCCCTTTCGATGGAGCTCGAGGCCTTCCTGGATCTTAAAGAAGCCTGGGAAGCCCTTTATCGCAATGAACCTTGGAGTGCCCCCTGACAGTCATGGGTTTTCGCAGGATTGCCCTCCAAATTGCCTATGACGGGCGGGAATACTCCGGATGGCAGGCACAACCGGTTGACCGGACGATTCAGGGGACCATCGAGAAGTCTTTTGGCTCGCTTGTCGGCAACCAGGTCCGACTGACGGGGGCCGGCCGGACCGATGCGGGTGTCTCGGCCTGGGGCCAAGTGGCTCACGCCGACCTCTCCTGGGACTTTCCCATCCCGATCGGACGTCTTCCTGGGATATTGAACACACGACTCCCCACCGACATCCGGTGCCTTTCAGCGAAAGAAGTGGCCAACGACTTCCACGCGCGCCACAGTGCTCTTGGAAAAATATACAAATACACCTTCCGGATTCTCCCGGACTTTCTCTTCCACCACCCGTTGGCAGATCCCCTGTCCGCCCCGATCCGATCGACCTTCAACTTTTCCAAAGCTTTCGAAGCGGGGAATTTTTTCCTGGGACGCCATGATTTCCGGAACTTTTCGGTGACCTCCTCCCTTCCGGACGATCCCGTGCGCCTCATCTCCGGCCTTTTTTGGGACTCCTTTCCCGGAGGCGTAGCGCTCTGGATCACCGGTCCGGGCTTCCTTCATCGCATGGTGCGCATGATCGGGGGGATCTTGAAAGAGGTGGGGGAAGGACGGCGAAGCCCCTCCGAGATCCCGGACCTTCTGTTACCGGGAGCTCCTCCTCCGTTCCGCCCGATCGAACCCCTTCCCCCCGAGGGATTGGCGCTCGTCAGAGTCCTGTATGGAAAAAGAGACCCCTTCGACCCGCGAAGTCGAAACTGGTATGCTCTTCCGGAAGCAACGGACTCTTCATCGAACGAAAGGCTCTCATGATCCGCGAACACGCCGATTCTTTTGCCCGACTGGGAAAGGACCCTTCTCCCGTCGTTCTTGGAGGGGGATCATGGGGAACGGCCCTCGCCTCCCTCCTTGCCAATGAGGGGTGGTCGACCACCCTTTGGGTCCGGGACCCGATCTTGGCCCAGGACATTTTGAGGACACGGGAAAACCGCGTGTACATGCCAGGAATCCGTCTTCCCGAGTCGTTGTCCGTGACTCCGGATCTGCCGGCGGCCCTTGAAACGGCTTCCCTTCTGGTGTTGGCCATCCCGTGCCAGTCCTCCCGGGAGGTATTGACCATGGTCCGCGCCCGCCTCTCCCATCCCCTGCCCGTGGTCGGGGCCGCAAAGGGAATCGAACAGGGAAATCTCTCGCTCGTTTCGGAAATTGTGGCCGAAGCCTATTCGCCCGAGGCCTCCAAGTACGCGATCCTTTCCGGTCCTTCTTTTGCGCGGGAGGTGATCAAGAACCACCCTACCGCGGTGGTGGCCGCATCCTCGGACCCAAAGCTTGCCGACGACGTGCAGCGTCTGTTCAACACCCGCTGGTTCAAGGTGTACACCCGGAGGGATGTCAGAGGAATCGAGGTTGCGGGGGCCCTCAAGAATGTCCTTGCCATCGCCGCCGGAATCGCCGATGGGATGGGCTTGGGCGACAATACCCGCGCCGCCCTGATCACTCGTGGACTCGCTGAAATGACAAGGCTGGGTCTTAAGATGGGAGCCGACCCCTTGACCTTTTCCGGATTGGCCGGCGTGGGAGACCTGTTGCTGACCGCGACCGGAGAGAAAAGCCGGAACAGAACGGTGGGATTCCGCCTGGGCCAGGGGGGAGAATTGACCAGGATCCTGACTGAACTCGCTCAGGTCGCAGAAGGTGTCACCACCACCGAATCGGCCTACGAACTTTCTCTTCGCCACCATGTCGACCTTCCCATTACGCGGGCCGTATACAAAATTCTCTACGAAAAAGCGGATCTGAAGGAGACACTGGTGGAATTGATGGGCCGCCCCCTCCGCTCGGAGGAGGAACTCTCCTGAAGCCCGGGAAAAGGGCTTGGACTCACCCCGACACGAAACACCCGATTCCCCTGAGATGAAAGGATATGACATGCCCGCTCCCACTCCCCAATCCATTGACGCCCCCGATCGGCGACGCGTCCGCATCGTGTGGCGGGATGGCCACGAATCCATCTACGAAAACCGATATCTGCGTCTTTCCTGCCCTTGCGCCTCGTGCGTCAACGAGTGGACGGGAGAACGGACGCTCAGGGAAGCCGATATTCCAAAGGAGATCCGTCCCGCCTCCTGGCATCTGGTGGGACAATACGCTCTTTCCATCGAATTCTCCGACCATCACGATACGGGAATCTATTCGTATGAGCTTCTCCGAAAGCTTTGCCCATGCCCTCTTTGTCATCCCGTCTCCGGGTGACACGATTCCTTCCGGCTTATGGTAGGATGAAGATACAGACGACAGTCCTGCAGCAAACATCCTTTTTCATGGAGGCTTTTCTTGAGTAAGGAAGCGGTGCTTATTCTGGTAAGACACGGAGAAAGCGTATGGAACAAGGAAAACCGGTTCACCGGATGGGTCGATGTCGATCTTTCCCCTCTCGGGGAAGAGGAGGCCAGGAAGGCCGGAAAACGTCTTTCCGACTATCCCGTGTCACGGGCTTTCACGTCGAACCTTCTCCGGGCCCAGCGGACCTTGGACCTCATTCTCGAGGTCTCACGCCACCTGGGCGTTCCAATCGAAATGTCGGAGGCGTTGAACGAACGCCACTATGGAGATCTCCAAGGGTTGAACAAGGACGAAACCGCCAAGAAGTTCGGGGCGGAGCAGGTCCATATTTGGCGCAGAAGCTATGATGTCGCGCCGCCCGGAGGCGAAAGTCTCAAGATGACAAAGGACCGCGTGCTTCCGTATGTGCACAAAGCCATCCTCCCGGCTCTTCTCAAGGGGGAAAATTGTCTTGTCGTGGCCCATGGGAACTCACTTCGCGCCATGGTGATGGAACTTGACCAAATGTCCCGGGAGCAGATTCTTGAACTCAATATCCCGACCGCCACTCCGATCGTCTACCGCCTCTCAATCATGGCCCCGGACAAAGGTCTGCTGCCAGGGCTTCCGGGCATTTCAATCCTTGAGAAAAAGATTCTCGATGGATCCCAATCATGCTGACGGCCGGGAAGACGCCCGGCATAGACGCCTCAAAATCCTGACACTCGTCATCAAGGCGGGATTCGGGATTCTTCTTTTTTACTCGATTTGGTCCTATCTCCAATCCCCGACATGATAAAAAAAAGGCCAGGGTCTCATGACCCTGGCCTTTTCCTGACCGCTGGCAAAAGCTCAGTGCCCGATGAAAAGGGCTCCGCCATGGCTTGATGCTCCCATGAAGAAAAGCATCGGAATCGACAGCATGACATTGACGCGGCTGGCGAGAAACGCCACTCTCGCAGCCTTGGCTTTTTCGGCAGCTTCCGCCGGAACAAGTCCGATGACCTTTTTCTGATTCGGCCAAATCAGGACCCACACATTGAAGAGCATGATCGATCCGAGCCACGCTCCCATGCCGATCACCGCGGCGCTTCCCTGAAGAGAGAAGGCCTGGACGAAGATATGTCTCTGCGCGAGGATCGAAAGACCGAAGAGCACCGTCAAAAGGGCGGCCCACCTAAAAAACAGGAGCGCTCGGGGGACGAGATTCTTGAATGCATCCGCCTTGGCCTCGGGAGATGCGGCCTTGAGAAAGGCACCTTGGACGAAGTTGAAATAGTAGAGAAGACCGATCCACATGATGCCGGCCAAGAAGTGAAACCATCGCATGATCAATTCCGTTGACTGATGTTCCATGTGATTGACTCCTTATGATTTTGAGGGAAAGGGTTCCGGTTAGTGGTTGACGAGTCCTTTGACGACAAAAAAGAGGATTCCCGTAAGCACGAAGCCAGAAATGACCGTTCCCCATAGGGAATCAAGTGGATTTTTCATTTTTTCCTCCAGTTAAACGCACAGACACATGAAAGCTGCAAACTTTATTTGGCTGATCCCTCTCATCGATTTCGGAAGCGAAGCCAGCATCTTTTAAGGTTAGTTGGAATCAAACCGCCTTGTCAATTTACAGGAGGTGTTTTCCCGTGCTACCCTTCCGGAAATCACCCCCTTCCTCCCGACGCCGGAGTGGCGAAATAGGCAGACGCAAGGGACTTAAAATCCCTCGACCGAAAGGTCATACCGGTTCGATCCCGGTCTCCGGCACCAATGAATTTCCAAGAATTTCAGGATCACCTTAACGATAATTTGTCATTCGATCGCCAAATACGTAAAATCCTGCCATCACAATCAAATTTAGGCCGACTCCTTTTCAACACATTCAACAAAGAGTTGCATCGGGGGACTGATGAATACCGGCATGACGATGAAACCCATTCTGAAAACGTCCCGAGGGGAACTGTTCGAATCAGATTGTCTCAATCTGTTGGAGACCCTCGACCCCGACTCGGTGGACCTTGCCTTTGCGGATCCCCCTTTTAATCTAGGCAAGGAATACAGTTCAAATATCGACGATTCGAAGTCGACCCAGGACTATCTGGGTTGGTGCCGATCCTGGCTTTCGGAAATGGCGCGGGTCCTAAAACCTGGAGGATCGCTTTTTCTCTGGAACCTCCCCAAATGGAATCTTCCCCTGGGGGCTTTTCTGGGCGAACGTCTCACTTTCCGCCATTGGATCGCCGTCGATATGAAGTATTCCCTGCCGATCAATGGCCGCCTGTACCCGTCCCATTATTCCCTGCTGTATTTCGTGAAGGGAGAAAAGCCTGCGATCTTTCATCCGGACCGCTTGCCGGTTCCCTGCTGCAGACATTGCGGGGGGGAGATTCGGGACTATGGCGGATACAAAAATAAAATGAATCCGAACGGCGTGAATATTTCCGACGTCTGGACCGACATTCCCCCGGTAAGACATGCAAAATACAAGAAACGTCAGGCCAATGCTCTCCCCTTGAAACTGATGGACCGCATCCTCTCCATGTCGAGCGATCCGGGGTCATTGATCCTGGATCCTTTCGGCGGCTCGGGAACGACATATGTCTCCGCCGAACTCTCCAGACGACGGTGGGTGGGAAGCGAATTGAACTGCACGGATATCCTTGACCGCTTTGCCGACCTTGAACCGGATAAAGAACACTTTGCCCAAATCAAAGTAAACAAGAATACATTATTCAAGAGTGCCGATTTGGAAAAACGGCGGAAATCCGGTCGCCCCCTTTCAAAAAATTACCGCATTCCAAAAGTGGATGGGACCTGTGTGTGCATTGGACCCTGGAATACACACCCACTCTAGGCGAACTTCAGATCGGTCTCCTCGCTTTTCCTTCTCGCGCTCATCCGCCAAGATTGACGACCCGACCCTCCGCAAGATTCTTCTCGACCTGGATTTCGTCGAAGCTTCCCTGGTCCGAAGAAGACGGCGCTAACCACCCTCGAAAGCAAAAGAAATCAGCCGCCCCTGCCTCATTGTCCTGGGAACTCCCCTGATACCAGTTCCTTTACAAGGATTTTCAGAATCAGCCTCAAGATCAATGGACTGATCTCCCATTTCGGGGATTGGCGCGGAACAGTCAAATATGTTCTGGAATCCATCCATTTTAACGGGCTCCCACCTCACTGACCGGGAATCGGGAGTCATTTTCCTTCTTTTATCCCGAAAAATTGCCTTTTTTCAGGGTAGGACTATAATTGAACTGTGGTGATTAGGCACTTGCCGCCTGTCGGTCACAAAGGATGCTTCAGATGCAAGGAACCAATCCAACGGGGGGTGCTTCATGAAAAGCCTCACGGTTTCGGTGGCTGGAGTTTCGATTCTCGCCTTTTCCTCCCCTTCCTGGGCTGCCGATGTGCAAGCATTACTGAACTCGTCCGACTGCTACACCTGCCATGCCGTCGATCAAAAACTTGTCGGCCCTTCCTTCAAGATGGTGGCGGACCGGTATCGGGGACAAACGGGGGCGGAGGACATGCTCGCATCGAAGATCATTTCGGGAGGAACCGGGCATTGGGACAAGGACACGGGCGGAATGGCGATGCCTCCGCATCCAGGCTTTACCAATGCTCAGGCCAAGGAAGTGGCGAACTGGATTCTCTCCCTGAAGTAGTTCCAACCATTCGCTTCGGCCCTTCCCGACTCTCGGCCAGGCCCTTGGGACCTGGCTTTTTTGTACCCAATCCCCAACTCACCATGAGGAGATTCTGATGACAAAAAAGTATACCGTTGCTCTCTCCTTGGCTATTGCTCTTCTTGTCTCTCTTCCGACGTTCTCGATGGCCAACGCCCTTCCTCCGCTGACCGGTCCTGAAACGGCAAACAAACTGAACCAGTTTCGGCAGTCGGCGGGCAAGGACTTTCTTTTGCCCCAAGTCTTCAAGACCCATCCGGGGATTACAGCGATGTTGGCGCACGCCCAGGACCTTGCCCTGACCGATAAGCAGATAAATAAGCTGAAAGGGATCCGTCGGGCGATGCTCAACCGCTCCCTGGCACAAATGAAGAAGATCGACGCCCTTCGGACGGCATACCTTGCGGCGGCGGAAAAGCCTGACGTCTCTCCCTTCAAGATCCACAAAGACCTTCATGCCATTGCCTGGCTGATGGCCCAGGCCACGGCAGACCATCTTGCCGGCCATCTGAAAGCGGCCAAAGTCTTGACGAAGGCCCAGTTTGCCAAACTTGCCACCCTTAAGTGATCAAACTCCTGGACCGGACAAGCGCCGGTCCTTTCATTTTTTCCCTGGGGAAAGGGAAGAAAAGAAGGCCCCTCCCTTGCGGGAGACGTTTCTGGGTTTCAGAAAACGGCATCCCTCTTGACTTTCCAAAAAGAGGTGTTCATAATGGGTATCGTTACACGTCGGGCATCAAGGATTGAGTAACGCGTCGCATACATGCGCCGAATCAGCCGGAACCAAAGGAATTGACCCTGCCTGTTGGACAGTCGTCCCTCCGCTTGTTCAAGTCTCTTACATTTTCCCGGCCCTCTGTTGGAAAGAACAGGCTACTTCGGCGTCCGATTCAGAATCCACCCTGTCACGAGGGGGACGAGCGCGCCGCGGTGCCGAATGGTCGGCACAAACCAGCCTTTTCCACAACATGATTCCCGCCGTCATCACAAATGACCGATTATAAACTAGGAGTGTCAATGTCTTTTGAGTCCCTTGGTCTCAATCCGGACCTTTTGCGTGCCCTTTCCGATCTCAAACACAGTTCCCCCACCCCCATCCAGAAACAGACCATTCCCCCCATCATCGAAGGCCGAGACGTTTTGGGCGTAGCCCAAACTGGCTCCGGAAAAACCGGGGGATTTCTTCTTCCCTCCCTTCACCGGAACAAACGGGCCCATGGAACCCGGATTCGCCATCAGATTCTTGTGCTCTCACCCACCCGGGAACTCGCTGGACAGATAGAACGTTCAGCCCGGGAATACGGGAAATACCTCAGAAGCCGCACCGTCCTCCTGGTGGGCGGGACCGATATGCGCCGCCAAATGGACAACCTGAGACGTCCCTGGGATCTCGCCATTGCCACCCCCGGGCGGCTCATCGACCACATGCAACGCGGGACGATTTCGCTTTCCCATGTGCATACCGTGGTTCTCGACGAAGCTGACCGCATGCTGGACATGGGCTTTCTCCCCGATGTGGAGACCATTCTGAAGGCGCTTCACCCCGACCGGCAAACCCTTCTTTTCACTGCGACCCTCCCTCCCCGCATCCTGAGCCTGACAAAGACCTATCAGAAGGACCCCGTCCTGGTTCAGCTTGAATCCTCCGGATCTCCTCCCGTCTCGATCGATCAGGAGGTGGTGGCCATCGGACATGGCTCCCAAAAGTTGGGTCTCCTCAAGACCATCCTGACCGAGCCACAGACCACTGAAGGTCAAACCCTGATCTTCACGCGCACGAAGCGGGGCGCGGAAGAATTGTCCGATTCACTCCTTCGGGATGGATTCCCGAGCGATGCCCTTCACGGCGACAAGAGCCAGTCCCAGAGAAACCGCGTTCTCGCCAGATTCCGCGCCGGCCAGATCCGTATCCTTGTGGCGACCGATGTGGCTGCCCGCGGCCTCGATATCGACACGGTCACCTGCGTCGTCAACTTCGATCTTCCCCAGTCCCCCGAAGACTATATTCACCGGATCGGACGTACCGGAAGGGCCGGACGCTCCGGTCGCGCCATCTCCTTCTGCCATCCGGCGGATAGGCCGCTTCTCCGGGACATCGAACGGCTTCTCGGCGCAAACGTTCCCATTTCCTCGCTCTCTCCTCCTCCCTCCTCGAACCGTTTCAGAAATTCGGGGCCTCGGCAAGGAGTCCGGTCCGACCGACCTCATCGACAGGAGGAACGAGGAACGGAGAAACGATCGGGTCTTCGGCCCGCTCCCAAGTCCGATTCGGGATCCGATGGGCACAAGGACCGGTGGCGCGACCGTCCTTCCTCCGGTCGTCCTTCGTACGCCTCGGGAAACCGGCCATTTCGGAGGAACTCCCGCCCCGCATCAAACCAGGACGCATAAAGGAGCGATCCATCGATGGGTTCGCTTATTATCGGCATCACGACCGATTATTCCCCCGGTGAACCCGGACGTGACCCGCGATTTTTTCTCAAGACTTCGTACGTCCATTACTTCAGAGAGGGGGGAGCCCGTGTGGTTCTCCTCCCCTTCACCCCCCCCTTGGACGCCGCCGAATGGGACTTCCTGGACGGATTGGTGATTTCCGGGTCCGGCTCGGACATCGAGCCACATTTCTACAAAGAAGCGAAGACATTTATTCCAGGAGACTGGATGCCGGACGAGCGGGTCGATTTCGAATTCTCCCTGCTCGCACGATCAGAAGAGAAGGGGATTCCGGTGTTCGGAATCTGTGGGGGATTCCAGGCGATGAACGTCTTTCGAGGAGGGTCGTTGGTCCAGGATCTCCCGTCCATGAGAAACAGGGGCCTTGGCCATCAAGAAACGCTGCACACGGTGGAGCTAGGATCAAACTTCAGAGATTTGGCTGAAAAGGTCGGAAGGCACGATCCCCCAAAGGTTACCGTGAACAGCTTCCACCACCAGGGCGTCAATCGGCTGGGATCACGCCTTGACATCGAGGCCGTGTCCGAGGATGGCCTCATCGAAGGGTTCAGGGATCCGGCCCACCCTTACTTCGTCGGCGTCCAGTGGCATCCTGAGCGGATGCCGGAAAATGACCCCTTCAGCCTGCTCCTTCGGGAGGCTTTTCTCGACGCATGCCGGACCTTCCGGTCAAGCCGCCCCTGATCAATCCGTGGGGGGCCCGGACTTGGGTCCGCGCCCGGTCCTGGGCTGGGAGCGGCCTCCCTCAATTCGGCCCGGGCGGCCCTGACGGGTCCGGGGACCCGGATGCTTCCTCCACCGATTGATGGTCGAGGGAGCGATCTTCAGCACGGTTTCCGGATCAAACAGGCGCTTTTCCCGTATCCGCCCATTCCGGAGCGATTCGATTCTTAGCACCACCGGAATCCGGCCTCTTGCGACAAAATCTTCAAACTCGGATGGACGAAGGCCGAGTTCCCGCCGCACATCCCGATCGGTCCAAAGCGTCCGAACCCAGGCATGAAAATGCTGTTCCCTCTGACGTTCCTTCGCGGAGACAGCGCGAATCCGCTTTTTCTCCTCCCTCAAAACGGTCCGGGCTTTTTTAAAAGCGGCAAGAATGTCCTTTCTGGGGAAAGACTGACCATGGTCAGCCATCATTCGTTCCACTCCCATTGCAATCGGACGGTCGAGGGCAGATGGAGGACCTTCCGGAATTTTCCCTTGGCCGGAGAGGGCCATTGCGTAGACACTCCAAGGCTCCCTAGTCAGAAGGGTGAAAAGAACGACGGGATCCCTTTCCTCCCCCAGCTCTTCAAAAAGACATCGCGACAAAAGATTTCTCAGAATCTCCGGAAGGTCGTTGGACGAACGGCCTATGATTTCTCCCCCCGTCCTTGACACGAGATCGGATAGCTGCGAAGAGGTCAGCCGCTTGCGGTCGATTCCGAGAAGAGGAAGGCCCGTCAGAAGAACCTCCCGTTTCAATTGCCCATACACGGTTTCGAGCAACAGATCGTCGGTGGTGGATCGTGACACCCATTCCATGATCTTCGAAGAGGCAGGAGGGGACAGACCTCGACTGCGGAAGACCTCCCTGATCCAATTGCGGGTGGACGTCAAAGACCTACTTTTCAGGTGCTCCATCAATCCGGCCTCCAGGCCAATGCGGGTCGCGTCCAGGCGGCGACCCTCTTCGCCGCCTGGCACACCCGCTCGTTTCCATCGTCCGCCATTCTCGAAAGGGCCTCAAAAACCTTGAGGGCCGCCTGGGTATTCCGAAGCACCAGGAGGCCGTCGCACCCTGCCTCGAGCGAA
The DNA here is from genome assembly GCA_027314645.1 of Nitrospirota bacterium. Lineage (GTDB taxonomy): Bacteria > Nitrospirota > Leptospirillia > Leptospirillales > Leptospirillaceae > UBA4572. Next base: position 97,765 of record DAHVAL010000003.1, read on the forward strand.
AGAAGCGCCGCATTCACCACGCCAAGTTTCGCCACCGCCTCCATCAGAAGATCGTCGGTCAATGTCAGTCCCTTAAATCCCAGTCTCTCCCGGAGAAGCCCGGTCACGATGCGGCGGGATAGCGTTGCCGGCACATCATCCCAAGCCGGATAGACGACATGAGCGGTCATCATGAAGGGGATCCCTTCCGCGATGGCGGCTCGGAAGGGAACAAGCTCCCGATTTTCAAGTGTTTCCCGATCCGCCTCCACGACAGGAAGGGCAAGGTGCGAATCGAGGTCGGTCGCCCCATGGCCGGGAAAATGTTTCCCGCAGGGGAGAATCCCTTCTTCCAAAAGACCTTTGGCAAAAGCCATGGCCAAGGGACCCACCTTCTCCGGATCCCCGGAAAAGGCGCGGTCCCCGATGATCGGATTCTTCGGATTCGAATCCACATCAAGCACAGGGGCGAAATCGATATCGAAGCCGAGGGTCCGGAGAGCCTTTCCCAGCTCGCGCCCCGCCGTCCTGATCTTTGCGACCTCTCCGGTCGCGGCCAGGGAGCGCATGGGTCCGAGGGGAGGAACACCCTCACGCAGGCGGGCGACACGCCCCCCCTCCTGATCCACGGCGATCATCACGCGACCCGAGGGACAGGCCGCTCTAATCGCCTCGTTCAACTCCATAACCTGTCGGGGATCGAGGATATTTTCACGGAAGATCACCACGCCCATGGGATCGATCCGACGGAGGTAGTCTTGATCCTCACGGGTCAGGTGAGGTCCCGGGAGGCTGACCCACAAGAGAGAACCTGGGCGCGGGGTCATGCTCATCTCGCCCCCATCGCCTGACATAGATTCCTAAATGCCCGTAACCGGTGGGAGATCCTGTTCTTTTCAGAAGAAGCCATGATCCCGAAGCTCGCATGATACCCTTCGGGAACAAACACGGGATCGTATCCGAATCCCCCCTCCCCCATGAGACCTTTGGTGATTCGGCCGAACACCTTCCCGGAAGCTGCGGCCCTCAGTCCCCCACTGGCGATGTCGACAGCCACGAGAACGCACACAAAAAAGGCCTGTCTCTGGTCGCCGGACAACCCCTTCATGTTGCCAAGGAGCCGTTCCCTGTTTTGTTCATCGGTCGCATTCTCCCCGGCGTACCGGGCCGATCGGATTCCTGGCTCCCCGGAAAGCGCGGGGACCACAAGTCCTGAGTCATCGGCGAAGACCACCCCTGCCGCTTTTCCTCTCAAAGCCCGGGCAAAGGCCTCCGCCTTCGCCCACGCATTGGTAAAAAAACTCTCGCCTGATTCCTTTACGTCAGGCGCGGGGAACTCCCTGGAAAAGGCGGGACGAACAGTCACCCCTGCGGGAGCCATCTCGGAAAACTCCTTAACCTTGTGAGCGTTCCCCGTTCCGACAAAGAGGACGAGGACCCCATCAGCCATTCCGGCTCTCTCCCTGCAACGCATCATCGATCATAACAGGCCGGAGCGTCCCATCGGGTCCCTCGACCTGGTGGACCGGAGAGTCCGTCAGGAACCCTGCCGCCTTCGCATGGCCGCCGCCCCCGAACCGGGACGCGATCTTCGAAAGGTCGGGACCATCTTCGCCCGCCCGAAGGCTGTAGGAGATCCGCCCGTCCTTTCTGAGTGACCATATCACGACGAAGGGGGTGTCCGACTTCATCGCTCCTCCGATTTCGGAGGTCAAAATGGGAGAGTTTACAAAGAACGCCCGTTCCCCCGTGACGAAGCGCCCCCATACCCCCGTCTCCCGGATGGCGATTTTTAGCAGGATGGATTGATACCGGAGAATTGATCGCCCTTCGATCACCAAGGCGTTGTTTTCTGAAAGAGGCGCATATCCGAGGGTTTGATAAAGCTGATCCCACACGTCAAAGTCGAACGCGTAGGACGCCATGGCGGTGGTGATCTCAAGGGAAAGAGGGAGGGTCCACCTCCAAAGATCCCGATCCTCCACGTAGCGGATCAGATTCGGCACAGGCTCTCCCGGGAAGAAGGTTTCCCATGCGATCATCGCCCCCGAGCGCGTCATGTCGAATACCACATTCGGATCATCGGGGTAGAGCGGCTGGAGTTTTTCCATGGCACTCTTATGGTGATCCAGAAGGACGACCGTTCGCGCCTTTTTCCGAAGCTCCGAGAAGTAGTCGGGGTCAAAAGAAAGATCGAGGATATACACCGTATGACCTTCGGGGATGGCAGGAAGAGGGTCTCCGTAATTGAACGGAACGAAATTGAGGGGACCTTTTCCGGAAAATCGCTTCCATGCGGCCCAGGCCGCCCCGAATCCATCGGAACAGTTCCGATGGTAGAACACTGTCACCGGAAGGGTCGTGTTCTGAGGGATGGGATCGATCTTGGCAGAGTTCATTTCTCAATATTCTCCCTGCCATTCCCGAGCCCCCTCAGGAGACGGATCAGGAATGGCGTTGAACGGTACGTTCGAGGAGGGTCCCAAGGCGCTCCCACTCGGAGGTCCGGTCTTGTAGTTTTTTCCTTGCGACAGAAAGCTTCGATGAGGCCCTGCGGGCTTCGGACCCGTTTCCCGAGGCCGCCTGGGTCAGACGCTCCACTTCCTCTTCCAGATCCAGGACTTCCTTCTCCACCCATGCAAGCCGTTTTCCGATGATTTCCGGATCGTCCCCCGGCTCCTGGCGTGGGGTGGGTCCGGAAGAATAATCGGCCCCGCCGCCGGATTGTCCCTTTTCCGTGGATGGCGAGGCGAGGGTCAGGACCGCGTTGCGCTTGGCGCGATAGGTTTCAAACCGGTGGTTCATGAACAGCCGGATCGATCCTGGGTGCACTTCGATGATATCGGTTGAAATTTTTTCGATGACATAGCGGTCATGGGTAATGAAGACCATGGTCCCGCTGTAGGCTTCGAGAGCAGCAACCAGGGCTTCCCTGGACGGGAGGTCGAGGTGGTTGGTCGGCTCGTCGAGAAGAAGGAGATTGGCCGGGGCAAGAAGCATCCTTGCGAGGGAGAGGCGGCTTTTTTCACCGCCGGAGAGCACCTTGACCTTCTTGAAGACATCCTCTTGCCGGAAAAGGAAGGCTCCCAGCAAACCCCGGATGCGCGTCTGCGACTCGGAGTCCGGAGCCACCGAATCCATGCTGGCAAGGACCGTGTGGGAAGGGTCGAGAATTTCGAGCTGATGCTGGGAATAATAGGCGGTGCTGACATTCGTCCCGGTCGTATAGGACCCGGCCTCCGGCTTCACCGCCCCGGCCATGATCTTGAGGAGGGTGGACTTGCCGGCTCCATTGGGCCCGACGAGGGCGACCTTCATTCCCCTTCGCAATATCCAGTTGAAGGGTTGAATGATCTTCCGGCCATCATAGGATTTCTCGATGTCGGACAATGTCGCGACAACTTCCCCCGACCGGATGGGGGTCGGAAAGGTGAAGCGGACGGTCTTCTGGGTCTGCTCCTTTTCCAGGACATCAATCTTCTCCAGCGCCTTGATGCGACTCTGCACCTGCGTGGCCTTGGTCGCCTTCGCCCGGAACCGGTCGATAAAATCCTGAGTTTTTGCGATTTCCTCTTGCTGGCGTGCGATGGCTGCGTCGAGCGCCAGCGAGCGGCGTTCCTTCTCCTCTAAGTAGGCATCATAGTTTCCCGTGTAGACCGTGGCCTTTCCGCCTGAAAGTTCGATCACCCCTCCCACGACCCCGTTCATGAACGAACGGTCGTGAGAAATGAGGAGGACCGCTCCGGGAAAGTCCAGGAGAAAGGATTCCAGCCACTCGATGGAGGGAATGTCGAGGTGGTTGGTGGGCTCATCGAGGAGAAGGAGGTCGGGATTGGTGACCAGGGTTCTGGCCAAGGCCACGCGCATTCTCCATCCTCCCGAAAGGTCGGAGACATGGGCGTCCATCCTGGCCTGATCGAATCCGAGACCTGCCAGCACTTTGCGGGCGGTGGTCTCCTGCTCGAATCCCCCAAGAAGGCCGAACCGGGTCTGAACCTCTCCGTACCGATTGAGAACGCCCGTATCGCCTGCCGCAAGTTTCCCTTCAAGATCCCGCATCTCCCGTTCGAGACGGATGAGTTCCTCGTCGCCGCTCATCACACAAGCGACGGCGGTCATCTCTCCCTCGACCACCACCTCCTGGGGGAGATACCCGACCCGGTATCCGGGAGGCATGCTGACCATTCCATCGTCAGGCTCGAGAGCCCCCGCGAGAATTTTCATGAGCGAGGACTTGCCGGCGCCGTTCGGACCAACAAGGGCCATTCTCTCCCTCAAGGAGATCCGGAGGGAAAGATCGGAAAACAGGGTCTTGGTCGGGTAGTGTTTCGAAATTCCTGAAAGGGTGATCATCGTGGGTCCAGGCTGGTCCGGACAATGCTCGCCGGCTCACCCTTCAGGAGAATCCTTGAACAGGACTGTGGCATTTCAGCGGTCCCCTTTAATCTCTTCGGATATCCGAGGTGCGTTCTATGGAAAAGATCATCGGGCGGTGTATGCGAATAGAGGAGGTTTTCTTGCATTAAAGAAAATCATACCGGACATTTCTTCCGGGAACAAGCCCTTTCAGGAAATCACTGCGGACACCCTTCCCTCATCCCGCTCCCCCATTCGTTTTCGGGCCGCCCGGGGTCCTTGCGGGATTTCGTCTGGGGAAAGTTCTCCGGGGGCCGTCGACCAAGACCGAGCCGGTACCGGGGCAGCCGCTGGTCCACCCTTTGGGCATAGGCATCGATCCCTCCGTCAAGGTTCAAGACGTTTTTGTATCCGTTCTGGCAGAGGAAATAACAGGCGAGGATCGATCGTACCCCAGTATGGCAGTACACGATGACAGGAAGGTCCCGGGGAATTTCCCCCATGTTTTCTGGAAGCCGGGAGAGCGGAATGAGAAGAGAATGAGGAAACCGGACGTAATGATGTTCCCACTCTTCCCTCACGTCAAGAAGAGTCAGCGGAGGCCGGTCCATGGTCCTCCGTTTCGCCGAAAAAATGAAATCCTTCAAGCTCTCGCAGGAGATTCTCTTCGCATGAGGGCCCAAAAGTCCCTCAAAATCGCGTATCCGATTCTGTGATTCCTCATTCGAGGGAGACGAGTCGTTTCTGAAGGTCGACAATTTCGGAAATTCCCTTCCAGGCCAAATCCAGAAGACGGTCCGTATCCTTCCTTGAAAAGGACCGATGTTCGGCTGTCCCCTGGATCTCCACAAGGTCACCCCGTCCGGTCATCACCACATTCATGTCCACATCGGCCGTGGAGTCTTCCGTATAGCACAGGTCGAGACAGGGTTCTCCCTCCAGCATTCCCACCGATACTGCGGCCAGGTAATCCCGGAGGGGCATTTTCTCGATCAGACCGGTTTTTCTCAAGTTGGCAAAGGCTAAGGCCAATGCAACGAAGGCTCCTCCGATCGCGGCGCATCGCGTTCCCCCATCCGCCTGGATCACGTCGCAATCGACAGTCGCCGTCCGCACTCCCATCCCTTCAAAATTCACCATCGAACGGAGGCTGCGTCCTATGAGCCGTTGTATTTCCTGGGTTCTCCCGGTCTGCTTTCCCCTCGCCGCCTCGCGGGGCGACCTTTCATGGGTCGACCGGGGAAGCATCCCGTATTCGGCCGTGACCCAGCCTCGTCCCTGATCCTTCAGGAACGGGGGAACCTTTTCTTCCATGCTCACAGTGGCCAATACATGGGTATACCCCATTTTTATGAGGGCTGAGCCTTCCGCATACCGATTGGGCGAAGGGTCGATCATCAAGCTCCTCAATTCGTCCGGTTTTCGTCCATCGCCCCTCATTCTTCGATCCTCCCCGCTTTTTCACGCATGAACAGATCCCAGGGTGGAACCGAAACCTCCCGAACCCCTTCGATCGCCCTTCCCAGGAGATGTTGACCCACTCGACGGAAGCGCTCCGTCCCATCGGTCACCAAGTAGGCGATATGCCCGTCCCCTTTTCGTTCTTGAATCGTGTTCGATCGCAACTCCGACTTCGCAAGCTCCAGCCCGGGATCGATAAAAAGGATCTCGGGAAAGACCCGCCGGAGAAGGGGAAGAAGGGGGGGATAATGGGTGCACCCAAGGATGACGGTATCGACCCCGGTGTTTCTTGAATCGAACAACACCGACAAGTATTCCCGCACAACACGCTCGGGAATTTCCCCATCGATCCAGCCTTCTTCGACCATGGGAGCAAAGAGAGGACAGGCGACGCCCACCACCTGTGTCTCCTTTCCTGAAAGCCGCCGGAGGAGCGAAGGATACGCCCCGCTTTGAATGGTTCCCTCTGTCCCGAGAACCCCCAGGCATCCGCTCCGCGTCCTTTGAAGAGCCGCCTTGGCCCCCTCTTCCAGCATACCGACAACGCGCACGGGGGAACAGAACTGAATGAGATCATCAAGGGCCTGGCTCGATACGGTAAAACAGGCCGCCACTATTGTCCCAGGGTGGAACCCCAGGAGCGAAGAGGCATTTTCCAAGGCAAACCGACGGATCGTGTCCCGCGATTTTGAACCATAAGGGAATCGGGCCATATCGCCAAGGTAGACGAAATCTTCCTGGGGAAACTGTTCAAGGAAATGACGGAGGACCGACAACCCCCCCATTCCGGAATCAAAAAAGGCAAAACCGGGGGATGATGAAACCGCATTCCACGAAGAAAAATCGGACAAGAAGGACCTCGATTTATTTTGCGGACATTCATCTTTCAGAGGGATGCCATTCGGGGTGATTATTGCATAAGAGAGGAAATTTCCCAACAAAAAAAGGGGACCCGAGGGTCCCCTTTCACAAAGGTGTTGATGGTCCCTCCAAAAAGGGATCAATTACGGGTTTAAATCCGGATCGAGGATTTCATCCCCCCCATCCATCAACGCCGATTTATTCGACATTGATCTCGACGGCAAGGGGTTTTGCCTCCGCCAGCTTCTCGATCCGAACTGTTAAAACCCCGTCCTTCATGTTGGCGGAGATCTTTTTCGGGTCGGCGTCTTCGGGAAGCGTGAATGAGCGCAGGAACGCACCGTACTCCCGCTCTACCCTGTGATACCGGATCCCCGTTTTTTCCGTGTTTCTGGTTCGTTCACCGGAAATGGACAGAATCCCATTTTCTACAAGGACTTTTACGGCCTCTCTCTGGACTTCCGGGAGCTCGGCTTTCACCACATACGCTCCTTCTTCCTCGGAGATGTCGACACTCGGTGCCCACTCCACCATTTTTCTTCCTTGCCCTTCGTCCTGTCGCACTTCCGGGGTACGGAGCACAAAGGGGGTAAAACGGCGTGCAAGCTCATCAAACTCCTTGACGGGATCCCACCGTAGCAGACTGGCCATACGTCTCTCCTTTTTAGAGGCCGGGAAGAATCCCGGCGAAAGTGATTGTTTGTGATATCTCATGATTCGTTGTTCCTTTCTAATTCAAATATATCCTGAAATCCCCTTCTGTCAAGACCAACGGAGGTTTTCACGACCCGCGATCGATCGATGGGAAGGAGGAGCGGTTGAGGGGGAACCCCCCGTTATTTAAGACAAAATCGGAGCGTTCGAAAAACTGCCACCTCCCCAGCGCAAGGACCGATCGAACCGGGTCCGGTCATCCTCCTGTCTCAAAGGAAATTGGAACGACCCCCCGGGGTCCTATCAGGCCCGTCGATAGTGACTATGGGTGGGTCTCCCAGCCCTCGTTCAGAAATGACTCTAAAGGGAGGTGCGTTCATTTCGTCGGCACCCATTTCGTCCATCGGGTTCCTGCTTCGCCGACCCTATCGGTGATGTCGAGAAAATCCCCCGGAGGCAGGTCTCCCAGAGAAAACGGGCCGAAGGACGTCCGAATCAGGTGCAAGACCCGGTATCCATACCACCCCAGGAAGTTCCTGATTTCACGATTGCGCCCCTCCGCAAGCCTCACCACGATCCACTCCTTCTTCGAAGAACGCCGCTCGGAGGTCACCTCGATCACTCCATACCCCGCAGGGCCTCCGGCCGTTCCCGAATAAAAAAGGTCCCGGTCCTTCTTTCTGATGGGCGGAGCGATCTGGACGCGATAGGTCCGGAGAGTCCCCGCCGAAGGCTCGAGAAAATCGCTGAAGATCTCCGGATAGTTCGTCAACAGGAGGAGTCCGGCGGAGGCCTGGTCGAGCCTTCCCAGCGGACGCACGGCCCCGAATGCCGCTTGCCCCCATGATGAACGGGCCAGGAGATCCCCCACCACCGGTCGACCTTGGGGATCCCGGAGGCTTACGAGAACTCCGCGCGGTTTGTTGAGCAGGAGGAACAGGGGAGGGGGCGGCTTGAGGAGAATCCCGTCCAGGCAAAACGGAGGAAGGATGGCCGTCCCGGGAGCGCAGTCGGGGGCGGCAATGGCCCGATCAGGATCGACCAACCGTCCTGAAAGGGAGAGCCGCCCGGCCCCGATCCATTCAAGAACATCCTTGCGGGAAGCCACCCCTGCCTTCGACAACCATCTGTCGGGAGTATGAATCAATGAAGTATCCTTCATATCTTAATAAAATTAACTATTTCTCCAGAATGTGACGTCCATCACAGTACGAAATCAAACATTTCTTTCTATATCAATATGTTAGCATCAGATATCATTTTTATTGACCTCAGGCCATCTTTCCAATATAATTTGCTTATAAGAGGCCCCACAATCGTCCCGACATTTACCATCACTCCACAGGGCCCATGCACCCCGTGTGGGGCGTCGGCATCCTGGGGATCGCCGGCAAGAACGGATGACAGAGCCTTTCAGTCCGCTTCCAAGGGGGAAGGAAAACGCTCTGGGGCTATCAGGAACCCGTATCAGGAGGTTTGGCATTGAACTGGATGATTCATCACTCTGTCGCATGGTGTCTGAGCGCCCATCTTCTCTCCCCGACTGTTCCCTTTTCGCAGCTCATCACGGAAATCTCCTGCCGACATCATATCAATCCCGTTCTCGTCGCCGGGATCGTCGCACAAGAAACCTATTTCGACCCTGGAAAAAGACGGGTGGAAGAGCGAATTCACGATATCTCGAGGGGATTGATGCAGATCACGACACGAACAGCGCGCTGGATGGGCCTGCAAGGTTCAATTCAAAAACTCTACGATCCAACGGTCAATCTGACTCTCGGAGTCCGATATCTTTCCTGGTTGCTCAAGAAACACCCCTATGGGGCCGATGCCGTTGCGGCATATAATGCGGGACGGGCACGGTGGAGACACGGGGGGTATGTCAACAGCCGAGGCTCCCACTCCGTCGAGCACTATGTCGTCCGCGTCATCAACTGGTCCCGACTCTTCCAACGCCAATCCCAGCGCGAGTCCCAAACGATTGTCGCCCTCCGAAAGAGCAAACAAGGGCGACCTTTATCGTCCCTGGACAACCGGCTTCTGGCTTGGTTTGACTGGGCCCCCGGAACCCTTTACCCGAATGTTGGCCGGGCGGGTCGATAGGTGCCTGTTGCGGAAGGTCAAGAAATGCTCTGCGTTGATAATGACGTTGTCGGCACGACTGGCAAGGGTTTTATGTTGAAGGGACTTGTACATCAGAGTCATCCCCGCCAGAACGACGAGAACGCCGATGGTCAGCGCCACAGCCCCGCGAATTGGATGCCTAATCCCCAGACCTAGGGAGATCGACACCCCTCCCAGGGCGATCACAATCGTCGACAACAATACCAATACCAGAAGTGTCAAGGCACAACCCCTTTTGATTACGTTGACGTGGCAAGGGGTTCGACTGATCCAGGCTCACGTGTGCACCCGGGATCCGAACCCGCCTTTCAGAATAGACGGAAATCTTTAAAAGGGCAATTCACTCCAACAGAGTGAAGACCCTCTCTGGCCGCCCCTCGTGCTGCCCTGATCGTGGACCGTGGCGTTACTCTTCGCCCGCTCACTTTTCCCGATTGGCCTCCTGTGTTATCCTCGAAAAACAAATGCCTCCCTTCGCCGTCCGCGAAGGCCCGGATGAAGCCCGCACCTTCGAAATTCAAGGAGGAGTTCCATGGATCTGACGAAACACTTTCCCAGAAGCCCGATCGACCGGCTCCACGGAGTCGATCATCTCAAGCGGATGATCGACAAAGCCCGGGCCTCGAATGTAGGAACTCTGGGAGAATACCGGTACAACTGCCCCCTCGACCAGATCCTGCTGGGACACTTCGGGATCACCGCTGAAGACTTTGCCCGTATCGTCCAAACGCATGCGACGGACGAAACGATTTATGCCGCGCTTTGGAAACGCTTTCCAAAAGCGCTCATGCCCGAAGCCGTCGAAGCCTTCAACAGGCGATATGAGGCCGCAGGTCCCGACACCCCTGAAAAACAGGCCTGGTTCGATTCGGTCCTGCAGGCCCTTGACCCTTCACGAACCGACATAAAAACTTATCATAGACTGATCGACCTTGAGGAAAAGCGCCAAGTTCCCATTCTCAAGGGGAATTGACGGGGATGTCATTTTCCCCAGCCTCTGCACCTTCAATATCGCATCTCACACCATCAATGGGAGCCTGCCCGATGAACCTCGTTGTCCCTCGGTCCTTTTTTGTGGCGATTTCGACCTTTGCCGTGTTCGTTTTTCTTCTGGTGTCGAACCCTCGTCCATCCCCTGCCGCCACACCCACCACAGAGGGAAATACCCCGTCGATCAGGCTGGCTCTCTCTCCCCATGTTCATCATTTCAAGAACGGGTTAACCCTTGTGATGGTCAATAATCCCTACAGTCCGACCTTGACCTTCCAGGTCTGGTACCGTGTGGGCTCCCGGAATGAACAAAAGGGCCGAACAGGCATTTCCCATTTCAATGAACACATGATGTTCACCGGGACCAAAAAATTCCCTCACGGATCGCTTGATACTCTGATCAACGGCGTGGGAGGACAACTCAATGCCTTCACCGACTATGATTTCACGGCCTATTTCGAAAACGTCGCCCCCGACAAGATCGGCCTTCCTCTGGCGATCGAATCGGACCGAATGACCAATCTCCTCCTGGACCCGGCCCAAGTGGAACGGGAACGGAACATCGTCCTCGAGGAACGGAGAAACGACTACGATGATCCGACCCAAAAGCTGATCGAACGGGTCTATGCCACGGCCTACTCTGTTCATCCCTACCACAACCCGGTCATCGGGTGGGAAAAGGACATCCAGCACACCACACGCACCAACATTCGGGACTACTACCGGGCCCATTACATGCCCAACAACGCCACGATCGTGGTGGTGGGACCCATTCATGAACAATCCCTCATTCATAAGGTCCGGTCTTACTTCGGAAGCATTCCCCCAGGCCGTCTCCCACATACCCGTCTCCCCGCCGAGCCCCCCCAGAGGAGTCTTCGGATGACGGTGGTCAGGAAACCGGCCATGCTTCCGATCACGATGATGGCGTTCCATGCTCCCAATTTCCGGAGTCGGGACGCCATGGCTCTCGTCGTTCTGGCCCAGGTTCTTTCAGGAGGTCGAACCTCCCTTCTTTACCAGGATATGATCTATCGCCATCCCGTGGCCGTCGACGCCGAAGGATCCTACGATCCGATGACCGCCGATCCCGGCCTGTTCTACTTTTACGCCCAGGGACTTCCCACGTCGAATCCCCCCATCCTGAGAAAGCGCCTTGACGCCGTGATTCGGCAAATCAAGCGCACCCGGGTCACCGACGAACTGCTCGAGTCTTCGAAAAAGCAGATCCTTACGCAGTTTGTCATAGATCAGGAGTCGGCTTTCGGGATGGGCATGATGTACGGCATGATGTCGGCCGACCGCATCCCCATGAGCTATCTCACCAACTACGTTCGAAACATTCAGAATGTCACCGCCATGGATCTTCGCCGGGTGGCCAGAACATACCTTCGTTCCTCGAACGAGACCGTCGGATATCTTTTCCCGACCGGCAAGGTTGGGACACCCTCGTTCAGCAAGCCCGGACGCATTGTCAGATAGACACCAGACCAGGGCGAACACCCCCCTTCAGGGGGGCGTCCCCTTAGCAGGAGATCGACATGACCCATCGAACGTCCACGCCGACCCACCGATCCGTATCCCGAATCGTTCTCCCGTTCCTGATCGCCCTTGCGTCCTGCGCCCAAGTGCCGACATCGACGACCTCCGCTCCTCCTCCATCGGGAAAAAAGATAACCCCGGGACCGGCGGTCGTCAAATTTCCGGTTCCGGCGATGCATACGGACATTTATTCCAAAACTTTGCCAAACGGTCTCATTGTCTACGTTGTTCCCCGGCCGGATCTCCCACTGATTTCCTTTCGTATCGGGATCCGGGCAGGATCGGCGGAGGATCCTGTCGGCAAGGGGGGAACCGCATCGCTCGCCGCAAGCCTGCTTGTCAGGGGAACGAAAAATCATGATGCCCCTTCCATCTTCCGGATCATTGACGCCTCCGGGGGCTCCTTGTCTGCTTCGGCCGATCGTGACATGACCGTCCTTTCGGGAAATAGTCTTTCCAGCGAAACACCGACCCTTCTTTCTCTTGCATCGGAGATGGTCTCATCGCCCACCTTTCCGCCCCAAGAATTTGCCCAAAAAAAGAATAATTACACCGCCTCGCTCATCGACTCCGAAAACCACCCGGGGCCCAAGGGCGCAAACGCCTTTTTCCGGCTTCTTTTCGGCCACGGCCCTTATGGGCATCCGGCTTCCGGAACCTCGGAGTCCCTCAAGGGGATCACCCGCGAGGACCTCGTCGACTTCGTGAGAAGTCAGTATCGACCTGAACGTTCCGTTCTTGTGTTGGCTGGCGATTTGACTCCCGAGGAAGGTTTCCGGTTGGCCCAACACTCTCTCGGGTCCTGGTCGTCCTCGGCCCCGGCCCCGGCGTCCTCCAGGAAGGCCACGGAGAAGCTCACCCCCGGGGTTTTCCTCATCGACAAACCCGAATTGGAGCAATCCACCGTTTTCTATGGGACTCCCGGCATCGCCCGAAAGGATCCGTCGTTTTATAACAGCCTTGTCTTCAACATGGTCTTGGGAGCCTCCAATACCTCCACGCTAAACCGCGTCATCAGGCAGAAAATGGGATTGGTCTACTACATTCATTCGGGACTTATGGCCGAACGCCACCCCGGTCCCTTCCTTGTCAATTTCCAAACTCACGCCCCCAACACCAAAAAGGTCCTCCTTGCCATGGATAAAGTGTTGGACCAGTCCTTGGCCTCTCCTCCCTCCGCCAAGGACGTCACGGCCGTCAAGGATCAGCTAATAGGGGGATTCCCCTTTCTGATGAACACCACCTCGAAGCTTGCCTCCCTCCTTCTGGTCATCTGGAAAGACCAGTTGGGATTGGCGTACTTCACCGATTATCCGAAGCAGGTCCGACAGGTCACTCCGGAATCCGCCCTCAAGGCAGGACAGGCCCTTCTCCGGGGGAAACACTTTGTCACGGTGATCATTGGACCGCTCAAAGCCTTAAAGAAAGTGGGGGTCCAAGGAGTTCCGCCTCCCTCGCTCTGACTTCACGGGAAGGGCTCTGACCCGGGCCCTTCCCCTTCCAAAAAAATCATTTGCGCTTATTTTTTTTCCCGGCTCCGCTTCTTGGGCGTGTCCCGCATCCGTGACATTCGGGGGACACATCTTCACGCGCAAGAATTCGTTCTTTTCATGGAGCGATGGAAGAGACCATTGACGGGAAGAGGGTGTTAACGGGAATTAAACGAATAGAGATACCGCCAAGTGACGGAAGTCAGCGGATCCTCGACGTTGAAAAGAACCGGTATAGCATGACCCTGTTGGTCTTGGAGTTCGAAGACGACGAGATGGTAGGCCACGAATCGGACTTGGAGACGGTGAGTCAGGTGCAAAAGGCGACCCTGGGACACCATGGGCGGGAGAAGTGGGGAGAAGTCCTTGATTCCCATGGCAGTACTGACAGTATCCGATTCGAAGCTGGTCGTTCCCGTGATCGCCGAACCGGACGGCCCGGAGGGAGTGGGAGGCAGGGATGGGACGGAATGCACCCCGGCCTGCATCAGGATTTTCATGTGACGAAGTTGACCCTTGAGATTTCCGATCTGGATCTGCTCGTAAGTGACAATTCCCGAAGACACCAGGAATAGAAAAAACGTCCCGCCGATCACCAGCCTTCGTTCGTTCACGACCTATCCCCTCCCGCCGTTTCCCGGGCCTCTACTTCTTCTTGTGGCGGGATTGCTTTCGCAGCTTTTTGTATTTATGCTTTCGGATCTTCTTGCGTCGCTTCTTAATGACACTTGACATGCGCTAACATTCTCCCACGAAGGCGATCCAGACATTTCCAGACCGGCTCAAAAGATTGACCCAAGCGACACCCGTCGCAAATTCATGCCCTTACGAACAAGCAACAAGGGTTGATCCTAACGGATTTACAGAGGGGAATCAATGTCCTGCTCCTTCTTTCGTTTCCCGGGGCAGGACGAGGATCTCTCCAGGCCTGAGCCTATGCTCTCTCTCTCTCGCTTGGCGCTCCATGGCGAACGGATCGGATCGGAGAGCGGCCACGCGCTTTTCCAGAACACCCACTCGTTCCTTTATCCGGACAAGTGTGTGCTTCGATTCCCTTTCCTTGAAAAGATAGGTCACCAGCGGACGGACCCCCGTCGTTCCGGAAAGGAGCGCCGACACCGTCCAAATCCAGAGGCCGGCCCCGGCCACCCAATAAACCAGGAGCTGACCCGGTCCCTTTTCCGGAATGTCCTTTTTTTCGGCCTTCCCCACCCTGGCTCCTTTACTTTGTGCGAAGGAGAGTGAGTCCGGCGAACCGGGCCGTGTCTCCCAAGGATTCCTCGATCCGGAGGAGACGATTGTATTTGGCCGTCCGTTCTCCCCGGGCCAAGGACCCGGTCTTGATCTGACCCGCCCCTGTCGCCACGGAGAGATCGGCGATGAAGGTGTCCTCGCTTTCCCCGGATCGATGGGAAATCATGGCCCCCATCCGGTGAAAGAGCGCCATTCGGGTTGTCTCAATCGTTTCCGTGACCGTTCCGATCTGGTTGAGCTTTACCAGGACTGCCGTCCCTACGCCGCTCCGGATCCCTTCCGCAAGAATCCCGGGATTGGTCACGAAAATATCGTCCCCCACGAGCTGCACCCGGGACCCGATCCGTTGGGTCATCTCGATCCATCCTTCCCAATCGTCTTCTGCAAGCCCGTCTTCGATCGACACCACTGGATAGCGAGAAACGAGGGTTGCGTAATAGTCCACGAGCTCATTCGAGCGGAGCTTCTTCTGACCGCCTTCCAGGAGGTAGACCCCCTCCTTGTAGAACTCGGACGAAGCCGCATCAAGCGCCAGGGAAACATCCTCCCCAGGCCGATACCCCGCCTGATCAATGGCTGATAGGAGCAAATCGAAGGCTTCGTCGTGGGAGGAGAGCGAAGGAGCGAATCCCCCCTCATCGCCGACCAGGGTGGTCAGCCCACGGGATTTGAGGACCCCCTTCAAGGATGCAAAAACCTCGGCGCCCATCCGAAGGGCTTCGGCAAAGCTGTCGGCCCCGTGCGGAACAATCATGAACTCCTGAAAATCGAGGTTATTGTCCGCATGCGCTCCCCCATTGATCACATTCATGAAAGGGGTCGGAAGCACCCGCATGAGGGAGCCTCCCAGCCAACGATAGAGGTCGAGATCTCGTTCCATTGCCGCGGCTCTTGCCACGGCCATCGACACCCCGAGCATCGCGTTGGCCCCCAGGACCGACTTATTGTTGCTTCCGTCGAGGGAAATGAGCGTTTCATCGATCAACACCTGATCTTCCGCTGGCAGCCCTTCGATTGCGTCCCGAATGACGCCGCCCACATGGTCAATGGCCTTTCGAACCCCCTTGCCTCCGAAACGGTTCGGATCATGGTCTCGGAGCTCAAGGGCTTCCTTCGTCCCCGTTGAGGCTCCCGATGGAACGATCGCCTGGCCGGCGACTCCCGAAGAAAGGACCACCTCCACTTCGACGGTCGGGTTTCCCCGGGAGTCAAGCACCTCCCGTCCATGAACACGATCGATTTCACTCATTGACCTCTCCCTTCGCGAATCGTTCTTGGTACCGCTCCAGCGAGAGCGGAATCTCTCCGGAAAAATCCCGGTTTTCGAAATGATTGTGGCAATAGGCGCACTCGTGGGCGGACGCGTCAAAACCTTTGTGAGCCGGCCTGAAATAGCCGCGGACATGACATTTGATGCAATTTGCGTTCGAAACGATCCCCGGCCCGTAGGAAGTGGCGGGATGGGGATGGCTAAAAAAATGCGCGCCGAGTTCCCTGAGCCCGGTCAGTTGCGCAGCCACGGCACCAAGGAGTCCGGGACCGGAATGACAGTCAATGCATGTCCCATGATGTTCGGACGCCCCCGAATCTTTCCACGTATGCCCAAAAAAAATCATCTCATGACAGGAAATACAAAATCCTGGCCGTTCTTCCAACCAGCGTCCCCCAAGGGAGCTCAGGAATCCGATAAGAATGATCCCCCCCGCGATCCCCAGTATGACTCCTCTCCTTTGTCGGGCCACGGCATTCCCGCTCCTTCGGACTTCGTTCTAACGGCTCACCCCTGCCGGCTGACCCGATCCCATCTTGTAGGAAAGGAGCTTTTTCGACCAGTGCCATTTCCCTGTCGAGGACCAGCCCCCTTCCCCCACAAATCCTATATCTTTTGCGTAATATTCATAGAGAAATTGTGTGGACCGGCGGCTGATCAAATCATAGGTGAGTTTCCGCCGGATAACCCAGCAAAGGAAGGTCCCGGCAGGTAGCGTGATTCGGACCTGCCCCCACACCTGGTCGACGATGGTGTTCTGGCCATCCTCTCCTTCCCATTTGTCTCCCTTCCGAAATGGGAGATGGACCCGGACAAGCGGCGGGTGGTAACGGTACAAAGACTTTGAAAACGCAGAGGTGCTTGATTCCTTGGAATAATTTCCAGTCGCCGGGTCATAGGAGTAGGTGGAGGTAATCGATTTTGCGGGGAAATTCAGATAGACGATCTTTCGAACCATTTCCACCCTCTGGCGAGATCCTTCCGGAGGGAGGGGCCGCATCGTTTCCCGAATCTGGACCTTCCCTCCCAGACCGGAATAATTTTTTTCCGATGGAACAAGGGGAAGATAATCAAACGGGTCTTCGGCCGCACGGGCCGACCCACCCATGAGAAGGACCCCCAACAGGACCGTCAGGAAAATCTTGCCCATCCTTTTATCCATTCAGCTTTGCCTTGAGGATGTCATTGACCTTTTCAGGATTTGCCTTGCCATTGGATTTTTTCATCACCGATCCCACAAAGAAGCCGAACAAACGTTCCTTCCCTCCCCGGTATGCCGCCACCTCTCCGGGATTGTCCGACAGGACCGCCTCGACAAGTGCCAGAAGTTCATCTTCTCCGGACATCTGAACCAACCCCGATTCTTCCACCAAATCCAGGGGAGTCTTTTTTTCCTCGATCGCCCTCGCATAGACCTCCTTGGCCTGAGAGAAGGAAAGGGACCCCGAGAGGACCCGGTCGATCAGCCCCACGGCATGTTCGACGGACGTGGGCCCCGACAGCACATCGGCCCCCCGACGGTTTGTTTCCCGAAGAACCTCCGAAAGGATGAAGGATGTCCAGCGGTCACGGGCTTTTTTGAAGGACTCTTCCCCCTTGGAGGTCGAACGAAACCGCTCCATTCCCTCCTCAAAATAATGGGCAAGCTCTTCTTCGGCGACCAGAACTTCCGCATCCGCCCTCTGAACCCCGAGTGCGGCGCAGTACCGGTCGGCGCGCTGTTCCGGAAGTTCGGGAAGCGCTCTCCTTTGGGAGTCGATCATGGAGTCGCTGACCACCAGCAACGGGATGTCCGGCTCCGGAAAATACCGGTAATCCAATGCCTCCTCTTTGCTTCTCATGGCCTTGGTGCGGCCGGAGGAGGGGTCGAAGAGGCGGGTCTCCAGGAGCACTTTTTCCCCCGCCTCAATCGCATCGATTTGCCGATCGATCTCGAAGACCATCGCCTTGTGGACAAACCGGAAGGAATTCACATTCTTGATTTCCACCCGGGTTCCAAAGACGGTGCTTCCAGGCTTCCGAATCGATAGATTAATGTCGCAGCGGAACGATCCCTCTTCCATGTTTCCATCCGAGACCCTCGTGGTTCTGAGCAAAAGTCTGAGACGCTTTAAGTAGTCCACCGCCTCGTCAGGACTGTGAATGTCGGGGTCAGAAACAATTTCAAGGAGGGGGACTCCCGCCCTGTTGAGATCCACATGGCTGCTGTCGGGAATTCCCGCATGAAGGTTCTTTCCGGCGTCCTCCTCCAGATGCATCCGATGGATACTGATCTCCCTCTCTCCGGCGTCCGTCCTGATCTTGAGGGACCCTCCGGTCAAAAGCGGCTGAGCGTACTGAGAAATCTGGTACCCTTTGGGAAGATCCGGATAAAAGTAATGCTTCCGCTCAAAGGTGCTGACCGGGGAAATCCGGCAGCCGGCGGCAAGGCCGGCGCGAATGCCCAATCGGACCGCCTCTTCGTTGAGGACAGGAAGGGTGCCTGGATGTCCCAGGCACACCGGACACACCAATGTATTGGGAGGGGCTCCAAATCGATTGTCACAACGGCAGAAGAGCTTCGTACGGGTCAGCAGCTGGGTATGCACCTCAAGCCCGACAACCACTTCCCACCCTCTGAAAAGGGGCCGTTTGTGAATGGACGTGCTCATCCTCGGTCTCCAGGCCCTTTGACGGTGGGATGCCCGGCATGAACCTCCGGAAGCGGCATCGGATAGAGGGCAGAAATGAACTCCGCCAGTTTCAGGAGACGCCCCTCCGACCAAGGAGGGCCGATCAGATGCGCCCCTACCGGGAGTCCCTGGCCGTCGAGACCGACGGGGACCGAGAGAGCGGGCAGCCCGGCAAGATTGGCCGTAATGGTGTACACATCAGAGAGATACATGGATAGAGGATCTCCGGTCTTTTCTCCGAATGCGAAGGGCGGGGTTGGCGATGTGGGCGTCAGAATCGCATCGCAATGCTGGAACGCCTCCATGAAATCCTTGCGGATCAGGCTCTGGACCTTACGGGCCTTTCTGTAGAAGGCCTCCTGATAGCCTGCGGACAAGGCGAAGGTTCCCAGGAGGATGCGCCGTTTGACTTCGTCCCCGAATCCCGCGTCCCGTGTCTCCTCATACATGGTCCGAAGATCCGCGGGATTCTTGACCCTGAACCCATACCTGACGCCGTCGAATCGGGAGAGGTTGGAGGACGCTTCGGAGGTGGCGACGAGATAATAGACATTGATCCCGTAGGCGGAATGGGGAAGGGTGACGGGAACTTCACGGGCCCCTTTTCCTCCAAGGGCCTCCCTAAGCTCAAGGAGGCGCTTTCGGATCGAGGGATCGAGCCCTTCTCCGAAGAGGACCTCAGGAATCCCGATCTGGGTTTCTTCCATTCTTGTTGCAGCAAAATCCCTCCGCATCTCTCCCGGATCACGCTCAGTCGTGGTCATGTCCAAGGAATCCCGGCCCCCCATCGCCACCAGCGCTTCAAGAGCGTCGGACGCGGATCCGGAAAAAGGACCGATCTGGTCAAGCGAAGACGAGAAAGCCACCAATCCCGACCGCGAAATCCGACCATAGGTCGGTTTGATTCCCAAGACCCCGCAAAAAGCCGCCGGCTGTCTGATCGACCCTCCGGTATCAGAACCCAGGGAAAGCGGAGCCAGCCCTGCCGCCACCGCTGCAGCCGACCCGCCCGACGACCCGCCGGGAACCCGGGTGGGATTCCAGGGATTTTTGGAGGGTCCAAAGGCGGAGTTTTCGGTGGAGGATCCCATGGCGAACTCGTCGAGATTGGTCTTTCCAAGGACAATCGCCCCCAAGGACAAAAGGCGGGCGACCGAAGTCGCGGTGCGCCGGGAAATATATCCTTCAAGGATTTTAGAGGCGCAGGTGGTCGGGAATCCCTCCATCTCAAGGTTGTCCTTGATCATGATGGGATATCCGAAAAATGGGGAATCGGCCCCATTCCGTGCCAAACGGGCATCGAGCTGGCGGGCCCGGTTGATCGCGTTCTCATTCAACGATAAACAGACATTGAGAGAAGGGTTGAGTTGCTCTGTCCGGGACATGAAATAGCGGGCCACCTCCTCGATCGTGAATTTCCGTGAATCGCGGCCCTTGGCGAATTCCGCCAGGGAGGAGAAAAATGGATTGCTCATTTTCCCCCCCCGGGGGCTGTATTCGCCATCTTCCGGCTAGTAATGGCATTTTTTCCGTCCACTCTCACGATGATGGGCTGAAGGTGCGGAATTTCTTCCGGGGAAACCAATGCGTAGGAAAAGATGATGATCCGGTCCCCCACCATCCCCTTCCGGGCTGTCGGGCCGTTCAGGCAGATCGTTCCCGACCCTTTCGCACCCTCGATGACATAGGTCGAGAAACGTTCTCCATTATTGAGATTGCTGATGACCACTTCCTCGAAGGGCAGGAGTCCTGCGGCTTCCATCAGATCGGTATCAAGCGTCAGGCTTCCTTCATAGTCGAGTTCGGATTGGGTCACGGTAGCCCGGTGGATCTTGGAGCGCAGGAAAGATCTCAGCATGGCTTACCGACCCTCTTCAAGAATACGTGGAACCTGAAAAAAAGGCCCGGAACGATCCGGAGCGCCCGCCAGGGCCCAGTCCGTGGAAAGAGACTGGACCGGCAGATCTTCGGCAAGGGCGGTCGGAAGACGCGATCCCTCTTCAGCCGGAATGCCTGAAAGATCCACAGAGGACAAGCCCTCCACATAGTTGAGGATCGCGGAAAGCTCGCCCGCTATTCGGTCCACCTCGGCCTCCGACAATGCAAGAGCGGAAAGCCTTGCAACATGGAGGACATCGGATTTGGAAAGATTCACAACTCACTTCCTTTCAGATTCTTGGCATCGACCGAGCACGCCGCTCAGGGTTACTTTCCAATTATAGCAATAATTCTGGCTCTTGAGAGGGACCCCGCCTTTCCTGGTCAGGGAATCTTCCCATCGAGGACGGTCAAGTTGGCGACTCGCGCCAGCAGGGTTCGCCGGGACCCATCCGAAAAACGGATCACCACCTCCAGATCCGGGTCCGGGGAAAAGGCATCGGTGATCTCTCCCTCTCCGAAGCGGGGATGCCGGACTTTCCGGCCGATCCATTCGGGACGCCGGTCCCGGACATTTACGCTCTCCCGGCGGAGACTCCCCCCCGGGGAAGGCGCCTCCCCCAAGCGCTCCCCAGAATCCGGGACGGTCCCGCGAATGGGCCGTGAAAGACCGTCTCTCCGACCCGCCGGGACCCACCCGTTCGTCGGGGCGGGGTGTCGCCGAAGCTCCCAGGGACCTCTCGAAGGCTGAACGGGACTTCTAAGACGGCGTTCCGGCCGGTCACCTTCGAAAAGATGGTCGGGAATATCCTTGAGAAAAGGAGACGGGGGATTCGACATGGTGCGTCCGTAAAGGCGTCGGGTCTGAGACCAGGAGAGATGAAGCCTGAGGCGCGCACGGGTCATCGCAACATACAGGAGCCGCCGTTCTTCCTCGATGTCCGTGGGCGTTTTCCCCCGGAGAGGAAGAATCTGGTCCTCGACACCCACAACGAAGACCTGGTCGAACTCCAGTCCTTTCGACTGATGGATGGTCATCAGGGCCACCCGGCCTCCCTCATCCTCCGCTCCCGTCTCTTGCTGAGCCAAGGCCAATCCCTCCAGAAAACAGGGCACGGGAAGGCGTCTGTCCAAAATTTCAGGGGAAAAATCCCTCGCCAGCCGGAGAAGCTCCGAGACCGCCCCGATTCTCCGCTCGGCTTCGACAGGGGCCTTCGCTGTGCGGGTGACCCATTCCTGATAGGAGGTTCTCCGGAGGATCTCTTCAAGCAACGCGAGAGGAGAGTCTCCGTTTCGCACCGCCTCCTCTCCTTCGCGAAGGAGTGCCGAGAGCTCTGGTAATTTCTCCGCCGATCTTCGAAAGTTCAGCCCCAACCGGTCAAGAAGGTCCCAGGCGGGGGAATCCGGCTGAGAGGCCCCAAGTCCAGCCAGTTCTTCCAGCGCCTTCTCGCCGAGCCCACGGGAGGGAACATTGAGCAGGCGGGAGAGGCTCACCCGATCGAAGGGATTGGCCATGACCCGAAGGTACGCCAGGAGATCTTTGACCTCCCGCCCTTCAAGAAATCCTCCGCCCCCCTTCCGGTAAAAAGGGATGCCCGCGAGCGCCAGCGCCTTCTCAAACGGAAGCGCCTGGGCGTGGGTTCGAAAGAGAATGGCCGTGTCTCCATATCGGCCGCCTCCGCGCATCCCTTCCCGGATTTTTCCGCACACGTGGGTGGCCTCTTCCTCCTCCGAAGAAACCTCCTTCAGGAAGAGGAGAACCCCGGACTCCCGAACCGCCCTGACCTGCTTTTCGTATCTTCGGCCGTTTTTTTCGATGACAGAGGCGGCGGCCTCCACGATTGGAGGAGTGGAGCGGTAATTGCGCGTCAGTAGAACCTTTCTGGCCCCGGGATAATGGTCGCCGAAAGAACGGATATGGGAAACATCCGCGCCGCGAAACTGATAAATGCTTTGGTCATCGTCTCCCACCACCGTCACATTGGTGCGATTTCTGGAGACCAGGCGGATCAGTTCCTCCTGCAGCGGGTTGGTGTCCTGGTATTCGTCCACCAGGATGTGGTGGAACTGTTCCCGAAGCTCCATGGCCACATCAGGAGACGCCTCTAGAAGTCCCACCAGGCGGAGGAGAAGATCGTCATAATCGAGCGCACGACTTGACCTCAGGCCATGTTCATACTCTTCGTAGCAGGTGGCGAGCCAGCGATTCTTCCCGAACAGACGCCGGGCGAGATCCGGCCCGGGATGCTGGCGCGCGTTCTTCCACCGGCCGATCTGCCGAAGGACGTCTTGGGGATTCATGTCCTCTTCTGCAATGCGATGGCGTTTCATGATCTCCCGGACAAGCACCTTTTGATCGCCCGCGTCAAAAATGGTGAAATCCGGGGAAATTCCCGCCTTCTCGGAAAAACGTCGCAAGAGCCTGGCGGAAAGGGAATGAAAGGTCCCAACCCATGGGAGGTTCGTTCCAGGAAGCTTTTTGGCAATCCGGTCCGCCAGCTCGCCGGCGGCCTTGCGCGTGAAGGTGGCCACGAAAAAACGCTCTCCCCCCTCCCCTGTCCGGGAGATGAGGGCCAGGAGGCGGTCGATGACAACCCGCGTCTTTCCCGATCCGGCGGGGGCAAGGACAAGCAAAGGGCCCCCGTCATGATGGATGGCGGCCATCTGTTCCTGATTCAGAGGACCCTCGTGAGAACTGGCATCGCTCAAGTGGGCGGAGCTCCTCCAGACTCGAGAACCCTGGATAGCCAGAGACCGGCAAAACGGTCCGGTGTTTCTTCCGCTTCATCCTTGGCCACAAACAGAATCTCCCGTCCGGAGGGCGAAAAAGCCGGACGGCAGTTCACCAGCTTTGCAGTGGCGTCAACCGGAAGGACGCGATTCGGGGTGCCTCCCGATACTTTCTGAAGGAACGGTTCGGTCGGCCACGTCCAGAAGGGTTTCGAATCCGGCTTGGTTCTGAGATAGAGGAAGGATTCTCCCGTCGGGGACCAAAGCGGATAGAGGCTGTATCCCGTTTTGACCACCGGAACCACCTTGTCGTCTTCCGGGTGATAAAGAGCCAATCCGCGCCCTCCTCCCTCGAGTTGCATTTCCATGAGGACGGAGGTCCCCGAGCCTGCGAGGAGGGGATAGAAAAACTCGCGGTGCTCCATGATCACATGATCTTCCCCGGAAGCCAAGTCAAGGCGATGGATGGTATTGCGTTTTTGGGGATTTTCGATCCGCCGGTCACGGGTATGAAACCAAAGCGTGGTTCCATCGGGCGAAAATGAAAAATGGTCCAGGTGTTCCGGCGTCCGGAACAATTCGCGGGACCCCGTTCCCGGCTCCCAGAGGAAAAGGAGGCATTCTTCCCGGAAACGGCCGATTTTGAACCGGACGATATAGGCGAGAGAGTCCCTCTTCGGAGACCAGTGAAAGTCTCCCAGGGCCTCTTCGTGCGAATAACGTTCAGGGGGCCATGCGATCAGATTGACCGGATTTTCCCCAAGAGGTCCGCACACCAATAGCTGATCGCCAAGGACCACGTGTTTCGTTGTCTTCCATAAGACCTTGCGGGTATAGGGCTTCCATCGCTGGCGGGTATGGATCGCCAACAGATTCCCGGTTGGAGAAGGGAGAAGGGCATGGGGACGAATTTGATCGGAGTCGAACGGGAAAGCCTCAACCTGCCCCGTCCTGGTGTCCAGTCTCTGAAGGGACCACCGTGCGCCGTGATGCTCCCAGCTTGGACGATCCATATGGAACGTGATGTATCGGCTGTCCGGAGACCACACATAAATCAGCTCATCGGTTCCGCGCCCCCGTTCCCGGTAATTGACGGCAACGAGATTTTTCCCAACATCGTGCAGCGTTTCCCGGGTCTTTGAATCCAGAACAGTCAGACACCCCAGGTCACGGGTTTCATGAATGGTATCGGGATCCGTCAGACGCACGAAGGCAACCTTGGATCCGTCGGGAGAAAAGGACGGGACGACCACCTCGACTTTTCCGGGAACGAGCATTTCTGTCTCAATTGTCCATTCATGCGCCATGCGTCAACACTCCTCAGCAATCATTTTCATTCGACAGTCACCGATTTGGCCAGGTTTCGAGGCTGATCCACGTCCGTGCCCGCCAGGTTCGCCGCGTGGTAGGCAAGAAGCTGAAGGACTGAACTGGCGGAGAAAACTCCTTCCCAGCCTATGCAATCAGGGAGTGGAAAGGAAGGGCTGAATTCCTTCGAGGCTCTGGCAGGCCCGATCGTCAGAACCGTCCCTCCGCGAGCTTCTATTTCCCGAATGTTCGATAATTCCTTTGGCCGCAGATCGGGGTCGATCAACGGCGCAATCACAAGGACTCCCGGCTCAACGAGCGCGATGGGACCGTGCTTGAGCTCTCCTCCCGGATACCCGTCGGCGGGCCGGTAGGTGATCTCCTTGAGTTTCAAGGCACCCTCGATGGCCAAAGGATAGTCCAGGCCTCTTCCGATAAAGATTACGAAACGGGAGTCCAGGATTTTCCGGGCCATAAGAGAGATGGCGTCGGAATCAAACGATCCCAGGAAGCCTTCCAACCGGGCCGGGGCTCTTACGAGCCCCGACAAAGACTCCTTCACCTCCCGGGACTCCCGTCGGCCAAGATAAAGGGCGATCAGCCAGACGAGGGTCACTTGGGCCATGAAGGCTTTGGTGGAAGCAACTCCGATCTCCGGTCCGGCGCGCGTCAGGAGAACCGCCTCCGTGTCCCGTGTAATCGACGACCCGGCGACATTGGTCATGCCGATCGTCAGGAACCCTTCCCTTCGGGCGAGATCCAACGCACCCAATGTATCCGCAGTCTCTCCCGACTGACTGATTCCGATCACCCAGGCCCCTTTTCGGTAGCGCAGGGGACGGTACCGGAATTCCGAGGAAATTTCCACATGGACAGACACGGGGGACAAGGATTCGATCATTCTACGACCCAGGAGGGCGGCGTGGTAGGAGGTCCCGCAGGCGACAAAGACGATTTCCGGGGGATTCGGACCAAGGCGGACGAGTTCCGGGAGGAACACCCGCGTATTGTCCTCTCCAAGACGCCCCTCAAGCGTATCCATGATCGCCCGGGGACCTTCGAAAATCTCTTTTTCCATGTAATGGCGGAACGCCCCTTTTTCGGCCTGAACCGGATCCCAGGGAACTTCCTCAAACCTGGGGGACACGGTCCTTCCATCCTTAGATCCTTGAAGTGTCAGCCCGGATGGGGAAATCGTCGCCACGACCTCAGGGGGGAGCGGCATCACCTTCCGCGTCCACTTTAGAAACGCCGGCACGTCCGAGGCGATAAAAAACTCCCCTCCCGCCTCTCCCAGAACCAACGGCGCCCCTTTTCTGACCGCCACCAGCTCCCCGGGACGAGCCTCGCACATCACCGCGATGGCATAACTTCCCTCAACCTTCTCGAGACCCTTCCGGACGGCGTCGGTCAGATTTCCCGACTCCAGGAAGGCCTTCAGAACAAGATGCGCCAGAACCTCGGTGTCGGTCTCCGACGTAAAGGTAAATCCTTCTTCCTCCAGATCTAGCCGAAGTTCTTTTTCATTTTCGATGATTCCATTGTGGACAAGGACAATCGGCCCTGACCGATGGGGGTGCGCATTTTCTTCGGTCGGGGCTCCGTGCGTGGCCCATCGAATATGACCGATCGCCGACCCCGCCAAACCTGAAATCCCTTCAAGCGCCTCCACGAGACGGGACAGCTTCCCGGAGGCCCGCGCAACCGCCACCTCCCCCTTGTCGCGGAAAAAAGCAATTCCCGAGGAGTCATACCCGCGGTATTCAAGCCGGGAAAGGGCCTCGAGAACCACCCCGACGGGCTCCCGCGGTCCGGTGTATCCAATGATTCCGCACATTATTCCTGTCCTTTGTTCGTGGGGGCCTTCGACCGCGATTTCCCTTTTTCTCGGTCCTTCCTCCGCCTGTGGTACCGGGTCCCCCCCTCCGGCCGGATCTCCTGGGTCGACCGAGAGATGAGCAGCCCGTCCTCCGGGACATCGGACACCACCGTCGAGCCAGCGGCGATGACAGAACGGTCTCCCACACGAACGGGGGCGACAATCTGGGTGTCGCTTCCGATAAAAACATCGGATCCGATCGTTGTCCGGAATTTCTCGTATCCGTCATAATTGCAAGTGATTGTTCCCGCGCCGATATTTGTCCTCTCCCCCACCTCGGCATCCCCGAGGTAGGACAGGTGATTCACCTTGGATTTTGCCCCCAATACAACCGCCTTTGTTTCGACGAAATTCCCGAGATGCGCGCCCTCCCCAAGGTCCGTCCCGGGACGAAGATGCGCAAACGGACCTGCAACCGATCCATCCCGCAGGATGGACGCCGAGGAAACGACATAATCGCGGAGGGTCACATTGTTTCCGACGATGGTGTCGGTCAAATGGACCCCCAACCCGATTCGGCAGGAATGCCCGATCCGCGTCTTCCCCTCAAGCACCGTCTGCGGCAAGACCACCGTCCCCGGACCGATCGTCACCCGAGGGCCGATATCCGTCCGGGTCGGATCCCACAGGGTGACTCCGCGCTCCATATGCCCCCGGTTGATGCGATCCCGAAGGAGGGCGGTCACCTCCGAAAGTTCTTCCTGGGTATTGACGCTCAGAATACATTCCGGAGCCATCGGGAGGGTTCGGATTTGTCCGCCTTCCCGAAGGACATGCGAGACGAGGGTGGTCAGAAACCGTTCGTTTTTGACCGGATCGGAAGGAATCCGGGAGACAGCGGATTGGAGAATGGATTTGGGAAGAAGATAGATTCCCGCATTTACCTCCGAAATTTTTTTTTCTTCCTCCGATGCGCGGCTCTCTTCACGAATGTCAACAACTTCCCCCGAACGGCTCCGTATGATTCGGCCATACCCCGACGGATCGGAAAGTTCAGAGGTCGCCAGGAGAAGTGTCGCGGGAGACTCTTTCGCGGACTCGACAAATCTTTCCAGAAGAGGAAGGTCAAGAAGCGGACCGTCTCCGTTGACGACGAGGAGGTGGGTGGATTTTCCGGAATGGAACGACGGATGGGTCGCCACCGCCTCCACCGCGCCCCAGGTTCCATCCATGACCGGCTGGACGACCAGGATCGGTTCTCTTCCCGAAGGATCGTCGAGACCCGGATTTCCCGAAAATCCTTCCGGGCGAACCACGATATGGATATTTCCAAGACGAGGGCCGAGCGAGAGCAAGGCCCTCCAGGGATAAGAGATCAGCGACTCGCCCAGGACGGCCGATTCGACCTTTGGAATCGGAGAGGCCATCCGGGTCCCTAACCCGGCCGCAAGGATCGCCCCGTCAATGATCATGAAAGACCTCGTCCGGGACACGGACAACCGGAAGCCGCGACGGAATGCCGAGTCCGCCGGAAAGAATCATTCGGATCCCGTCCTCCACGGGAAGCTCTGTTTCGATCAGCATCGACTCGGGAATGAAGGCCTGGACCCCGATATAGAGATTGTTGCTGGGGAAAAAGACCGATGCATAGCGGACAGGATCTCCTTCTAGGGTGACCCATCCTGTCATAAAGCCCATCGTATACGCCCCTTGGCGGGGGTATTCCGCCAGCACCACCTTCTTGAATCCCTTTCCGCCAGAAGGAGAAAAGGCATCGAGGATGGTCTTGATTGCGGAATACAGCTTCTTGAAAATGGGGATACGGCCGAGAATCTTCTCCACCAACTCCAGGAGCTTTCGTCCGAGCACATTTGTGGCGACGACCCCGACAAAGAAAATGACTCCCAGGAGAACCGCCACTCCCAAACCAGGAATGGATCGTCCCAGAAGGAGATTTACCAGGGGATCGAGAAGAGAATCGAGAAAAACAAAGATTCGATAGAGAATGTAGGCCGACAGGGCCACCGGCAAGACGATGATAAGACCCGTGAGAAATTGCGTCTTGAGTGTGGTCCTGACTCTGTCACCGCTCGACTGGATCCACCCCAAATGGGCTCCCTCCACACATTGCCAGAAAACCGAAACATCCGTTTATCCTACCCATTTTGACGCCTTGGGGGCAAGCGATCGTCAATGGACCCAGTGGTCGATCTGCGTATGGAGACCGACCCGGCGGTCCCCCTCCCGCAGAACGATCGCGGGTTCCCGCCGGCTTTTCATCTGGGTCTTCCAGAAAGGGACATATTCGGACGCCACATATTCCACCAAGCGGGCCCGATCGGAACGGCGCATCCGGTCCCACCCCGGACCAACCTGAATTCGCAACACCTCCCCCTCAAAGCGGAGGGACGAGGACGCAATGACAGGTCCTTTCGGAGAGGAAAATCGCCCATTCGCTTCCTTGAGGATCCGTTCTGCCTTGTCCCGAAGGGCCGACTCCCTTTTAATGAGGCCCGAAGGACCATCGGATTCAACGGCCGGGCCTGAAATCCTCACCATCGTCACAACGAGAGCCACCAAAAGGGCGGACCCCAATACCCCGATGACCACTTTGAACCCCACAGATCCTCCTGTGCCCTACTGATCGATCCTCTTAAAGGATTTTGGACCGATTTTTATTGTATCATTTTGAAGAGGCGGATTGCCGCTGGATTTATTCATTACCATCTTCATGGAGTGTGCTTCATGTCGCTCTCTTTTTCGTTTCGCCGGGAGGGGGTCTTTCTTGCCGTTCTGGGTCTTTCCCTCCTTTCCACCCCGATCGAAGCTCTGGCATCCGCCAGGAACTATCATTACTACCCGAGCACGACTCCCCAGTTTTCCTCCCAATTGGAGATCGAAACGGTTTCGCTCCTCTTCAGGAACAACAATATCCTTGTCTCCGACACCCGACACACTCTGATCTTCATCAACGCCAGCGGGCTTCCGGAAACCGTCCCGCAGGTGGATGAAAAGGGAGTGCATGAGGTGAAGGTCCAATCAGGTCAGGCGGTCGTCGTCGGAGGAAACACCCATACGGCTCCTCTCTCCTCCACGATCCCCCAACCCGCACTCTTGCTCGGGCTCTCCCCGCTCTCCATCTCCGAGTCCGGCGACCTCATCTATATTGCGGAAGGAAACGGCCGCATTGAGGCCTTGAACCTCACCAACAAAATTCAGGACATCATCCTGATCCCCGACTCCCGGATCCGGATCAACGCCGGTGCCCATATTCCCAAACTCCTCAAACGTTCCCCGACAATGGGCAAGCTCCTTGGAATGGCCACCACGATGCCATTGCAGCCGGGATATCTGTCCGACATCGCCGGAGGAGGACACATCGCTCTCGGAGCCAAACCGATCGACGCCCTGCGGGCAAGGATCAGCCCGATCAGCATTTCGGCCAACCAGGACGGCATATACATCGTCGGCGAAACAGGGCACATCCTTTTTCTCAACAACACCTCTGCCCCCCGCCTCATCCCGGTCCTGGAGGGAAAAATCCTCGGGAAAGTCCTGGTCAGGCCCGGCCAGATCTTTCTCGCAGCCTCCCGGGACGCCGATACAGATCCCCGGCCGGGGCCGGATCCGTTCCCGGCCTATGCATCGACCATGACTCCGGTCGCGATTGTCGCGAGCGGGGATAGACTGTTCACCGCAGACCGTGAGGGCGAAATCTTCGAGATCAATCTGTCCGAATCTCCGATTCCGATTCCTTTCCGAGGCGATAACGGAGACTTCCACGAACTCGGCCCGGGAATGGGCTTTCGGATCGCCGGAGGAGGAACCCATCTGATCAAGGAAACCCCCATGTCCGCCATCAAGGCGATGCTCCGTCCACGATCCCTCGCCTACGATCCCCAGAGAGGAATTCTTTACATCGGAGACATCGAAGATACCTTGGAGGCCGGACTCATCCAGGCCGTCAATGTCTCGGACCATCCAGTCACCTTGCCCATCATGCGCGAAGGAACCTTCAGGAAGGTCGTTCTCGAACCCGGCAAGATCTTATCCGTGGTGGGGAACGCCGAACGAACCCCCGTCACCCCCCCGGTTCCGGTGGCCGCCGGGGATGTCGGAATCGAGCCGGTCCAGCTTTCCTACCGGAATGGGCTTCTTGTGGTCGGGGATCTTCTGGGAAGAATCGATATCGTCAACATGACGATGCGGAACAGGCGCGCATTCCCGAACGCCCGATTCAAATCCACCATCCTTCCCCCCGGCACAATCATTTCACTCATGGGGAACCGACGGTCCGTCGAAACGCAGGATGAGGATATTCCGTGATCCTATCCTGCCTGTGGGGTTCGGCTGGGACACTGTTCAAAGGGGGCGTCGAGCAATTGGAGGGTAGGAGCGAGAGTCGATTGCGGGCATCGAAGATCGACGGCAAGATTCAACGGCCAGGTCGCCATCGGGAACCCGTGGCCGGGAAGACCCGCCTCCATGACGGGAACATCCGGGATCAGCGACAGGACCAAATCCGCCACTGACGAAGCCGGATCATCGCTCCGCGGCTCCCATCCCGTAAATGGACCCACCACAACACCGGACACCTTCTTCAAGACTCCCGCCAAGAACAGAGTCCTCAGGGCCCGATCGACGGCATACAACGGTTCGTCAATATCCTCGAGCAAAAGAATGGCTCCGGAAAGATCCGGAAGGAAGGGAGTCCCGCACAAATGGGCCAGGGATTCGAGGTTCCCCCCAAGAAGCGGCCCCGAGGCCCGGCCTGGCCGGAGCGTCCGCGCCTCTCCCAGAGGAAGAAAATCCCCTTTGGTGACCGTTCCTGAAAGCATGGCCCACCAGAAGGAAAAGGTGTCCCGGTCCCGAAGCTCCCGTGCATTCGGGCCCCAAAAGGTGACAAGGGAGAGCCTGCAGGCAAGCGCGGCATGAAGGTAGGTCATGTCAGAAAATCCGCAGACGGCAGGGATCTCCTCTCCAAGGCCTCCTTCAGGCTCCTCCCATTCGCAGAGAAGACGGAGGCTTCCCGATCCTCCCCGATAGGGGAGAATCGCACGTTCCGGCCGCCCTGTCAGGGCATTGAAAAATTCCCTGAGCCTATTTTTGTCGGAGTCGGCGTAAGGGGCATAGGAAGGGTCGGGATCGCTTGCAAAGACAGGACAAAGACCCACCTCAAGAAGCCGTCCTCGGACCTCATCCCATTCCGGGTAGGATTCTGCCAGGCTTGTCCGGACGAGGAGAACGCCATCCCCCGGCCGAAGAGGCCGTGAGGGACGTCGGAGACCCTTCACCCTCAAGCATCTTTCATGAGAAAATCCAGCAACATCTCCCGAAATGACTCAGGAAGAGTTTTCCCCTGATCGGAGAGCTTCACCAGGAGAGCTTCGTACAATTCAGCCGGAATCGGGACCCTGAGATCAATTTCCTGATCCCCCTGTGCAGGGGAAGCGCCTATGGTGACGACGCCTTTTTCGATAAAGTCAGAGATTTGAGGGGGCCGGACAATTTCTCTAAGGGACGGCCGAGGATGCTTCATGAGAACTCTCCCATTCCAACGGCGATGATTTCCTCGACAAGGGCCCGATACTCAGACGCGGAAGGCCCATCCGGAAAAAAATCAAGGATTGTCCTCCCGGCGGTAACCGCTTCCGCCAAGGCGATCCTTTGATGAATGGATGTTTCGAACAAGGGAAACGGGAATTCCTTCAAGGCGTCCTCGGATTCCCTTGAAAGCCGGGTTCCCTGGACTTTCCTGTTGAGAAGCAGCCGGATGACAAGCCTTGGGTTGATCTGCTGGGCCCTTCTCACAAGCGCCACGATGTCGGTTCCTGACCAAAGGTCGAGAGGGGAAGGCTGAAGAGGAATGATGGCAAGGTCCGCCACGACGAGGGCGGAGCGGGTAATATTCTCCATTCCAGGCGGCGTATCGACGACGACCAGATCATATTTTTTCGCCAACTTTGGAATCTCCTGGTCAAGGATCGGCATCGGAAGGGCGATCACCCCCACGGGGAATGAGTCCGTAGCGAGCCCCCGCCATTTCATGGCGGAACCTTGCGGATCCGAATCCACCAGGAGAACATCCATTCCCCGATGAGAAAATGCCCCGGCCAAGTTGACTGCCGTGGTGGTCTTTCCACATCCGCCCTTCTGATTTGCGACGACAAGAATCACCTTAGAACTCCTCACCCTTAGGGGGCAGACCCAAATTCCCGGACCTTGTCCCGAATGACTCGGAAAGCGATCTCATAAAGAACTCTCCCCTTTTCTCCGGTCGACAAGGAGGGATCGGACCCCATGCGGCCGTCCGGATAAAGTGCCCGAAACCTTTCCGGCCCAAGCGGCCATTCGTGGTGAGGATCCGGCGCCTGTCCGGGGGGAATGGGAGTTTCTCGGTCGGGAAAAAGGTGCCAGGTGACCGCCACTTCACCGCAGGTGGCATGGTACCCGTTGACGCCACCGAAATAGGCCTTCTCCTGCTCCATCACCTCGGGAAGGAGCCACCAGTTGGCGAGGGATGTCCGGGCTTTGGAATGATCCAGGAGAAATTCGGAAAAGGCGGCCTTGAGGGAGGAATCGTTTCCTCCATGGCCGTTGATGAAGAAAAATCGGCGAAACCCATTTCTGTAAAATCCCGACAGGATTTCGTTCACCAGGAGAATGAGGGTCCGGGGAGAGACGGAAGTGCTTCCGGGAAAGGCCAAATGATGGTGGGACATTCCGTAGGCGAGGGTCGGGGCAACAAAGACATTCAGGTCTTTGCCGATATCCCGGGCAAGGGCCTCCGACACCAGATGGTCTGTTCCGATGAGGCCGTTGGGCCCATGCTGCTCCACGGAGCCGATCGGAAGAATCAGGAGGGTCGAGTCGGTGAGATACTGTTCCACCGCCGGCCAGTTCGTCTTGGCAAGTTCCATTGGATCCTCCACTTCCCACA